>CAZNLH010000001.1:0-107465 GCA_964573995.1 uncultured Gemmatimonadota bacterium
TTGCCGAGAAACAGATCTCCTGCATGGCCTGCGATTTTTTCAAGCGCGTCAAGGAAGAGGAAGGTGTGGTTGGTTTCCAGGTCTTGAAGACTGGTCAGGTATATAAGCCTCATGAATAAACCCTGAGCCTCGGGATCTATCCTCCATCGTGGACCGTATTCGAGGAGATTCCTTGTCCGGGTCCTGGGGGACATCGAACGTGTTCTTCTCGCTTGGGTTTCATGTAATGATGTAATGATAACGATAGTGGGGCGAAGAGGTAAATGGCATTCGACAAGTCGAAGTTCATCGATCAATTCAAGGCAGAGACCCTGGAGCACCTGCAGAGGCTGTCCGAGGGCCTCCTAAAACTGGAGAAGATGCCGGGGAAGGTAGAACTCCTGGAATCAATGATGAGAGAGGCCCACACGATCAAGGGGTGCGCCACGATGATGGGATACGCGCGTCTTGCAGAGGTCGCCCACAGGTTGGAGGATGGGATGGAGAGGGCCCTGAGCGGCGACCTAAAGATGGACAAGGGCCACTTTGAACTGTTCTTTCGCTGCCTGGACACGATGGAACCCCTCCTTGAGGAAGAGGTGGGGGAGAGGGGAAGGAAGATCGAAATGCCGGCCGTTGAGGCACTCTGCAGGGAGGTCGAGGAGGTCTTTGCAGGAAAGGGGCTGGAGATTGGAGGGAGGGATAAGACCACAAGGACCACCCCTGGTCGTCCGAGGTGCAGAAAGGGGAGGAGAGTTGGAAAGAGGATCACTAAGAAGAGTGATACCAGGCCGGCGAGGTCCCCCGGGTTGAGAGAGAGGAGTATCCTGGTGGAGACCGCCAAACTGGACAAACTGGTCAACCTGTCCGGTGAGTTGGGAATTGCCCGGTTGAGGTTAAAGAAACTGGTAGGTGACCTGCAGAAGAAGAGTGAGGGGAAGGGAGATTTCTCTGCAGAAACCAGGGCATTATTGGTAGAATTGAGCGGGGTCAATGATCAAATAGATGGCCTCACTTCAACACTTCAGTCGGAGACCATGAATGCGCGAACAGTACCTGTGGCCTATCTCTTCAAGACCTTTCCGCGGGCGATGAGGGACCTGGCCTTGAAGAAGGGGAAGGAGGTCGAGTTTAAGATCACCGGTGAGGAGACCCGGCTGGATAAACGAATTATCGATGAGATGCGGGACCCCCTCCTGCACCTGTTGAGAAATGCAGTCGATCATGGGATTGAGCCCCCCAAGGAACGTCTGAAGGTCAACAAGAGCAAGGACGGGGAAATCGTCCTGAGTGCGAGGCAGGAAGGCTCACAGGTGGTCATTGAGGTATCCGACGACGGGAGGGGCATCGATTGCGGGAAGGTCAAGGTAAGGGCCGTCGAACGGGGATTGATCTCAGGGGATGAAGCCTCAGCCCTTTCCGATGATCAGACATATCAACTCCTCTATACTCCTAATTTCAGCACCATGAACGAGGTTACTGAGACATCCGGCAGGGGGGTCGGCCTGGATGTGGTAAGAGATAAAATAGATAGCCTGAAGGGTGAGATCGAGATAGTATCTGAGGTAGGACGCGGATCGTCTTTTATCATGAGGCTGCCGCTGACCCTCGCCATTGCAGACAGCCTCATCGTTGCCTCAGGGCGGGAACTGTTCGCCATCCTGATGGAAAACGTGGTAGAGACCCTCCGGATAAAGGCCGAAGAGGTCCGTACGGTGGGTACAAGGGAAGTGATATTCGTCAGGGGTGAGATCGTTCCCCTACTCATGCTCGACCGCCTCTTTGAAATCCCTGTGAGGGGGATCGTTGAAAGACGCTTTTTACACGTCGTCATCGTCCAGGCCCGGAAAGTCAAGGCGGGTTTGATGGTGGACGCCCTCATAGGCCATCAGGAGATCATAAGGAAGTCTCTCGCTTATCCATTAAAGAGAGTGAACAACATCTCAGGCGGAACGATCCTCTGGAACGGTCGGGTGAGCCTCATCCTGGATGTCCCCTCGATGATCGAGTCGATGGAGGGACCTCCGGTTCAAGAAACTGGTGCCAGGCCCAAACTGGCCCCGGCACCTCCCTCATCGGGGAAGCGGATCTTGGTCGCCGAGGACTCTATAAGCACTGCAATGCTCGAGAAGAACATCCTGGAGTCGGCGGGCCACTCCGTCGTCCTCGCCCGGGACGGCATGGAGGCGCTGCAGAAGTTGGAGCACGAGGATATCGACCTCGTGATGACCGATGTCCTCATGCCGAGGATGGATGGGTTCGAACTGACGGAGAGGCTCAAGCAAGATGAAACTCGTGCCGATATCCCCGTAATCATCGTAACGACGAGGGAGAGCGACGAGGACAAGAGAAAGGGCCTCGAAGCGGGCGCGGACGCCTACATGCTGAAGAGCGAGTTTACTTCCGAAGAACTCCTGAATACGATAGATAGGCTCGTCGGATAAGGGAATTGAAAAAGGGACCCTCAGGCGGCCATGTTTCAATGCAAGGCTTATTAAAGGCGGGGGACCGGTGGGAGAGGGAGAACAATGGCAGAGAAGATCAGTGTCCTGATTGTCGATGATTCCCCTCTTGTGCGGGAATCTATCAGGTCCGCGCTCGATTCGGAGCCCGAGATAGAAGTCATCGGGACGGCATGCAACGGTGAAGAGGGGGTGAGGAAGGCCGTCACCCTCCGGCCGAAGGTGATCACCATGGACCTCCGGATGCCCGTGATGGATGGATTCGAGGCGATCGAGAGGATTATGCAGGAAGAACCAACGCCGATCATCGTGGTCAGCAGCATGGACAACGAATCGATAGGGAAGACGCTGGATATGGGCGTCATGGACATCCTCAAACTCGATAAAGACATCAACGACGTCGCATGTGCCTTGATTGAAAAGGTCAAGATCGCCTCGCGGGTGAAGGCCATGAAGAGGGCAAGACATCGGCCCGAATCCCCGCGACAGGTCCGCGTCAGGCCGAATTGTCCCTTCAGGGTCGCTGCAATCGGCATATCAACCGGCGGTCCCCAGGCCCTGCGTATTCTCTTTTCTGGGCTCAATTGCGGTTTCCCGGTGGGCCTGCTCATAGTACAGCACATGTCTCCTGGTTTCATAGAGGGTATGGCCGACTGGCTCAACAGTGTGAGCGCTATCGATGTTCGGGTCGCGTGGCCCGGGGCGATATTGAGGCCATCCTCCGCCCTCATTGCCCCGGATTGCCGTCACATGGAGATTGACGGGGACGCTCGGATCCACCTGGTAGAGGAAACCGAGGGCCGGTCCATGCATATCCCATCGATCGACAGGATGATGAAATCGGTAGCGTGTGCCTTTGGAGTCAACGCAATAGGCGTGATCATGACCGGGATGGGAAGGGATGGTGTGGAAGGTCTGAAGGCCATAAAGAAGGCCGGCGGCCTTACGATAGCACAGGACGAGTCGACCTCTGCCATATTCGGCATGAACAGGGTGGCCATAGAAGAGGGGATAGTGGACAAGGTGTTGCCGGCCGATGAGATCGCCGGGGAGATCCTCGCCACTGTCTATGGAAAGGAGAGTAAAGAGTGAACTCGAAGAAGGTATTGATCACGGAAGACAGTTCTACGATAAGGGGCATGCTCAAGGACATTTTCGAGAGCGAGGGTTATTCCGTGATCACCGCTGAAGATGGTTTTGAGGGATTGAACAAGGCCAGGAGCGAAGGGCCCGACCTGATCGTCCTGGACCTCATGCTCCCTAAGATGGACGGTTTCAAGGTCTGCAGGATGTTGAAGTTCGATGACCACTTTAAGGAGATTCCCATCCTGATGCTCACCGCGCGCTCGAGTTCGATGGACAAGGAAATGGGCGAGGCTGTAGGGGCGGACGCCTATCTCGTAAAGCCCTTCGAGATCGATGAACTCCTTGAACAGGCGAGGGCCTTGATCGGGGAATAGGCAAGGGTACCTGCGCCATCGGCAATTGACTTCCTTCATGCCAACCTTCAAGTTATATTAGTATCTTCCCGTCATATTCCAAGGGACACAACTAATTTTCACGGCCCAATCCAACTGGACATTTTTTCAGAAAGGGGGGGCATTGACTACCGGAAGACGTGGGTCCATTCACAGGGCGGCCTTATTCCTCATCGTCCTCCTTGGGTTATCATCGTACTGCAGGCCGAAGGCCGAATTTCAAGTGGTGAGGGTCATAGATGGCGATACCATCGTGATCGAGAATAACGAGAGGGTTAGGTATATCGGGATGGATACGCCGGAACTGGCGAGGGGGAAGCGTCCTGCGGAACCATACGCGGATGAGGCCAAGGCATTCAATCAAAGGCTCGTGGGGGGAAAGCGGGTAAGGCTCGAGTTCGACAAAGAGGAGAGGGACCGCTTCGGGAGGCTCCTGGCCTATGTCTATGTCGGTGAAGTGATGGTGAACGAGGAACTGGTAAGATCCGGCCTTGCGCGTGCGGCTGCCTATCCCCCCAACCTTCGCTACCGGTCGAGGTTCGAGAAACTTGAAGAGGAGGCGAAGGAGGATGGAAGGGGAATCTGGGGGAAGTCCGCGAGGTGAGTGACTTGACCTGCTTGTGCGCGTGGTATAGATTGCGCCCGGTATTGTTATTTCCCTTTGAAGCGTCCGTGGCCCATGCCTGCGCCCCGGTACATGAGGGTCAGCGTCAAGGGCCGTGGACCGGTATATCGATTAATAATACGTCGGACATGACATGACCTGGATGCTCGTAGAGATAAAACGGATCAAGATCCGGTCGGTCCTGAGGTTCGCCTTCCTCTTCCACTGGCTAATCGGGCTGTTCCTCGGGCTCCTGATCTTTGCCCTCTGGGAGTTGGTGGACCTGTTTCAAATGAACGGGCTGATCCCCTCCTTCATAGTCGCTGCAGGCAAGCCAACCACCTCGTCCCTCTTGGTACTGCTCCTGTTATCCGGCTTAGGTGTGGGGATCATCGGCGCCGTTGTATGGACACTGATCACGCTCCTGTACAATGTCATAGCGGGGTTTGTCAAGGGAATTCGGTTTGAGGCCCTGATAAACCAAGAAGGAAAGGAAGTCGATGAGTCGGATGGGAAGTGAAACAAGGGTACGTTTCGCACCGTCTCCGTCCGGGTTTCTCCACGTGGGTGGGGCCAGGACCGCGCTCTTCAACTGGCTCTTTGCCCGGAAAAGTGGCGGCACCTTCATCCTCCGGATCGAAGATACGGATGCAGAGAAGTCGTCGCGCGAGATGGTAGAGGCCATCACCAACGCACTCGGGTGGCTGGGATTGAAGTGGGATGAAGGACCATATTTTCAGTCTGAGCGGGTAGGAAGACACAGGGAAATAGCAGAAGGCCTCCTCGCCGCCGATCTTGCATACAGGTGCTTCTGTTCGAGGGAGAAGATAGAGGCAGAGAGGAGGGAGGCGCTCAATAGGGGGCTTACCTACGTCTATTCAAAGGATTGCAGGGAGATGCCTCGTGAAGAAGTCGAGAGGCGACTCGTGGCGGGTGAGCCCCACGTGATCCGGCTGAAGGTAGGGCTGGGCCGGACAGTATTCCATGACAGGATATATGGTGAAGTGGCGGCCGACAACGGGACAATCGGCGATTTTATCCTGTTGAGGCAGGACCGAAGCCCCACCTACCACCTCGCCGTGGTGGTCGATGACGTCGATATGGGGGTCACTCATGTAATTCGGGGAGAGGATCACCGCTTGAACACCCTGAAGCACATACAGATATACAAGGCACTCGGACGACCCCTTCCGGAGTTCGCACACCTCCCTCTCATCCTGGGCAGCGATAAGAGGAGGTTGAGCAAACGTCACGGAGCGATGTCGGTCGGGGCATACAGGGAGGAGGGAATCCTCCCCGAGGCCCTGTTCAATTTCCTCGCCCTCCTTGGCTGGTCTCCGGGTGACGATCGAGAGTTGATGAATCGCAATGAATTGATCGAGGCCTTTTCGCTGGAACGCGTGATCAAGAAGAGCGCCATCTTCGATCCATCAAAACTCGAGTGGATGAACGGGGAGTACATCTCCAGGAGTTCTCCGGCTCGGTTGGCCGAATTGGTTACGCCTCTCCTGAAGGCCGATGGACTCTACGATCCTGCCTTTGAAGGTGACAGGAGGTCGTGGTACATGAGGGCCCTCGCCATGTTGAGCGAGAGGGCGCACAGGTTGAGCGATTTCATCACTTACGGCCGGGCGTTCTTCACCGAGGACTTCGACTTCGACCCGGAGGCAGTAGAAAGGAGGTGGAAGTCAGGCTCTACTGTCGATTATCTCGTCCGGACTCGTGAAGCGCTTTCAACCTTGGGCGATTTCACCTCGGAAGGGATCGAGGCGGCCATCAGGGGCCTCGCTCTGGAATTGGAGGTATCAGCCGCCAAGTTGATTCACCCCGTGCGAGTCGCGATCACGGGGAAGGCGGTCGGACCGGGATTGTTCGAGATCATCGAACTCTTCGGAAGGGATGAGACAAAGAGGCGAATCGATCGGGCGGTTGCCTACATTCGTTCGATCGAAAAGTAGGGAAAACTTCTCATCTTGATAATCTTGACAGCATGGAGGGGGGAAATTATCTTCGATGCTGTCTTGACAGGGTATGGTGAAACCATCGGATTATGCCCCCTCGTCTAATGGCAGGACAGCGGACTCTGGATCCGTATGTCGAGGTTCGAATCCTCGGGGGGCAGCCAAATCCCGATAACTTAAAGGTGGCGGTATCGTCTAGTGGCCTAGGACGGATGGTTCTCAGCCATCAAACCGGGGTTCGATTCCCCGTACCGCTACCATGCAATCCCCAAGCCACGAGCAAATCAGCATTGACCTTGTTGCCTTCACTGATCATGATGCCGGTCCCCATGTAGCCTATCGAGTCCCCGATTTCTGTTAAGCGCTGTCTCAGGCCGGAAGGCCGCGCAGGGAGGCGAACGCCGCTGCGTATATCAGGACGGCGGCTACGAGAACGATGCTGAAGCCGAGGTTCATCGAAACTATCACTACCAGGATCGATCCGATGACGGTGAAGAACCCGTTGACCGCCCAGGCCCAGGGCACTATGGTGGGATTGAACCGGTTGAGGAGATGTATCCCGTATGCAAAAGGGATGCCGAGGACGAGGGCGATCGGGGCCAGCAACGCCACCGCGATGGTGATCCGCCATGGAAGGGGCAACCCCACGAAGTGCGTAACAATGGCGGGAGAGAAGAGGATTACGAGCGTCAGCAGCGCGGCCAGGGCCGCGGGAACGAACCATGCCCTGCGCCCCGGCGAGTGGAACCATCGACCGGAGAAGAGGCTGCCGAAGCCGGTGAAGACCAGGATGGCAAACAGGGTAACCGTGATCGAGTAAAGGGGATGTCCGAGGAAGAGGGTTAATTTCTGCATCAGCGCAATCTCAATCGAAATGAACCCCGCGCCCAGGCCCGAGAAATAGACCAGGAACCTCTCCAGGTAGGCGTGGTCGAGTCCTCTCCGCCGGAAGAGGGCCAGGGGAGCCAGGATGAAGAGGAGGGCGATCACGGTGCTCACGACCAGTTGCCCGATGATGAAGAGCGGATTTCCCTGGGAGACATGCGTGGGCTCCTCCACGAACCTCCCGGCCCGGATGGGATGGCTCCACTTGGTGAAGTTGAAGAAGTAAGGCTCGTCGTCGGTGGTCGGCGATATGTTACGAGGGAAGTCCCGGATGAAGGATGCCTTGTCCCGGGAGCGAATGAAGCGGCTCCAGAGGTTCCTGTTCCGTAACCCCGGCAGGTACACGACCTCTATCCCCGCCCGGTTGGTGAAGTTGGACATCTCATTCAGTTCTCTCTCCGAGTACTTCCCCTTCTTCACCAGGATGGCTACGAGATTGTCGACCGTGCGAAGGCAGATGACCGATCTCTCGAAGTCCCCGACTCCCATCGCTTCGAAGGCCGCATTTACGTTGGATAGGAGCCGAAGGGCCTCCATATCGGCGGCGAAGCGCGTGATCTCGAGGATCCCGCCTGGTGCCAGGCGGTCGTACATGGTCCGGATCGCCTCCCTGGTATAGAGGTAGTTCTCAGCCAGTACGTAGGCACCCGAGGTGAGGGATGTCCAGGTGTCGATCCCCGACATCTGGATGATGTCGTACGTGCCCTTATCGCGCATCAGGGCGTTCCGCCCCTCTGCGCCGATGAATTCGACCCGGGGGTCGTCGATCAGGTCGCGAGAGAAATTCGGGAGGAGATCGTAATGGATGTCGATGATCGGCTGGTTCAGTTCTATCCCCTTGATGGACGAGGCGTTGTGGATCAGCGCGGCCCAGAGATCGTTTCCTCCACCCGCCCCGATTATGTAAACTCGAGGCCGATCCTTGATCTGCATGGCGGCCGAGTAGAGGGAGTACCTTATCGCATCGAGGGCCTGCGGGTGGTCGCTGAAGTCCAGGATGAACGTACCTGCAGAACCATCCTGCAGGATCAGTTTCTCGTCCGGCAGGGGGATGTCAAGCGCGTTTCTACCACGGGCGAAGATCATCCGGCTGCTCGGAGGCATCTTCACGACATCTATCCGGCTGGTCGCGCTCCAGCAGGAATACTCTATGTGCTGGGAGATCTCGGCGCGCCGGTACTGGGTCAGGTCGAGAATTCCCTTGCCAGGCACCGGGAACCGCTGGTCGAGGGTCGGAAGGATCCACAGCCCGATGGCGAGGAGGAGGACTCCCGCGCCGGTGGTTACCTTCCGGTGCCTCGCCGGGGCCGCGTGGACTACTCCCGTGACCGCCAGCAGGCTAAGGAAGACGAACGTCCCTCCTGCCCCGAATCGTGCAAGGAGAAATGGAGAGAAGAAGCAACCCAGCCCGGCGCCGAGTAGATCGGCGAAATAGACCTTGTTGACCTCATCGGCGTGAAAGGTCAGGATCAGCCCGATGACCCCGCCTGCGAAGAAGAAGGGGAGGGCCGCCACCAGGTTGAATATCGTGAACTGGACAAGATCGCCGATCCTAAGGAGTTTCAATTCGGCCGAGATCGGATAGGTCAGCAGGAAGGCATAGGTCCCAATCAGGGCCAAGAGGTAGAGAACGGCAGAACGCCAGATCCAACGTTCGCTGTCTCGCGCGAATGTGTCCCTGAAGAGGAAGATAAAGGTCCCGCTCGCGCCAATACCCAGCAGGCAGTTGCTGATGACCAGGAATCCGAAATGAAAGAAGAGCCGGAGGGCGCTGATACGCGTCAGAAGGATCTCGTAGACGAGCATGGAACACGAGATCAGGCCTATGACCCGAAGCACGCGGGAAAGTTTCACTTCGTTGTTACCATCTCGGTCTCCCTCCAGGGGCTGCGATCATGCGCCTTACGAGCAGGGAAGGATAAAAAAATAGGGGGAGAATCGGACCTCCTCTTCATACAGGACATGATAATATCACAAAGTTCGGCCTGTTGTCAAGGAGGTGGTTGTAAGGGGGGGGCGAGCATTGGCGCGTGCATGGGCCCTCACCTGGAGACCCCCCTGCTGTCCAGACCATACCGATGGCAAACCGCGGGGTCACCCGCCGCTTAAAGGATGCCCGATCCACACAGGTGTCATATCTTCAACGATCCCCTTGCCCCTCGCATGACCCCGTCCAGGGCCTTCTCCCATGCCTTCAGGTCGCTCTGCGTGAAGAGCACGAATCTGACGAGGTCTATCTCCGGGTGCCCCTTCGCGTAGCGGATCGTTGTCTCCAGGGCGATCCTGGCGGCCTCACTGACCGGGTAGCCGTACGCTCCGGTACTGATCGCCGGGAAGGAGATCGAGCGGATCCCCTTGCCGGAGGCTATCTCGAGGCTGTGCCGGTAACAGTTGGCGAGCAGCAGGGACTCGCCGCTGTTTCCTCCCCGGTAGACGGGGCCGACGGTATGGATCACGTAGCCCGCCTTGAGGTCGCCGCCGGTGGTGATCCTGGCCTCGCCGGTTGGGCATCCCCCAAGCGCCCTGCACTCCTCGAGGATCTTCGGGCCTCCGGCCCGGTGTATGGCGCCGTCGACGCCGCCACCGCCGAGCAGGGTCGTGTTGGCGGCGTTGACTATGGCCTCCGTGTCCTCCCTTGTGATGTCACCCTGCACAATGGACAGGGTCGTGTTGTTGATCCTGGTTTCCATCCCTGTTCCTCCCGCTGATTGCTTGGGTGGCGTGGACGATGTCTTCGCGGGTCGTTTATGCCTGGAGTGAGGCGGTCTCGACCATAACTTGTTATGGCGAGGGGCGTGTGTCAATGGAAGAACGCCCCCGCCGGACTTTCTCCTTGAAAAAGCAGAGAAATTGATTAAAATAAGATAATCGCAAGGGAGATACGGTTTGGCTGGAAACGACGCCATTGGGAAAAGGAGTATGGTGGATCGAGGAGGCATTAATGTGTTTCGATTTCTGTCGATTCGGGCAATGCTCCCCATGTTACTCTTGAGCCTGTCTTGCGGATCGAAGTCGGACACCCCCCATGAATGGCAAGGGGCCTATAACAGGGGGCTTGCCCTCATACAAATGGGGATGAACGAAGAGGCCACGGGGCAGTTGGAAGAGGCATTGAAGGTGGCGCCGGAAAGGTATGACGTACTCGAAACCTACTGGAAATTGAGATTCAAGCGGGACTACAATGCGGCGGATGAACTGAGGGGGGAAGCGAAGGGTGACCCTGGCAATGCGAATTTCCAGAGGCTGATGAGCCTCCTCTTGAAGGATCCCGAGGAACGGCTGAAGGCGGGGCGAACCGCAATCAGGCTCGTTCCGGGCGAGCCGCAGGCTTATAAGGTCATGGGGGATATATTCGATCTCCTCGAGATGCCGGATTCCTCGGCTGCCTATTACTCCCGTGCCGTTGAGATGGATCCCACTGGGCTGGAGGCCGCGATCGCCCTCGCTGGTCTCAAGCGGAAGACGGGAGACCTCGCGGGCGCCGAGACGATTTACCGCGCTATCGTAGACGGAGAGGGCGGCAGTCCCGATGAATACGGTGAGGCTGTACGGGACCTCTTCTCCCTTTACTGGGACGGTGGGGACTATTCTGATGCGGTGGAGGTGGCTGGAACGGCGAAGTTGCGGGTCGAAGATCCGTGGGTACTGAACTCCTTTGCCTGGACACTGGCAGATGCGGACATCAAGACCGGCCTGGCCGAGGCGCTGGCGCTGAAGGCAATCAGCGGGATGACCGGAGAGAGATTCATGAGAAAGTACCCCGAGATAGATGCAGGTTGGGCCGATGAGACGGCAAGGCGTAACCAGGGGTATTTTTATGACACGCTTGGCTATGCCTACCGTCGGGCCGGCGAAACCGACAAGGCGATCGATGCCTTCGAGAAGGCGGTGGAACGGACCCCCTACATTGATTCCGATCTGCAGATAAAACTCGCTTCCGCGTACAAGGAGGCCGGCAGGCCGGAAGACGCGATTGAGTCGCTCCTGTCTGTCGTGTCCGTCTCCCGAAACGAGGAGGCATCCGCCCAACTTCAGTCGGACTATATCGAGGTCCATGGCGACACTGCGGGGCTCGGTGCGCTGGTCGCTGATCGTCGCAGGAAGGGGATGAAGCCGGCGGCCGATTTCACGATGTCGAACCTTAACGGCAATAGCGTCACATTGTCAGATTACACCGGCAAGGTGGTAATGCTCGAATTCTGGTTTCCAACGTGAAAGTATTGCCGTATGGAGTTTCCATACATTGAGGAGTTGTACCGGCGGTATCGAGAAAAGGGACTTGTCGTCCTGGCCGTCGAGAGCAGGGGCGACCACACGGGGGCGCGCGAATTGATGGAGGATAAACATTATTCGTTCCCGGTCCTGTTCGATACAAAGGGAGTACATAACAATGAGTACAAGGTGTACAGTTTCCCTACATCGCTCCTGCTCGACACTGACGGCAATATAGTTTTCCGGCACGTGGGCTTCTACCCGGGCATGGAACAGGTACTGGACGATGAGATCAGGGAACTCCTTCATCTCGCACCGATCGCAAGGCTCCCTTCAGGATAGGAGGTAAGGCGATGATCATGGTGGAATTCAGTATAGTGCCTGTGGGCGAGGGGTCGAGCATTAGCGCTCACGTGGCGCGGGCCGTGCAGGTGGTGGATGGTAGCGGGCTCCTATACAAGGTCACCCCGATGGGCACGGTGATCGAGGGCGACTGGGATGATGTCCTTGGCGTGATAAAGGAGTCTTTCTACCGGGTCCTCGAGGACTGTTCGCGTGTGACTTGCAGCATCAAGATCGACTGTCGGAAGGTGGATCATTCACGTATGGAGGAGAAGGTGAATAGTGTCGAGGAGAAGGTCGGCAAGCACATCCAGCGTTGACAGGCCCTTCGGAATACATGGCGCAAGGGGCCGCGTTGTGCGGGCGGGGATGATCTTAGGTCTCCTGCTGGTCACCATCCCGGTTTGTCGACGCGACGTCCTCAATGCCCACGACAGGTTGACGCCGGGGGCCGGTGAGATCGTTATATCCCCGGGGCTGATCGAGGGCGATTTCCTCGTATCTGCGACCGTGCGGAAGGCCCTCTCGGGCTGTCTCGATCTTGGCGGCTCCCTCATGGCCATACCGTCCAGCCACTCGAGGAGCGAACTGTTTTTTACCTCGGAACTCAGGTACGGCCTCTGGTACTGCTGCATACCCGATTACTACATTGATTACCTCTACTTTACCGTGGGGGCCGGCTCCTTCTCTCGCATGGGATTGGCGGAGAGAGAGAACGACTTTGCCCTGTCATACGGGTCCGGCCTTCGATTCAACATCTCGGGGCGTTTTATCATAAACGCCGAGGTCAAGGCCTTCGCGGTCTTTCCCGAGGGAGGAAGACGTGATCGTCTCGCCTTCACGCTTGGGGGTGGATTCCCCCTCTGAGATGCCTGAATTGGATTGCCGCCTTCGGCCAAGTCGTGCCTTGCAGGGCGCAACCGTTTCATTCGATCGGTCCGGCAACCTGCTATAACCGGTCAAGTGTAATGTCACGGAAGTCTCTCGTTCCCTTCCCCCTTGAGATGCTTCCACGGCCCCCTGAATCCTCCGCGGAATGCCCGGTCCTCAAAGTCGTCCCAAGTAACTGGAACTTACGCAGCTGAGCACTAGTCCGGACGGGACGAGTCCCTCCTGGGGACGGGCATCTTCAGGGCCATACCGTGCATTTGCGATGCCCTTGGGTGCAAAGGCCCACCATCTACAGGTCCCGATATCGACATTCCCCCGGGCCTTTGCACACACCCCCGTCGGGACATTATCCCGCCCGGCCCTCATCGATGGAGGTCTTGCCATACCGTGCGAGCCTTTTGCGGAGTGATCAGTCTTCCGGTTCGCCCGAGTAACGAGGACTTTTGCAACTGGGCAACAGCATGTCGAAAAAGGCGCCCTGGGAGGAGAAGAAGAGGAAGCGCATGGCTATCCGGAACAGGACAAGGGACTGCTGGATCAGGATGATGATCAGGAGCCCGGTCCAAGTACCGGTGGAAAGGTGCCCTGTGGCAATCCAGTAGAGCCCGCAGGACAAGATGACCGTACCGACGAGTATCGAGTAAAGGGCGGCCGCCTTCACCTTGTGTCGCCGTAAGAAGGACAGGGACGCCCAGAGGTGCCGGGAGGCCCGCTTCTGTGAAGTTGCGACCATCGAGATCTTGGCATAATCGAGGAAGAGGTTGATCGAGCACAGCAGGACGAAGATGATGGCCGCCTTTAACCCGAGTATCCAGATCGTTGCGACCTCGTCCGATAAACGTCCCTTTATGATGTTAAGTAACCCGCCGAGCACCAGATAGATCCCCGCGGCGACTATGAACAGGGAGAGGGACAGCAGGAGGAGGCGAAGAAATGGAAAGAAATAATCGGCACACCCTCGGAAGAATTCTCCGCGCTCGGACCCTTCTCGTTCCTCGAGGATCACGTACAGGATCCCGCCCTCCAGGAAGAGTTCTGTGAATATTATGAGCAGGAGGAGGGGCCATAGCGATCCAAGGGTGATGGCCAGGGCGGGACCGGCGGAGTACGCGATATCGAATATGACAGCGAGGTCGAATCCCCCCGTCAGGTGGTCGGCGAGCGGGCTGTGCCCTATGGCTCCCGATATCGATTTGAAAAAGAGGGTGAACGGGATCAGGAGGGCGAGGAGATAGATACAGTCTACCAGGACGATGTACCTCAACCTTCCCCGCAGCCCTTGGATGCCGCGCGTCAATGCCCGCAGGACAATCATTTCTCAAATAAGCGAACTTGCATACAGGACCATCTCCTGGAGATAGAATAGGATCCTCGACAACAGGGAGGTTACCCCGCGGGTCTGGTATCGGGTGCTGCGCCAGTTGTCCAGCGGGGTGATCTCCAGGGCCAGTTTGCCGTCAGGGTCGATCCTGGCGGCCTCTACCCGCCTCGCACCTTCGAATACGTATCTCTTCCAGCGCCCCGCCGCGTCCCATTGCTTGGTAATACTCGTACCGTCATCAAAGGTGATCTCCACGTCGACCGGGACCGAAAGTTCACCTTTTCGCCTCACCACGACCTCCGAACGGTACGTGGTGGGGGAATCTCCCTTGCCCCCGGGGGGCGAGACGGCGGCGGTGTCGGGATCACCGAAGACTCCGATCCGCGGATACGCCCTTCGGACCGAGATATCGGTCACCGCGAAGTCGAGTACGCCCGTGCCGTGGAGGGTCCGGTCGATAAAGCCATCCAGACTCGCGGGAGTGTTCTTCTTGAGCAGGGAGACGAAGTCCTCAGAGGTGGGGTGCTTGAACCTGTATTGTTCGAAGTACCTCCGCATCATGTCGTCCCAAGCCTTTTGCCCGATTAGATTCTCCATTGTTCGGAGGAAGAAGGCCGGCTTGGAATATGAATTGACGCCGTATGAGAGGTTGTCGAAGTAACTGTAAGAAGGAAAGACGACCGGATCCGTGTCGGGTTCCCGCTGGTACGATCGCCTCATCGAGTCGAACGCCCCCAGCCTGAGCCCTCCCATGTCGAGAAAGGATCTTTCCCGGCCGTATACCTCTTCCATTATCCGCGCCGTGTAATAGGAGGTGAACCCCTCGTCGAGCCATGCCTCCTCGATCTCGTTGTTAGCGACCATTCCGTACCAGTACTGGTGTGTGAATTCGTGGATGACTGTCTCTTCGGGAAATCGAAGCCCCTCCGGGACCAGGATGAAGGTGGCCGCGTTGATGAGCGTCGGGTACTCGACTCCCATGGCTCCGAATGCACCCGGTGGTGGATCGACCACGGTCAATGTCTCGTATGGGTACGGACCGAGTTTTTCACGGAGGAAGGAAATCGCCGCCCTGAGGGATGACAAGAACCTTGGGACCCCTTTCTCGTGGTGAGGCTGGTAAAGGATGCGGACCTTGATCCCCTCGATCTCGTCTTCGGCGACATGAAAGTCCGGCGATGCGGTCCACGCGAAGTTGTGTACGTCATCGGCTACATATCGGAATGTGGTGAGGCCGTTTGGCCCTTCTTTCTTGGAGACGAGTCTCCCCGAGGCACCCACGATGAAGCCGCCGGGCACCGATAAACTGACGTCATAGGAACCAAAGTCCGCGAAGTACTCGCTGTTCCTGTGGTACGGACGTACCGACCACCCATGATCCCCGTATACGCCGATCTTCGGGTACCATTGACCTGCCATGAAGAAGTCTCCGGCGAAACCGCTCCTGGCGAGCAACTTCGGGAACCTGGCGTGGAAGCGGAATCCGACCGAGATGGAATCGCCGGGAGGAAGAGGATCCGGGAGCGACAGGCTCATGACAGTTCCGTCACCCAGCAGGACGGGGGCAAGCGTCCCCCCGCCGGCTGTCCCCGCGGAGTCGACCTTGATCCATCCCCAGTCCCCCGGCTTACGCAAATAAGACTTCCCGTGTCGACGCTTCGTCCCTTTCATGAAGAGTGTCTCCGAGTTCTTGAAGGCGTTGAGGTAGAGATGAAATCGGAGTTCTCGGATCGTGTCGGCGGATGTATTCCTCCACCGGAGTGTCTCTTCGCCCTCAATGGTCTTCTCTTTGGGATCGAGGCGGGCGGTGATCGTGTAGTTCGCTACACGGTCGCTCAGGGCGTGTTCGTTCTCGGTGTTGCAGTAAAGGGGACGGGACGGCAAAGAGATTAGAACGAGCGCCCAAAGGCAGCGCAGGACGTCGTTCCTCCTCATATCGATCCATCCGTATTCAACTATCCGCCGTGAAGGGGACATATCTCGCCACCCTGCCTTAGAATATTCGGATGTTGATGTATCGTTCCGGGTGTTCCTTGATATCATCGACCAGGCCGCGCGTGCTCTCGGATAATGCCTTCAAGTCTTTGTAGAGGGCCTCGTCCGCCATCAACTTCCCCGCCGTCCCCCTGCCGTTCTGTAACTGGTCGAGGATCGTATCCAGGCGTTCCGTCAGGCCATTGAGGTTGTCGTACAGGGAGGGATCGTAGATCAATTTCCCGAGTGTCCCCTTCCTGCTCCGGATCTGGCTGGCGAGCGTGTCTGAGGACCAGAAGAGCCGGCTCATACCTGTGTAGAGCGACTCGTCGTTGAGCAGCCTGGCCAGGGAACCATGGCCGTTGCGGATCTCGTCGATCAGCCCCCGGCTCTCCTTGATCAGTCCCTCGACATTATCGATTATCTCGGGATCATTGACCAGGCGTCCGAGGGCCCCGTTGCCGTTGTTGATCTTCATGGAGATATCACGCGTATTCTCCAGGGTCTCTACGAGGTCATCGACCGCCTGGGATGCGTTGGCTATCAATTGCTCGAAGTCCACGGGGCTTGCACCCTGAATGACACCCCCCTCCGGGACGGGAGGCTCGGTGATAGAACCCTGTGTTATTGACACGTACTTGTCGCCGAGGAGCCCGAGCGTGCCGATTCGTGCCACTGAGTCGCGTCTGATCCGATCCTGGACACGATGATCTATCTTGAGTGTGACCTCGATCTCTTTCAGTTCGACCTTCTTGGAGAACCTTATATCCTGCACTGAACCGACCCTGAAGCCCGACAACCAGACAGGGGCGCCGGTTTGAAGGCCGTTTATTCGTTCCATGTAGACCTTTACCTTATAGGTCTTGGCGAAGATACCCTGTTTACTGCCGATATACAGGATGGTGACAGCGAGGAGGGCGAATGAGATTATGACCAGGAGCCCTACTCTCACTTCCGACCAACAGATATGCCTTTTCCGCCTCATTATTCCTCCTCAGGAAAGATAAGACCTGATCCACGGATCATCGTAGTTTTTCAATTCCTCGACCGATCCGTCGAAGATGAATATGCCCTCGCGGATCATACATATTCGTTCAGCCACCGTAAAGGCGCTCTTCAATTCGTGGGTGACCACGATCGATGTTGCCCCTTCCTTGTGCAACTTGATAATCAGTTCATTGATAGATCGGGCCGTGATCGGGTCCAGCCCGGTTGTGGGCTCGTCGTACAACAGGATATCCGGATCGCTTGAGATCGCGCGCGCTATCGCGACTCGCTTCTTCATGCCGCCGCTGAGATCGGCCGGCATCATGTCGACCGCCTCTTCCAGGCCCACGTAGCACAACTTTTCCAGCACGATCTCTTCTATCTCCTCGTCATCGAGTTTTCCCTCTTCGTAGAGCCTGAAGCCGACGTTCTCCCCCACGGTCATGGAATCGAAGAGGGCGCCGCCCTGGAATACCATTCCCATCCTCCTTCGTATGGAGATGAGTTGATCCTCGTTCATCCGGACAAGGTCCTCGTTATCGATCATGACGGACCCGTCATCAGGTTTGAGGAGACCAAGGAGGATCTTCAGAGTGACGCTCTTTCCGCAGCCGCTGGGCCCCAGGAAGACGAGCGTCTCGCCTCGGTCTATGTGAAGGTTGAGCCCCTTGAGGACCTCGTTGTCATCGAAAGCGATTTTTACATCGACCAGGTCAATCATGGCTCAGAGTATCGCGATGAACAGTTTGGTCAGAAAAAAATCCACTACGAGTATCATGATCGACGCGGTAACGACCGCCCGGGTCGTCGAGCGCCCGACTCCCTCGGTGCCACCGGTCGTAGAGAGCCCGAAGTAACAACCTACCATGCTGACTATAAAACCGAAGAAGATCGGTTTTCCCATTCCTGTGAAGAGATCCTCGAAGAGGATGGCGTCCATGGCCGATGTCCAGTAAAAGGTAGAGGACTGGCCAATAAAGATATGTGCAACGAGGTAACCACCAAGGATGGCGAATGCATCCGCCACGATGGCGAGGACCGGAGCCGCGACTACCCCCGCGAGCATCCGCGGTATGACGAGTTTCCTGATAGGGTCCGTCCCCATCGCCCTCAGGGCGCTGATCTGCTCGCCGACCTCCATCGAACCCAGTTCGGCCGCGATCCCGGAACTGATCCTTCCGGCCAGCATGAGCGCCGAAAGGACGGGTCCCAGTTCCCTCACCATCGTTATCGACACCAGTCTCCCCACGTACATCTTTGCCCCGAAGGCCTCCAACTCGTAGCCCGACTGGAGAGCGAGGACCATACCCGTGAAGAGCCCCGTCAGGACGATGATGGTCAGGGAGCCTACGCCGATAAGATCCATCTGGGTGAAGGTGTCACGGATATAAAATGGGGGTTTGAAGAGGTGGGTTATGGAACGTCCCGAGAGGATGGAGAACTCCTGGACGCCGTAGAGGTAATTCTTCAGCGTTACACCCAACTGTTCGATCATTGGCTTCATAACATCTAATTTATCACTGCTAAAAATCAATGGCAAGGATAATCCTTGCCTGCTCCGGCCCGCTTGACAAATGGGACGATCCGGCTTATTTTTCAGGCAAGAGCGGGAATAGCTCAGTGGTAGAGCGCCACCTTGCCAAGGTGGATGTCGCGGGTTCAAGTCCCGTTTCCCGCTCCATTTTTCTCTCTTCGATCTCGTGTACAGCGGCGGCGTAGCCAAGTGGTAAGGCAGAGGTCTGCAAAACCTTTACACGGCGGTTCGAATCCGCCCGCCGCCTCCAGTCTTATCGAAATGCCGTAGGCCTCCTCATTGACTTCATTCACCCATCGGGCTAACTTTCCACTGGATGTATCCGCCCAATGCTCGATGGAGTATAGCCAGTGCCGGTTTTCAAGGAAATGAAGGTCCAGGTTCCCCTCGGCGAGGTCATGCGCCGGCTTGGCAGGAAGAAGTCGATGTCTGTCACGCCCGGGCTGGCCGCCATGGTCAACGAGGAGGTTGAACATTGCCGGGAACTGATGGGACCGATGGCCGTCTTCGACCGTTTCGCCATTACCCATGAGCGGGGGGGGATAGTCTCCATTAAAGATGCATTCTCCATACACAGCGGGAACCTCTCGGACTGGGTGGCTGGATGCGATGAACTAGTGATTATGGTGGTAACCGTGGGGCCGGACATTGTCGCGCGCGCGCGCAGATTGATAGAGGAGGGCGAGGTGACCCGAGCCATGATCGTTGATGCAATAGGATCGGAAACGGTCGAGGAACTCGCGGATGTCGTGAACCGCATAATTCGCAACACGGTCCGCAAGGCGGCAACGAAGCGGTATTCACCCGGGTACGGAGATTGGAAGGTCACCGATCAGAAGGCCCTCCTGGGCCTTGTGGGAGCGGAAGAGATAGGCGTGACGGTAAACGAGGCGTCCCAGATGATTCCCGAGAAAACGATCTCCGCCGTAATAGGGCTGGCAGGCATGGAGGGCGCCGCAGGGGGTTGCCGGCGTCAGGGGGGGACATAGTAGGATGGGTGGAGAGACCTTCAGAAGTAGACTCTCGAGAGAGATCCTGATACTTGACGGCAGTATGGGAGTCCTCGTAAGGAGCCTGGGCCTTCAGCCTGGCGAACCACCCGAGAACCTCATACTGAGGAAGCCGGAAGCGGTGGTGGAGATCCACCGCCGCTATCTCAAGGCCGGCGCCGACATCCTCCTGACAAATACCTTCGGGGCTACGAGGCTGAGGCTCAAGGACAACCGGCTCGACGACCGGCTTGAATCGATCAATCGCGATGCAGTTCGAATGGCCCGAGAGGTGAGCGGAGGGCGTTCCTTCGTCGGCCTTTCAATGGGGCCACTTGGAAAATTCCTGTGGCCGATCGGGGAACTCCAGTTCGATGAGGCCGTGGCCCTCTACCGCGAACAGGTAGTGGCCGCGGTCCCGGAGGGTCCCGATCTCGCCGTCATAGAGACGATTTCAGACATCCGCGAGTTAAAGGCGGCGATAGTCGCCGTGAGGTCGGAGTCGGACCTACCGATCGTGGCGCACATGACTTTCACGGAGGACGGCAGGACCGTCACGGGCACGGATCCTGTGACGTGCGTCACCGTGGCCAGCGCCATGGGCGTGGATGCCGTAGGGGCGAACTGCAGCGTGGGGCCGAAGGAATTGCTGCCGATCCTCGAGGAGATGTCCGGAGTGTCACGGATTCCCCTATCCGCGGAGCCGAACGCCGGGTTGCCCAAGTTCGAAAGGGGGATAGAGACCTACCCCACGACTCCAACTGAGATGGCGGGATACGCCGTGGAATACGCGGACCTCGGCGTCAGGGTGATCGGCGCCTGCTGCGGTAGCACGCCCGATCATATCCGCGCCGTGCGCGAGGCGCTCGCTGACCGGCGGCCCGTGATGCTTGACAACGCCCCTCGCACCCGTCTTGCCGGGAGGACTCTTACCATAGAGGTCTCTGACGAATCACCGATAGTGGTAATCGGGGAGCGAATCAACCCTTCGGGACGAAAAGATCTGACCAGGGCCATCGGGGCGAGGGACACGGGCTTTCTCAGGAAGGAGGCCGCTGAACAGGCAAGGCACGGCGCGCGCCTCCTCGATGTAAACATGGGTGTATCGGACAGGGATCCGGTGGGCACGATGGTCTGGGCGGTACGCACCGTTCAGCAGGCCTCTCCACTCCCCGTGATTATCGACGCCTCCGACCCTGCAGTCGTTGAGGCCGCCTTGAGGGAGGTAGAGGGGAAGGCCATGATAAACTCCGTCTCAGGAGAGGAGGATTCGCTTGAGGCGCTGACTCCCCTGGCACGAAGATACGGGGCGGCCATCCTCGGGATAACCCTCGATGCGGACGGGATCCCGGACAGCGGGGAAAAGAGGCTGGAGATCGCGGGCAGGATAGTCGACTTTGCGCTCTCCATGGGAATTCTGCGCGAGGATATAGTAATCGATCCCCTTTCCCTACCGGTCTCGGCGGAGCAGCGTAAGGTAATCGACAGCCTCGATTCCATAAGGCTGATCAAGGAAAGGTACGGCGTGAGGACGGTGATGGGGGTCAGCAACGTCTCGTTCGGGTTGCCGAGGCGGAGGATCATAAACACCACGTTCCTGGCCATGGCGCTAAAGATGGGACTGGATATGCCAATCGTAAATCCCCTGGACGAGGCGGTCCGCGGGGTGATAGACGCCGCGAACCTACTCCTTGGAAGGG
The DNA here is from genome assembly GCA_964573995.1 of uncultured Gemmatimonadota bacterium. GTDB lineage: Bacteria > Gemmatimonadota > CAZMKB01 > CAZMKB01 > CAZNLH01 > CAZNLH01. The sequence continues at coordinate 21,320 of CAZNLH010000001.1, forward strand.
ATGCAGGGGGAAAGAGGTACATCGGCAGTTACGGCGCCCGGCTGGGGGGCGAGGAAACGGTGCCTGTGGAGGCCGGAGAGGAGGGCATAGGGGAATCGATAGTCAGGTGTGTCCTCGAAGGAGACAGGGATGGGATCGACGGCCTGGTTGCGAGTGCCCTGGATGCCGGCATGTCGGCCCAGGAGATCACGGATCGTTTCCTTGTAAGGGCGATGGAGGAGGTCGGCGACCGTTTCGAGAAGAAGGTCTACTTTCTGCCGCAGGTCATACTATCGGCCGAGACGATGCAGCGCGGGTTTCACCTGGTAAGGCCGCATCTCGAATCGCAGGGTAGGAACGACAGCGCCGGAAAGATCCTCTTCGCGACGGTGAAGGGAGACATCCACGACATCGGTAAGAACATCTGCATCACTCTCCTCGAGAACCACGGCTTCGAGGTGGTAGACCTCGGCAAGAACGTGGAGACAAAGGTCATCGTAAGGAGGGCCCTCGAGGAGAAGGTGGATATCGTGGCGTTGAGCGCCCTGATGACCACCACGATGGTCCGGATGAAGGAGGTGATCGACGCGCTGAGGGAGAGTTCGATACGCGTGCCCACGATGATCGGCGGCGCGGTGGTCACACGTGGGTACGCCCGGGAGATAGGTGCGGATGGATACGGCGCCGACGCCGTCCAGGCGGTGAAGGAGGCCAAGCGCCTGGCCAGCGGGCCCGGCGCTTAGGCGGCCGGAATGGCGTTGAGCAGGGGCAGTCTTTCATACGTAGCGGCAATTCTTTTGCCGGTCATCCTCGCCGGCGTCGTCCTGGGGGCGGTGAGCGGTATCTCGGACGTGGTTGCAAACTCATATATCCGTCACGGCATGTGGGAAATCGCCTTCTGGACCGTGGCGAAGTCCGTCAACCACGATCTTTCCGTATTCGCGGCGATAGCCCTGGCGGACGTCATCCTCTTCCTGTTACTCAGACTCGCCCGTGTCTCCCCGGAAAGGTCGTTCGTCTACGTTGTCCTTCCCGTCTCGGTGGTAGGCATCATCGTGATGTACGGATTGCCCTTCTGGCCGGTCTTCAGGTCCAACCCCGGGAGGTTGCTGGGAAAGACGAACTTCCTGGCTTACGCGGCCTCATCCCTCCTGCTTCTTGTCCTGCTGGCCCTTTGGACGGCGCAACTGGGGCGCCGCTTCGTGAAGAAGCACGGTGACCGGCCGGCTGGTGTCCTGGCGAGCCCCGTAGTCATACTGTGCGTTGTCCTCGTCCCCGCGGCGGCGAACATGCTTGACTGGGTAGCATGGTCGTCTCCTCCGTCACAGGCACGAAACGTCATCCTGATATCGATCGACACGCTTCGGGCCGACCACCTGAGTTGCTACGGCTACGGGAAGCCGGTCTCCCCAAACATCGATCGATTCTCTGAGGGCTCCCTAAGATTCACGAGGGCCGTCAGCCAGTCGTCGTGGACCCTTCCTTCCCACGCCTCCCTGTTTACCGGCTATTACCCATCCGAGCACGGCGCGGTAAACAACCACAGGAGGATTCCAAGGTCATACATGACAGTGACCGAGATATTGAGGAACGCCGGGTTCTCTACCGCGGCATTCACCGGGGGAGGGTACCTCAACCCGATCTTCGGCTTCGACCAGGGCTTCATGGAATACAGGCACTTGCGGGCACTTGATTCAGCGGAGGTCTGGAAGTTCATCGACGGGCACGGTGATGGGCCTTTCTTCCTCTTCCTGCATACCTATAAGGTGCACAATTACGATGCCCCGAAAGACCTGCTGGAGGCGCTCGGCGGCAGGTACCGGGATGAATTCAACAACCTGTCGAGCATCATGTCCTTCGTGGATGATCACCTGTATCACAACTTGGATAAAGGATCACGGGCGAAGATGGAGTATCTCAGGGACAGGTACGACCTGGCGATAGAGGGGATCGACCGGCAGTTCGGGGCCCTGATGCAGGGGTTGGAGGCCAGGGGGCTCCTGGACGACACCATCGTGATCTTTCTCTCCGACCACGGGGAGGAATTCGGAGAGCACGGGCACACGTATCACGGCGGCACCCTCTTCAATGAAATGATACATGTCCCGCTCATAGTCAGGATCCCGGGGCTCCAATCCCGCGGCCGGAGGATCGATTCCGTTGTGGAAATCCTGGACGTGATGCCGACGATACTGGAACTCGCCGGGTTGCCTCCACCCGCGGGAATCGAGGGCCACAGCCTTGTACCCCTGATCGCCGGCGGGCCGGCCGGAGGGGTCGACGGCCTCGCCTTCAGCGAGATAAACTCGCACGTAACGGAGAAGTACGCGGTATGTGATTCCACGTCTAAACTGATCTATTCCCCCATGACCAATGGGCTCCCGATACCCGGAGACGGGCTCGTAGACTCCTACAGGATCACCTGGGGGGCAGCCTGGGAGGAAACAAGGGATGATGGGATGAAGGGACGCCTATCCGGTCCGTTCCGGGGATGGTTCCGGAAGATGAAAAGGGAAAGCGGCACCGGATCCAGCGAGAAGGAGGTAGAACTCAACCCCGAGGTCCAGGAGGAACTGAAGGCCCTGGGGTACGTGCAGTAGAAATTATGACTTGTGCCGATTTCCCTCGATATCGAGGGAAAGATTCCCGCTTCTATAAGAAACATCTTGACAATATCCCGATGGTATCGTCGACATAGAGTCGTTCGGGTTTAGGGTGATTGAGTGATCTGTCGGCAATCATTGATACTTTCTCGAGTGCCCGAGAGAGCCCTCCTCCCAGCAAGGAAAGCACGACAATCCAGTTGCTAAAACACGACTGTTGAAATAAGCCGCGCAATGTCCTGTACGACGTCGGCCTTGACGGTAGAACGGAAGCGTCTTAAACTACAGTGGAGTTTTGTGTGTACGTGGTAGTAAAGGCGAACCGAATGCTCCTGGATATGTGCCGAGGTGGCGGAATTGGCAGACGCAGGGGACTTAAAATCCCCTGGACCCCTGGTCCGTGCCGGTTCGATCCCGGCCCTCGGCATCTCCAATGTATCATGTAAACGCCCCTTCCGGAACAAGTCCACGGAGCGATGCCTCCCTCCATTTTAACTGTTCCCTGTAAGTCTGGTGGGGCTTGAATGGATGGACGCCCTCCTCGGGGTCATCCCCCCGGACCTCCATCTCTGAAGGGAGGCCGGCCCCCATCCCATCAAGGTAGCAATAATAGAGGTAACCGATCTCCTCGAGGTTGAACCCCATGACATGGGCGGCCAGAGAGTCAGCGGCCAGGAAGTCCGTACTCGCGATCACGACACCGAGGTCGACCGCTGTTCCGGCGATGGGCCCGTTCCCTTCCATCCCGACCGTTCCGTCTATTACCGACAGGTGGGGCCGGACGACGTGCGCCAGTTTATAGAGATTGAGGTGGATGGCGGGATAGCCCTGGTGCATCGCCAGCTTGTCGCTGTGAATCGTGCGACGGTTGATCCAGTCCCTGACCGCCTGCAGTGGAGGCCAGTCCCTTACGAAGGGTGGGATGATCGACCCGAGTCCGATGCCGGCAAACCTTTCCACGGCCGACCCGGATCCCTCTTTCTGGTCACGGATGAGCCCTCCCATTATGACGTTCTTCAATGAGAGTGTAGCGATCACCGTGTCGTGTGTCTTTGGCGGGCCTACTGAGATGATGTAGTCACTGTCAACGAGGGTGCGGGCCATCCTGAGCCGGACGGGCCGGAGCCTGCGGTTGAAGGCATCGACCTCGATCCAGCCGTCACGGTTGAGGTCGATCAACTCAATGGAAAACTCCTCTTTCAGGGGCAGGTAGTTGAAGTTACGGTACCCCTGCATCGTGTCAGAGAAGGATGCGCCCTCCGCCACCACAGCCTTTACGCCGTGCCGGTCTTCCAGGAATCGGAGGACCGTCCGTACCGCATCGACGTGTGTCGCGGCCAGGGGGCGGGTGGTCGATACGAAATTGGGTTTTATCACTACTTTCTTCCCCGGCCTGATCTCATCCGAGATGAGTTCCAGTGCCTTCCGGATGGTCTCCGACCGGTTCATTCCGCGAACGAGTGCTACCGGTGATGACATTGAAAGAACCTCTTGATGGGGATTAAGGGCGCCTTATCAAATCTGATCACTTGGGCCCCTTGTGTCAATCGATGAGAGTGCATTCTCCTAATCTTCGACTTGGGTTCATCTCCCGGTTTGTTGGTGCAAAGGCCCTTCATCTATAGGTCCCGATATCTACATTGACCTGGGCCTTTGCACACACCCCCGTCGGGACACCATCCCTCCCGGCCCTCATTGATGGAGGTCGTGCCGTACCGTGAGAGCCTGTTTGCATATCCGCGCGGGTGGCGCCGATGCGGGCGTTCGGCGACAGGACCCGCGCGGTACGAAGCGGAAAATCTGCAAAGTAACTTCGGGGACAGGACAATAGATAGTAGTTGAGCATCAAGTTATAACCAGCATGGAGGGATTTTCCGGTACACTTGGGGTTGTATGCGGAAAAGTTGATCCAGGGGGTAAAAACTAAACTAATAATATTGACAATAGGAAAATTGTGGGTTATATTGTAATACTGGCGCAGAGGCCGCGCATCCAGTTCGGTGACTATATTCCAAGCAGGGTCCCTGGTAATATACCCATTTAAGGGAGTGCACGCCCAATGGAAGAACAATGTGTTGAGCCTGGTGACTTGTGGGATGGAACGGGAGACCCGCATGGTATTGCCCGGAAGCGGCAATTGATGGATGTCCAGCGATTGAGACAATTGGTGATTAGGGATGACCTGACGGAACTATACAACAGGAGATATTTCAAGGAGAGGCTACGGGAAGAGAAAAAGAGGGGCGACCTGCAAGGGTTGCCCTTTTCACTTATGATACTCGATGTCGATCACTTCAAGGAGATCAACGATCATTACGGCCACGTAACAGGCGACAGGGTATTGGTCCAGATCGCCAGGATAATCGCTGACTCGGTACGCGAGATTGATATCTCTTGCCGCTATGCGGGCGACGAATTCGTGGTGATCCTTCCCGGTGCTGGAGAAGAGGAGACCGAGGGCGTCATCCAGCGTCTCGTAAATAACTTGAATGCCTTTTTGTGGGAAGAGCGACTGGGAATAGACCTGCCGAAGTTGACGTGCAGCGTTGGTTTTTCATGTTACCCGGAGGACGCAAGGGATCTCTCCCAGCTCATAAAGAGGGCGGACCGGGCGCTGTACCTTTCGAAGAAGAAGGGGAGAGACGGCTGGCTCAGGTGGAACCAGAGGTCCGAAGCGCTCTTCGAGGAGCGGGAACCCTCGCGAGCGGACCAGACATTGGAGATGGTGGGCAGGGTGAAAGAGAGGGAGCGGATCCTCCAGATCGTAGAGCGTGCCAAGGGTGGAGCCGGCCGAGCAGTGGTAATATCCGGAGAAATGGGAATCGGCAAGACGAGGCTCGTGAAGTATGCGATGATGAGGCTCAAGGACCAAGGCTTCATGGTCCTGATGATAAATTGCTTCAAGGAGACGGCTGAGATCCCCTATCTTCCAATTCGTGAGGCGCTCAGTTGTGTCGGCGAACGGTTCAGGGCGAAATTGGAGGGGACAATGGCAGGGTTGGAGCCGAAGTTACGACAGGAACTGTCGAAAATATTCCCCTTGAAGTCCGTGCCACCTATTCCATGGCCTTCCATCAAGGATACCCCGGCGGTGTCCGACAAGTTTCTCCTCTACGAGGCGTTTCTGCAATTCTTGAGCCTCCTTGCACAAGAGTCCCCAATCGCCGTCGTGGTTGAGAACATTCAATGGATTGATTTTTCCTCCCGTGAACTGCTGAACTACATCTCACGATCGGTTTCACACGACAGGATAATCATCATTGGATCGCGCCGCATCGGTATTCAACCGGCCTCGCCCGATCTGGCCGAAAAGGGGGAGTTGGACGGCAGCGATTCGGTAGAGGAGATCCGCCTCAGGAACCTCACGCTCGAAGAGTCCTCCCTGTTGGCTGAAGCCCTGGTGGGGAACCAGGACCTGCCGAAGAGATACCTGGAAAATCTCTACCAGAGGACGGCCGGGAACCCCCTGTTTATAGAGGAAATGGTCAATTACTTGAGACATGAGGGAGATGAATTAAAGGGAGGGCCGGCTTCAGGAGTACCCCTATCCATTCCCGGCAGTGTACTGGAGATGTTGAGGGGCCAAGTAGACGCACTCCAGGAGGACAGGAGGTCAATATTGGCGATGGCGTCGGTCATCGGCGTAGAGTTTGGCTTCGATCTGTTGATGCTCCTGTCACTGAAGAACGAGGGGTTCCTGCTCGATGTGATGGACGATGCGGTAAGGCAGAGGATACTAAAGGAGATGCCTCACCCGCACGAAGACAGGTATGCCTTCGTAAACCCCCTCTTCCATCAAGTCCTCTACGAGGGAATAAACAAGAGGAGGCGCAGGAACTTGCACCTGCAGATTGGCAAGTTTCTTGAGAAGTATTACTTTGATCGAATCGAAGAGTTATACGGAGAACTCGCGTACCACTTTCAACAAGGTTGCGACCTCTCGAAGGCCTTGACATATACTGTGAAAGCCGGACGGAGGGCCAGGGAATTGTTCGCCAACCACGAGGTTATTCTTTACCATGATCGCGCGTTGAAGATCCTCGCTGACAGCCGGGATGGGGGAACGAACCCGTCGCTCGCTCTTCGGTTGATTGAAGAAAAGGGGGATGTCTATGACCTGATAGGAGAGTTGGGTCGGGCGGAGGAGTCTTATCTCGAGGTAAGAGAGAAGCTTATCGAGGGCGATGGCCCGAGGGGAGACCTAGCGAGGATACTGGGGAAACTGGGTCTCGTCAGGGACAAGATGGGGAATCCGAGAGGTGCTATCGAGAACCTGGAAGAGGGCATGGCGATCCTTGGCCGTGATGAAGGGATGGAGAAGGCCCGGCTTCTTTGCTCCCTGGCCGACATCTATCTGAGGCAGGGGGACTCCGACCTGGCGATAACCTACTGCAAGCAAGGGTTGAAGGCACTTCCGCATGTAAGGGAATCGGTTGTCGGCGCGAGAATTTACCTGGCCAATGGTTGCGCCCATCTCGAGAAGGGCGAGGTTGGTAAGGCTAAGTACAATATGAACCGAGGGATCGAAATATTTGAGTCGAAGGGGGATTTGAGGGGATTGGGGAAGGCTTACCTCAGCATGGGGACGCTTTATTATACGCGCGGTAATTATAAAATGGCCGAGGAGTATTATAAGAAGAGCATGAATCTTGCCTCGAAGACTGGTAGCGTGTCACTCCTTCAATCATGCTACAACAATCTTGGCATGATTGCCAGGGCTGAAAGCAATCTGAATCAAGCCGTAGGCTGCTGGGAAGAGGGCCTGACTCTGGCGGAAAAGTTCAATCACTGCCGGAATATCGCCTATATGAAGAACAATCTTGGAAATGCCTACAGGGAATTGGGAGATTTTTCCCGTGCGTTGGGCCTGCTCGAGGAGAGCGCTGAACTCTTCCAAAAACTGAAGAGTGAGCCCGATGTCAGGAGGGTGAACCGGGGGTTGGCCATCCTCTTTCTGCGCCTGGGAGATGTCGAGGCGGCCGAGCGTGTTATCCGCCTTAACGATCCCGGCGTCGGGCCTGAGACAGATCAGGTAGATCGCCTGATGGATATCGACGTGCTGGGTCGTGTATTGAGGGAAAAAGGGGAATACGACCTGGTGGAACCTCTTTTCCTGAGGGCACTGGAGGGATATAGAAAGGTCGGAGATCCTGAAGATATCACCGTGGGACTGTTGAACTTGGCCGAACTCTACGTTGATTGGGGAAGGTATAGAGAGGCATGGGATTATCGCGATGAGGCCGAGAAGATCTCTAAGAAGTATCGGTTGAAGAAATTCCTTGCGCATACCCTTCTCTTGCGGGGCATGGCTGTTATCCTTTCGGGCAGGGATTCCGCCGAAACGGTGCCCGCGCTCCAAAGGGCACTTCGAATATACCGTGAACTCGATCTTCCGTACTTAAGGATGCTCACGCACCATCACTTGGGCCTGGCCTATGAGAAGCAAGGAAAAACAGCGGAAGCGGCGAGGGAATTCGGGCATGGGGCGGAGATGGTCCGTTACATGAAGCGCAAGATAATTGAGCCCGGACTCCTGCGCAAGTTTGAGGGGCAACCCCCGGTTCACGAAGTCATGTCGCGTGGTGCGGGATAAGGATCTTGGAAATTTTTTTATTGACAGGGATTTTGAAACGCCTTATTATTAGAGGGGCTTGCGGGATGGATCCCTTGGAGACAAGCCGTGACAACGCTTTTTGAACCTTTTCATTATTTGAGAGTGAGGTGAAACCGTGAATAAAGGGCAGTTAATTGAGGAAGTCTCCAAGAAGGGTAAGTTCACCAAGAAGGAGGCCAAACAGGCCGTTGAACTCACGCTTGAAACCATTAAAAGGAATACGAAGAAGGGTAGGGGTGTACAACTCTTAGGTTTTGGAACCTTTACCGTCACTCGGAGAAGAAAGAGAAAAGGAAGAAATCCACAGACCGGCCAGGAGATCGTCATTCCCGCAACCAAGAGTGTAAGATTCAAGGCTGGTAAGGATTTCAAAGAAATCATCAGTTAGAAGGGATTGATTTATCCCGCTTTACTCAATCGAGTTGTCTCGTCTTGTCATCCACTCCCTTCAATTCCCCGGGAATTGAAGGGAGTTCTTTCTTGTGGAACAAGGAGACGTTTCCGCATGGATCGGGTGACTGGCGAGGGCCGTCCTCAAGGGGATCGTGTAGTATGGGGAGATAATATTGAGGGCACTGGTGATCAGAGATGGCAGGTTGTTCATGGATCCGCAGGTGCCTCGTCCGGAGAGCCTTCCAGGGGAGGTGCTGGTCCGGGTGCGGATGGCCGGTATCTGTGGGACGGACCTGGAGTTGCTGAAGGGTTACATGGCCTTCAGCGGAATTCCGGGGCACGAGTTCGTTGGCGTGGTCGAGGAAGATGGCGGTGAGGGACTCGTTGGGAGACGTGTTGTCGCGGAGATAAATTGCGTCTGCGGTGAATGCGAATATTGCATGGGATCCATGCCTACCCATTGTCTTCACAGGACCGTCATCGGAATTGACCGCCATGATGGCGCCTTTGCGGATTATATCACGGTACCAAGTGAAAACGTGCACCTGGTGCCGGAAACGGTCCCGGATCGAGAGGCCGTCATGATCGAACCTCTTGCGGCGGCATTGAAGGGTGTAGAAGATGCCTCCGTCGATTCCGGCCAGAGGCTCGCCGTCCTGGGAGATGGTCGCCTGGGATTGATGGTTGCCATGGTCGCAGACCACATGGGCATCGATTCAACCATGGTCGGAAGGCATCCGGATAAGATGAAGGTCCTCGAGGGAACTGTTGTCAGGACAATACAGTCGGAAGATTCAGCCGTCGGGGGCATGAGGGGAGCATTTGACCGAGTGATCGATTGTACTGGAAACGCAGGCGGATTGAGTATGGCCCTTGATCTCGTCAGGCCGCGTGGACGTGTGGTTGTCAAGACGACCGTTGCGGAGGAGAGTTGCTTCTCGCTTGCCTCGCTCGTTGTAAACGAGGTTGAAATGGTGGGCTCACGTTGCGGAAATTTTGACAGGGCCATTGAGATGTTGAGTGTGAAAGGAGCGCCGTTGGAACGGATGATCACAGGGTCTTTCAGGCTGGAGGAGTGGGAGGAGGCATTTGAAGTTGCAGGCAGGGGTGACAGCCTCAAGGTGCTGTTCGTTATGTAAGTCACGAGAAGTATGCCCTCATAAGCATCAACTGCCCCTATAACCTCGTGGTTCCCCGGGAGGCATCGCCGGCTCCTGGTCTCTTTTCATGAATTAAGCCTTGTTTTCAGTTCCTCTTTCTGCCTCATATACCGCTCGGCGATCTCCGGATGGTGGATCTTGAACAGGTCTATGGCCTGTCCAAGGGTTGCCTCCGCCTTCTGGTATTTTTCATCTTCTACGCATAGTGTTATCAACTGGTCGAAGGGCAGGGTGGGTGGCGCGGCGTCGGAGGTCCCAAATCGCATGATGCTCTTGATCGCCTTCTCGGAATAATTGATGCTGTTCTCCCGCGCACCTGTCAACTGGTCACGCTGCTTGAAATAGAGGTAAGAGAAGGCAAGAAGGACCTGTTGCTTTTCCCATGGGGACTGTGCCTCGGTGCCTGCCTTCATCAGGAGCCTCTCGGCAAATTGGTAGTTACCGTTCATCATGCTACTCGCTGCCACCATGACAAGGAGTTGCGTGGAGGTCTCCGAAGCGCTGTAGATATCGGCCTCCGTCAGTCGATCCACCTTCGTGGGTACGTTGGCGACGTTGTCGTAGTACTTCTTGAATAGGACCCGCTCCTTGGGAGACAGGGAGGCGTACCAGTCGGACAGGTGCAGGTAACTGATCAGTCCCTTCTTGAGTTTTTGGAACCTCCACCGCCTATATAACCTTGCCAGCAACAACCAACCGAAAAGAAGGACGTTCGAGAGGATGATGACAATGAACGTGATCTTTCCCAATTCTATGAGCCAGACCGGGAGGTTCATTTATTGACCCTTCCCCCGGATGGGCGCGCCGGGCAGTACAAAGTTATCCCCAATTCGCCACAGAGTTTTCCGCAAAACAATCCACGCTCCTTCCACAACTTCTTCCATTCAACTGAACATGAGTGTTATTACTCGAAGTGGAACTTGGAGTTGGCGGCTTTCATCCATCGTCGCCCCTTATCTGTATCTCAACTTAAGAGATTACCACAAAGGTGTCAATCGGCCTGGGCATAAATACCTACGATGGGCAATCTCCAGGCATTTCTTGACACCTTTCAGCCCCCTCCGTATATTTAGACCGGAAATTGCGTACTTGCGACTCCGGATCGATCTCGAGATAATTCTTCACATCGAGTGGCCGATAGGTCCCTCGGAGTACATTGCCCTTGAATCCTATTATTGCATTACCGGTCCTTCTCTTCTCGGTGGTCATTCATGAATGCGCGCATGGAGTGGCTGCGTACAGAGCCGGTGATCAGACTGCCTATCGGTCTGGAAGGATCACCCTCAACCCGATTCCACACCTCGATCTCTTTGGGAGCATAGTGCTCCCGGTGCTACTCTTAATAAGCCACTCCCCCTTCTTTATAGCATGGGCAAAACCCGTGCCCGTCAACCCCGCATTCTTTCGCGAACCTCGGCGCGATGAAATGAAGGTCTCCCTTGCGGGACCGCTGAGCAATGTCCTTCTGGCCGTTGGATTCCTGATCATCGGTATCCTGTTTCATTTCCCGATCCCTTTGAGGTCCGGGCCAGGGGGATTTGGAGAGGCCCTCTTCAATCTCTGTTATTATGGAATCAGTATAAACCTGTTGCTCGCCGTCTTCAACCTGATACCGATATTCCCGCTCGATGGATCGCACATCCTGGCTGGACTCCTGCCGCCGGACCTCGAATATCGCTACAGGAGCCTCGACCGGTATGGATTTCTCATCCTCCTGATCCTGATAATGACTCCCGTACTGGACTTTCTCCTGAGTCCCGCCTGGCTGTTGCAAAGCGCCTTCCTCAGGATCTGGCTGTCGATGTATTAGGGTATCGGTATCGAGCGACAGGGGATCGTGAAAATGGAAGAAAGTCGATTGATCAATCGCCGGTCACCGCGCGAGGGGCAAGGCCGGGGCCCCCTTTTCTGGAAAGGGTACCGGGTGAAGCTCGATCGCTTTGAGGGTCCGCTCGATCTTCTCCTGCACCTCGTCAGGAGACATGAGATGGACATCTATGACATCCCTATCGCAATAATTACCTCTCAATACCTGTCCTTTCTGGATGAAGTGGGTGGCCTGGACCTGGATCGTGCGGGTGATTATCTCCTGATGGCGGCGACACTGATGGCCATTAAGGCCAGGACGCTCATACCGGGCCATGAAGACGATGAGGAAGAGGAAGACGTGGACCCCAACGAGTTGCTCTCCCTTCGACTGATTGAATATCAGGCATTCAAGGAGGTGTCAAGGCGCCTTTCAGTGGCTGCAGGCAGGCGCATGAAGTTGTACCCGAGAGGGGATTGGCTGAGCCTGGAGGATGAGGCAGAGGATGGTGAGGGTGATGGGGGTGCGGTGGCGGCGCCTGATATATCGATCAACGAGATGCTGAAGTCGTTTACCAAGTTGATTTATACCATAAAACCGGTGGAACGGCACCATGTCAGCCTCGCTGCTTACACTGTAGAAGAGAAGATTGTCCGGTTGCGGGAACGCCTTGCTGGGGAAGGCACCTTTGAATTCTTGTCCCTCTTCTGTGGCATGGTGGAGAGAGAGGAACTCGTCGTAACGTTCGTTGCCCTGCTGGAACTCATTCACCTCGGTGAAGCAAGGGTGAAACAGCGTGGCAACTTCAAGAAGTTGATAGTGTTTCGGATTGATGTTGATGAAGGATGAGAACGTAAGGGAACTTGAGGGAATCATCGAGGCGTTGCTCTTCGCGGCGGATACCCCGCTCAGCCTGGGGGAGATCAAGGGTGTCCTCAGGGAGTACCCCGCCGATGCAGTTGCCGGTGCCCTCGGGTCGGTAATAGAGTGCTATCGTTCAGACGAGCGCCCCCTTCAGATAGTCGAGGTCGCGGGAGGATACCAGTTTACCACGAAGGCCCGGTATTATAGGTGGATCCGTGCCCTTCACCGCAGCCGAAGGGAGGGCCGGTTGAGCGGCGCCGCGCTTGAGACTCTTGCTGTAATAGCATACAAACAGCCGGTTCCACGATCGGAAATTGAAAGGATACGGGGTGTCAATGTAGACGGTGTCATAAGGACATTGATGAACAGGGACCTGATCCGGATTGCAGGGCGGGAAAAGCGGTTGGGGAGGGCACTCCTTTACGGAACTACTCAAAGGTTCCTGCTTAACTTCGGATTGAAGGATCTGGGGGAATTGCCTTCCTATGAAGAGATTGAACGCATGTTTGTACCCCCGGAAGACAGGGGAGGATTGTTGATAAGTGGCTTGGAAGAGAAGAGGGCCGGTAATGAGTATTGAAGGAAAGAGGATCTTGATCCTGGGGGGAACGGGACAGTGTGGTATGGCGATCTGTCGCGGGCTGATAGAGCGTTCACCGGAGCAGGTTATCCTGTCGGGACTGAAGGAGGAGGAGGTAGAAAAGGGGATAGGAGACCTACGGCCAGAGGCTGAGAAGTACGGCGTGGAACTCCGTGCCGAGCATGGGAATGTATTCGTGAGAGAGGCATATAAGGATCTCACGAGGGATGAGGCGATGGAGGACCCGGAGATCCGCAAGGTCGTTCTCTCGGATATCCTTGACAGGCTCAATGATGATATCCTGGAGGGATCCTTTCTCTATAAACTGTGCCTGCGCTATAGGCCGCACTTCATCGTCGACTGTATTAATACTGCCACCGCGGTGGCCTATCAGGACATCTTCTTCGCGTCCAGGGAGGTTAGAGAACACATTGAATCGTTCGCATCCGGGCCCATGGAACAAGCGAGGGCAGTTATCGAAAGACACTTGTGCAGCCAGTACCTGCCGCAGTTGATTCGGCACGTGCAGATATTGTACGAGGGGATGAAGCGGGTATCGACCGAGATGTATATCAAGGTGGGGACCACTGGGACCGGGGGGATGGGGTTGAATATCCCCTATACTCACAGCGAGGAGCGTCCCTCCCGCGTGTTGCTTGGAAAGTCGTCCGTTGCCGGCGCCCATTCGATGCTCCTGTTCCTGATGGGGAGAACGCCCGATGCGCCTGTTACCAAGGAGATTAAACCCGCGGCTGTGATCGCGTGGAAGTCGATTCGTTACGGTACGATAAAAAAGAGGGGCGTCCCGTTGCCCCTTTACAGGGTCGATATCGATGATGCCTTGCCGCTGGAGGACGGACGGCAATATGAAGTAAGTTCTACGTACCCACTGATGAAGGACGGCGATGGGAACGAGGAGGTGCTCTGTTCGGTCTACGTCAATACAGGTGAGAACGGGCTCTTTTCAAGGGCCGAGTTCGAGACTATCACTTCAATCGGGCAGATGGAATTCGTCACCCCTGAGGAGATAGCCAGGGAGGTGATCTTCGAGATGCTCGGGCGGAACTCCGGCCATGATTTCGTATCTGCCCTCGATCAGGCCTGCTTGGGCCCCTCGTATCGAGCCGGCGTCTTACGGGAAGCGGTCCTCGACAAGATGTCCCGGTTGGAGACGGAACATGGAGTAGACAGCGTGGCCTTCGAGATGCTCGGGCCGCCACGCCTGACGAAACTCCTCTATGAAGGTTACCTCCTCCTGCGCGTATGCAAGCGCCTGGAATCTGTACCGGAAAGGAATGCAGATGAACTCAGCGCTGCTGCCGAGGGGGTAATAGCCGACGATCATCGACTCAGGTCGACGATAGTATCGATTGGAATACCTATCCTGCTCTCGGACGGACGTCGGCTGCTTCGTGGTCCCGTAATCAAGGTCTTCGGAACGGGCGAGGGATCCTCATGGCGGTACGACCGGGACCGTATGGAGGAGTGGAGCAGAAATGGGTGGGTAGACCTGCGCAGGGAAAATATGGAGAAGTGGATCGAGAGGATGAAAACGTTCCTCAGGCAACGTGGTGGAATCCCGGCGGAGGATACGTCTTCCCGCTTCGAGAGGGACAGGACGATGTGGGGGGGTCAGGAAGGGGTCGACCTGGGCCAGGTTGTGAGTTGGATATTCCGCCTGGAGGACGGGGGGTTCCGAATCAGGTGATGGTGGAAATTTCTGGCACGTGACTTGCTTTTTTATATATCGTAGCGAGTAATAAAACCCCTATACATAGCATTTACAACTATTTATTGTTTATTATATGCCCCTTTGTAGTCCAGTTATCGACACTCGGAGACCGGAGTTGAACAGATGCCGTTTTTCATCCTGGTAATCGGCCGGACCGGTGAAGAAGACAGTTTGATCAAGGCCCTGACATCGATGGACGCCGTTAGGGTTGTCTTTATGCGTGATTGGGAAGAGGCCTGTGAGATGGTTGCTGGGGAGTCCCCCCAGGTGGTTATTATCGACGGTATTATCATCCGGGAGAGAGGGGTCTCGATAATATCGAGGATTAAGCGGATCAGAAGCGACACGAAGATCCTTATCGTGGCCAAGTGCCCGACCGTTGAAATAGCGGTGGGGAGTGTCAAGGCGGGGGCGGATGAATTCCTGGTGTATCCGCCCGACATCATCAAACTGCGCTCGATCTTGAAGAATGAGGTGGAGGTCTGGCGTTTGAAGGCATTCGGAAAGGATTTTTTTCAGCGTCAGCGGGAGAAATACGATTTCAGCAATATCTACGGCGAATCGCCTGAAATCAAGAGGGTCTTCCAGTTGGCGAAAAAGATCATACCGAGCCGGAACGCGACCATCTTGATATGCGGTGAGACTGGAACCGGCAAGGGATTGATAGCCAGGGCGATACATTACAACAGCGGGAACGGAAGAAACGGTGGCGCGGAGCGTCCTTTTGTAGAGATCAATTGTACCGCTATACCTGAAAATCTACTCGAATCGGAACTCTTTGGTTTCGAGAGAGGGGCATTCACCGATGCGAAGAACAACAAGAAAGGCCTCTTTGAACTAGCCGACGGCGGGACGATCTTTCTCGATGAAATCGGGCACATGGACCACAACCTCCAGATAAAACTCCTGAAGGTCGTGGAAGAGAAGAACTTCAGGAGATTGGGCGGCGTAACGGACATTCACGTCGATCTCAGGATAATAGCAGGTACCAATATGGACCTCGAGACTGCCATCGAAAATGGGCGCTTCCGAAAGGATCTCTATTACAGGCTGAACGTCTTTACGATAAGGATGCCGCTATTGAAAGAGCGTGGAGATGATATAAAGATCCTCGCGAGGCATTTTCTGGAGGTCTACAATCGGGAACATCACAGGACGATCAGGGGATTCTCCAAGAGTGCAATGGACCTCATGATGAATCACGACTGGCCTGGCAACGTGCGGGAGTTGAAGAATGCCGTTGAACGAGCCGTCCTGATGGCCGAGGGAGATCAGATTGAGGTGGACAGCCTGCCCATTGAGCCGGACGAGTCAGTGGGAGACGGAATTGGTAAGGATGAGACGAACAATTCAAGTATCGTCCTTGAACTGGGTGGGATCGGAATCCCCCTGGAGATCATAGAGAGGGAGGTGGTGGAACGGGTATTGAGGCTCAACAGGGGGAACAAGAGCAGGACAGCACGCGCGTTGAAGATTTCCCGCCCCAAGTTGTTGAGGATGATAAAGAAGTATTCAATCAATTCATGACCGGGCCCCTTCCAACTTATTCCGCTGTATCGAGTTGATACACTCTCCTTGTTGCAAGAGTAAGAATCACCTCTAACTCTATGTGATAATTTCAGTTATGAGATAAGGACTGAAAGTGGGGAGGTAATGTAACGAAATGTCACACGGTGACGTTCACGGCCTCCATCCATCCCAGGAGCGCATTAAAGAGGGGGAGAAATGGCACAAGATGTTGTAGTATAGGGGAGACTGGTTCAACATAGAGGTGTCGATGAACCAATAGGCACCTGTGAGGAAAATTGGAAGGTATCGTTATATCAGAGGTGCGATATCGGCTGCCCCAGGCTGGAAAGCAATCATAATAAAACACTTCACAGGAACGCTGTAACCAATGATAATATTATAGATACGGTGTTGTGGCCTACCATTTCTTTTCCATACCCGCCTCCCCGCGGCACGGCACGAGTGTTGCAATGTCAGGTAATTGCAAGGTTTCTTCAACTCACCGGCAAGCAGGAGGTGAACGTGTTAAAGAATAAGGCGCCGCTCGGTATGTTGCTCGTTATCTTCCTCGGTATTGTGATCTATGTGGGGTGTGGAGAGTTTGGAGGTCCCCTTGATAACACCCCCTCGTTTGACAACCCAACCGCACCGAGTCTTCCGTCCCTTGATGGGATATCTGTGCTGGCGCGCTCGGGCGAAGGTGGGTATGTACTCTCGGGAGGACATGATGGTGAAAGTGGCGGGCACAATGGGAGCGGTGGGGCGATGTATGCCGAGATGGAGTTGGATTCAAAGGGCGGAAAACTGAAACTCGGTGATATCACGGTTGACTTCCCAAGAGATGCGGTTCAAGGGGATACGACCATCACTGCCAGCATCACGATCACCGACCCTTCCCTGTACTTCTGGGCCCTGGCCCCGGAGAATTATACCTTCTCCAAGGATATTACAATATCCGTCAAACTCGACAACGCCGCACTCGATGGGATCGACCCAAGTTCCATTCAGTTCTACACCTGGGATGAGACGAACGAGGATTGGGAAGTCGTCGGTGGATCATATGACTTCGATGAGAACGATATGGAAGTCGAAACCGATCACTTCTCTTACTGGGCACTCGCGAGCGACTGATAGGTGAAGGGAGTCGATAGGATGATGATGTCTTCGATACGATGGATATTCCTGATCTGGATGAGTGGTCAATTGGTGGAGTTTGCTCGTCGCGGGATGACCGGATGGAGACGATGCCCAGTTCGCGTTCGATCCCATGAGGGATAGCAGGACATGGCGATAACAGGATGGTATGAGAACAGGGACAGGGAAACCGAATTGACATAGGCGACCGACACGGTCTGTAAGGTTATAACCACAGATGGTTCTCAGTCTTACCTCCATGGTTGAATCCAAAAGATATTTTGGATCAGGGACTCTCTGAGTCCATCTGTGGTTTTATTATCTCCCATTGACCCGGGAAGTGCCTTTCCCATATCGAGGTGTGTTTCAAAGATGGCAATTGCCAAGAAAGACGGTGCGGAACGTAAAGTGGCTGAAAGGGGCGAGCAATGGCTCGAAGAAGCAGAGATCCTCGACCAGCGGGGAGAATGGGAGGATGCCGAAGGGCTATACAGAAAGATCCTTGTCGGTGCCGAGAAGTGGGGAGATCGTTCGTTACATGGTCACGTGTTGCGAAAGATCGGGGAGATAAGGCGAAAACAGGGAGATTCCGTTGCGGCCCTCAGGCTCTTCCACTCGAGCCTGAAGTTGTTCGGAGACAGGACGGATAAAGAGGAACTCTCCCACCTCTACAATAATATCGGGCTTGTCTTTTTCAATCGTGGCAAGTGGAGGCAGGTGAAGCGCTATTTCGGCCGATCGCTGCTAATAGCCAGGAGGATGGGAGATAAGCGACTGGAAGGGCAGATCTTCAATAACCTTGGAATCCTGTACCACATATTGGGGCATAATTCCAAGGCGGTTCGGTGCTTCGAGAAGGCCTTCCACAGTTACCGCTTCATTCACTATGACAGGGGGACGGCTCAGACCTACAACAACCTTGGAATGTTGGCCCGCGACCGTGGTGATTGGGATAGTGCCCGGGATAATTACGAAGAGAGCCTCGAACTGGCCAATAAACTGAAGGAATATAACCTTATCGGGATCACCTCACTTAATCTCTCGCTGGCGCTGATACACCTCGGCGAGGTGGAGGAAGCAGAAAGGTATTGTAATCAAGCCCATGGAATCTTCCAGCGCTTGGACGACAAACTCGGCGTGGCCGAGTCATATCTCCACCATGGAATCATCCAGAGGTGCAGGGGAAAATTCAGTGATGCGGAGAGGTTCTTCAAGAAGAGCATAAGGATCAATCGGGGGATCAAGAACGACCTTGGCCTGGCGGAGTCGCACCGGGAACTGGCCCTGCTCTACCAGGATCAACGGAAGGGGAAGCAGGTCCTTGCGCACCTCGGCACCGCATTCCGGATCTTCCAGGAGTTAAAGGCCGAACTATACTTCGAGGACATCAACGACAAGATCCGTGACCTGGAGCGGATATTCTTGGAAATTACGAGGAAGATGGGTGAGGAGGTGGAATCGAAGGACACTTATACATATGGTCACTGCCGCCGGGTGGCACACTATTCCCTGCTGCTGGCAGACGCCATAAATCTCTCAGATGGGGATAAAAAGGCCATCCTGGTGGCCGCCTTCCTGCATGACCTGGGCAAGGTCAGGATACCGAAGGAAATATTGAAGAAGCCGAAGAAACTGTCACCGGACGAATATCTAATGATCATGAAACACCCACAATGGGGTGTAGAGATACTGGAATCGATCGAATTCCCATGGGAGATAAAGCCGCTTATCCTGCACCACCAGGAGCGATATGACGGTACCGGTTATCCCGATGGATTGAATGGAAAAAAAATCCCCCTCTGTGCCAGAATCATATCAATTGCGGACTTCTTCGACGCCCTCTCCACTGATCGTCCATACCGCAAGGCGATGGCGGTCGATGATACTATTCATATCATGGAGAGGGAGTCCAACAAGGCCCTCGATCCGGAACTGTTGGATGTCTTTATCCCCATTATCCGAGAGCACTATCAATCCGGTGATTCCTTGATCGGCGAGGGGGATATGAGTGATTTTACCAGTTTCTGGCTGGAGAATGTCGGTCTCTACAAGACGGACACCGCAAGTGATAGAATTGCCGGTAGCCGACAGACAGTCGCCTGACGTCTCTTCCTCCTGATACGGCATCGAGAATACTTCTTCCAGGCCCTTTTCACCGGGGATACCGGCGACCACGATCCCTTACCTTGACCCCATTTTTTAAAAGGGTTATATTTTATTCGTGACTAATAACTTATCGAGTAGAATAGTCCCTACCGTGTATTCCACGCTTGATTGAGGAGGTGCCCCGTTGCAGAAAGACATTGATGGCAGTTTGAATTCCCTGAAGAAACGCCTCGAAGATCTCAGGGGTTATCTTTGACGTAGACGGCAAGAGGCAAGAACTTAAGGTGCTGCGGGACCGGATGTCTCAGGATGGCTTTTGGGAGGACCACCCGCACAGCGCTACGATCAACCAGAGATTCAAGTCTTTGTCTATTCAACTTGAGCGATGGGAGGAACTGAATCGTTCTCTCGTGGATTTGACGGAACTCCTTGGCCTTGTAAAGGAGGATGGCGGGAACGAGGGGGACATGTTATCCGACATCGCTCGGGAGACGGCCAAACTATCCCGCCAGGTCAGGACCCTGGAGATCGAATCCCTATTTTCGGAGGAGGAAGACGAGGGGAACACCATCCTTACTATTCACCCCGGTGCTGGGGGGACTGAATCGCAGGATTGGGCCCAGATGCTCTCGAGGATGTACCTCAGGTGGGCCCAGAGGCGAAACTTCGAGACTCGTGTGCTTGATCTCCAGGCCGGAGAAGAGGCCGGTTTCAAGGGTTTCACCTTGGAGGTCATCGGGCGCTTTGCATATGGGTACCTGAAGGGTGAAGCCGGGATCCACCGCTTGGTAAGGATCTCTCCGTTCGACGCCAATTCCAGGAGACACACCTCCTTCGCATCCGTTTACCTCTATCCTGAAGCAAAATCGGAAGTAGAAGTGGTAATCAAGAATGGTGACCTGAGGATAGACACCTTTCGCGCCAGCGGCGCCGGGGGGCAGCACGTGAACAAGACGGATTCCGCGGTGCGCATCACTCACATACCGACGGGTATAGTTGCGCAGAGCCAGAGTGAACGATCTCAGCACCGGAACCGGGAAAATGCCATGAAGATATTGAGGGCGAGGGTCTATCAGTACTATAAAGACAAGGAAGACGATCGTCGTGAGGAACTGGACAGGAACAAGAAGGACATCTCCTGGGGCAACCAGATCCGATCCTATATATTTCACCCCTATAATCTTGTCAAGGACCACAGGACTGGGGTGGAGACCGGGAACGTCCAGGCGGTAATGGACGGGGATATAGACCTGTTTATCGATGCGAAGTTGAAGATGGCTCCAAGTTGATAATGGAATCCGCGGGGGACGTATCGACTGGCTTGGCCTATACTTGTGATCAATGCTTCAAGACCGGAAGAAGAACGGCGTTATGGAGAAGGGGATGGAATCATCGGGAGAGGGCCTGAAGCGGTTGAGAGACGAGAGGCTCGAAAAGTTGAAGGCATTGAGGAGCCTAGACGTTGAGCCGTACCCCCCAAGGTTTTCTCGCAACCGGATGTCGCGGGAGGTCAAGGACTTGTTTGACAAGGGGGAGATGAACGACGAGGTCTCCCTCGCTGGCCGAGTATTCGCGATGAGAGACCATGGGAAGAGTTCTTTTATCGATATCGAGGATTCCAGCGGGCGTATACAGGTATATTTCAAGAAGGACCTGCTCGGAGAAGGGAGTTACTCCCTCCTGAGGTTCCTCGATATCGGGGATTTCATCGGGGTCACAGGCTACATGTTCCGTACTCGAGTCGGAGAGATCACCTTGCGGGCCGACTCTTTTCACATCCTCAGCAAGTCGCTGCGGCCGCCTCCGATCGTAAAGGAGGCCAGGGAGGATGGAAGCGGCAGGCGAGTAGTCTACGATTCCTTTACGGATAAGGAGCAACGTTATCGACAACGATACCTTGACTTGATGGTGAATCGAGACGTCAGGGAGAACTTTCGGACCCGTTCGCGCGTGATTGCTCTCTTGAGGGGATACCTGGAGGATCGGGGATACCTGGAGGTAGAGACGCCTGTATTGCAGCCGGTATATGGGGGTGCATTCGCCCGTCCTTTTACGACACATCACAATGCCCTGGGCATCAGGCTCTACCTGAGGATCGCCGATGAACTCTATCTGAAGCGCTTGATCATAGGAGGCTTCGAGAAGGTCTTCGAGTTTTCCAGGGATTTCCGCAACGAGGGGATCGATCGCCTCCATAATCCTGAATTCACCCAATTGGAACTCTACGCGGCCTATGATGATTACACGGGAATGATGGTTCTACTGGAGGATCTCCTCGCTCATGTAGTGAGGGAGATCAGGGGTAATGAGTCCGGTCTCATTTACGGGGATAATGAACTCTCCTTCGCTCCACCATTCAAGCGAATCCAGTATTACGAGGCATTATCCGGCGCGGCTGGACAGGACGTGAGGGACTTGGGCGAGGAGGACCTGCGCGAGATTTGTGATGAACGTGGTTTGAATGTCTCGGAGAAGATAGGGAGGGGAAAGATCCTGGAAGCCCTCTTCGATGAGTTCGTAGAACCGGATATTACCGGGCCCGCTTTCGTGGTTGATTTCCCCCGCGAGATCTCTCCCCTGGCGAAGGGAAAACCGGGAGAGCCTGATCTGGTCGAACGCTTCGAATTGATAGTATGCGGCCAGGAGATAGCCAATGCGTTTTCCGAGTTGAATGACCCGCTGGAGCAGCGGGCACGTTTCGAGGAGCAGATGAGGTTCAGGGAGAGGGGAGATGAAGACACGCAGGTGCTGGATGAGGACTTCCTCAGGGCACTGGAGTACGGTATGCCCCCGACGGGAGGCATGGGTATCGGCATCGACCGCCTGGCAATGATCTTGACGAACCGCACGAATATCAGGGAGGTCATACTATTCCCGCAGATGAGGCCTGAATAGATGTCTTTCGAGTTTTTTATCGCCATGAGATACCTGATGTCAAGGAAGGGATCCCGGGTCATCTCCCTGATCGGGGGGACAGCCATCGGGGGGATTTTTATAGGAGTCATGGCGCTTATCGTCGTCCTCGCCGTCATGAACGGGATGCAGGGTGAATTGAGGGAGAAGATCCTTGGAACCAATGCCCACGTCATCGTGTTGACACACGGAAATAGACCTATCAAGGGATACCTTGAAGCGACCAGGAAGGTCAAGGGAGTAGACCAGGTAGTCTCGGCGTCGCCCTTCATCTATTCCGAGGCGATGCTCTCGGGTGACCGGCAGCATACCGAGGGTGTGGTCGTCAAGGGGATCGACCCCACGCTCGAGGCCTCGGTGACGGACATATCAAGGAACGTGATCGAGGGGGATATGTCCTTCGATCACGCAGGGAGAGAGAAGCCAGGGATAGTGATCGGCTACCTCCTTGCCGACCGCCTGCTTGTGGGGACCGGTGATGAGGTGACCTTGTACAGTCCCATGGCTGAGAGGGCGACGCCCCTCGGCGTCATCCCGGCGGTATCGAAGTTCGTCGTCGAGGGTCTCTTCAAGACCGGTCTCTATGAGTACGACTCCAAGTTCGTCTACCTCTCCCTGCGCGATGCCCAGTCGTTCCTGGACATGGGAGATACCGTCAGTGGCATAGAGGTAAAGGTCAGAGACATCTATCGAGCAAGAGAAGTCGGCGCAGCGATCGTAGACCGGCTGGGCCCGCCCTTTCGCACGAACGATTGGATCACGCTCAATCACAACCTCTTCTCCGCACTCAGTCTTGAAAAGACCGCCATGTTTATCATATTGACGTTGATCATCCTTGTTGCGGCCTTCAACATTGTGAGCACCCTGGTTATCCTCGTAAGAGACAAGACCCGGGAGATCGGCATATTGAAGTCGATGGGTCTTACCTCGAGATCGGTAATGAGGATCTTCATGATTGATGGTCTGTTTATTGGAGTGGTCGGCACGTTCCTCGGGTGCTTGGGTGGTTATACCTTGTCGAAACTGATCGAGACATATCATTTTATCTCGCTTCCCCGTGATGTCTACTGGATCGATACCCTGCCTGTACGGCTTCAGGCCGGGGATTTTCTCATGATATCGGCGGCCAGCCTTGTCATCTCGCTACTGGCCACCCTCTATCCTGCACTGCAGGCGGCGAGATTCATGCCGGTCGAGGCCATCCGGTACGAGTGAGGTGAGATGACTGATATACGAGGTGAGCCGGCCTGCCGGAGAGACGGGGTGGTATTACAGGGTATAAAGATTCACAAGTATTTTCAGAGCGGGGGAAGGGAAATACATGTGCTGAAGGGACTGGACATCTTTGTATCAAAAGGTGAAATTATTGCCGTTGTGGGGGAGTCGGGGGTAGGCAAGAGCACCTTGCTCCACATCCTCGGGGGGATTGAAAGGCCGACGAGGGGGAGAGTCGTCATCGATTCAGTCGGATTGAACGGGCTGAGCGAGCAGGAAATGGCTCGACTGAGGAACCAGCGGATCGGGTTTGTCTTCCAGTTCCACCATCTACTGTCCGATTTTTCCGCCATGGAGAACGTGATGATGCCGGCACTGATAGATGGCATGGAATATGAAGAAGCGAAGAAGAAAACGATGATCCTCTTGAATGAGGTCGGTCTCGTTGATCGAGTACACCACAGGCCTTCACAACTTTCCGGGGGGGAGCAGCAGCGGGTGGCGATGGTAAGGGCACTTATCAATGATCCTGCCATTGTGCTTGCTGATGAGCCTTCTGGCAACCTCGATCCGGACAACAGCCGGAAATTGCACGAGTTGATCCTGAAACTCAGGGAAACTCGGGATACGGCCTTCGTCATAGCCACTCATAATCCCGAGTTAGCGGGCAAGGCCGATCTGATCTTTCACCTTGTTGATGGCAGGCTCATTGCTGATCGGGAGAAGAGCCATGCTTTGTGAGGAGTGTAAGAAGAGAAAAGCGGTGATCAACTTCACCCAGATTATCGATAACAAAGTTACGACATCCCACCTGTGTGAGAGTTGTGCCGAGAAGAAGGGGATCGGCGGTCAGGTAAAATTGTCGGCGAAGCCACTCAACAATTTTATTTCTCATATCGGAAGCCAACTCCAGGAAGAGAAGGAAAAAAGCGGTGGAAGCGCAGAAGAGAAGACATGCCCTTCGTGCGGTTCCACCTTTAAGGAATTTCAAGAAACCGGCAAACTCGGCTGTCCAAGGTGTTATTTCACTTTCGAGCAGGAACTTGGAATCCTCCTGAGGCGAATCCAGGGGAGCCAGGTCCATGTTGGAAAGGGGCCCCGGCGGAGGAAAGCGGGGCTCTCAACGCATGAAAACCGCCTCCTTGAACTCCGGAAACTTCTCGAGGAATCCGTGAGCAACGAGGAATATGAACGGGCTGCGATATTGAGGGATGAGATCAGGACTCTGGAAGAGACGAACGGGAGTGAAGGGGAGGGAGAGGGTGAACCTTGATGATCTACTGAAAGATGGCCTGGGGTGGTTGAAAGATGAGGGTCCACTCGGGCACATAGTCCTGTCGACACGTGTGCGATTAGCGCGGAATATCGCCCGGTACCCCTTTGCCAGGAAGATAGGGGCCGAACAGGAAGACGAGATCCATCGGAAGGTGGAGACCGTTCTCAGCACGAGGGGATACCTTAGGAATGGCGTGTACCTGCGTCTTCGCGAGCAGAATACCCGCGATGTGATGCTCCTCCTTGAGAAGCACCTCGTCAGCAGGGACCTGATCAACAGGGGGACACGATCCGGCGTCATCATCGCCGACGGGGGCCGTATCAGTCTTATGATCGGGGAGGAAGATCATCTTCGCATACAGACGCTCGTCGGTGGGTTTCATCTTGATAAGTGCTGGAAGAAGGCCGAATTGATTGAATCGGAGTTACGGGAGGCGATAGAGTTCGCCTTTCATCCCCGGTTTGGATTCCTTACAGCCTGTCCAACCAATACGGGGACCGGCCTGCGGGCGTCCGTCCTGATTCACTTACCCGGGCTGGTCCTTACTAAGGAGATCGGCAAGGTCCTCAAGGGCATCTCGCAGATCGGCCTGACTTTCCGCGGGGTCTACGGGGAGGGTAGTGAAGTGGTTGGAAACCTCTTCCAAATATCCAACCAGACGACTCTGGGCAAGAGCGAGGAAGAATTGCTGGACCACCTGGAGAGTGTGACCCGCCAGGTGATCGAATACGAAGAGAATGCGAGGTCAATTTTGACGCGGGACGCGATGGAACAGTTGGAGGATAAGATCTGGCGGGCATTCGGGATCCTGCTCTATGCCAGGTCCATCGCGCTTGAAGAGGGGATGAATCTCTTGTCGGCTATTCGTCTCGGAGCAAGCTTGAAACTAATCCCAGGATTGCGGGTATCTACGCTGAACAGGATTTTGATCTATTCACAGGCCACACACCTTGAGGCACGTACGGGAAAGGAACTGTCGCAGGAGGAGGAGGACAGGGCGAGGGCCGAAATGATGCGCGGTATACTGTCCGGTGAAATGAAGCAGACATGAACGAATAATGAATGGGCTGGAATGAAGAAAAGAGGTTGAGCGATGGACAGCAGATTTACACAGCGAGTGAGGAAGGTCCTGGCCCTTTCGAGAGAGGAAGCGGGACGATTGCATCACAATTACATAGGCACGGAACACATCCTCCTTGGGCTGCTGCGTGAAGGAGAGGGGGTGGCCGCAGCCGTTCTGAAACAGATGGAATTCGACCTGGATGCCCTGCGGATGAAGGTGGAGGAGTCCGTCGAAGTGGGAGGAAATACCCTGACGGTGGGGGATCTTCCGTATACATCAAAGTCTAAGAGGGTCCTCGAACTATCTATCGAAGAAGCCAGGGCAATGAATCATACCTACGTGGGGACCGAGCACATCTTGCTCGGCCTTTTGAGAGAAGAGAGTGGCTTGGCGGCGCAGATCCTGAGGCAGCAGGGGGCATCCCTCGAGGAGGTAAGGAAGGAGATCTTGAAACTCCTGGGCACGGAGATGTCGACTGCCCCACAGGCCCTTGCGGGTGGGCCTGCACGCAAGAAATCCAAGACCCCCGCGCTCGATCACTTTTGCAGGGACCTGACGAGGTTGGCTCAGGACGGGAAGCTCGATCCGACCATCGGTAGAGAGAAGGAAATCGAGCGGGTCATAGAGATCTTGAGCCGTCGCAAGAAGAACAACCCCGTCCTGATCGGCGAACCTGGCGTTGGTAAGACCGCGATTGTAGAGGGGCTGGCGGGAAGGATCGTGAACAAGAAGGTCCCCGAATCGATCAAGGAACACCGGGTTCTTTCTCTCGACATGGCTGCGGTGATTGCCGGTACCAAGTACCGGGGCCAGTTCGAGGAGAGGCTGAAGGCCGTGATAAACGAGATTCAGCAGGCCAGGACGATCATCCTCTTCATAGACGAACTCCATACGCTGGTCGGGGCGGGAGCCGCAGAGGGAGCGATCGATGCCTCGAACATGCTGAAGCCGGCCCTTGCCAGGGGAGAGTTGCAGTGTATCGGCGCCACGACGTTGAACGAGTACAGGAAACATATCGAGAAGGATGGTGCGTTTGAACGCCGGTTCCAGACAATCATCGTCAACCCGCCAACCATTGAAGAGACCGTAAAGATCCTGCAAGGATTGAGGGAAAAGTATGAGGAACACCATGGGATCAACATCACGGATGAGTCGATACTTAGTGCGGTCAAGCTTTCCGACCGGTACATCACCGACCGTTTTCTCCCGGACAAGGCAATAGACGTGATTGATGAGGCGGGCGCTCGACTCCGCCTGGCCACCCAGGTTCCACCAAAAAAACTGCAGGAGATGGAGAAGAAACTCCAGAAGATAACCCAGAAGAAGGACCATGCGATCAATCACCAGGAGTACGAGCGGGCGGCCAACCTCCGCGATGAAGAAAGAAAAATGAAGGCAGAAATAGAGAGGTTGCGGATTGAATGGCAGCAGGATCGGTCGAGCAAGCGCCCGTCCCTGAAGGAGGGAGAGGTGGCCTTCATCATCTCGCGATGGACCGGCATACCCGTTGTTCGGCTCAAGCAGGACGAGAGTTCAAGGCTCCTCAACATGGAAGAGGAGTTGCACGAGCGTATCGTGGGACAGGACAAGGCAATCGTAGCGATATCACGGGCAATTAGAAGGACGAGGGCGGGGCTAAAGGATCCGGCGAGGCCCATAGGGTCCTTCATATTCTGCGGTCCCACCGGCGTCGGCAAGACAGAACTGGCCAGGTGTCTGGCACGTTTCCTATTCGATGACCCCAAGGCCCTCATCAGGGTAGATATGTCCGAGTACATGGAGAAGCACTCTGTATCACGCCTTATCGGTGCGCCTCCGGGATATGTCGGGTACGAGGACAGCGGTTATCTCACAAAGGAGGTCAGGCGGAAACCATACTCCGTGATCCTCCTCGATGAGATTGAAAAGGCGCATCATGACGTATTCAACATCCTGCTTCAGGTCTTTGACGAGGGGCACCTGACGGACAACTATGGTCGCAGGATTGATTTCAAGAACACCGTTCTCATAATGACGTCGAACGTGGGCGCGAGGGACATCTCAAAGGGGACGGCGCTCGGATTCAGCAAACGGGACGAAAAGGCGGATTACAAGGTAATCGAGCGAAAGGTGAAGGATGCGATCAACAAGACCTTCCGCCCCGAGTTCCTGAACAGGATAGACGAGGTGATCGTCTTCCACCCGCTCAACGAGGATGATATAGCCAAGATTGTCGATATACTTATCACGGACCTCCGGGAACGATTGAAGGAGAGGGACATCTCCATCACGTTGACGGACCAGGCACGGAAATTTCTCGTGGAGAAGGGTTACGACCGTAAATTCGGTGCCAGGCCGCTGAAGCGAGCGATCCAGAGGTACCTTGAAGACCCCCTGTCGGAGGAGATCCTAAGGGATTATTTCAACGATGGCGATCATGTCGAGGTTTCCGTGGAGGGCGACTCCCTCCGTTTCAAGGTCTTGACGACTGTTGACTGAAGGTTCGGGCCGGCCGCACCGTGTCCCCATATCTGATGAAATAGATTCAAGAAAAAAAGGCCAGCCGAGGTGAAATTGTCCCACCCGAGAGGTCAGTTTATCCGCTGGATACTTCTTTTTATAGTCCTTCTGGCATCCTTCAATATCGGTTTTTCCGGAATTCTCCTCTCCGATGAGATCGTGGATATCAAGGTGGATGGTAATCAGCGTGTCTCGGGTGAGAGGATAATAGAGACGGCCCGTTTGCATGCAAGTGAGCCGTACTCGCTGATCAAGGTTCAACGAGGGATAAGGAAGTTGTTTGATACCGGCCTGTTCGAGGACATCTCCATCCTCGGCGAGCAGGATCCCGGCGGAATCATCCTCATGATCCGTGTGAAGGAGAACCCCACGGTAAGGTCAATCAAGGTCCAGGGCGTCAAGGCGCTGAAGAACGAGGACGTCAGGAAGAAACTGACGATAAAAGAAGGGGATCTCTTTAACCCGTCAGAGGTGGCTGAAACGAAAAACGCGATTCTCGAACTCTATCGTGACAAGGGGTATCACCTGGCCTCAATAGACGTGGAAAAGGTTGAAACCGATGAACCAGGGCTCGTGGACCTTGCCATAACCGTCAAGGAAGGGAAGCGGGTCGATGTAAAGAAGATTGTCTTTGAGGGAAACACGCACTTCTCGGACAAGAAACTCAGGGGGCAGATGAAGACCGAACAGGATGGGTTCTGGTTCTGGCAGGGTACTCGATACAAAGAAGATGTCCTCAAGGAGGACCTTGACCAGCGCCTTGCAAAATTTTATCGGGACAGGGGCTTTATAGACTTCTATGTGAAAAATTACGACACGACGTTCGATCGGGAGAAGGGGGAGGCATACATAACGGTGTGGGTGAGTGAGGGAGAACCTTACAGGGTGGGCAAGATAGACTTCTCAGGAAACAAGTTCTTCGATGATGCCTCTCTTGGCAATGTCGTCCTGATGGAAAGGGGTGAGACCTTTTCTCAGAAGGACTTTGACAAGTCCTTGAATGCCATTTACGAAGTGTATGGAAACCAGGGGTATCTCTACGCAAAGATAGACCCATCCATAAGGCGAGAGAAAGGGATAGTCGATATCACTTACCATATCCAGGAAAACACCCCCGCGTTTATACGGAAAATCGATATCGAGGGGAACGAGATCACCCATGAGAAGGTGATTCGCAGGGAGATCGTCATCCTGCCGGGAGACAGGTTTCGGCAGGAGTTCCTCGTCCGGTCATATCGGGAGTTGATGAACACGGGTTACTTTGAAAGTGTCGATATACAACGCAGGCCGGTCCCGGGCGAAGGGAACGATATAGACCTGGTGTTTGCGGTAAAGGAGAAACGCACCGGGCAGGCGAGCACCGGGGCCGGTTTCGGCGCCGGTGGAGGGCTTACCGGCTTTATCGAATTGTCGCAGTCAAACCTGTTTGGGAGGGGCCAGAAGGCCAGGGTCCGCTTGGAGCACGGCAGCAGGCAGACGAACTTCGAGTTGAGTTTCACTGAACCATATTTCCGTGATACCCAGACCTCCCTGGGTTTCGACCTGTTCCGCCTCGATCAGGCCTACACGAACGACCCATTCAAGAGGAGGTCTACCGGGGGCAATGTGAGGATAGGGGTCCCCATGCCCGGCATGGACTTTACACGCTTTTATACGACCTACCGCCTGGAGAAATTTGAACTGGCACCCCAGAGAGGATCGACGATCAGTGAGACTGACCCCGTATTTGAAGGTTTTCCACGCCTGTTGAGCGGGGTTACCCTGAACCTTGTGAGGGACACCAGGGACAACACCTTTCATCCTACTACCGGTGTCCGGCACAGCCTGACTGCGGAGTACGCAGGCGGTATCCTTGGAGGATCCACCGATTTTCAGAAATACCGGGTGAACTCTTCCTGGAGTATGCCGGGGCCCTGGAAATTCAACCTCACTTTGAAGGCAAAAGGCGGCGTTGTAACAGGGTACGGCGATCCCACATCTGTTCCCATTAACGAGATGTTCATCCTCGGCGGAGTCGGGCCTGGGATAGAGGGACTGCGCGGTTACTCCGACAGGTCCGTGGGCCCAATAGTAAACGGTAGGGTGACTCGCGGACGTTCGTTCTTGTTGCTGACTGCCGAGGAGGAGATAAAGATCACCCAGCAGATATACGGTGTACTTTTTTTCGATGCCGGGGATGCATGGGAGAGCCTGTCCCTCTCCGATCCAAGTGATCTGAAGAGATCGGTGGGATTCGGGGTAAGGGTTGAGATCCCTGGTATGGGGCCTCTCGGACTCGATATAGGATATGGACTAGATCGTCCCGGAGGCCCTGGGTTCCAGCCGCATGTGACTTTCGGAAATTTCTTTTAGCAGTTGACAGAAACCGCACGGGGAAGCCGGCGTGATTGGAAAAAAGGAGGAGTTATCGATGAAATGGTTACTTAGGGGGGCAACGGTAATGTTCTTTCTCATACTGTGTGCCCCGGAGGTGAGCCTTTGCCAGGGATTGAAGATCGGCTACGTGGACACGCAGAAGATCCTCGACAACGCCCCAGGTGCGCAGGAGGCTACTAAGATATTCGACGAGGAGGTGGGGACATGGAAGGCGGAGGCGGAAAGCCTGAAGACGGATCTTCAGAACATGATAGATGAATATGAAAACCAGAAACTCATATTGAGTCCGGAAAAGAAGCAGGAAAAGGAACAGAAGATTACCTCCAAGAAGAATGAATATGACCAGAAGGTCTACGAGATCCAGAACAAGATTCAGCAGAGAAGCGCCGAATTATCCCAGCCGATCCTGGAAAAGATCTCTCAGACAATCAACGTCGTGGCACAAAGGGAGGGATTCGACCTCGTCTTCGACTCGAGCCTGGGGTCGGTCGTATATGCCGATCCTTCGCTGGATATAACCCAACTGGTCATCGACGAGTTGAAAAAGAGCGAGGGGAAGTGAAGAAGGCGACTGATTCAGAAGGCCGCATGGAATATTCGCTTCGATCAATTGCCTGTATAGTGGGTGGAAAGGTCACCGGCGACGATTCGGTGATAGTCAGCGGTGTGAATACGCTTGAGAAGGCAGGGCCTTCCGATCTCTCCTTCCTTGCCGACAGGCGGTATCTCGGCGCAATGAGGAAGAGTCGCGCCGGGGCCATTATCTGCCCCGATGACATCGATTCGCCCGGCAAGACCCTTCTCCACGTCCCCAATCCCCACCTAGCGTTCGGGAAGGCGGTGGAACTCTTCCACCCCGAGTGGGGCGGCGAGGGTGGAGGCATACATCCAACGGCAATCCTTGGTGAAGGCGTGGGTTTGGGTGATAAAGTCACCATCGGTCCATATGCCGTGATTGGGGAGGGATCGAGGCTTGCCGATGGCGTGAGCGTTGGTCCCCTCGTGTCGATAGGTAGCGATGTCGAGATAGGTAAGGATACGAAGATCGGACCGCTGGTAACCGTCTACCATGGAGTTAGAATCGGGATGAGATGCCTTGTTCAAGCCGGGGTGGTGCTCGGAAGCGACGGTTTCAGTTTCGCCAAGGATGAGGAGGGGCATCATCACAAGATTCCACAGATAGGCGGGCTTGTGATAGAGGATGACGTTGAGATCGGCAGTAATTGCACTATCGACCGCGGAGGCTTGGACGATACCTATATCGCCCGGGGCACGAAGTTTGACAACCTGGTTCATATCGCGCACAACGTGAAGATAGGCGAGGACTCCCTGCTGGTTGCCCAGGTCGGTATCTCGGGAAGTACGAGGGTTGGGAAGGGAGTGACTCTTGCCGGCCAGGCTGGTATAGTGGGTCATATTGAGATCGGCGATGGTGCGGTGATCGGTGCACAGGCTGGAGTAATCAAATCGGTCAAGGAGGGAGAGGTCGTCTCCGGCTATCCTGCTCGCCCCCACAGGCAGGCCTTGAAAAGCCAGGCTCTTTTGATTAAACTCCCTGTGTTGATCGAGAGGATCAACACCCTTGAAGAGAAGTTAAGGGAATTGGAAGGGCGGTCGAAGGAAGACAAGGCATCGAAGAGCGAGGAGTCCCTTTGATGAAACAGTTGACGATAGATAAGGAAGTGTCTTATGAAGGGATCGGTTTGCATACGGGCAATCCAACGAGGGTGACCTTCAAACCGGCGGAAGTGGGCAATGGTATCGTGTTCGTTCGAAAGGACCTCAACGGCTATCCTCGGATTCCAGCCAGGGTCGAGAACGTGGTAGGGGTCGAGCGGGGTACCACTCTCGGTGTGGACGGGGCCCAGGTCCTGACCGTCGAGCACGTCCTCGCCGCGGTATATTCCATGGGGATCGACAACCTAACCATCGAGATCGATGCCAATGAACCGCCTGGAGCCGACGGAAGTTCCCGTCCGATCGTGGATGTCCTGAAGAGTGGGGGGCTGCGCGAACTGAGGAAAAAAAAACAGGTCCTTAAACTGGAAAAACCATTTCATCATCACGAGGATGACGTAAGGTTTCTCCTGCTCCCGTACCCTGGTCTCAAGATCACCTTCCACATCAATTATGCCCACGCACTCGTTGGCAATCAGGAGATTACGCTGGACATCGATCCCGAAGTATTCTTGAATGAACTTGCACCTGCCAGGACGTTCTGTTTCCAGGAGGACGTGGAATCCTTGAAACGTGCCGGGTTGATCAAGGGAGGCAGCCTCGATAACGCCATAGTAATCGGAAGAGATGAGATCCTCAGCAAAGAGCCTCTTCGCTTCGATGACGAGTTCGTACGACACAAGGCCCTGGACCTTATCGGTGACCTGTCTCTCCTGGGATTGAGACTCGAGGCACACGTGATCTCTTCGCGTTCGGGCCATCCGTCGAACATCAAGTTGGTGAGAAGGTTGTCGCAAGAACTGCTGGGGAAGGGGGAGTCAAAGACACTTCAATTGGACATAAGTCAGATACTGGAGATCCTGCCTCACCGGTATCCCTTCATACTTGTAGACCGAATCATCGAAATGGAGGTTGGGAAGCGAGCGGTGGGTATCAAGAATGTTACCATCAATGAGCCCTTCTTCGCCGGTCACTTTCCAGGCCATCCCATTATGCCCGGTGTTCTCCAGATCGAGGCGATGGGCCAGGTGGGAGGGCTTTTATTGATGAATTCGGTCCCGGACCCTGCGGACAAGGTCGTTTACTTTATCGCCCTTGACAACATTCGGTTCCGAAGACCGGTCAGGCCTGGAGATCAAATCCGTTTCGAACTTGAAATGGTCAAGATGAGGGGGAGGACCTGCAAGATGAGGGGGGAGGCGTTCGTGGATGGCGTGCTGATTGCAGAGGCCGAGATGATGGCGATGATAATGGACAAGTAGGCATGGATATGGCTAATGGCTGTGTGATACATGAGACTGCGATCGTAGATCAACTGGCCGATCTCGGGAAAGATGTCAGTGTGGGTCCATACAGTATCGTGGGTCCGAACGTACGGGTGGGAGATGGGACAATAATCGGTTCCCATGTGCTCATAGAAAAAGACACGCACCTTGGCGAAAACTGCAAGATCTTCAAGGGGGCCGTCCTTGGTACCGACCCGCAGGACCTAAAGTATCACAATGAAAGGACCTTCCTCTCCGTTGGCAACAGAACGATCATCAGGGAGTATGCCACTCTTCACCGTGGTGCGAAGGACCAGTGCAGAACGAGAGTAGGGTCCGACTGCCTTATCATGGCCTATGCCCACGTGGCCCATGATTGCCAGATCGGAGATGGGGTCATCCTTGCCAATACAGTCAATATGGCCGGTCATGTCTCTATCGAGGATCACGTTATCATCGGCGGGGTGACCCCGATTCATCAGTTCGTCAGGATTGGGAAATATGCATTCATCGGGGGAGGATCTCGCGTCAATAAAGACATCCCGCCCTTCGTCAGGGCGGTTGGAAACCCGCTGAGCCTGTCGGGCTTGAACAGCGTTGGGCTGTTGAGACATGGTTTCAGTGAAGGTGTGCGACTCGAATTGAAGAGGGCATACAGGATATTTTTCAGGTCCGACCTGAACGTGTCACAGGCCGTGAAGAGGGCCAGGGAAGAACTCCGCCCCTTGGACGAGGTTACAGACTTCATAGATTTCATAGAGAAGAGCGAACGCGGAGTCACACTCTGATGATCCATTGTGCTTCCCTTCCTCTTGTTGATTGAAACCTCCCGCGCCCGGCGGGACAATTTTTCGTTGTATTTTCCATAGCCTCGACTCGACGTCTTGTATCATCCGGTTGTAAAGTCACGGCGATATTCCCTCCATAATACGCGTATTGACAAGGTCTACCGCGTATCTTAAACTTAAAGTGTCGTAAATTGGTCACCCCCCATTTCACTGACTATGGATCGAGTCTCGTCACTTGGCTTGCGGCATGAAGTAACTAACCCAACTGATTGATATAATTCCTTATAAGGATGCCTGCCTTGAAAGTCGATGCTGAGATAAAGATGGGTGTCGTTGGTGTAGGGCACCTGGGACTGCGACACGCGGAGGCAATATCGGGGATGGACGATGTCGTTCTCAGCGGTATTTATGACACGAGGCGGGAAGTGGCCGATGAGGCAGGGAGTTATTTATCGTGCCGGGTATTCCAGGACTACGATTCCCTATTGGGCTCGGTTGACGCGGTCAGTGTCGTGGTTCCAACCGATCGCCACTTCGATGTGGCAACCAGGGCCTTGGATGCGGGCAGGCACGTGCTTGTGGAGAAGCCAATCACCGAAAATCTTGATGAGGCGGCAGCGCTTGTTCAACAGGCACGGGAGAGGCGTCTCGTTCTTCAGGTCGGTCATGTGGAGAGGTTCAATCCGGCGTTCTCCCTGGCACGTGAATTCATAGTACGTCCTATGTTCATCGAATCGCATCGCCTCGCACCTTTTGTGAAGAGAGGAACAGAAGTCGATGTCATACTCGATCTTATGATCCACGATATTGACCTGGTCCTGTCAGTGATGGGCTCTGAAATAAGAGAAATCTGGGCAGTCGGCGTACCTGTTATCACTCCCTCTGTGGATATTGCCAATGTACGGTTGACATTTTCAGGGCACCGTGCCGTCAGCCTCACGGCCAGCCGTATTTCAACGAAGCGAATGCGAAAACTCCGGGTGTTTCAGCAGGATATGTATATATCAATGGATTTCCTGATGAGGAGGAGCGAAATCTATCGAATAGAGCGGAGGGGCGAGGCCCCATTATTCCAGGAAAAGATACTGGAGGACGATGGTTCCGTCAATCCACTGGCCAATGAGATCGCCGCCTTTGCGGAGAGCGTAAGGAACGGCAGGACGCTCCTGGGCGTCACCGGCGAAGAGGCAATGAAGGCTATGGAATACGCGCTCAAGATTAGAGAGTGCATGGTAATTCCACCCCGGGACACTGATGGAGTGATGGGGAAGGCACGATGTTAGAACAATGGCGCGACCACCGGCAAAGGCGATTCAGCGCATACAAGAGACTGTCGAGTTGGAAATTGGTTTTACTCTTTGGATTGATCGTGATTCTCATCTACTTTCTCGACAAACTTTCCTGAATCTGGTGATGGCTGCATTGGACCTGGAGAAAAGGACAAGGCCGCTCTTCTTCATCTCGGCGGGAGATCCATCCGGTGATATCTATGGTGGGGCCCTGGTCGACGAATTGAGGCGATTCCGCCCTGACGCCTCGTTTATCGGCCTTGGCGGAGCCAGGATGAGGGAGGCTGGAGTTTATCTATTGGCGCCGCCCGAGCGTATGGCCGTTGTAGGCTTCACCGAGGTGATCCGAGATGTGCCGTACTTCCATGGACTTCTCAGGGAATCAGAGGGCGTGTTCCGGTACCTGAGGCCGGACATTGTAATCTTGATCGATTATCCAGGATTCAACTTGAGACTTGCCGAGAGGGCAAAGAGGAACGGGAGGAAGACGCTCTATTACGTCAGCCCACAGGTGTGGGCATGGGGTGGCGGGCGATGCAGGGACCTGATCCGCAACAGCGACGAGATGGCAGTCATCCTACCCTTTGAAGTCGAGTTTTACAAGGAGCGCGGCAAAGAGGTTCGATATGTCGGGCATCCGATAATCGAGGAGATCGCTGCAAGGGAACCAGCGGATCTGTTTATGAAGCGCTACGGGATATCACCGGATAGGCCGGTATTGTGTCTCTCACCGGGGAGCAGGAGAAACGAGATATCTCGCCATCTCCCCTTATTCCTCGAAGTTGCAGGGGAAATCAGCAGGAGGATCCCAGGAGTTCAAGTCCTTGTAAACTGCGCTCCCACCATCAGCGAGCGAGAAATGAGGAGGCTCTTCCTCGCTGATCGGGACGACGTGGTCGTCATCAAGGATTCCCATCACACGGCAATCGAGATATCCCGTTTATTCCTTACGAAATCAGGGACATCGACCATCGAAGGCGCCATATTGAATACGCCGATGATCGTTTGTTATAGGATATCTCCCCTTTCCTACCTGATCGCAAGATCGCTGGTACGGTTGTCTCATATCAGTCTGGTAAATATACTGGCAGGGAGGGGGATTGTACCGGAATTTATCCAAGGGGACTTCAGAGTCGACAGGATCGTACTTGCCGCACTGGATCTGCTCGAGGACACACCGTATAGGAGGGGGATGATAAGGGACCTCGGGGAAGTCTCGAAGCGGCTCGATGGTGGGGATGCCACCCGAAAGGTTGCCGACATTGTACTGTCGATGTTAGAGGGGAGGGGAACAACCTGAGGGAGACATCCTTGGCCGAGAGGGCCGTATTCTGGCTGGTTGGTGTAACGGGATCGTTGCTGATCCGGATCATAGGATTTACGCTCAGGGTCACAGGGCCTGACCGCTCCCTGTTGAGCGAGGCCCAGGCGCGTTACGGCAGGGTGATTTTTTCCATATGGCACGGCCAGATATTTCTCGGCACCTATTTCGCCAGGTACGAGAGGATAAGCGCTATAATCAGCCAACATCGTGATGGAGAGTTCATCTATCAAATAGCACGGCGGCTGGGGATAAAGGCGGTAAGGGGAAGCAGCACACGCGGCGGCGCATCCGCCATCTTGGAACTCCTTACCTCGCCAGAACATAGATCGTACAATATCTGTGTGATACCGGATGGACCACGGGGCCCGGCTGAAAAGGTAAAACCGGGCATCATCCGAGTAGCGGGCATATTGGGCCTTCCGGTTATTCCGGTTGCCATGGTTCCTTCATCCGCGTGGGAGATGGGTAGTTGGGACAGGTTCCAGGTCCCTCGACCCTTTTCGAGGGTCGTGGTCCTGCTCGGAAGAGCGATTTGGGTCGACCGGGATGATGACGAGGCAGCGATGGAAAGAACGCGGGGGTTGTTGGAAGAGGAACTCAACGCACTCAATCGTGAGGCGCGGAGGCAGGTGCTGTTTGAGGGAGATGGTGGGCCTACGAAGGTGATGAGTGGAGGAGAACGGTTTTATCTTACGGCACATCGTTACCTCTATCGAGAAAGGGAGTTGTGGTGGAGCCTGCCGCTTACGTTCTTGCTCTTCGTGCCGGAGAGGGCTTATCGCCTGTGGATGGGGATTCGAAACTTGTTCTTCAAGATGAGCGTACTCCGTTCAAGGCACCTGCCGGTACCGGTCATATCGGTGGGGAACCTCTCCATGGGCGGCACCGGAAAGACAATGATGGTCAGGATGTTGAGCGGGATTCTATCTGAGAGAGGGTTCAGAGTCGCTGTGTTGACTCGTGGTTACGGGGGATCGAGGGAGAATGACGTCAGTGTCGTGACGGCTAAAGCAACCGCCATGGGGGCATCGAGCGGATCCGCTGACGAGTCGATATTATTGGCGCACACACTATCGGCATCGAATGTGATCGTAATTGAGGGAAAGGATCGTTTTATGGCGGGGCTGCTTGCAGTCATGCGTTGCGGATGTGATATCTGTCTACTGGATGATGGATTTCAGCATCGGCGATTATACAGGGATCTCGATGTCGTAATGCTCCACGGCGAGAGGCCATTCGGCACGGGCCGAACGCTGCCGGCGGGATCTCTTAGGGAGGGAATCGGCAATCTCAAGCGCGCCGACCTGATAGTGAATTGCCGGAGATGGAGGAGGGATGCTTCCGGTAAGAGCGAATGGGACAAGACTCCCAATGGGCTCCCGCAACTCCGCGTCTCTATTGTACCTGACATGGTCTATCCGCTGGAGGATCCGCGACTCCAAAGGGACATCACCGCCTTGAATGAGAAGGTGGTCCTCGCCTTCAGCGGGATCGGCGACCCCTGGTCTTTTAGGAAGTTGGTCGAAGAGGGAGGTCCAAGGTGCATGGAGTTTATCGCCTTCCCGGATCATTGCAGATATACGAGGGGCAGGCTGGAACGATTGTTCCGGGTTTTCGATCACATGAGGGCAGACCTTATGGTTACGACGGAAAAGGATGCGGCCAAACTGAGGCGGGATGACGTTGGAGGGCGCCCATGTCTTGTAGTTTCAACGAAATTGGTTATAGATGAAGGTGAGGAGGTATTGGAGGAGTTCCTGGGGTGGCTTGATCTCAGGAGGAAGAGTTCGGGTATATCACAAGAGAAAGGTTGAGTTAAGTTGAAGGTCTATCACACTGATTTTCTGGTCTTAGGCAGTGGCATCGCAGGTCTGAGTTTCGCGCTCAAGGTGGCTCCTCTTGGAAAGGTCACTTTGATGACCAAAAAGGAGGACTCCGAATCAAACACGAATTATGCGCAGGGAGGAATTGCGTCGGTAATCGACCCGGAAGACAGTATCGATTCACACTACCAGGATACGATAAAGACCGGGTGCGGCCTCTCTCACCCGGGAGCCGTTAGGGTCCTGGTCACGGAGGGACCGGACCGCCTCAAGGAACTTGTTGAATGGGGAGTACGGTTCTCATACGAACGCAGCAGGGATGGCAAATGGGTCCTTTCCCTCGGAAGGGAGGGGGGGCACTCAAGACGGCGGATTGTAAGGGCGGATGACTTGACGGGGCATGAAATCGAGAGGGCGCTCCTGGCATGCCTGATGAAGCAGAGCGATTTCGAACTCTTCGAAAATCACTTTGTTTCAGACCTGCTTGTCGGCAATGATGCCCGGGGGCGGCGATGTGTCGGGGCCATGGTCTACAATCGCCTAAGGGACGAGTTCGAGGCCTGGTACTCTCCGGTCACTTTCCTGGCTACCGGAGGCAGTGGACAGGTATATCCTCACACAACAAACCCGGAGATCGCTACTGGTGACGGTATCGCCATGGCCTACCGTGCCGGAGCCAGGATAGCCGACATGGAATTTATCCAGTTCCATCCTACGGCCCTTTATCCGGCCGAGGGCAAGGCCTTCCTTATCTCCGAGGCCGTCCGTGGAGAGGGTGCGGTCCTCCTGGACGGCGAGGGAAAGCCGTTCATGAAGAAGTACCATCCCCAGGGGGATCTCGCGCCTCGTGACATCGTTGCCCGGGCGATAGACAGGGAACTGAAGATCTCGGGCAGAAAGCACCTCTACCTCGACCTGTCCCCGATCGAGCCTGACGTGATCATAAAACGCTTCCCGAACATTACGCGGGGTTGTCTGCAGCGCGGCATCAATATCATGAAAGAGCCCATCCCGGTGGTAACTGCAGCCCATTATATGTGCGGGGGGGTCTTGACGGATATCTGGGGGATGACGTCCATAAGGGGGCTGTTTGCCGTGGGTGAGGTGGCGTGTACGGGGGTCCACGGGTCTAATCGCCTGGCGAGCAACTCGCTCCTGGAGGCGGTTGTCTTCTCACATAGAGCGGCCGTCAAAGCTAAGGAGGTCATAGATGGTGGCAGGGTGGTTGGGGAAGTGTCGATCGAGAACCCCATGCGCGAGGGTAAAGGGAGATTAGAAGCCGTGATTATCAGGCACTTGCGGGACCAGATCAGGACGATCATGTGGGATTGCGTGGGTATCATGCGGTCGATGGAAAGGCTCGAGATGGCCGGCCGTGAATTGTCCCTGATTCTTGCCGAGATAGAGGAGTATAGACGGGCGTCAAGATTCAGTGTCGATAT
Source organism: uncultured Gemmatimonadota bacterium (assembly GCA_964573995.1). Classification (GTDB taxonomy): domain Bacteria; phylum Gemmatimonadota; class CAZMKB01; order CAZMKB01; family CAZNLH01; genus CAZNLH01. The sequence continues at coordinate 61,751 of CAZNLH010000001.1, forward strand.
AGAAGAGTTGCGTAATATGGGCCAGGTTGCCGACTTGATCGTCAAGTCCGCTATCGCGAGAAGGGAAAGTCGAGGGCTTCATTATAACCTCGATTTCCCGGAACAGAACGACGAGGATTTCCTGAGAGATACAGTCTTCTACCGTGAGAATGGGGGTTCAAGGCTCGAACTCATTGATGTGATGGAATCCCATCAAGTATGATTGTTTCACGTGGGGATCTAAAGGTTTGCCTTAACCGGTGCCTGATCACCGGCAAGGGATGTGAGATTTGCTGCGGACAACCTGGATTTGAGAGGGATTGCGGGGAAGGTCATGAAGAAGAAGATAACGTTTTATTGGACTGAAAATTGCTGACGAATGAGAGAATGTCCTTGAGGTAGATGACCGAGATGGAAGAATTCTCTTTGAGCATCGAAGAAAAGGAGTTGCTTTTATCCCTGGCCAGGGAGGGAATCTCCGCTGCAGTGTGTGGGGTCCGCGAAGTCGACGAAGTGCTCGCGGGCCGTAGTCTCGACAATCCTCGACTGAACAGGAAGATGGGAGTGTTTGTCACACTGAAAGAAGAGGGGGCCTTGAGGGGGTGCATTGGAGTGATCCACCCGGAGGAGCCGCTCTATCGAACTGTTATTGAAGCAGCGATATCATCGGCCGTAAGAGACCCTCGTTTCTTCCCCCTGACGGAAGAAGAGATAGGTTCCACGACTATTGAGATTTCGGTTCTATCCCAGTTCAGGAGGGTATACGATGAGGAGGATATCCACGTTGGAGAACATGGCCTGCTCCTCCGTAACGGTTTGAACGCAGGTCTACTCCTCCCACAGGTTGCAACCGAGTATGGATGGAACAGAGAAGAATTTCTTGAGCAATGTTGTCGCAAGGCTGGGATGGGGCCTGGCTGCTGGAGGGAGAACGGCACGGAGATCATGATTTTCTCGGCCTGGGTCTTCGGAGAGAAAGACGATGAATGAGAAGAAGGGACGGCTACTCATCATAGACGATGAGCCGAAGCTCTTGCAAAGCCTGACGATGATTTTCCAGGGTGAGGGTTACGAAGTGGAGGCGGCACGTCTTGGTAAAGAGGGGGAAAAATTGTTCAGGGAGGGGAAATATGACCTTGTCCTGACGGATCTGATGATGCCCGATCAGACTGGTATAGACCTAATGAAAAAGATACTGGAATATGATCCTGATGCCTCCGTCATGCTGATGACTGCCTACGGGACGGTCGAGACGGCGGTTGAAGCCATGAAGATGGGTGCGCTGGACTATGTCTCAAAGCCCTTTTCCGTGGAAGAGATCACCCTTCGTGTCGGAAGGATCATTGAGTCCCTCCGGGTCAGGAATGAAAACATCCGTTTGCGAGAATATGTCCACTCGATTGATTCCCGCTTCAAGCCTGTCTATCAAAGTGAAGCACTTAGGAAGATCTTTGAGCAGGTGGACGATATCGCGACAAGCGATCTGACGGTCCTATTAATGGGAGATAGTGGAGTCGGTAAGGAAATAGTGGCCCGGTACCTCCATCGAAAGAGCCCTCGTGTGGAAGAACCGTTTGTCGTAGTCAACTGCACGGTGCTTTCAGAGGGCTTGATAGAGAGCGAACTCTTCGGCCACGAAAAGGGTGCCTTTACAGGGGCAATAAAACTGAAACTCGGGAAGTGTGAGGTCGCCCATGGCGGCACGCTCTTCCTGGATGAAATAGGCGAACTTCCGGTCTCAGTGCAGGCCAAGCTCCTGAGGTTCTTGCAGGATCATCAATTTGAACGTGTGGGAGGGACCAAGACACTTTTCTCTGATGTCCGTGTCGTGGCGGCCACCAACAAGGACCTCGAGGAGGAGGTGGCGGCGAAGAGGTTTCGCGAGGACCTTTACTATCGACTCTCAGTCATCCCGATACATATTCCTGCGCTATCGGAGCGGAGGGAAGACATCCTGCCGTTGGCGAGGTACTTTTTCGAGAGGGCCAGGAGAAAACTCCCCGCAACGGCGGAGAGGATCAGTCGCGGGGCGGAACAGATCTTGTTGAACTACCACTGGCCCGGAAATGTAAGGGAACTCGAAAACGCCATAGAGCGCGCCGCAATTCTTTCCAAGGGAGAGGAATTGACTGCGGAGGCCTTTTCTTTCTTGAATAAGGGGAGACGTGGCTGTGAACAACATCGGGATCTCTCTCTCGGAAGGAACGAGCACTACCTGATAGTAAAGGCCCTTGAGGAGACGAGGGGAAATATCCTGCGATCGGCCAAACTCCTCGATATAAGCCGAACCACACTTTACAGCAAGATCGAGAAACACGGGATTGACCTGTCGAAATTTAACGGCCATGATCGCTGAGTTCCTGATGCTCTTTAGAGACATCCATTGTAGAATAATATTCTTTTTGTGTCAGATTTTGAACAAGCGGTCGATCTCTATATCCGGGACAGTGCTGCAATTCTCTTGCCGGCCTTCCGCTAACTCTATATTCCACTGAGAAATAGGTGCCCCGCGAACTGGTGCGTCAATGTATTTCCTCTTGGCATGATAATTGCCAATTTTCATTGATTGGAGAATTGTACCCCCACGACCAGGATAGAAGCGGTTATGGAAGGAATACAGATTAGCGTATATTACGTGGGAGCAAAGGAAGATATCGCATTGATTCAGATCGGCGGCTACCTTGATACGGTAACATCGCCCCAGTTGGAGCGTGCCCTCGAGCATATCACTACGGAGGGGTATTGTCACATTATTTGCGACCTGGGTAACGTCAACTATATCAGCAGCGCCGGTTGGGGTATTTTCGTCTCAAAGATCAAGATGATCAGGGACATGGGGGGTGATCTGGTCCTGGCTCAAATGATCCCCGACGTATTCGATGTGTTTAAACTCCTCGAGTTTGACCGAATACTGAAGTTTTTCGACGGATCCGATAAGGCTGTAAAGGAATTTGACGAGGCAAGGGGATTGCTGTCTGCTGTGTCACAAATAAGCGAAAGACCGCAAGACCTCAACCCGGCCTCCGGTGTAGTGGCTTCCGAAGAAGGATTGCCGCACATGTTGCACCGTGGCCGAAGTGATAGCCGGGAGTACCCCCGTTCTATGTTCGCACCAACAGTGGAAAAAGGAATGGAGGAGGATGGGGACGGTCATCATGCAAAGAATCGAGACCTCTCCGTCTTTCCATATCCAATCGCCTCGCAGGACGTCTTGGAGAGGGATCTGCCCCTGATGGAAAAAGTGAAACTGGCGGTTATTGATAATCCCCTTGCAGGGGCCAATGCGATACGAAGGGTGCTCAATTCCAGCAGGTTCGGATACGTGAGGGTGGGATTTTTCAAGATTCGGAAGTTGTTCAAGGAATTAGACCTCGACACGAAGGAGAAACGCTATCGATTCTGGAGATCTCGCTGAGTATCCGCCGGCTGATCACCCGAATGATCAAGGGCCTGAGCCCGATGGGTATTATTAAAAAGTGCTTGCATCTTGCGTATTAACTGAAAGGGGGCAAAACTGTATTATTTCAGGAGCCTTAAAGGAAGAAGGCCGTTGTTCAAGTGTTTTTCTTTTCTTCTTTCAGTAGATATCCTTTTTGTGATGAGCGGCCCGATATATTCCTCGGCATGGGCCCAGGCGAATTCCGGACCCGGGCAATCAAGTGAGGCGATCAACTCACAGGTCTACCCTGATGATGATCGAGATTACACATTCACCCCTGGGACGGCGATTGAGGTGACAATATGGCAGGAGCCAGATCTCAGCGGGGATTTTTCCATCGATAGCAAGGGGTATGTCATACTCCCGCTGATCGGCAAGGTCAATGTCGGCCGATATACATCCGAGAGCCTGGAGAGTTACCTTGAAGAGGAATATTCGTCCTACCTCAGGAACCCGATTATACAGACACTCCCCTTGATCCGCGTGAGCGTAGTTGGCAACGTAAGGGCGCCCGGCCTTTACCGCGTGGAGCCGGACCGACCGTTCTGGGACATAATTGCAATGGCCGGTGGACCCACTGAGCGAGGAGATATAACAAGGATGTTTGTCATGAGGGGAGGCGAGATCGTGAATCAGGACCTCCTGTCCGCCTATGAGAGGGGCGTATCAATGCAGGAGATAGGGATACAGTCGGGTGATCAGATCATGATACCCCGCTATAAGGGGCCCTTTCCCTGGCGCATGATAATTTCAATCTCCTCGTTATCTGTGTCCATCTGGGCCATCGCAACAAGACGCAGATAGGGGATCTGAGAATAATGGGGATCATCTATCCCGGTGGTCCCCCAGGTTCAAGGAGTAAAGGCATGGAAGGTTATTTTGGCAAGATAGGCGGCAACAACAAGACACTGGAAGAAGAAAAGTTTGATCTGGGCCATTATGTAGAGATAATAAAGAAGAGAAAGGGCTGGGCCCTCCTCGTCTTTGCGCTCGTCTTCTTTCCTGTTATCGCCGTGACGGCCTTTAAGTCTTTCTCGCCGATTTATAAGGCGACGACCACGATATGGATCAATCCTTCCAAGCAGAGCAACCTGTTCCTTTCTCCCTCGGCCGTTCAGAATGAGGGGCTCGTACAAATATTGCAAAGCCGTACGTTTGCGGAGAAGGTTATAAAGCAACTGGGCCTGGCGGTGAGGCTGAACTCGGATGAGCCGAGCCTGTTAGATAAGATTCGTGATGCCTTTGGGGATTCCGATGAATCGGACAGCCTGAACCTGACACGTGAAACCCTTTTTAAGGACGTGTCCACGAATGAAGTCCTCCTGGTCCCCGGTGATTACGAACTACATCTGACCGAGGAAGGGTTTTATTATCTCTATCGCGTTAATGAAGATTCAGGGGATACATTGCTGGTAAGTGGCCCTTCCCATGAACTTTACCGGGATGGCCTTGAGTGTAATGGCTTCCGCATCTGGTTGAACGATGATTTGGAGGGGCATGGACCATTCAGTTTTGCCTTCCAGGTAAAGTCTTCCAGGCAGGCGGTCAAGGATTTCATGGAGAACACGGTGGTAGATCTCGATGAATCCGGCAGTTTCCTGCAACTCAGTATTTCCGATGGGGATCCGGAACTCGCAGCCAAGATGGCGAACACCCTTGCCCAGATGTTTGTAGATTACAACCTTTCCACCAAAAAGGAACAACTGCGAACAACGCTTGATATCCTCGATGAACAGCTTGATGTGGCATCTGCGGCCCTTGGCAAGTCTGAAAAGGCGATAAGGGATTATAAAGAGAGGACGGGGATAGTCAGCCTTGACGCAGAGGTGAAAGAGCGGATCGAGAAATTGGCGGAGGCTGAGACTTCACAAAAGAAGATGGTCGAGGAGAAGGAAAAACTCAAGGACTACCTTGACAGGATGAACAGCAAGGAGGCCGCTGAGCCTGAAGAGGATGTTTTTCTGGAGATAGTATCCTATCCCTGGTCGATCCACACCCCGAACATAGAGATCCTGAGAGATGAACTGGTACAATTGAAGGGGTCTAAGAACGATCTCGCCTTGAAGGTAACCGAGAACCATCCGGAATACCAGGAAGTAATCGCTCAGATAGAACAGGTCCATGGGCGTATACGTGAGGCCGCCACCAATCTCCTGAGGCGTTTCGATGAAGAGATCGGTTTTATGAATAAGGCCATGGCTTCGCTTCGCTCTGAACTAAATGACCTTCCCACTGAAGAGTTGACTCTTGCCCGCCTGTCGAGGGAAAGGAAGGTCAACGAGAACATTTACACCCAGGTTGTGACCAAGTATAAAGAGGCCCAGATAGCCGAGGCTGCGGAGATAGGAGATGTAAATATCCTGGATCCATCCATCGTCCCACAGGAACCAACAAATTCGAATAACAGGCTGAAGGTCGTTTCGATAGGTTTCCTCATGGCGATGGTCCTGGGGCTCTTTACGACGTTTACCGTCGATTATCTCGACACGACCGTAAAGTCCGAAGACGACGTCAAATCGAACCTGAAGATCACTGTCCTCGGGGTATCGCCCCTTATTGAATTCGATGAGAAATACGAATACCTCGACTATAAGAAGGCAAAGGAAGTCGATTCGATCCTCGTCACCCACGATTACTCGCCGACTCCGATAGGAGAGGCCTATCGTGCCCTGAGGACGAATCTCATGTTTTCGAGACGGGCAGGCCATAATCAGACCCTGATGATTACGAGCCCGTCACCTGGAGACGGGAAATCATTCACAATTTCGAACCTGTCGATTACCATGGCCCAGCAGGGAGCACGGGTCCTGCTGGTAGACGCGGACCTTAGGAGGGGTGTCTTGCACAACACCTTTGCCTGTCAAAAGAGCCCAGGGTTAACAGAGATACTTACAGATCGCTCGCATCTTATGGAATCGCTGAATGAAACGCACGTGCCTAACCTCTTCCTGGTGAGTTGTGGACACCTGATTCCAAATCCATCCGAGTTGCTTGGCTCAGTCCGCATGATGGATTTCTTCCATGAAGTCAGGGAGCGATTCGATGTCGTCTTCTTCGATACACCCCCGCTGGCGACTGTGACGGACGCCGCCGTCATCGGATCACAGGTGGATGGTGTAGCCGTCGTACTTCGTTCAGGTAAGACTGACTTTCGAGAGGCACAAAAGAGCATGGAACTGCTCGAAAATGTCTCAGCGAACATCATCGGCGTCATTTTAAATGGCGCCAGGGTTGAAGCCAGTCGATACAAGTACAGTTACTATCATTATTGATGTTGAGCACATAAAATAATAATTAAAAGGGGGCTGGAAGTGGAAAAGATCCTTGTGACCGGTGGGGCTGGCTTTATCGGTTCTCATTTATGTGAGTTTCTTGTTAGAGAGGGCAACGGGGTTATATGCCTTGATAATATGGACGATTATTATTCTCCCGTCCAAAAGGAGAAGAATATTCGTGAATTGAGGGACCGGGAGGACTTTTCTTTTGTTAAGGGAGACATTCGTGACAAGGGGGTGCTCAGCCGCCTCTTCGAAGAGAATGGGATCACTTCCGTCGTGCACCTGGCCGCGCGGGCCGGCGTTAGGGCTTCTCTTGCCGATCCGTGCCTGTACGCCGATGTGAATGTATGCGGTACGATAAACCTCCTTGAGGCGGCGCGGGTATTCGGTGTGCGGCGCTTCGTTTTTGCGTCTTCCTCTTCAGTCTATGGCAAGGTGGGAGGGGATGGGGCGTTCAGCGAGGAGATGGATGCCGATCATCCGACATCACCCTATGGAGCGACGAAGAGGGCCGGGGAATTGATATGTTTCACTCATCATCAACTATATGGGTTGCCAATAGCGGCTCTCCGCCTATTCACGGTATACGGTCCCAGGCAGAGGCCCGAGATGGCCATTCACAAGTTTACGAGGTTGATTGATGAAGGACTGGAGGTCCCTATTTATGGAGACGGATCTTCCCTGCGCGATTATACCTTTGTTGAGGACATAGTCCGAGGCATTGTTGCTGCTTTAAACGACGACCGTGGTTTCGAAATCTACAACCTCGGCAATTCCAAGCCTGTCAAACTCCTTGAAATGGTGAGGTTGGTTGAAAATTTTCTCGGGAAAGAGGCAAGGATCCGTTGGCTACCTGAACAACCGGGTGATGTCCCTCGTACATTTGCAGATATCCGGAAGGCGGAATCGCATCTCGGCTTCACACCCAGAGTAGACATAGAATCGGGTATCCGCCGCCTGGTTGATTGGTATCTGGCGGCCGGTAGAGAACAGGTGCCTTGTATGGGATCGATGGAGGAAGGTCAGTGCTGAGGCAGCAGGCAAAGCGATTCACCATTATACAGATGCTGCTCGATACCCTCTGTATCGGGATCGCTTTTTTTCTATCGTTCATCCTGAGGGAAACGAACGCCCTGGTCTCTATATCGGTTGGTAATTCGGCGATTGCCGACATCAGCATTTATGTGTGGATCCTCATGATACAGGCCCCCCTGCTTCTTATCATCCTCCGATCCAACGGGGCTTATAACGCGCGGGAGACACTTTCAACCTTCGACCTCTTATGGGTCTTGCTGAAGTCGATCATTCTATCCATGCTGGCCCTTGGCACGATCCTTTATTTCATGAAGTACCAGTATGTCAGCCGGTTGTTTATCCTCATCATCGGTGCAATTACCTTCCTTGTACTTGTCGGCGAGAGGCTCCTCTATTCCAGGATCCTCAGGTCCTATCGATTGAAGGGCAGCAACAACCGTAATGTATTGATCATTGGAACGGGTCCCCGTGCACGTGAATTCGCCAGGCTGATTTTAAAACACGCCGAATGGGGCCTGAGGATCATCGGTTACGTGGATGAAAACCCGAGGGAAGAAGATGTCAGGGCACTCGGGGGCCAGGTGATCGGGACAATACATGACATCCCCATGCTGGTACGGGAGAATGTCGTGGATGAGGTCATTATTGCCATCCCCAGGCGGTTCCTGAACCGCATGGAGGACGTTGTTCACTTGTGCGAGGAAACAGGGATCGAGACTACTGTCCTTGCCGACCTGTACGATACCCTCATTGCCAACACCCACCTCTCTTTTATCGATGACACCCCTCTGCTGACCTTTTCGACCGTCCCTTCGCAGGAATGGAAACTGCTGATCAAGGCATCCCTCGATTTCGCTGGTGCCTTGCTCCTTATCTTCGGGTTGGCACCATTACTGCTTACGCTCGCCGTCATCGTTAAGTTTTCATCCGAGGGGCCTATTCTCTACAGGCAACGGCGGATCGGGCTCCACGGCAGGGAGTTCTTACTGTACAAGTTCCGTTCGATGTATATCGATGCCGAGGAGAGGCAAGAGGAACTCCGGCATCTCAACGAGATGAGCGGACCCGTGTTCAAGATCGCCAAGGACCCAAGGGTGACAACAATCGGCCGTTTTATCAGAAAGACGAGTTTGGATGAGTTGCCCCAGTTGTTCAATGTCCTCAAGGGTGAGATGAGCCTCGTAGGGCCAAGGCCTCCCATTCCCAACGAGGTCGATCAGTACAAGCGGTGGCAACACAGGCGGCTCAGCATGAAGCCGGGTATTACCTGTATCTGGCAGGTAAACGGGAGAAACAAGATAGGATTTGAGGAGTGGATGAAGTTGGACCTGCAGTATATAGACAACTGGTCGCTCGGCCTTGATTTCAAGATACTTTTCAAGACGATACCGGTTGTCTTGCTTGGTTACGGAGCGAGTTAATGGCGTGAGGCAATAGGAAGGAGTTCATTCGTTATGCATATCTGCATGGTGGGAACCGGATATGTGGGCCTTGTCAGTGGGGCCTGTTTTTCAGAGTTCGGCATAGACGTGATATGCGTCGATAAGGTAAAGGAAAAAATCGACCTCTTGAACGACGGCGTTATGCCGATATACGAACCGGGCCTCGATGCCATGATCCAGAAGAACGTCAAGGAGGGCCGTCTGAGTTTCACCACGGACCTGAAACAGGCCATAGAAAAGTGCCTGGTGATATTCGTATCGGTTGGAACACCGCCGAATCCCGATGGATCTCCAAACCTAACGTTCGTCTGGGAAGTGGCTGAGGAGATCGCCCGTTCCATAAATGGTTACAAGGTGATTGTGAATAAGAGCACGGTGCCGGTCGGCACGGGAGAAAAGATGCGGGCCTTCATCGAGGAGAGGATGGATACGAAACACAAATTCAGTGTTGTTTCAAACCCCGAATTTCTCAGAGAGGGTTCTGCAATCGATGACTTTATGAGGCCCGATCGGGTGGTGATCGGGGCCGAAGACAGCGAGGCCATGGCAATCATGAAAGACCTTTACAGCCCGCTGTATCTCGTTGAAACTCCCTTTGTGATCACGAGCGTCAAGAGCGCCGAACTCATCAAGTACGCGGCCAACTCATACCTCGCCATGCGTATTTCATACATCAACGAGATTGCGAACATCTGCGAAAAAGTGGGCGCCGATGTCCATCAGGTTGCGATGGCGATGGGGCTCGACAACAGAATCGGAAAGAAGTTTCTCCACGCGGGCCCCGGTTACGGCGGCTCTTGTTTCCCAAAGGATACCAGGGCGTTTCTTCAACTGGCCAGGGACCATGGCTATGACTTCAAGGTGATGAAGGCGGTCGTCGAAGTGAACGAGGAACAGAAATTGAGGGCGATCGAAAAGATCAGTAAGTCCTTGGGGGAACTGAGCGGCAAGACCATAGGCATTCTCGGGCTCTCTTTCAAACCCAATACCGATGACATGCGGGAATCTCCGTCGATACCTATCATCACCCATCTGCTAAAGGAGGGTGCGCGCGTAAAGGTATATGACCCAGCGGCGATGGAGGAGTCAAAGAAGTATATCAATGGGGAGAATGTACGTTACTGCAAGAGCGTGTATGAGGTGGCGAAAGGGAGCGATTCCCTCGCCTTCATAACCGAGTGGAACCAGTTCAGGAAGATCGATCTCGAGAAGATCAAGAGACTGCTGAAGCGGCCCGTTATCGTTGACCTGAGGAACATCTACGAACCCGAGGCCATGCGTGAGATGGGCTTTGAATATACCGGGGTAGGGAGGTAAGAGATGAGGACATTGATTACCGGGGGTGCCGGGTTTATCGGCTCTTACCTCTGTGATTACCTCTTGGAAGAGGGCCACGAGGTGATCTGCCTGGACAACCTCTCAACGGGCTCGGTCGATAACGTGGCCCACCTGATCGGGCGCGAAAATTTTCTCTTCATCAAGCACGATGTGACGAACTTCCTCCACGTCGAAGGTGATCTTGACTATGTCCTTCACTTTGCCAGCCCGGCAAGCCCGATGGATTACCTCGATCTTCCTATTCAGACGCTGAAGGTGGGTTCCATGGGAACGCACAAGACTCTTGGGCTGGCCAAGGAAAAGGGAGCGACGTTCCTCCTCGCATCGACTTCGGAGGTCTATGGCGATCCATTAGTTCATCCGCAGCGGGAAGATTATTGGGGAAACGTCAATCCGGTTGGGCCGAGGGGTGTTTACGACGAGGCGAAACGCTTCGCCGAGGCCCTGACAATGGCCTATCACCGATATCACGGCGTGGATACGAGGATAGTCAGGATCTTCAATACCTACGGCCCAAGGATGAGGCTTGATGATGGGAGGGCCCTCCCGACATTCATGTACCAGGCGCTGGCCGGCAGGGATCTTACGGTGTTCGGAGACGGAAGGCAAACGAGGAGTTTCACGTACATAGAGGATCAGGTCAGGGGTATTCATAAGTTAATGCTATCAGGTATCTCTGACCCGGTGAATATCGGTAACCCCTCGGAGGTCACCATACTCGAACTCGCGGAGAAGGTAATAGATATAACGGGTTGTAAGGGGAAGATAGTCTTTGAGCCCCTTCCTCAGGATGACCCAAAAGTCAGGCAACCTGATATCTCGAAGGCAAAGAGGGAACTCCGCTGGGAGGCCGAGGTCAATCTCGATGAGGGGCTTGAGAAGACAATGGCCGATTTCAAGAAGCGATTGAAATTGATGTAGTCGCTCCTGCGTTTCCTATCGGATACAGGGGTAGATTCCGAATCGGAATCGATCGGGTTGTTTTCTCCAGGTTGTGAAGGTGAGGGAAATGCTTAAGAGGCTGATCAGTGTCCTGGCGTCGGGCATCACCGCCGGGATAGCGATCGGGATCGTGAGGGGCATAATACATGTCCTGAGCAATCACTATATTGAGCAAAGGCTCTTCTACATTGCACTCGATTCGGTGCAGGGGATACTCCTGAACTCGGTGCTGATTCTCGTCCTTCTCTTCCTCCTGACCTATATCGTATATTCAGCGGTCGTCCGGCTTGCACATAGAAACGAACGCTGGAGAACGTGGACGAGTGGGACGGTGATTCCCCTGATATTTCTTTCCATTTGGCTCTACAGTGGATACCATCTTAACAAACTGGCTGACTTCCCTGCATTTTGGAGTACTGAAGCCTTCTTCCTCAATGGGTGTCTCACCCTGGCCTTGGCGGGGGCGGCCTTTCTCGCCTACCGGTACCGGGCAAGGATTCCGCTTCCACGGATTTGGTCCATCAACCGCCGAGAGGTGTTGATATCGGTCGGACTGGTTGTTGCCATCATGATAGGTAGGCTTGTGGCATACCGGCCAGCGGACGGTGAAGATATGAACATAATCCTGATAACGATAGACACCCTCAGGTCGGACCATCTCGGTTGTTACGGCTATGAAAGGGATACATCACCTGCGATTGATCGGCTTGCGGAGGATGGTGTCCTGTTCAAGCAGGCCGTCGTTCAGTGGCCGAAGACCAGCCCCAGCTTTGCCTCTATGATGACCAGTACTTATGGACACCAGAACGGAGTCACCGCTGTTAGACAGAGGCTTGGGGATTTCAACACCACAATTGCCGAGGTATTGCGTAATTCTGGTTACCTGACCGCTGGGATCATAAGCAACGGCAATCTGGCCGTAGAGTTCAATTTCAACCAGGGGTTCGAAACCTATGAGGAGCCATGGACCGAGCCGGGAGTGGGCAATGGAGACAAGGATGGCTGTGACGCAAGGGAGATCACGAACCACGCCGTCGAGTGGCTCGACAAGAACGGCGGGAAAGAAAAATTCTTCCTGTGGGTCCATTATATCGACCCCCACGCGAGGTATACCCCACCTCCGCCGTATGACACGCTCTTCGTGAATGAATCCTATGTAGACGACAAAGATGACCGGTTGCCCCTGAATGAAGGATTGAATGAAGATATGGGTGGAATCCCTGGACGGTCTCGATTGGGGGACCATGACCGCCTTGGATATTACATCTCTCAATATGACGGTGAGATTCGCTATATGGACGATCAGGTTGGTCGACTCATAAGACACATCCGGGACTTAGACATGTGGGACAACCTCCTGATCATACTCACAGCCGATCACGGGGAGAGCCTGGGAGAGCACAACTACTACTTCGAGCACGGCCGTTTTCCGTACGACCCCTGCGCAAGGGTCCCGCTTATCGTCTCTGGTGGAATCGTTACCCGGCATGGTGTGCAGGTCGGTGACCCGGTGGCAATAATGGATATCTACCCAACGATACTCGACTATACGGGCATTCATGGAACGGGTTCGGAAATGGGAAGGAGCCTGAGGGGGTCCATAGAGGGCAACGCCAGCCCTGGGCACAGGTATATCTTCATGGAATCGGGATACGAGAGGGATTACCAGAAGACCATTCGAAACGGTCGCTGGAAATTGATCTATATCCCGGATACAAAGACCCAGCGGATCATGAACAGCACGGAATTCGCCCTGTACGACCTTTCGAAAGATCCTGGTGAGACTAAGAACCTTATTGAAGATAGGATGGATGTTGCTGAAGAGATGAAGTCGGATTTATTCCGCTGGATGTCTGATACCGGCTCTCTCAATGGTGTAAATAATGCTGATCATCATGGCAGGGTGGCGGTGGATAAGGAGACGGAAGCGCATTTGAGGGCGCTTGGTTATGTGCAGTGAAGGCCTCAATAACGGGCTGATCGGATAAGGGGAGACCTTGTGATGGAGACACGGGCGAGCAGGGATGCCATCGAGATCCAGAAAGAATTGTTCAAGGGCAACAAGTCTTCCGTGGCCAAGTACATGGAACTCGTCGTAGGAAAGCGGAGTTGGCCGGCGCTGATGAAGTACGAGTTGATACTGCTGATCTGTTCGTGGGTTCCCGGGGCACTCGGCCTGTTCCTTAGGGGGCTCCTCTATCCGACCATCCTGGGAAAGGTTGGCAGGGGGGTACACTTCGGTGCCAATATCGTATTGCGTTCTCCGCACAAGGTCTTCATTGGGAATAATGTCGTGATAGATGACAATTGTGTCTTGGATGCCAAGGGGATCGATAACGAAGGGATCACCATAGGCAGCGGTGTCTTCATAGGTAGAAATACCATACTGAGTTGTAAGAACGGGGACATCATACTTGGGGATGGCGTGAACATAGGGTTCAATTGCGAGATCTTCTCCGCCAGCCGCGTCGTCCTCGGTGACAACATCCTGCTCGCGGCTTATGTGTACCTGATCGGGGGGGACCACGATTTCAGCCGGACGGATGTTCCGGTAATTCAGCAGGGCAGGGGGTCGAAGGGCATCCAACTGCTGGATAACGTGTGGTTGGGAGCGGGGGCCAAGGTACTTGACGGCAGTACAATCGGCAGGGATGCAATTATAGGTACGGCTGCCGTTGTAAGGGGAGATATCCCTGATTATTCCATCGCGGTGGGGATACCCGCGCGTGTCGTCAGGAAAAGGGTTGAGGTGGAGGCCGCACGTGAAGGCGCTTGAAATCCTGATGAAAGCGCCGGGTACATCCTTTGCCGATGGTAGAGGAATCCTCTCTCCGGGGGCTCTCGATTGAGTTGATCCTGGCATTTGCCAGGATACGGCATGCTTGGTTGTGGCGTATATCTTGCTGCCCCTTCTCTTCAAGGTCTTTGACGATGTGGAAATGGAGCCCATGCGTTGACACACCGGTCGCTATTAGCCGGCTTCATGGTTTGAGGTGCGTTTGATGCCTTCACCCGTGGGACATGCGTTGAGCGGCCTGGTTGCAGGTCTGGCTGTCTCGCAAAGGAAAAAGAAGGTATGCAGGATCATGCTCGGTTTCGTGTTCCTGACCGTCTTACCGGACTTCGATTTTCTTCCCGGCTGGCTGGCAGGCCAGCCGAACCTCTTTCATCGAGGATTTAGCCACAGTCTCCTGATGGCCGTCATCATCGGAGTAACGGTAGGCCTGGTAGTAAAGGCGTCGGGGAGAGGGAAATTTATGCCCTCGGCGGTCGCCGGATTTTCCCTGTACGCATTGCACATCGTCCTTGACCTCTTCTCGGTGGACCACAGTGTCCCGAGGGGGTTTCAGGTCCTGTGGCCGTTCGACTCCGGGTACTATATTGCGCCTTATGGGCTCTTTTTAGATATCACACGTTCGCCGACCGGAGATGGATTCTTTCAAAGCCTCTTTAATTCAAATAATTACAGGGCGATTATAAATGAAGTGGTCGTTTTCCTGCCTGCCCTGCTGATGTTGTGGGGATTGAGGGGGAGGATGGATAGAATATCAGGTTCACTTTACAAGGCCGACACCTGCCGGGACCATCGAGGTGAGGGGATTGGCACTATCGCAGGCCTGAGAGGGATCAAGGGGTAGAGATGGATTATTCAATCGTCATTCCACTGTATAACGAAGAGGAGAGTATAGACATATTGTACGAGGAGATCCGCGCGGTGATGGATGGGATGGATGGCGAATACGAGGCCATCTTTATTGATGATGGGAGCCGAGATGGGACATTCGCCCGGCTTTGTGACGTTTCAGCCCGTGATCCCAACGTGGTCGTTATCAAGTTCAGGGGAAACTTCGGCCAGTCTGCTGCCATGGCGGCTGGTTTCGAGCGTGCACGCGGGGAGGTCATAGTCTCGTTGGACGGAGACCTGCAAAACGATCCGCGGGATATACCCATGGTCATCAAGAAACTCCGGGAGGGGTATGACGTAGTGAGCGGGTGGCGCAAGGAGCGTAAGGATAAGGTGCTCCTGCGAAAGATACCCTCCAGGATAGCAAACAAGATCATCTGCCACGTGACCGGGGTGAAACTGCATGACACCGGTTGCTCCCTCAAGGCCTATCGCAGGGAGATCATAGAGGGGATCAGCCTTTACGGGGAGTTACACCGTTTCATTCCCGCGTTGGCACGCATGAATGGGGCCACCATAGAGGAGTTGGCGGTCAATCACAGGGAGAGACGGTACGGAAAGTCCAAGTACAACCTCACACGCACGTTCAAGGTATTGATGGACATCTCCACGTTGAACCTCTTTCTCAAGTATCTCCACAGGCCTCAAGTGTATTTCGGGGCTACAGGGCTCGCTCTGATAGTGACGGGGCTCGTCACCTGTCTCTGGCTCCTTTTCAATCGGTTGACCATCGGGAGTAACCCGTCGGATGAAAACATCGTCCTGACCATGACCTTCCTCCTGATGGTAACCGGCTTTCAGTTCATCCTGTATGGCCTGTTGTCAAGACTTATAGTCCACACGGGCCCGGCAGATCCGCATGTGTCCCCGATCAGGCCCGGCGAGAGACATTAAGGGGGGATCTTTATCATGCAGAAGACGACCGAGCAAGCGTTAACCCAGGACCTGGAGTGGCGGAGGGAAGAGGGGATGCTGGACCGGAAGGTGAAATTATCCGCAATAGTCGCCGTTTCAGAGCGGGTGGAGGGGATCGAGGAGATCCATAGCAGGCTGAAGTCGTTCCTTGATGCGAGGGGAGAGCCCTATGAATTGATATTCGTGGACAACGGAGTCGGAGGAGATGCCGTCGAATGGCTTGAGGGGCAATGTTCACGGGAAAGCGGGATCAAGATCATACGCTTCAGGACGGCATTCTCCGAGGCTTCTGCCCTCGACGCCGGTTTCAAGGCATCATCTGGCGAGGTCATAGTTTATTTGACTACAAGGGTCAGGATCGATCCATCGGGGCTGTCGAGCCTGGTAGATAAGCTTGGCAAAGAGACCGATATGGTGGTGGGCTGGAGGTGCCCAAGATCGGATTCAAGGTTGAACCGTTGGGTCTCCCGAGTCTTTAACCGGATCATATCATCACTTGGCGGGCTGAAACTGCATGATATCAACAGCGGCGTCTTTGTCTCGAGGAAGGAGGTCCTGCGTGATGTCCTCCTGTACGGTGACCTGGACAAGTTCCTACCCTTCATGGCCTTCAAGCAGGGTTACCGGGTGAAGGAGGAGAAGATTCGTCAACTTCCGGGGAAGTTCCGGATATCATTCTACTTGAAGGAATATTTTGTCAGGCTGCTTGATATCATAACTATAATCTTCCTTACGAATTACTCGAAGAAACCGATCCACTTCCTCGGCTTTCTCGGCATGCTCTTCTCTCTTGGCGGAGGATTGTTGAGCCTGTACCTGTTCATCTACCGGATAACCGGGCAGGGCCCGATCGCGGGAAGGCCCCTCCTGTTACTGGGGATACTCCTGTTTGTCATCGGCATCCAGATGATCGCGATAGGCCTCATCGGTGAGATGATGATATATATCCACGCGAGCGAGATCAGGGAATATAACATCGAATCTGTCATCCAGGGCGGAGAGGAAAAAAGATGAAACTGATCATTCAGATCCCTTGCTACAACGAGGAGAAGACACTGGGGATGACGCTGGACGATCTTCCGGGGGAGATTCACGGCATCGATCAGATCGAGACCCTGGTGATTGATGATGGGAGTACGGATCAGACGATTAAGGTCGCTAGGGAACATGGGGTTGATCACATCGTTCACCTGACCAACAACAAGGGGCTGGCCACCGGATTCGTGGTGGGACTCGATTCCGCGCTCAAACTGGGGGCCGATATCATTGTAAACACTGATGGTGATAACCAATACTTTGGCAAGGACATTCCCAAGTTAGTGCAACCAATACTCGAGGGAAAGGCGGACATTGTAATCGGCGCCAGGGACATCGATGAGATCGAGCATTTTTCTTTTCTTAAAAAGAAACTCCAGAAAGTCGGAAGTTGGGTGGTCAGGCACATTTCATACACGGATGTCTCCGATACCACGAGCGGTTTCAGGGCCTTCAGCCGGGAAGCCGCAATACAGTTGAATGTCGTCTCCGAATTCACCTATACACTTGAGACACTCATCCAGGCAGGAAAGAAGAATATCCCGATCCAGAGTGTCCCCATCAGGACCAACAGGAAGACCAGGGATTCGCACCTCTTCTCGAGCATGTGGCGGTACATATATCGTTCGGTGTCGACTCTAATACGAATCTATACGATGTACAGGCCGCTCAGGGCCTTCTCTTATATCGGCGGTACGGTCTTTCTGGCAGGCCTGGGAGTCGGCCTGCGTTTCATATATTTCTTCTCGATAGGAGACGGGGCCGGGCACGTCCAGTCCTTGATCCTTTCGGCCGTTCTCCTCATCGTTGGTTTTCAACTCGTAATGATAGGGCTCGTGGCGGATACGATCTCGGCGAATCGACGCCTTATAGAGGACTCACTCTACAGGATCCGCAAGATGGAACTGACTGGTGGAGCGGGCATGAGGGGACATGGTGCGGAGGCCACGGATTCAGGTGAATCGTCCTTGGGGGAGATTGGAGTTGAAGAAAAAAGTTGCTGGAAGAGTTAAGGGCGGCGGATTCCCTGGAGGAGGCGATGATATCAAGTGGGGGAGATGTGAGACCGAGGATCTTGTTCATCACCCGAAAGTATCCGCCTTCGGTGGGCGGAATGGAGCGCCTTAGCCATGAATTGACCAGTCACATGAGAGAGATGACGGCCTGTTCGGTCATTGCATGGGGTTACTCTCAAAAACTTCTGCCGTTCTTCCTGATTTCCGCGTTCTTCCGCGCAGTCTTTCGTCTTTCCTCCGGGGGCTATGACATGATACATGTCGGCGATGCCCTCCTTTCTCCCATCGGTGTCATCCTGAAGAAGTTGTCGGATCGGCCGGTTGCGGTCAATCTCCACGGCCTGGATATGGCCTACCCAAACGGCCTCTACCAGTGGATGATCAGGACTTTCCTTCCAAGACTTGATTTGTTCATTTGTATCTCCCGCCATACCAGGGAGGTTGCGGAGCGGGTTGGCGTCCCGGCCGGCAAGATACGGGTCATCCCCTGCGGTATCGAGGTGGATGAAATTACGCAGGGGAGAGAAAGAGGTGTTCCAAAGGAGTGTCTCAGTCGATGTATCGGAAGAGATGTCCGGGATAAGAAGATCCTGCTCACAGTGGGCAGGTTGGTAAGGAGGAAGGGGGTAAGGCACTTCATCGGCGATATATTGCCCAAGATAATTGCAGGGTGTCCCGAACTCTTATATGTCGTTATCGGTTCCGGGGAGGAGGAACAGGACATAAGGGAAGAGATTGAAAAAAGGGGGTTGAGACGGCATGTCATCCTCCTTGGCAGGGTTGATGACGAGGCACTCAGGGATATCTATGCCGGTTCGGATATCTTTGTCATGCCCAACATCCACGTCAACGGCGACGTGGAAGGATTCGGTATCGTGGCATTGGAAGCCTCCCTGGCTGGCCTTCCAGTCATCGCCTTTGCCGTAGAAGGGATCAGAGACGCCATCGTGGACGGCAGGAACGGCATTTTAGTGGACGCAGGTGACGTTGACACCTTTTCGGACAAGGTCGTTGAACTCCTGCAGAATGAAAGAGAGCGGGCCTCGCTGGGCAGGAAGGGGCGCGAACATACGAGGCGTGACTTCGGGTGGAATCGAATCGCACGGCTCTATTTTGAGTCCTTTGTTGCATGTGTTGAGGGATTGGAGCCACCGGTCGTGGACTCCGTGGAGGAGGTGTGGAGGTGATGGAGAGGCGCACTGAGCAGGAGATGCTGCTTTCG
The DNA here is from genome assembly GCA_964573995.1 of uncultured Gemmatimonadota bacterium. Classification (GTDB taxonomy): domain Bacteria; phylum Gemmatimonadota; class CAZMKB01; order CAZMKB01; family CAZNLH01; genus CAZNLH01. Next base: position 81,077 of record CAZNLH010000001.1, read on the forward strand.
GTAGTTATCCCATCGTACAACACCCGGGACCTCCTTCTGGACTGCCTCGAGTCGATCGAAAGGGAGTCGTGCGGTGTTGGGAGAGGCGTCGAGGTGATCGTCGTGGATAACGGCTCGACCGACGGCAGTGTCGATGCGGTCTGTGAGCGATTCCCAAGCGCGATAGTAATCGGCAAAGGGGAGAACTTAGGGTTCGCCAGGGCAAACAACCTGGGAATCAAGATCTCGCATGGTGACCCTGTAATCATCCTTAACAGCGACACCGTCCTCGCCCCCGGTTTTTTCCAGGCAGTGATGAAGCAATTTCAAGGCCTGGAACGCGCGGGAATCTTGTCGCCCAAGTTGCTGAACTCCGATGGGACATTGCAACTCTCGGCCTATCATAACTATCCGGACCCCCTCGTGGAGATTTTCGGCTATACAAAGGTCGGCGCAATGATTCAGAGGGTGTTTCCCAAGGTTGGCTACCCCTTCCGGTATGCGCTTTCCGCCAAGGAGCACGACAGGCGGAGTGAAGTCGCGCACGTCAAGGGTGCATGTCTGATCGTGAGAAGGGCCCTTCTCGATGAAATTGGTGGCTTCGATGAAGACTTCTTTCTCTATAGGGAGGAGACGGATCTCTGTAAACGCGCCCATGACCATGGATGGAAGGTGGTTTATTCCCCTCAAATTCGCGTGTACCATCATCACAAGGCGAGCAGCAGGGTCCTGAATGATCAGGGAATGGCCCATCGCCTGAGAAGTCATTACCTGTATCTCGAGAAGCACCATGGGAGGGCCGCTGTCATCCTGGCGTACTTCCTTTTCACGTCCTACGCCCTGGTCATGGCTTGCTTGTGGGGTATAAAGTATCTTGTCGGCTCACGGACCTCCTCTTCACAGTGTACTTACTATGCCAGGGTATTCGCCTGGCACATAAGGCATCCCGGCGGGAGTGTCGGATGAACGGGCTGCCCAGTGGTGGTTGCTTCAGCCCGGGCGGTTTGTATTTCATCTATCGACCGGGCAATAGATATCCTGAAGGGTCCTTTAAGGGGGGGCGCCCATGAATGGTCCCAAGGTCGGCAGAGGGACGATATACAACATGAGCGCCAGGGCCATATTCCTTTCTTCCGATTTTATCATCCATATCTACTTCGCACGCACACTGGGGCCGGAAATCTACGGCTTGTGCGGGGTTGTGCTCGCGCTCCTGGCGATCGTTGCTCAACCATTGAACATCGGTCTCAACCAGTCTGTCTCCAAGTATGTGGCTGAAGACCATGATCGGGCAAGGACCTTATTGTATCAGGGGATCCGGTCTCAGATGATGCTGGTCCTTGTCCTGATGGCTATTTTCATCGGGGCGTCAGGTCCTATCGCCGAGGTGCTTCACTCGCCTGAACTTGGGGGTTACCTGCGGTTGGCCGCCATGGTGCTGCCTGGACTGGGGATCCTCACTATTTTTCTCGGGATGTACAACGGAATGCGATCGTTCGGCAAAGAATCCCTCGTCCTGAGCAGTTACCCGTTGATGAGGACGGTTGCGGCCGTTACACTGATCTACCTGGGCTATGAGGTAAGGGGTGTTCTGTGGGGTTTCATCTTCGGACTTGCGGTATCGATCATCCTCGCCGTTGCTTTGATCGATGTTCCTGACGTGAAGGTAGATTTCGATGTTCGTCGATTACGTGCTTTCGCCGTGCCCGTCTTCATACTCGGACTGGTAATGATCGTGATTCCCAACATCGATCTCCTCTTTGTCAAGGGAATGATCGCGGATAAGAAGGAGGCGGGCATCTACAATTCAGCCAGGGTACTTGCGAAGGCATCATATTTCTTCTTCCTCGCGGTGAGTTCTACCATCTTCCCATCGATCTCGGGGTCGGTATCGTCCGGGGACCGGGATAGGACGGCTTCATACATCTCGCAGGGGGTCCGTTATCTCCTGATGATGTCCCTTCCAATAGCATGCCTGGTTGCAGCCACCGGGGGGAGCATAATATCACTTGTCTTCTCCAGCAATTATGCTGAGGGGGGTGAGTCACTTTCCATACTGATGTTCGGCTTCACGCTCTTTACCCTGTTCTCTGTTTTGACGACCATTCTGCTGGCTGGAAACCGCCCCGTATGGGCGATGTCCTTGGGGTTATTCCTCCTTCCGGTGGACATCGTGCTCAATGTTATTCTTGTCCCGCGTTATCACCTAACAGGTGCCGCCCTGTCCACGTCGGTCACCGCCTTGTGCGGAGTGGCGGTGGCATCTTCTATAGTCTTTCGCGAGTTTCACACACTATGGGACTTTCGATCGATGGCGTGCATAGTCGCATCTTCAGGATTTGTTTATTTGCTGGCCTCATTCATGGATCCTTCGGGCCTCTGGCTGTTTCCCGCAGTCATTGTCTCCATGGCCGCATATGTCGTCCTCCTGGTCCTCCTTGGCGAGTTGAGTTCAAAGGACTGGGGAGTGTTCATGGGGATCCTGCACCTATCGCCTACTTATTCCGGGGATCGAACGGGGAGGGGGGGCTGAATGTCCGGCAAGGGAAGGAAGACAGAAAACCGCAGGCTATACGGGCGCTTATCAGGGGGGATGATGGCCGTAATTGCCGGTATGGTGGTCTACTCAGTCGTCATCGGGGGACTCACTATCAGGAGGTATGATACCTATAATTCCGGGGCGTACGATCTGGGTATTATGGAACAGACCTTGTGGAACACCTCACACGGGAGATTGCTGACTGAGAGTGTAAATCGCGCATATCCCTTCTCACGGCTGTGGGACAGTCGATGGGAACTCATATACATCCCCATTGCCATGATGTATCGTGTCTTCCCATCCCCGGCGGCTGGCCTTATTTTTCAGACCCTTATGCTCGCCTTGGGCGCTCTTCCCCTCTACCTCATTGGCCGTAGAAGGCTGGGCCCTGGGGTGCTGCCCGTGGCGATTGCGTTTGCCTACCTCCTCTTTCCGGCCCTGCACAACGCCAACCTGTTCGACATACACGGCATCACCTTCGCCACGCCGATGATCTTGTTTGCCTTTTATTTCCTGCAAGAGCGGCGCAAGGGCCTCTTTTATCTCTTCATATTCCTGCTCCTCACCTGCCGCGAAGACGCATCGTTTGCCGCATTTATGCTCGGACTGTATGCGGCATTGGTAACAGGAAGGCGCAGGGCAGGGGTGATGGTGATGTGCTTGAGCGTAGGATGGTTTTTCATGACCCAAGAGGCTCACCTCCTGCGTCCCGTTCTCGGCCTGCCCAACGTTGAAGACCCCAATGCCTTTCCGGGGAGGTGGAAGGAGGTGGGTGGATCGTCACCGGTCTCGTTCTTAATCGCTCTGCTAAGTGACCCGATCCCGTTTTTCAAGGCATTGTGGAGCGTCGGCAATCTCAAATTATTGACAAAACTCTTTGCCCCGGTCTGTTTCTTGTCTTTCCTGAGCCCTTCTTCCTGTGTATTGATGTTGCCCAACCTGTTGATAAATATGATCAGCAACTCACCTGTCGCTAAAAATATCTACCACCATTATACCGGGGCGATTACGCCTGTAGTCTTCATATCGGCGGCCCTGGGTGTGGGAAACCTGCTCGATTGGCATCGAGCCAGGCGTAATGGGGACAGGCAATCCCTGGCTCGATGGGGGATTGATCACTATATCTTGTCGATCGCCATCCTTTCATCGACGGCTGTAGCCGCCTGCCTCTGGTCGAGGGTGCCTGACACCATATCGCTCAGGGTCACACCGCATGATCGCTCCAACGACTCCACCCTTGCAGAGATTCCTGGAAACGCGTCCGTGTCCGCTCACTTCTTTCTTGTCCCCCATGTGGCCGAACGTCAAGGGTTGTACCTCTTCCCGGACGGCGTTGGAAAGGCGGAATATATCGTATATGACCTGAACCTCCCATTCAATCGCCTGATGACACACAGGAGCCAATCAAAGCCCGCAACGGCGCCGGTAAACCCAACCTTCCTCTCTCTCCTTGAAGATCGGAGGTATGGTGTGATCGATTACAGGGACGGCACTCTCATCTTTAAGAAGGGGGCAGACTACTATGACGGCTTACTTAAGCTTGCAGATGGGAGAGCGGAAGACTTCAAACCCCTCATTGCCGACTTTGATCTGGGAGTCGCACGCCTCTTGGGCTTTCGAGTCGGGGGGATATCCGGGTTTAGCGAGAGGCAACTCCATCTCCTGCTCTTCTGGGAGTGGCAGAAGGAGGGGGGAGGGGGCAGGGACTTGTTCGTGGTACTCGACTTGCAGCGTAATGGCCTTGAAAGGCGCTTCAGGCACAGGCCGTTCTTCGGAAAGGTTGGTTCGGTGGAGTGGGATAAAGGAACGGTCATCAGGGACGATCTTTTTCTTCCTCTAACCGGCTTAGAGGCCGGCGATTACAGGGTCTACCTTGTATGGGGAACAGGGTCCGAAGGAACCGGGGCCCTTGAATACCTGATGGATTTGAATATATCAACCGAAGACCTGCTACCAGGGAGATAACCGGAACTATGTCTCCTATTTCAATTAGTACTGGAGAAGACAGGCGTAACAAGCCCCGGCAAGGCATCATAGGGAGGATTGTACATGCCATTGAAACCATGGGAGAGGGGAAGTGCCTCCTATTGATATTCCTTGCGGCGGTCATTTTGAGGGTGGCCTTTTACCTGATCGTGTTCGAGCATTTTAAGGGGACATACGGGTGGATGGCCGACGACAACTACGATGAAATCGCGAGGAACGTTCTCGCGGGTTACGGCTACGTAATCAGGCCGGGCCTCGCACCCAACACGGTACGGACGCCGCTGTATGTCTACTTCCTCGTATTACACTTTGTCTTTTTCGGTTATAGCAGGATCTCCATCGTCCTTGTCCAATCGACCCTCCAGGCCGGTGCCTGCCTGCTCCTTTATAGACTCACAAAAAAATTGTTTAATAACCCCGGGCCCTCACTACTCGCCGCCCTTGGCCTGGCTGTCTACCCTCAATCAATGCTATACGCATCTCAGTATCTAACTGAATCTCTCTACCTCTTTCTAATTATGGTCATGGCATTGTCTTTCATCAGGTTACTTGAGAGACCTTCGAAGGGAATGTATGCCTCAGTGGGCTTCTTGCTCGGAGTCCTCACATTGTGCCGCCCCATCAGCCAGTTGCTGATCTTGCCTGTTGCGATAACCATCTTCTTCCATCTCAGGCAAAGAGGACAAAGGAAATTCGGCGGTATAGTGACAATGGTCATGGTCTTTCTCGTGGTCCTTTCTCCCTGGACTCTTCGAAACTATCTGGTGACGGGTGACTTCATCCCGGTCTCAACACGAGGAGGGCGATTCCTTTACAGCAATACGATCGCATCTCAGGAAGAGGAAGAGACCGTCCTCAAGCATCTCAGGAAAGAGGGCAACTTGAGCCCAGGAGATGAAGATGCAGAGTGGTTTGACCTTGCCTTTCGAAATATCATTGAACGTCCCGGGCGATTCTTGAGGAACACCTTACATACAGGACTTGATTTCTGGTACAGGGGTCATTCGTTTGCTATCAGCGTCTTCAACGCGCTGGTTAATTTCCCGTTGTTGTTATTTGCAGTATGTGGTGTTGTTTTAAAGAGGAATAGGTGGAAGGATGTCATGCCAATCATTGTTATTATATTGTACTTTAATGGGATGTACAGCATACTTCATGCGATTTCACGATATTCACTCCCCGTCATTCCCTTCATCTGCATGTTTGCATCGGTGGGAATTCTCGATCTACTGGGCAGGATTACCATGCGCCGAGAAGTGGGGCAGGGGGACCAATGGAATTGACGGGTAATTTCGCAGGCATCAGGGGTGGGAGGCTCGTTGTGGGAGGAATCTTGGCGGCAATCTGCCTCATGCTTTCGTCTATCATCCTTTCCGACCCGGATTCCTCCATCGCCCTCTTCCTGGCGCTCACCGTGGGCTTTTTCATCCTCAAGCGCCCTATCGTAGGAATATTAGTCGTCCTGATCTCTACTTCAACCATAATATCCCCGATGGTCCTGCCCAAGTTAAACTTGTTCGGTGCAGATGTTCAATTTACCGAGATAGTGATTCTCCTGACGACGCTGATTATCGTGCTGAATCATGGTATCATTGCTTCCTTACGTAGAATATTTTCTTCGAGGCTCCTCCTCCTGTTGATGGTCTTCCTTGCGCTGATTGTCACCTCCGTGATCCATAGCCTATCCCTGTACACAGACCTCGAGATCACAACGGTAATAGCAAGGTCGAGGACTTTCTTTTACTATTTACTTGTCTTCCCGGTATTCCTTGCACTGAGGAAAGAGGATGATGTCCGGTTTCTCGTTAACGGTCTGCTGGTTATCTCCGGGCTGGTGGCCGTTTATTTCATCTATACCGCCGTTTTCGGACAGACCTATCTCCACTACCTTCTCCGGACGGGGATTCGTTTCGAAGTTCACAATGTGGTGGCCGGCGATACCTCTGGCGGCCTGCTTCGGAACGCCAGGATCAGGGACGTACCGGGAATGGCGCTCATTGTTTCCATGTTTTTTATTTCGATATGCCTGTTCATTTTCTTGTATTCAACCCGCCGCTATTTCCGCTATGGTGCCTTGACCATACTCATGACGATCCCAATTCTCCTTAGTTTTACCCGGACGACGTGGGCCACCACTCTTTTTATGTTTCCCTTGCTGTGGATAATAACACGGAAGAAATCCTTTCGCTTGACGAAATTGACGGCCATAATGATGGGCGGTTTTCTTGTCGCCTTTTTGGCCCTGGCCCTCCACCCCAAGTACTCCAACATCATTAGCCTGACCGTGGATCGATTCAAGAGCTTTTTCGTTGAAAATGTCGAGGCCGGGACGGCGGTATGGCGAATAGTGGAGATGAAGGCGGCCATGGATGAGATACATGACAACCCGTGGATGGGGATAGGAGTCGCCGGAGAAATCGTTGAGAAGAAGGTGGAATACGAGGGGAAAGATTATCTCCTGGTCCACAATATGGGCATTCATGACGCCTATCTTACCATGGCCCTGAAGGCGGGGATTCCATCTCTTGTCGTCTTATTGATCATCTTTTTCCTGACCTTGGGCAGGGCCTGGAAGGTATTCAAAGTTACGGAAAGCGATTATTTCAAGGGGGTATCGTTGGGATTATTTATCGGCTTGATAAGGATATTACTCAATGCCTTTTCCCAACCCTATTTCGTAGAGGTTCCGATGGTCCCCTGCCTGGCCGTATTGATTGCCCTGATAGAATCTATGAGAGATATCACTGTACGACATGTCGGCAAGGGTATTGCCACGGGCAAGGACCTGGTCCCCTTGCAATCGGGCCAACTCGAGAAATATCGATAGGCCTCGGATCCTGGTATCGGGAAAAATGGAAACCTTTATTCGCTTCACCAAGAACTCTATTTCCCTGCTGATCGGCAAGGTGTTCTCCATCCTCTTTTCCATGGCCTTTGGGATCTATGCCGCGCGGTCGCTGGGGGACACGGGATATGGCAGGTACGGCTTTATCGTTGTAATGCTGAGCTATTTCATGGTGACCTCGGAATTCGGCCTGGAGAACCTGATAGTGAGGGATGTAGCAACACAGAAGGATAAGAGTAACGACTACCTGGTTACCTCGATACTCTTTAAACTGGTCACCTCCTCCCTGTCCATCCTCCTGACCATAGCCGCCATCTTCCTCCTTGGGAGGGAGGACATAGTGTTTATCGGCTCTATTGCGGCGCTCTCGCTCCTCCCGATATCGATTTATACCTCGTTTGACGCCTGTTTCCGGGCGCATGAACGGATGGGGTATATTGCCGTTACCGACATCATATACATGGGGCTGCGATCCGGGACCGGTATCCTGCTGCTTATGAAGGGGTTCAACCTGAGGGTGCTGTTCACCGCATTTGTCGCCATAGAGTTTGTACGTCTCTTCCTGATTGTGATCTTTTACCGCCTGAAGATCTCACGGATCGTATTCTCCTTCAAGCGGGACATACTCCGTTATTATTGGAAGGAATCGCTCCCTATGGCATCATGGAAGATGCTTGGAGTACTTTATACCAAGGTGGAGGTGCTGATCCTATTCATTATCCTGGGAGACGCTTCCGTGGGGTGGTACAAGGTCTCAATGAACGTAACCGACCTGATCTCTATCTTATCGATGATTGCCATGAACGCCGTACTGCCTGTAATGTCTAATTTTTATCTGGAATCACGTGAGAAACTCCTTGACCTGTATCGAACAATTCTAAGGTATATTATAATTATCATGATCCCGGTTGCGGTAGCCATCACGATCTTCGCGGGCGACCTTATTGGCCTCCTGTATGGAAGTCAATATGCGAATTCGGTCCTGATCCTCAGGATCCTTATCTGGTCCTCACTGCTGACGTTCATCCTGGCACTCTTGGGGACAGTGATCCTGGTAATCGACAGGTTTCGTCTCGCCGCCAAGTTGTCCGTGATAAACACCTCCGTGCGTATCATGCTGAATATCGTGTTCATCGCTAAACTTGGGTTTATCGGTGCGCCTCTTGCCGCCATAACCGCCAATATATTCAGTGTCATCCTCTTCGTGCCGGTGGTCTCCCGCACCCTCGGCCGCACAGGCATCGATCTTGCCCTTGTTCGATCATTGGCGGTCACGCTTGTGCTGATCGCGCTGAGTTTTATCCTTTACAGGCAGTCCGGGAACCTGGGCCTCGCGCTTATTACCGGATATTCGCTTTACCTGTTTGCCCTGTTCAAGATGAAAATGGTAACGGATCGTGAGGTCGGGCTGGTGAAAGAGATCTTCTTGAGGGTGAAGTGATGGATGTATCGGTCATAGTAGTCAGTTATAACACGAAGGACCTCTTGAGGGAGTGCATCCGGTCGATTTACAGGGAGACAAGGGAGATTGAATACGAGGTCTTCGTCGTCGATAACCGGAGCACCGACGGGAGCCCCGATATGGTGAAGGGGGAATTTCCCAAGGTGCGCCTGATCCGAAACGACCTGAACGTTGGGTTTGCAGCAGGGAACAACATTGCCTTGAAGAAGGGAAGGGGCCGATATTTCCTGCTCCTCAACCCGGACACCCAACTGGTCAATAACGCCATCGGGATCCTTGCGGATTACATGGATTCACATCGCGATGTGGGGGCCTCGGGGTGTATGCTCCTCGATGGAAATAAAGAGGTCCAGATGGTGTGCCGCAAGTTTTCTCGCATAGCCCACGAGGTGGGCGAGTTGATGCCGGTTATTAACCGGTGCAGGTGGCGTTGGATGTCCAGGAATTACCTCTCGGATGAATTCGATTACCGTAGTTGCGGAGAGACGGACTACGTCCAGGGCGCCTGTCTCATGGTGAGGAGGGTGGTGATCGAAGAGATCGGCTTGATGGACGAGAGATATTTCATGTACAGTGAAGAGGAGGACTGGTGCTACAGGATGAAGCGGAAGGGGTGGAAGGTCATGTACGTCTCATCAGCCGTGGTCGTCCATTATCAAGGTATGTCCACCAGGCAGCACTCAAGCGAAATGCTGGTAGAACTTTACAGGAGCAAGTTCCAGTTTTTTTCCAAGAACTACGGCATCTGGAGGGCGCGGTTTTTGAAGATTGTCCTTGTAACGATGATGGCGTTTAGGGTCCCCTATTTTACAATAGTGTCCCTCGTACGAAGCGGCAGGCGAGAATATGCCAGGGAGTATAGAGATCAAAGCCTGATGATCTTGAGGACGATGCTTTCTTCGACTTAGGAGGATGGAGATGAGGTACATCAATGCCCGGTCGTTCACCAACAAGCGACTGAACAAATTGGAGATCAAACTGAAACGGACGCGTCTCCGATCGAAACCGGTAGAGATCAGCCTCGAGCCTACACTTCGGTGCAACTCGAACTGCGTGATGTGCAATCGCCAGTTTGTCAGGAAGGACCAAGTCCGTCACTCCGGCTTTCTCTCCTGGGAGGTATTCGACAAGGTGCGGCCCTTTTTCCCCTATGCGGAAAGGGTCCTCCTCGGCGGATTTGGAGAGGCCTTGTTGCACCCGGATTATATAGAAATGGTCAAGGAGGTAAAGCGATACGGCCCCCAGGTCTACTTCTTTACAAACGCGATATCTCTGAAGCCGGATATCGCCAGGGGCCTGGTTGATGCACACCTGGACCAGATATGCGTGTCTATTGGGGGCGCCAATCCCGTGACCCACACCTACGTCCGGGGCACGGATACCTTGAATAGGGTGATCGAGAACATAAGGGCGTTGAACGAGTGTAAGGCCTCTCGCGGCAACGGCCACCCGGCCGTCTCCCTCAATGTAGTTGCGATGAACTCAGTCCTCCCGGAGGTCTGTGATATCCTGCGCCTGGCGGGCGAACTTCATGTCGAGTCGCTATGGATGCCCCACCTCGTTGTTCAACAAGATGAGATGATCGAGGAGAGTCCATGGACCCGGGTGGAGGATTCAAGGCGGTATCTTGCCGAAGGCGAAAAACTGGCAAGCGAACTCGGAATAGAGGTGCATTTCCCGGCCCTCGATGAGGCTACGGGTGACTGTCTCTCTTTTTTCCAGGAGATATATGTTACCTGGGACGGCATGGTCCTCTCCTGCCCTTTCGAGAGGTATATCGTGGGAGACCTGGCCTCGAATACGCTCAATGAGATCTGGGATGGCCCCGGTTATCTCAAGTTGAGAAGGTCCTATTTCGAGAGGGGTATATGCGAGGTCTGCCCCAATTGCAGCAAGTGGAGTATCGAGCCCAATTCTCACCTGCATCCGGCGGCTAACTCCAGGGAGTACGCAGAGAGACTGTTCTAAGGAATTCCGGAAAGATGAAGATATTGCTTGTAAAGTCCGTGATCCCTGCAGGAAAGAGAATGGGAAGCGATATTGTCTCCTATAACCTCCTTAGATTATTGTCCCTGGATCACGAGGTTTCCTTTCTTGGAATGGCCCACAGCCCTGAAGAGGTGCGTGACGCGGGGCGCTTGGGGGAGTTCTGTGAGGAGGTGTTCATCGTCCCAGCGCCGAACAAGCGGTCTCTGTTTCATCGGTTGTACTACAAGTTTCTCAATCTTACGAAGTTGATTTTCTTGCTCAGGTCGCAGGAGGTAAGTTACAATTCCCCGTCGTGCCTCAAGAGGAAATTGGCCGATGTCACCGATAGAGGCGGATATGACCTCGTCATCATAGAGTATTGGCATTGCGCATTGCTCCGTTCACACGTCAGGGGGATAGCCACCGCCGTCCTGCTGATCCACGATGCCGCCTTCATGAGAGACAGGAGGCGGATGCTGGTGGAGAACAGTTGTTGGAAGCGTGCATTTATGAGAATCTACTTCAGGTTGAAGAGGCGGGAAGAGTTGCGATCGGTTGAGTGTTTCAAGAATGTACTGGCGTTGTCTGCGGCGGACATCGATCATATACGGCAGGAGGGTGGAGAGAGGACTCGAGGGATCTCTTTTCAAAAGATTCCGGTGTCGGTCGCTGCCGATCTGGAGGAGTCGGCCTGTTATGCGGTAAGCGAGGAGATACCCAATTCACTGTACTTCATCGGCAGCCTGGATTGGTTCAACAACCTTGATGCCGTGCTGTTCTTCCTTGAAAGGGTCTACCCTCACTTCAAAGGGATGCACGATGGGCTCGAACTCTACGTAGTCGGAAACTGTGGCCCCCGCGTCCACAAGAGGCTGCAGGGGCTCGGACCGGTCCGGTTTGCCGGGTTTGTCAGGGATACCGCTGAAGGACTAAAGAAATACCGGGTATGTATTGCTCCTATTCGAGTGGGGAGCGGCATCAAGATCAAGATATTGGAGGCCTTCATCCTGGGCAAACCGGTGGTGACGACGTCCATAGGCGCTGAGGGGATCTCATTTTTCGATGACCATGCTGATGGAGTCCGAGACGACCCCGCCGCCTTCGCCGGTGAAGTAATACGCCTGTTGAGTGATGATTCGTATTACAATCAGGTCAAAGATCGCCAGTTGAAATATGCCAGGGAAAACCTGACTGTGGAGGCCAATCGCAAGCGAATCCAGGATATTATCGCCACGTTGGGTGTTGAGAATGGGTCTGTAAAAATAGCGGTCAAGTAGGGACCAGACAGGCTCTTGTAGAACCAAGATTACTTCCTTATCGAACGATGCGTATCCTTCAGGTAAACAAGTCGCACCATCATCGTGGAGGAGCAAACCATTATTACCTGGAGTTGTCACGGATCCTGGAGGAGGCGGGAAATGATGTCATTAATTTTTCGATGAGAGATGATCAAAATGACCCCTCACCCTTCAGTTCATATTTCGTTGATAAGGTTGACTTCAATGATGCCGATGGCACAATCGAGAGGATCAAATGCTCAGGGAGGGCTATCTACTCGCTACAGGCCAGGGAAAAGGTCCGTCTTCTTATCGACCGTTACAGGCCGGATGTTGCGCATATTCATAATGTCTATCACCAACTATCGCCATCATTCCTCCCAATCCTGAGGGATCACGGAATACCGGTCGTCATGACGGCCCATGATTACAAGTTGGTCTGTCCCAACTATATGCTGTTCAATGGCGAAGGTGTATGCGAGCGCTGCGTGGAGGGACGAATATATAATGTCCTTGTGGACACCTGCAGGAACACGCCACTTTCCAGGAGGCTTGTCCTGCTTGCTGAGGCGTATCTCCACCGCCTCTTGGGTACGTACCGGGACTCTCTTGACGTTGTCATCGCCCCGAGCAGGTTCATGAAGGATGTCCTGGATCGGCACGCGAGGCTCAATGCAAGGGTAATCCACATACCAAACTTCGTCGATCCGATCCCACCAGGGCCGAAATTTGGAGGAGGGGAATATATCCTTTATTTCGGCAGGCTGTCTCGTGAAAAGGGATTATCCGCTCTAATCCGGGCCGTGAGGCGTTTTCCGGAATCCCTTCTTGTAATTGCCGGTGAAGGACCGGAAAGGCGCTCTCTCGAAATGCTTCGTGACCGAGAACATGCTGAAAATGTGCGTTTCGTGGGCCATAAGAACTCAACCGAGATAAAGCACCTTATTGACAGGTGCTCTTTCAGCGTTCTCCCCTCGATCTGCTATGAGAATTGCCCCCTCTCGGTCCTGGAGTCCATGGCCCGAGGAAAGCCGGTCATCGGCTCCCGGATCGGTGGAATCCCGGAACTCATAGGGGATGGGCGTACCGGACTCCTCTCGGTGGCGGGAGATGTTGATGATCTCAGTGAGAAGATAGGGCGATTGCTCAAGGACAGGGACCTCAGGGTTGAATTGGGACGCAATGGTTACCGGGATGTGAAGATAAGGTACAACAAGGCGGACCACTGCAGGGCAATCCTATCGGTGTACGAGGGCCTCGTATATGGTTGAGGAGGGGAGGTAGGTGAAAAGTATCCGGGTGGCAATTCTTGGGACTCGCGGAATTCCCGCGAACTACGGTGGCTTCGAGACCTGTGTCGATGAAGTCTCCAGGAGGCTTGTCGTCATGGGAGATGATGTTACCGTTTATTGTAGAAAGAATAACGTTGGCGACTCCGGGAGCATTTACCTGGGTGTAAAGTTGCGCAGGCTCCCTTCAATCCACAGGAAGAGCCTGGACACGATATCCCACACCTTCATATCCGTCATCGATGCACTCCCACGGGGATTCGAGATCTTCCATATCTATGGTCTTGGTAATTCCATATTCACACCTGTACTGAGGCTCTTCGGCAAGCGAGTAGTTATTTCAGTGGATGGGGTGGAATGGAGGAGGAAGAAATGGGGTTGCCTGGCGAGGGCCTGGTTCAGGGTGTCAGAGTACTTTGCAGTGAAGTTCGCCAGCGAGATCGTGGCCGATTCGAGGGTAGTCCAGAGATATTATCGTGAGCGCTTCAACAGGAACCCGGTCTATATCCCGTACGGGGCTTATACGGAGAGGGTAGAGGATGTCGATTATCTTCGGAAGGTTGGTCTTGAGCCCGGGGGATACATCCTGTTTGTAGGGAGGCTCATTCCTGAAAAGGGAGTCCATTATCTCATCGATGCATTTCAATCCGTGAAGACGGACAAGAAATTGGTGATCGTGGGAGACGATCCGTACAACAAGGATTATGTGGAATCGTTGAAGGGGATGTCGGATAAGAGGGTCGCTTTTCTTGGTTATGTCTACAACAAGTCTTATGCCGAATTGTGCAGTCACGCCTATCTCTATGTTCAACCCTCGGAACTCGAGGGTACATCGCCTGCACTGCTCGCGGCTATGGGCTATGGTAATTGCGTGGTAGTAAATGGGATAGAAGAAAACCTCGAGACAATAGGCGATGCTGGATTGAGTTACCCGGTCAACGATGTGGAAGCCCTTCGGGAGGTATTGCAGCAACTCGTTGATCATCCGGAACGCGTGAAGGAGTTCCGATCCAGGGCCCTGAGGAGGATAGAGGATCTATATAACTGGGACAGAATTGCAAGGGAATGTGAGAGACTCTACCATCGCCTGTCGGATGATGATAATTGCAGGCAATAGGGGCGTCTCCCCTGTAGTAGAGGATCCTACTTGCCTCTCATACCATCGAGTATGTCGATTTTCACACTCATGCTCAGGCAATGAGGCCAATTCGAACGTGCCTGAGAACAATCGCTACTCAATCTAACACTGCCGTTTTTGCTCCTCTTTACCGGTCTCTTTGTACTCTCCACATGGACAGTGGATTAGACCAACAGATTGGCGACAGTGCAGGGTAATAAGGACTCTTGTCTTGATGATGGCCTCTTTCGGTAAACTGGTACGGCACTGTTCTGAAAAAAATTACAGGCAGTTAAAAAAAGTAACGGATTGAGGTTTGATGAAATATCTCGTGAATGTTCCCTGTTCTGTATCAGTAGTTATAATAACAAGTTAAATACGCCTTCAAGGTGCAATATGAGTGGCATGCTTATTGCTAAGTGTACCCTGCAGCCTTTGAAACTCGGGCTCATGAGGGGGAGCGTAAAATGAAGACATCAATTAGCAGATTGAGTATCCTGCCCGCCTTTATCCTCCTGTCGGGAATTTCTTCATTCACATCCCTGACTGCTCAAGGAGTGACTGACTTGCCCTTTCCCAGGCTGGCAAACTGTTATCTCAGGAACGAAGTAAGAGAGAAGGACGTCAATGTATTCAGCGGCTGGGACCTCCTCATTTTCGGCTGGACACTGGACAGAAACGAGGCGTACAGGGAAAACCTGTCCAGGATAAAGGAGGAAAATCCTGATGCCGTCTTCCTGCTCTATCATACCTCCATAGGTGCCAATTCGACGGTATCGCCACCGGACTCTATTTATACCCTTGCGCAACGCTATGACTGGTGGTTATACGACTACCAGGGCAACAAGATCTCATTTCCCGGATGGGAATACGACAAGATATTGAACTTCACAAATACTGAGGCTGCGAAGGGGAGCAACCCCGACGGCTTGAAACCGAACTCCTTTCTCCCCGATTACCTCGTGAACGAACATGTCCTCAAATATGATTACTGGGATGGAATATTCTATGATGTCTATTCCGACAATCTTCGTTGGGTGAGCCGTGATATTAAGGATGCTACACTCAACCAGGTGGCCGAGCATGACACGGAGCATAATGAAGGAGAGCCGCTTTTTGATACTCTATGGAGGGAGGGGATGTTGACACTTGCACAGAACACGATAGGCCAAGATTCGAGTATTATAATGGTCGGTAACGGACTCAATCGATACGCGACACCATACCTGAACGGTATCATGTGCGAAAATTATTCTCCTTCCTCCAAGGACTTGAGCGATCTGGCTTCCATCCAGCGTTATCTCGTTGAGACCGGCAGGGACCAGGCGATCTCGATTATAAACGGGATGGTCCGTAATGAGAATCCCACGGACTATCAATCCATGAGGTTCACCATGACCAGCACATTGCTCACCGATGCCTTTTTCAGTTGCGATTTCGGCAGCCAGGATCATGCTGAGACCTTGTGGTTCGATGAATTCACGGTATATCCTACAGGGGAAGTGGCAGCATTGACCACTATGCTGACTGAGGACATCAATGCCGAGCAGGACAGGGTTCCCGTGGCCTCAACCGCCGGGTTTCCATCAACAGGCGTGATCCAGGTCGATGGAGAGGAGATATATTATGCCGCTAAGAGTGATACGGAATTCCTGGATTGTCAACGCGGGTATCCCCATGTCACGGAGAAGTACGACCTCAGGAGCCCTCACGACAAAGATGCACCGGTTGTCCACTATCTAAACGATCGCACGGGTTACCTCGGCCATCCCGTCTCCGACGCATACGATGTGAACGATCCATCGGTCAAGTTGAAGGATCTCTTTGCAGATGCTGGGTGGTATGCTGTGGGAGACGATGCAGTCAATATCAACTCGAGGGTATGGAGACGCGATTTCGACAACGGGATCGTCGTGATGAATCCGAGCGGCGAGACCAGGACGATCAGCGGATTGGGTGAAGGAACCTACAGGAAGATCAAGGGGATTCAGGATCCTGCCCACAACGACGGTGAACTCGTACACGATACGTTGACAATAGCACCCCAAGATGGATATATCTTGTTGAAACATCAGGATGACCAAGATCCTCCGGAAGCGCCTCATGGGCTGACGATCATAGAATAACAGGGTGGGTTTCCTTGATCTCTCTTCTTCAGGATTTCATTGATCCTTATCGGCCCAGGGCGGACTTCCGTAAGATGCTGTTTGTTTATCGGGAGCGCATGTCCTATCGGTGATTGTGGGACATTTATGTCGCAAGAGGTCGACTATTAATCCTTCTATTCCCTCTACCATAGACTCGACGAGGAATCTATCCCGTGCCCGCTCCTCTCCGGCACGGCCCATCTTAAATCGACGGTCTCCATCCCTGATCAACCGGATGATCGATTGCGCCAATGCCTCGTGGTCTCCGGATTCCACCAGGAGCCCCGTCTCTCCATCCACAACTATCTCATCTATGCTTCCAACCCTTGTAGAGACGACCGGAAGTCCGGAAGCCATGGCCTCCAGGAGGAAGAGTGGAAAGACTTCTTCCCTGGAAGAAAGGACGGCGATGTCGAGGCACCGGAGGATTTCGGGGATATCGCGGCGCTCGCCGAGGAATCGGACGTGTTCTTTCAGGTTCAAGTCAGCCGCAAGTTCCTCGAGATGTGCCCTCTCTTTTCCATCACCGATAATGAGGAATACCACACCTTCTTCTTCATCTATGACGCGGCTGGCTGCATGGATCAAGACATTGAGGGATTTCTCCGGGCACAGCCTGGCAACCGTCCCAACCCTGAAACGGTATCCTGTAATCCCCAGCGAGGCCATCAACGAGTCGCGGCTCCGCTCCAGATCGGAGAACCGACGCATGTCTATGCCGTTGTATATTACTTCAAGCCGCCCCGGAGACAGGTTGGCGTGTTGAGACATTATACCGTCTCGGTGGTGCCTGGAGATCGCGATTATCCGGTCCACCAGGTTGATGCTGAGGCGGTTTATGGTACGGACCAGCCACCCGCCGCCGGCTATCGCCTCGGAGTGGACCCATACGATAATCGCCGCGACGTGAGCCAGCCTGCCGCAGATCTTCCCCCAGAACATGGCGTCGTCATGGTTAAGAAGAATCAGCGCGTCGACACCTGATTTCCTCAGGTAGCGGGTCAGTCGTATGACTATACGGAAGTCCCTCTTGTTCATCATGAGTCGATCATGGACCTCGACCCCGATCTCATGGATCTCTCTGCCCATTGCCCCCATCCCCTTCAGGCACAAGACGCTGACGAAGAATCTGTCCCGGTCGAGGTGCCGGATTAGATCCTCGAGGATATTTTCCGCGCCTCCGACCTGGAGGGTGGAAGCCAGGAATGTTATATGTATCTTATTGTCAATCATTGCAATAAATCATCAAATTCACCTAATGGCTGGCATCGCGTCTGTCCGACGTGAAGATGTGCTTACCACCCGGGGATGATAGGGCCATATTATCGGCGGTCAATTGCAAGAGAATAGTCTGATCCTTCATGTCGAATCAGGCTCAAGAGGTAATAGGAGAAATCCCGATGATGAATGAGCAAGTATCATACCCCCGGGAGTCTTCCAAGGGCGCTCCCTTCATCGGTCGATTCCGAGAACCATATCTTTGTATCATTGGATGAATTCCGACCTCCTATCTCCGGCTGTTCCAGCAGGGCAACGGCCTTTGACCATCTTTAATTGATCCGTTGAACGGAGAGGCGGCCGGCTCTGGCGTCATATCACCCGCTTGCGGTGTATTTTGCCAAATCTCGACAGTTTTTGATATCCAAAGACACAGTTTTATATTATAGGGACCAAGCGGCACGATATAAGAAATATCATGGAATTCAAGAACATCAGTGTCTAAAAGGCGACATCTTACTGTATATTTTAAGACATCTTGGTAATGGTGATCCGGAGTGATCCCGTCTTTGCTTTTGACCTCTCATAAGATTGCAGATGAGAGAGAAGGCCGGGATGCACTGTGACCATGGCATGAGACTTGCCGTCTTCTTGGCAAGAAAGCATCCATAGACCCTTGTAGAAGGCCTGCAAGAGAATGTTGCTCGGTAACAGGAGGCAAGGTTCATGAAGAGCGGTAGGGAAATCTTTTCAGCCATCGAGGAATTTTTTACCTTGGACCCTATCAAGGGAGGGAGGTCCACAATGGGAAGAGCGTGGTGTTCGGTTTCTATTTCTCTTATCATGTCGTTGGCCTTAACGGTAACGATCGGAAGGCTTTTTGCCGGTGTTCCTTCGTTGGAAAACCCGGCGGCGGATACGGTCTACACCGACGATTTTAATAGGATTGGTCCCTATCCCGGTCCCTATTGGACGGCCGATTCGTCCTACCAGATTATTAATAATGAACTGGCCAATACAGACTCAGTGGAGGCGCTGGATAAACTGGCGGTCTTCAACCCGAGGATCAACCCAATAGGTGTTTCTTTCCGCTGGGGAACAACCGCTGATACAGCAGGTGTCCAGCGAACCGGCCTAGCCCTTATGCTGGATGATTCAACAACGACTGCCAACGGCTATTTCCTCTTTCGGAATTTTAATCTGAACTGGTACGCAATCTGGACGATCGAAAACGGGGTAGTGACGTCCCAGGTGGCCCACTCCGCGCAGTCCGAACTGCCATTCTTTTCCCCGGGGGACGAATTTCAAGTAGTCCCGTGGTCGGACAGCCAGGGAAACCACTTTGACATCTTCGTCAATAACCAGTTCGATGTGCGGCTTACAGATCCGGACAAACTCGAGGGAAACTCCGATACCCTCTACGCGGGCGTTATGATAGACGGAGGACACGATAACAACAACAACATCGATGATTTCGTCTTCTTCAAGTATTCTGGAGACACGACGCCTCCATCGGCTGTTGGTGATCTTGCCATCGACTCCAGGACACCGACATCGATCACCCTGACCTGGACGGCGCCGGGAGATGACGATTCTACGGGTACGGCATCGCGGTATGATATCCGTTACTCTCAGTCGATAATCTCGGACCTCAACTTCGACAACGCTACGCAGGTCATGAGTGAGCCGGTCCCCTCGCCGTCCGGTTCCACGGAGTACTTTACCGTCAGTGGTCTATCGCCCGATACGAGGTATTATTTTGCGCTCAAGAGCGATGACGGTTTTCCGCAGCGCAATATCTCAGGTATCTCCAATATCCCATCCGGATATACACAGGACAACATAGCGCCTTCTGCGGTATCTGATGTTGCGGTTAGTGGGGTTAATTCTCGTACGGTGTTGTTGACCTGGACGGCTACTGGTGACAATGACACTACGGGTACGGCGAGTTGGTATGATGTTCGTTATTCTACTTCTCCGATCACGGAGTCTAATTTTGGGAGTGCTACGCAGGCGGTGGGGGAGCCCGATCCATTGCCTGCGGGCAGTTCGGAGGAGTTCACGGTGGGTGGTTTGGATCCTGCTGTGACGTATTATTTTGCGCTCAAGGCGGTTGATGAGTCTGACAATGTTTCGCCGCTTTCGAACGTTCCGTTTGCCACCACGGTTGGTGTTCCGACGTTGGTGGATGATTTTGAGCGTGCGGTATTGGGTCCTGACTGGAGTGCGGATCCGGAGTTTGCGATCAGCAACGGTGAGTTGGCCAACGAGTCGTTGGAGGATCGTTGGGATTTCATGTCTGTTTATGTGCCGGTGACGGGTGTGGAGGATGTGAAGTTGCGTTGGGGTGTGGATGCGGATTCTGCGGGGATTGGTGAGGGTGGATTTGCGTTGATGTTGGATTCGCCTTCTCCTGATGCCAACGGTTATCTTATTTTCCGGCACAGGACGTACAATTACTATGCTCTTTGGACGATTGTCAACGGTGTTCCCGACTCTGCGGTTATGCAGTCTCCGGTGTCCACGCTTCCGTATCCGCAGGCTGGGGATACTTTTGAGGTGGTGGTGAGCAGTGATGTTCACGGCCATCATTTTGACTGTTACATCAACGGTGTATATGACACGCGTGTGAGTGATCCCGGGAAGGCTCAGGGTAATGGTTCTCAGTTGTGGTATGGTGTGATGTTGCATGGGAACCGTAACAACAACGTGGCTGATTTTTGGCTTTCCGGTGCTACGGCGAACGTGCCGCCGGGTGAGTTTGGCTTGTTGAGTCCTGCAGACGGTTCCACGGTGGAGACGGGTGTTCCGTTGTTGGACTGGGAGGATTCTGTGGATCCCAACCTCTCTGACTCGGTCCTTTACACCCTTTATTATGGTACGAGCGCGGTTTTTGCTCCCGAGTCGACTACGGTGGTGAGTGGTTTGTCTGGGAGTGATTACACGATCCCGCCGATGGGTATCCTCTCTTTGGTGAGGAAGTCTGCCGGTTCGGTTTCTGATGCGCTTGTCCGGTCCGGGGTATCGGGTGGGTTGGTGCCTGGGGGGTCTGCCGTGCGTGTTCCTGTGAGTAGGGAGGCCGTTGTTTCTCCTGTTGGGCCTGAGCCGTCGAGTCTGCCTGACGACGTGGTGATCTACTGGAAGGTGAAGGCGGTGGACACCGGTAGCCTGGAGACGTGGAGTCTTCAGCAGGACTGGAGTTTTGTGGTCAGCATTCCGGATCCGCCGTTGCCGTTTGACCTGTTGAGTCCTGCGGATGGTGACACGGTTGAGACCCTTACTCCGACCTTGAGTTGGCAGGCAACCACTGATCCCGATCCTGGTGACACGGTGACATACACGCTCTATTACGGTACCGATCCTGGTCTTGGCAGTGGTACTGTGATTGTCAGTGGTCTGGCCGAGCCCGCTTTTACCACTCCGGCCTTGGACGATAACACGCTCTATTACTGGAAGGTTGAGGCGGTAGACAGCAGGGATCTCATCACCGAGAGCAACCAGGAGTTCAGTTTCTATGTCCGTTCTCCTTCCGGTATAGGTGGTGGTGTGGGGCAGTTGCCCCCGGCTCTGCCGAAGGCCTTCGCCCTCGGGCAGAACTATCCCAACCCGTTCAACCCGTCTACCTCGATCAGGTTTGATATCCCGGCCGGAGCGTCGTCTGAGGCTGGGGTACATGTCCTCATCCAGGTGTATAGCCTCAGGGGTCGGTTGATCCGGACCTTGGAGAATGGTGTCAGGGCACCAGGCAGTTACGTGGTGCATTGGGATGGAAGAGACGACCGGGGAGAGAAGGCAGGATCCGGCATCTACCTCTACACCATCCATGCCGCCGACTTCACGGCAACCAAGAAGATGGTGATCCTGAAGTAAAACACTACTAAAAGAACAGGCAAAGTGGGCCTTGCCCCGGAAGAAACTATTAGGTATTATTCACGGGGCAAGGCCCACTGCTCAAGGGTAGGAAGTCCCTCCTGAAAAATATGCTTTCATTGCCAAGCCCAAAAGGATCTGTTGTATGTTCAGAGAAATAATGTGTCTTGCGGCGGCCTTTTCAATCTCGGCCTCAACCATGTACAGCCAGATCGACACGACACGGATCATGCTCATGGGTGATTCGATAACCGAGGGCTATGATGGATCAGACCCTGTCGGTGGTTTTCGAGACAATCTCGATTCAATGTTGACGGACACCGGGGCATGGTATGATCTGGTAGGCACCCTGCACGATGGCGTGGGTTTTGATGCAGACCATGAGGGACACGGTGGCTGGACTGTTGACATGATGCTTGCCGATGTGGACAGTTTCCTCCAGCAGACCGACCCGGGAATTGTCCTTATCCATCTCGGGACAAACGATATCTCGGCCGATCAGGGGGTATCGAGCACACTGGTGGAGATGGACTCGCTCCTGTCCCACATTTACAACTATAATCCATCCATGATAGTCCACCTTTCGGGCATTATCCCGAGGAATGATTCGAAGGACAGCCTTGCAACCGAGTTGAATGCCGGTTACCTGGGAATAGTAAACGACTGGTCGGCGTTGGGATATTCCATCAAGTATGTGGACCACAACAGCGCATTCAAGGCGGATCCTACCTGGCAGAATGATTATATGTTCGACCACGTCCATCCTGACAATGCCGGTTATGCATTGATGGCCCAGACATATTTTGATTCCCTCGCCACCGAGGATATATTCGACAACATAGCGCCTTCTGCGGTATCTGATGTTGCGGTTAGTGGGGTTAATTCTCGTACGGTGTTGTTGACCTGGACGGCTACTGGTGACAATGACACTACGGGTACGGCGAGTTGGTATGATGTTCGTTATTCTACTTCTCCGATCACGGAGTCTAATTTTGGGAGTGCTACGCAGGCGGTGGGGGAGCCCGATCCATTGCCTGCGGGCAGTTCGGAGGAGTTCACGGTGGGTGGTTTGGATCCTGCTGTGACGTATTATTTTGCGCTCAAGGCGGTTGATGAGTCTGACAATGTTTCGCCGCTTTCGAACGTTCCGTTTGCCACCACGGTTGGTGTTCCGACGTTGGTGGATGATTTTGAGCGTGCGGTATTGGGTCCTGACTGGAGTGCGGATCCGGAGTTTGCGATCAGCAACGGTGAGTTGGCCAACGAGTCGTTGGAGGATCGTTGGGATTTCATGTCTGTTTATGTGCCGGTGACGGGTGTGGAGGATGTGAAGTTGCGTTGGGGTGTGGATGCGGATTCTGCGGGGATTGGTGAGGGTGGATTTGCGTTGATGTTGGATTCGCCTTCTCCTGATGCCAACGGTTATCTTATTTTCCGGCACAGGACGTACAATTACTATGCTCTTTGGACGATTGTCAACGGTGTTCCCGACTCTGCGGTTATGCAGTCTCCGGTGTCCACGCTTCCGTATCCGCAGGCTGGGGATACTTTTGAGGTGGTGGTGAGCAGTGATGTTCACGGCCATCATTTTGACTGTTACATCAACGGTGTATATGACACGCGTGTGAGTGATCCCGGGAAGGCTCAGGGTAATGGTTCTCAGTTGTGGTATGGTGTGATGTTGCATGGGAACCGTAACAACAACGTGGCTGATTTTTGGCTTTCCGGTGCTACGGCGAACGTGCCGCCGGGTGAGTTTGGCTTGTTGAGTCCTGCAGACGGTTCCACGGTGGAGACGGGTGTTCCGTTGTTGGACTGGGAGGATTCTGTGGATCCCAACCTCTCTGACTCGGTCCTTTACACCCTTTATTATGGTACGAGCGCGGTTTTTGCTCCCGAGTCGACTACGGTGGTGAGTGGTTTGTCTGGGAGTGATTACACGATCCCGCCGATGGGTATCCTCTCTTTGGTGAGGAAGTCTGCCGGTTCGGTTTCTGATGCGCTTGTCCGGTCCGGGGTATCGGGTGGGTTGGTGCCTGGGGGGTCTGCCGTGCGTGTTCCTGTGAGTAGGGAGGCCGTTGTTTCTCCTGTTGGGCCTGAGCCGTCGAGTCTGCCTGACGACGTGGTGATCTACTGGAAGGTGAAGGCGGTGGACACCGGTAGCCTGGAGACGTGGAGTCTTCAGCAGGACTGGAGTTTTGTGGTCAGCATTCCGGATCCGCCGTTGCCGTTTGACCTGTTGAGTCCTGCGGATGGTGACACGGTTGAGACCCTTACTCCGACCTTGAGTTGGCAGGCAACCACTGATCCCGATCCTGGTGACACGGTGACATACACGCTCTATTACGGTACCGATCCTGGTCTTGGCAGTGGTACTGTGATTGTCAGTGGTCTGGCCGAGCCCGCTTTTACCACTCCGGCCTTGGACGATAACACGCTCTATTACTGGAAGGTTGAGGCGGTAGACAGCAGGGATCTCATCACCGAGAGCAACCAGGAGTTCAGTTTCTATGTCCGTTCTCCTTCCGGTATAGGTGGTGGTGTGGGGCAGTTGCCCCCGGCTCTGCCGAAGGCCTTCGCCCTCGGGCAGAACTATCCCAACCCGTTCAACCCGTCTACCTCGATCAGGTTTGATATCCCGGCCGGAGCGTCGTCTGAGGCTGGGGTACATGTCCTCATCCAGGTGTATAGCCTCAGGGGTCGGTTGATCCGGACCTTGGAGAATGGTGTCAGGGCACCAGGCAGTTACGTGGTGCATTGGGATGGAAGAGACGACCGGGGAGAGAAGGCAGGATCCGGCATCTACCTCTACACCATCCATGCCGCCGACTTCACGGCAACCAAGAAGATGGTGATCCTGAAGTAAAAAAGTCCAAGAACTAATGACTGCATCAGACAAGGACCTCGCCAGTATCCCAGAAACAGGGGTGCCGGTGGGGTCCTTTTTTAAGTATATATGTACCACTCCATGGCTGTCTGCTCCAAGTGTCTGCAGTCCCCGTTTTTTCCTTACCGTTGATATGCCAACATTACGAAAAGAAAAGATTTCACACTTGTGAAATATTGTAACCATATTGTGTGCTGATAATAAGGAGTTTTAATGTACAGAGGCTCAATGGACTGCTCTAACAACTTGATAATAATATAGATACAAGACAAGCCCTGAAAATAGTTCCAGCCTTCAAATCCGGCACACCCCTTGCTTATTCCATCCAACTGAGAGTTCCTGTATCAACATATGGAATTATATCAACCATATAGTTCCATAAAGAAACATTGTCTCGCTTTCACGCCGTTGTTTCATTGTTAGTCGCTTTGGAGCACCGGAACGGCGAGAAGGCACTTCGTCCGGCAAGGACGAGCAAGACAACCATGGAGGTAAGGATGAAGTCCCTGATCCGTATTGTGGCTATCGGCGGGTGTGTAGCCTTGGCGGGATCCTGTCCTGGTGTTGCAGGATACGCGCATGCAGACAACAATGTTTCCCTTTCATGGAATAGGAACGCAGAGGCAGATCTCTCGGGGTATAGGGTATACTATGGTGTAAATTCCGGTGAATATGATCATGTCGAGGAGGCTTATCTTGACACATTCATCACCGTAGGAGGTCTGGATAGTGTGGCCTATTATTTTGTCGTTACGGCGTATGACACTGCCGGGAACGAGAGTGCCGCATCCGAAGAAGTATCATGGACGCCGGGAGGGGCATTGAAAGTAACCGGTAACGACCATGACGGCATACATCTGCCGAGGAGTTATCGTCTCGCTCAGAATTATCCCAACCCATTTAATCCCATGACAACCATCAGGTATATGATCGCGGATAAGCCAGGCCATGGACCCACATATACTTCATTACGTATTTACACTTTGAGGGGAATGATAGTCAAGACCCTCGTTGAGGAAGAAAAAACGCCAGGAGAATATCTGGTCCAGTGGGATGGTCGGAGCGACAGAGGAGAAGAAATGGCATCCGGGACCTACTTCTGTCATTTACAGGCGGGAGAATATTCATCTACAAGGAAAATGGTCATGCAGAAGTAATAGAAGACGAAGTCGAGAAATAAAGGCAATGTTGTCCAATATATGACGGGAGCGGGCCGGTAAAGCGGCAAGTTGCTCGTACGTCAACTTGGGATACGATGCGGGTATTTCACAAGTTACTATTCTTCAATAGATTACACTCCTGTTAAATCCGCCGGCTCACGCCTTAAATGGCATGGAAATTGCTATTTATGATTGTGAGGGTGGACTGTTCCAATTCAAATAATCCTGATTGCCAATATAGTTGTCTCTGTATATGTAATATGCTGGGGATAATAGCGTATTCTGATGAAAGACCGCATTCTGCTGAGTAAAAGGACAGGAGGACATAGAGAAGGATACACGTATACCATCACCACTATCTTATTGTCTCTTGCCTTTTCATCTCTACTTGCGGCATCCCCCGTCGCCAACTTCTCGGCCTCACCGACGAGCGGTAGCCGACCATTGGTTGTCAATTTCGCAGACCAGTCAAAGGGTGGAGGCATCATTACCTCCTGGGCATGGACCTTCGGAGATGGTGCAACCGACAGTGTAAGCCAGAACCCTGTACACACATACACGGATACCGGCTACTTCAGCGTATCTCTCACCGTGACCGGGCCTGGGGGTACTGATGACACGACCCGGGTCGACCTGATTCACGTA
>CAZNLH010000001.1:107565-259921 GCA_964573995.1 uncultured Gemmatimonadota bacterium
CCGACCAGTCTACGGGGGGTGGAGTGACCTCCTGGTCGTGGACGTTTGGTGACGGTATCGGCAGCAGCACGTTGCAGAACCCTTCCTACACGTACAACGACACGGGTCTTTACAGTGTGACCCTGAGCGTGACCGGGCCTGGGGGTACTGATGACACGACCCGGGTCGACCTGATTCACGTAACGGAGCCTCCTCCCGTGGCCAACTTCTCGGCCAGCCCCGACTCCGGTGACAGGCCGTTGCTGGTTCAGTTCACCGACCAGTCTACGGGGGGTGGAGTGACCTCCTGGTCGTGGACGTTTGGTGACGGGGGCACGAGTTTCGCTCAGAACCCGACCCATCAGTACACCACCACTGGCCTTTTCGATGTCTCCCTCAGTGTCACGGGCCCGGGGGGCAGCGATGACACGACGATGGTCCAGCGAATCCATGTGACCGAGCCCTTGACGGCAAATTTCTTCGCATTTCCCCTGTCTGGACTCCCCGGGGATACCATCCAGTTCATCGATCAGTCTACCGGTGAACCTGGGGAGCCGTCGTCCTGGTCATGGAATTTTGGGGACCTCGGCTCGAGCAACCAGCAGAATCCAAAGCACGTGTACAACAATGCCGGTACCTATTCGGTGACCTTGACGGTCACCGGAAATGGGGGCAGGACGGACGACACTACCCGGGTCGACTATATAGTGATCTCGGAAAATCCCCCGGTTGCCGGTTTCAGCGGAACACCCAGGTCCGGCGTGGCCCCCCTGGGTGTCCAGTTCACGGACCTCTCATCGGGTTCAATCGACACCTGGTCGTGGGCCTTTGGAGACGGGGGCACGAGCCATTCTCAGGACCCGCTTTATACCTATACCACTCCCGGGGTTTACGATGTCTCATTGACAGTGACCGGCCCTGGGGGGCAGGACACAGATTCGATACCGAACTACATCACCGTCTACGACTCCCTCCACGCCAATTTCACTGCAAACCCGAGGAGCGGACTACGACCCCTTTCGGTCCAGTTCACGGACCTTTCGACCCCCAGTGGCGAGATCGACACCTGGAAATGGTACTTCGGCGACGGGGACTCGAGCATGGTCCAGCATCCCCAGCATACCTATCAGGACTCCGGTTGGTTCGACGTCACCCTGGTTATCACGGGGCCGGCGGGAGCCGACACCCTCAAGCAGAACAATTACATTCGTGTAAATGAGCCTGCACCGGTCGCGGATTTTTCCGGTTTTCCCACGAGCGGGCAGGCACCCCTGGACGTGACCTTCTCGGATCTCTCCACGGGCGCCATTACCTCATGGCAGTGGGACTTCGGCGACGGGGGATCCAGTTTCACGCAAAACCCAACCCACGAATACACGAGGGCCGACCAGTTCACTGTAAGCCTGACGGTAACGGGACCGGGGGGGAGCGACACGGATACAAAGACGAATTACATCACGGTGACCCCGGGGGATCCTGACACGATACTCGTCTACGACATCAACGATCCGATCACGGCAGGCGTCCCATCCAACGTTACCGTGGAGGTCCGGGACGGTTTCGGCAATCGCGCGACGCAGTATGCTGGGACGGTGCACTTCAGCAGCGACGACCCGGGGAACGAGACCCTCCCCTCCGACTACATGTTCGTGCCCGGTACGGACCAGGGAATTCACAACTTCACGAACGGCGTCACCCTGGTCACGGTCGGGGAAAGGGAGGTCGGTGTAAACGAGGTTGGGAACCCCTCCCTGTGGGGGAAGCAATCCAGCATCACGGTCCAGCCTAACAACCCGGCCTCGGTCATCATTACCCCCGGTGATACCGTCAATGTAACGGTGGGGGCATCCCGTGTCTTCACTGCCGAGGTGACCGATGCCTGGAACAACACGATCCAGGGCCAGCGGATCGACATCTTCTTGAAGGGGACGATCTATGGATCGCTATCGGAGAACACCGCCGATCCAAACCCGACGTTCGGATCCTCTACCTCAAGATACGGCGATAGTGACTCCAACGGCCGGATTACGGTACTATATACGGCCCCTTCCGACGCGGATCGATACGACGTGCTCGATGCCCAGGCCCAACCATACGTTCCATCGAGCCAGGTCGACGACGTAGTAATTCACAGCGACGCGGGGGGTGCGACGAAACTCGTCATACTGCCCACTGACGCGATCGAGACAACTGCCAACACCCCGTTCGACATCACGATCGAGGCATGGGACGACTTCGACAACCGCGATCCGTCGAATAATTCGACCGCCCTCCTGAGCAGCAGTTCTCCTACAATGGAGTTCTCGATCGACGGTTTTCAGAGCACTATCACGCAGATCACCCTGAATGGCGGCACGACCTTGAACCTCCAGGCTCGGGATCCTACGACCGGGAACCCCTCGATCACGGCCGCCGATCAGGGCGGGTTACTCGCTCAGGACACGAAGACTAACATCACGATCGATCCGGGGCCCGCCGACCATTTCACCCTGAGCGGCATCCCTGGTTCGATTACAGCGGGCGATCCACAGACGGTCTCCGTGGAGGTGCTGGACGCGTGGGACAACCGCAAGACGGATTATACGGGGACGGTCACCTTCTCGACCAACGATCCGGGCAGCCAGGTCTCACTCCCGGCCGACTACCCATTTCAACTGGCCGACGCAGGGTTTCACACGTTTACCGACGGCGTTACTCTCGTGACGGCCGGTGACTGGTACGTCATCGCCAGGGATGCGAGCAACTCGTCGGTTTTCGGTATTATTTCGGGCATCAACGTCACGCCCGCCGCCGCGGATTCGCTCGATATCAGCGGGATTCCGGACACGGTAGAGGCCGGGAGCCCGACGCCGTTCACGGTCACCGTACTCGACCCGTATCTCAACGTAGTCACTGGATATCAGAATCGCGTGACCTTCTCGACGGACGACCCTGGAAGTGAGGTAGTCCTCCCCCCGGACTACGACTTCGATCCGTTGTCCGATCAAGGGATCCATCACTTCGACAACCCCGGGATGGTACTCGTAACCGCAGGAACCCGGATGATCGAGGCGGAAGAGGTCGGAAACCCGTCCGTCCACGGGACCCATGCCGGCATCACTGTCACAAACACGGCCGTGGATACCTTGATATTGTCCGGCATACCGAGTAACGTCGAAGTTGGTACCTACCACTCCCTCAGTGTCGAAGCAGTAGACCGATATACGAACAGGGTCTTGAACTATACCGGGACGGTGAAGTTCACCAGCAGTGACGATAGCGCAACGCTACCTGATCCTTATACCTTCCTGGCAGGCGACCAGGGATTCCACACCTTCTCCAACAGCGTACTCTTCAGAACGGCCGGTTTGAATACCGTTAGTGCTACTGATTCGGTGAATTCAGCCGCCGGCAGGTCGAGTGTAATTGACGTGTCGCCAGGCGATGCCGCGACGCTCATTATTACTCCGACGGATACCGTTCCCGTCACGGTAAACTCTTACGTCATCTTCACATCTACAGTTAGAGACAGTTTCAACAACTTGCTAAGCGGAGAGTCGGTGACCTTCGTGTTACACACACCGAATAACGGGGTCCTTTCAGATAATCCCGACAACTCAAACAATACGACAGGAGTGGATGTCCTGCAGCAAGGAACTACCGATTCCACGGGGACCCTTACCGTGCAATATCGTGCTCCATCCGAGGCCGGTTTGACGGATATCCTCGATGCCTATTCATCCATAGATTCGAGCGAGGTCGACAACGTCACCATAATAACGGTTGCGAGCGGGGCGACGAGGCTCGTGATCCTGCCCGAGGATTCTATCCAGTCAACCGCCAACGTGCCCTTCTCCCTTACAATAGAGGCCCAAGACAATAACAGCAATCGCGATATGAATGACAGCACCAAGGTCTCCCTTACATCGGATTCAGAGACCATGGAATTCTCCACTGATGGGTTTCAGAGTACAATCAGTAAGATCCAACTGGCAAACGGACAGTCGCAGGGTCTCCAGGCCCGGGACCATACCTCCGGTAGACCATCAATAACGGCACAGGATTCAGATTCCACGGGCATCCGGCTGACTCCCGATACAAAGTCGGACATAACGATTCTTCCTTCCAGTCCGTTCGGGACGATAGAACTATCCTTTACCGGGAGGGACACCCTGTCGGCCGATGGTTCCAGCGTGACGTCCATGACTTCATCCGGTATCCGGGATATGTACGGCAATATTGTTGAAAGCGGTACCGAGGTAACACTTTCCGCCACGATCGGGGCCATTACGTCTACCGACGTGGATCCGGGGATAGCCGGCATCCAGGTCAGGACGGACTCGTTGGGTATCATGCAGATCGAATACAGGGCGGGAACCGTGGCTGGACCGGATACGGTCACGGCGGCGAGCGTCACGGGGAACGCCTCTGGTACGATAATCGTGATCCTCCAGTCTCCTCCGGATTTGGCCTATTCCGAAGAGAGCCTCAATCCAAACACTGTGTCTCCGGGGACCGTTCAGGCATTCGAACTCGTCCTGGCCAACAATGGAGGCGCCGGTGTCACCATCCAGGACAGTACATCTTTCTACTTCGGTATCGGTCAGGTCCAGTATCGATCAATGCTGTCCGGGAGTTATTTCATAGGGGGTGGTGGTGGTACGGATACCCTTCATTTCCAACCCGACTCGATTCCTGAACAGATGCCGGAGGGCGTGTACACCCCATCCTTGAATATCTATGGCCTCGACACGAACGGAGCACCGTTTCACCACGGTGTCACCGTGTTGGACGACAACCTCCTCCACGTATCGAGCCTTATCCTCAACTCCGTCGTGGTCTTTGCGGATACCGTGAGTTATGGAGATTCCGTGGAAGTGGAGTTGGAGGTAAAGAACAGCGGCGGGGCGCAGATTGTCCTGGGCAATGCGGGCCTGTTCTTCTCGCCGTCCGGCGGCCAGTTCAGCGACGCATTCAGGGGATTGCCGATGGATATCCCGCCCAATGGCACCAAGATCGTTAATGGGAGCGTGAGGGTCGGAAGCCTTACCCCTCCGGGCACATATATCATCGATGCTTACGTCAGCGGAACATCACAGGGCGGCGTGGTGAGCGACAGTTCGGCGAACAACAAGGACTCCTGGGTGGTAGAGTCCGCGGCGCTGGCGAGCTATGTTGATGGCTCCTTGCAACCCGGGATCGTCTCAGGCACGGGAACATACGATTTCCATGTCGATCTGATCAACTACGGTGATGCCGAGGTAACCCTCAACCAGGCAACCACGCACCTCTTGATCGGTGAGGGGGGGGCCCTTGGGGATGTATCGATTCCCGAGAAAAAGGTAATGCCGGGAGACTCGGCCGTATCGACATTGACCTTCGATACGGTGACGATTCCCGGGGCTGCCGAGCCAGGGCGGTACCCGTTGACCTTGTTCCTGGATGGAACAACGGGGCATGGGGGGGTATTCCAGCAGGTATTGAGTCTATCCGACAGCGTAACACTGGAGGCACCTCCAGAAATAAGTTACCTGCCCAATACACTTTCTAACAGGAATGTCAGTTCGGGCTATCCTCACTTCTTCACTCTGCGCCTGGCGAACGGCGGTGGATCGAGCTTGGATCTCGATCCCAACGGTTCGATCTTCTACTTCTCCGGCAGCGACACCTCATACTCGAGCCAACTCTTTGGCCAGGGCGTATCCACAATAAACCCGGGGACCGACACCACCCTTACCTTTTCGCCTGCCGTGGTCCCCGGGTCCCTGGCTTCAGGCTCGTACCCTGGTTTCGCCGTCCTCAGCGGAAATTTCAACGGCGTAAGTTACCTGGACACCTTGTCCGTGGATTCCATATATGTCGAGAGGCCGGCCACGCTCAGGGTAGACCTCCTGTCGGCCCCGGAAAAGGTATCACAGGGGGAGACGTTCTCCGTCAGCGCCATGCTCACAAATGAAGGAGAGGCCGGCGTTATCTCCAGCGGATCGGTAACCTTGAGCGCTGAGGGGTTGGGTGTGCAGAATCCTACCTTGTCCTTTGGCCCTGCGCTCCCTGACACCGCGTCCTGGCAGGTCTCGGTGCCATCTGGTATGAGCCCTGGTATTGTGGAGTTGTCGGTAAGCATTAGTGAAGCGCCCTTGGACGAGAATTCCGGATTGTCCGCCTTCCTTGCCCAGGAGACAGACAACTTTGCCCTCTCCGTCGTCGAGAGAAACCGGCTATCCCTTGAGCGAATGGATATCACGGATATTCCACCGCAGAACGTCTTCAAGGGCCAGAAGGGCGTCCCGATGCTCTACCTCCTATCCCGCAGCATGGGGGAAAAAGAGGGAGATATACGGCTGGACGATATCGTTATAAGAGTCGAAGAGCGTGGCGGAATTACGGTCTTAAATCCTGAGAATGTACTTGACAGGATCTATCTCGGTGGATCGGGGGGCGACAGTGTCATTGCTGAGGCTACCAGCCCGGTCCAGGGTGAATACACCCTGTCACCGGCAAATGAATACCGAATCGGGAGTGATCCCGACACGCTTCGCTTCTTCGTGGATGTCTCCCCGAAGGCGAATGTGGTTACGTTTCAACTTATGATAAACGGGGCGGAAGCGGTCGATGCGGTCGACCTTTCCACCGGCCTGCCGGCCAACATTGTCGAGGGGAATTCGGAGGATCCATTGGGCGCACTCAGGAGTAATTTTACTGTCCTCAACCAGCAGGACTTCGCTGGGTCATTCAAGAATTACCCAAATCCCATGGGAAGCGGCGATGGATCCACGACCTTTGCCTACTATCTCCAAGAGGAATCTAATGTTACAATCATGATATATACCCTGACCGGGTCCCTGGTAAAGAAGTTCCATTTCCCCGCAGGTCAGACCGGTGGCCGCGGTCCGAGTATCAACCAGGTCAGGTGGGACGGCTTGAACGGGAGGGGACGGTACGTGAATAACGGCGTTTATATATGTATCGCGACGGCCAGGACGCGGAGCGGAAAGACCTATACTACACGCCACAAACTCGCTGTGATGAGGTAGCATCAATGTCTTCAGGTACGTACATCAAACGCTTGTTCTTACCTGTGATCCTCATGTCCCTTTCATGGTGGGGCCTGCTCATCGCAGATCCAGCGGAGGACGGGGGCACCGAGGGACTATTCTCCTACGGGGCCGGTTCCCGCGCCATTGGGCTCGGGGGGGCCGGCACGGCCGAACCGGCTGATTACACTGCAATCTACTGGAATCCCGCCTATCTCGATTTCGTACCCAGGATGACGGCGGGTTTCTTCCATACATCCTTTGTCGAAGGTACACCGTATGACTTTGCCTCATTTACCTTCCCGACGCTGCGCATGGGGACGTTCAGTGGAGGACTCTTCCGTATCTCTACCGGGGGGATTACGAGATACGACGAGTATGGCGTGCCGGGAGGGTCTTTCTCCTTCTCTCAGGAGGAATTCCTGCTCGGATACGGTAAGAAGGTCATCAAGGGGGGGAGCGCCGGTGTCCTCCTGAAGGTCGATCACCAGGCCATGCTCACCAATAACGCAACCGGGGTCGGATTCGATGCGGCCTTCTCCTATAACCTCGGGGTGGATTCTCCCTACCTCTCTTCAATCCGGACAGGTATCGTCTTCAGGAATTTGATCTCTCCGTCGTTGAAACTGGTGTCTCGATCAAATACCCTTCCAAAGTCCATAGTCGTCGGACTTGGAACAACGATTAATCTGACACACTCCCATCGGATTACGCCACTCTTCGACCTTGAAAAAATGAGTTATCATTTCTGGCAGATGAAACTTGGAATTGAATACAACTACCTTAACTATATATCTTTCAGGGGAGGTTTCAATCAGTTGGCAAGGTCATTCGGCTTCGGTTTGAGCCTGAAGAACGGGGTGGGCTTCGATTATGCCTTGAGAGATGCGGACCTCCTTACCCAACACCTCTTTTCAGTAAAGTACTCCTTCGGTCTTTCGAGAGATGAAAAAGTTGCGCAAGAGAAGCGAATGGAAGAAGAGCGGGTTGCGCGTGAGGTGAAGGAGAACTTTCAGGCGAGAAAGAGAGAAGAGATCAAGAAACACACTCAGAAAGCGCAGGACTATCTCGCGGGAAAAGATTATTTCTCCGCGCTAAGTGAATGGCAACAGGTACTGGCGTGGGATGAAAACAATGAACTGGCCAGGACGACAATCGAGAAGATTTCCACTATACTAGATGACCTGCAGAAGGAGCGGGACCTTGACGCTGCGACTCGGGTGGCCAGCCGGGAACTATTCGATGTTGGTATCAAGTATTATACTGAGAAGCGTTATCCAGAGGCGATATCATCATGGGAGCGGGTACTCGAGATCGACCCGGACCACTCGCTTTCGAAGGAGTATATCGAGCGGGCCAGGGAAGAAGTGAGGAACCTGGTTCATGCCCAGACCGACAGGGCAAATCGGCTGATACAGGCGGGCGACTACACCGCGGCATTAAATGATTATCATGTAGCCCTTAGA
The DNA here is from genome assembly GCA_964573995.1 of uncultured Gemmatimonadota bacterium. GTDB lineage: Bacteria > Gemmatimonadota > CAZMKB01 > CAZMKB01 > CAZNLH01 > CAZNLH01. The sequence continues at coordinate 116,024 of CAZNLH010000001.1, forward strand.
TATGACCCGCAAAACCTGGCGGTGTTAAAGGGAATCAAGAGGGCACAAGACCTCATACGCTCCAATGAGTCTTTCCGTGAAGGCCTGACCTACTATCTTAACAATGATTATGAAGGAGCGGAAAAGGCACTCAGACGCGCGCTGGAACTCAACCCTAACAACTTGATGGTGAAGGATTACCTCTCTGAGATCGATGCACGGAGGCAGGGGAAAACCGGTGAACTTCGTCCGGAACTTGAGAAGGATTACCTGAAGGGTGTCGATCTGTATCTCCAGGGGAAGTATTCGGAAGCCATCAAGATATGGGAAGGCGTATTGAGGGAAGACCCCTACAACCAACGGGTGACGAGGAACATAGAGGCGGCCAACGAGCGCCTGATGACCATTAAAGAGATCGGATCGAAAAAATGATTCCCGGAAGGGCATAACGTGGCACTTGTCAAATCAAATCGCCGAAAACTGAGAATACCAGCAGATGAATCATACCTCGCCGAGGTTCGGGATTTCATAACGGAGATCGCCCGTTCAATAGGCTTCGAGACGAAGGATGTCAGCAGCATCAAACTGGCGGTCGACGAAGGGTGTACCAATATCATCCGTCATGCCTACAGGGACATCCCCAACGGCGTAATCGAAATCCTTGCCGTCATCAAGCAGCGTGCCCTCTCGATCGTCCTCATCGATCATGGAAAGAGTTTCGATTTCAAGAAGGCAAGCGATCCAAACCTCCAGACCTATATGAAGATAGGTAAAAAGGGCGGCCTCGGAATATTCCTTATGAAGAAGTTGATGGATGAGGTTGAATACCATGTTACCAATCGGGGCAATGAGTTATGGCTCACAAAGCGAAAGTCCATGGAGAGAGAGTACTTCCTCGGATTCCTGCCCAAAAGGTTGTCCCTGAAGACCAAGGTTACCTCCCTGGTATCGTTTATCTTCAGTGCGGCGGTACTTGGAGGGGTCGGTTACCTGTACAGGGCCCAGGAGTCAGAGGTAGAGTCCAGGATATTTTCTCAGGGTATTGAAATCGTCCGCAACCTGTCGCTCAATTCCTGGGTCGATCTCAGCCAGGACAATGACCTCAACCTCGCCTCTCAGGTCAAGAACGTAGCCCAGGAGAGCCCTCTGGTTTCAGAGGCGTTTATCACGGATATGAATAATAAGATCTGGGCCCATTCGGACATACGAAAGACCTTTTCTACGTACCTGCCGCCGCGTCACATCGAATTGATCGGGAACCCCGATCACCAGACGGCCATCTTCTCTTATACTCTGCCAAAGGGAAAGCGGCTCGTGCAGATATCCACGCCGATTCGCGTAGAGGGCCCTGATGGACAAGACAAGCAGATGGTCATAGGTAAGGCGAATATAGTCATCCCGCGCGACGCCATCGACAACCTCGTTTCGGAGGCTCAGAGAAGGCTCAAGATAATCGCCATTCTCCTCATTGCATTCGGCAACATGGGTATCTTCGCGCTTTCCTATCTATTGATGAAACCCTTTCAGCGACTTGCATCATGGGTCAGGGGCATGGGGGAGGGGAGCATGGAGGAAGCGCTCGTTCTCGACACGAACGATGAGATGGGAGAGATCGCCGAGGCCTTTAACGACATGGCATACAAGTTCAGGAAGGCGCAGGGGAGCCTTGTTGAAAAGGAGCGCCTCCAGCAAGAGGTCCTCGTGGCGCAGGAGATCCAGCACATGCTGCTTCCGCGCTCCTTTCCCAGCGTAGAGGGCTTCGATATCGCATCCTTCTACCGGGCGGCCAAGGAGGTTGGAGGTGACTACTTCGACTTCGTTTGGGTCGACCCCGATACCCTCGGACTCGTCGTAGCCGATGTCTCGGGAAAGGGTGTCCCGGGCTCTCTTGTAATGACCATGATTCGTACTACATTGCGCCTGGAGGCAAGAGGGAACAAGTCGGCCTCCGATGTCCTGTCGAATGTCAATCGGTTTGTATCCGACGACATCAAGAAGGGGATGTTCGTGACGATGTTCTATATCATTCTCGACTCGAGGAGAAGGAAGATAGACTTTGCCAGTGCAGGACACAATCCACTCATTCTCTATCGTAACAAGACGAAAAAATCCTATTATCTCAACCCGGAAGGGTTCCCTGTCGGCATCTCTATGCAGAACAAGAGGTTGTTCGATGAATCGATTCACTCCGACTTCCTGCACTTGTCACAGGGGGACCTCCTGATTGCTTATACAGACGGGCTGACGGAGGCAATGAACTCGGAGCGAGAACAGTTCGGCGAAGAGCGTTTCCTGGAATCCATACGAAGGTATGCCGGTCTGCCTGTGAATGAATTCGTAGAGAATATCAGGAAAGATGTCCAGGAATTCACGCAGGGTTTTCCACAGAATGACGACATTACCCTTGTCGCGATCCAGGAAAAACTGCAGGCTGATTCTCACCTTATGCAGATCAGGACCAGGCTGATAAATCTCGTGGAAAAGGATGGGGTGAGCGTAAAAGAGGCCTGCCGCAGGATGCGCGTATCACCCTCCACCTATTACCGGTACAAGAAGAGGTGGGAGGAAGAAGGTCTTGAGGGCCTCAGGAACCGGGTTGAGCGTGACCACATTGCAGAGCGCCACATCAGTATTGAAGATAGAGCCAAGATCATGGATATCATGCAGAAGCATCCGGAATACGGTGCGAAGAGGATATGCCAGGAATTGAATATAGAAGCATACGGGTTCACGAAGATTCCAGAGACCAGGATTTACGAGGAACTGAAGAAATTGAACCTCAACACGGAGGAACTGAGAAGACGTCACGTTGAGAAGGGACATTCGAGTACAAAGAGATTGAAACCTCCCGGGACTCCGCTCCTCACAATTGAGGGGAAGGTGATCGATACCGGTGAACTCGACGGGGTTTACAAATCGCATGTATCCGGAGAGGGGGAGAAGAAGAGCATGAAAGGCCTGCCGCCCATGATGGACTGGGACATGGAACAACCAAAGGATGTCATCGCCACCAATCTCCCGAAGGATTCGGGAAGTCCGGGCGTGGACGGGCGGAAGGATCGTTGGAAGAAGAATGGAATCAAGAGAATTCCCCCGAAGAGCCCGCTCTGGCCTTCCGTGGAACAAAGGGTCAAGGCAGGTAAACTCGGAATTACAAGCCAAGGTCAGAGCGCTTCGGTGAGTGTAAGCCTTCCATCTCATCCCATTCACCCCGCGGTACGATCGCTTCCACTGATCATTCATCACCATAGAGAACTCGGCGATTTCATCAGAAAAGAGGTTGACCGTACGGTGAGCCTGCGCAAGAAGATCTTGCTCCTCGACTGCTCGAGTTTAGACCAGGATTGCCGTATCCTGTGGAAGGAAGTAGTCGACATTGTGGAGGATTTCAGGAACAGGGGAGGAGACATCTTCCTGTGGAATCTTACGGGCCGGCATTTGGATAATTACAACGCTAATGGAATAGACAAGAAGGTCGTTCATATCACCTCGATTCAGGACTTGAGGGATCGACTGAGGTTTCTCAGGTTATAATCGTGCCTTGACAGGAGACGGCATGCAACAGCATATTTACGCCCGTTGGAGTATTATGACGAATCTGAGGGTCTAATGAAGAGCGGAAATATCGAGGGCATTATAAGGACCTCTCTTGAGGAAGCTATCCGTGTCAAGAGAGAGATGATCAACGTAATGTCCCCGGCTATCATGGAGGCCGTTGAGATGCTGGCTGCCTGCATCGGGGAGAATCACAGGGTTTACTTGATGGGCAATGGAGGAAGTGCCTCGCAGGCGCAGCATATGGCCGCGGAGTTGATAGGTCGATTCGAACTGGAGAGTTCGCCCCTGCCAGCTGTTGCCCTTACTGCAGATTCATCCGTGTTGACCGCCTTGGGCAATGACTATGGATATCAGGATATATTTGCCCGTCAGGTCGATGCACTTGTCTCGAGCGGTGACGTGGTGGTTTGCTTCAGCACGAGCGGGGCCTCTGAGAATGTGATTCGCGGCGCGGAGAGGGCAAAGGCCAAGGGCGCACGCGTGATCGGCTTCCTCGGCACGGGAGAAAGCCCCCTTTCCAAGGTCGTCGACCTTGGTCTTCACGTCCCCTCTGCACGTGCAGGCCGGGTTCAGGAGGGGCACATCACGCTCGTCCACGTCATCTGCGAGGCACTCGAAAGACTACCATTGAAGACGAGGAAGAATGGTGCTTAAACTTCTTGAATCGATGCGGCCGAAGCAGTGGGTCAAGAACGGCTTCGTCTTCACCGCTCTTATCTTTTCAAAGAATGTCTTTGAGCCTGTCCTCTTTTTCCGTGTCACCGTCGCCTTCGTAGTATTCTGCCTGATCTCAGGCGTAGTTTACATCATCAACGATGTCTTTGATCTCGAGCGCGATAGGCTTCATCCATCAAAAAGGGATCGCCCTATCGCCTCCGGAGACCTGAGCGTCCCCGTTGCCGTCACATTCGCGCTGAGTCTCCTCCTGATCATTTTGGCAAGCGTTTTTTTTATCTCGGTGAGGCTCTGCTTGATTCTCCTTGCATATTTCATATTGAACCTGGCCTATTCAATGAAACTCAAGGAGATAGTCCTGCTCGATGTCTTCTCGATTGCAGCGGGGTTCGTCATCCGAGTATTCTCGGGTGCCCTGGTCATTCAGGTGTCGATATCATCCTGGCTTATTGTATGTACCATTCTTCTCTCGCTCTTCCTCGCCTTTTCAAAGAGAAGGCACGAAATAGTGATTCTCGAGGGCTATGCCGTTGACCATCGGAAAATATTGTCAGAGTACAGTACGACTTTCCTTGATCAGATGATCTCGGTTGTAACTGCGTCAACGGTCATATCGTATGCACTCTACACTATGTCTGAAGAGACGGTAGCGAAATTCCACACTCAGAAGTTGATATACACGGTTCCCTTCGTACTATACGGGATCTTTCGTTACTTGTACCTGATTCACCAGAAGAGCGGGGGGGGTGATCCGACGGCGCATCTCTTAACCGATGTGCCGTTGATTGTCAACATTATGCTGTGGATAACCATTTCGGCGGCAATCATTTACAGGCCTTAAACAAAACAAGGGATCCCAAACGCATTGAACCTGGTCAGCCCTGAGATCGCTGGTCCTCGATTGTGGAAATCCCCGTTATTCAGGTGACCCGGAAAGACCTCTATAGATATTCTTCCGGAAAGGGCGCGGGTCCTGTAGCCGATTACCCCGCCCGTGCTCGTTAAGACTACATGGGCGGCAAGGGCCCCATCGGTGCCGCCCGAGCGAAAAGGCAAGGGACTCCCAGGGCAGGACATTAGCAAAGGAAGGCCTTAGGTAAGGCCAGCAGAGACATAAGAGAAAGGAAGCAAGACCTGATGGGTAAGACTAAATCAAAGGTCGCCGTCTTGTGGACACGCCCCGAGACGGTCGTCGAGGATTACAGCCGCCTTCTGCACCTGATTTCTTATCAAGAATATCTTCCGCGGGATAGAGAGATCGCACTCAAGGTCAACATATCATGGGCCAAATTCTATCCCGGCTGCTCTACTACACCGTGGCAATTGGACGGTGTGATACGTACCCTCATAGACGACGGCTATGCAAAGGAGTCGTTGTATGCCTGCCACAACCGGACGGTGGTTGTGAGCGCCAAGAGGGGCGAGGTCAAGAACAAGCAGAAGAAAGTGATCGTTGATAAATACGGCCTCAGGAACATCCATCTCTATGAGGGTGAGGAGTGGGTCAGGTACAACCCGAAGGGAGAGATACTCGTCCTCAATGATGTGTTCAAAGATGGCATCTATATCCCGAAGCGGCTGATCGGGAGTTCAATAATTCACCTGCCCACCATGAAGACCCACGTCTTTACCACGATAACAGGTGCCATGAAGAACGCCTTTGGCGGACTTCTCCACGAGAAGCGCCACTGGACCCATTCGGTGATACATGAGACGCTCGTTGATCTCCTTACTATCCAGAAGGAGATTCACCCGGGGATACTGGCGGTCATGGACGGTACGTTCTCAGGAGATGGTCCGGGCCCGCGTGCGATGCACGTCCACGAAACAGATTGCATACTTGCCAGCACCGATCAGGTTGGAATAGATGCCGTTGCCGCCAAGATGATGGGTTTCGACCCCATGTCGATAAGGTTTATCAGGATGGCCCATGAAAAGGGCCTGGGATGCGGCGACCCGAGGGATATCGAGATCGTCGGGGACGATATCTCCAACGTCAATTTTTACTTCCAGGGCAATAAGAACACATTGGCCAGCAGGGGTCAGAAACTGATCTACCATGGTGCGCTCAAACCACTTGAAAAGGTCCTCCTGCGATCCGCAATAACGCCGTGGTCCTACCTTGCTTCCTGGCTCTACCACGATGTTTACTGGTATCCCCTCGTCGGGAGGAGACGTGTAAGACAGGCCCTCAAGACCAAATGGGGGAAACTCTTCTCTTCCTATTGATCTGCAATATTGATCAACCGGATCCTTATCCCCACCTTTTCTCCATCGTGGCATATATATTGCTAAACTTTGTATTAGTGTCTCCATGCCATGATTGATTGAAGACACGCTCGAGTGAATGGATGGACGTGGCTTATTTCGCCTTGACATCCGCAGTTGATTCGTGTACAATTTACGGCGTAGTTGGTAATGCATATCCATGGAGGAACCGATATGGAAGGCATTCAGGTCTCGATAGACAAATTGGGCCTGGCGTCCGATACTTTCTTGATTAAGGTCGGTGGATACGTCGATACGACGACATCTCAGGAACTTGATCGAGCCCTGGAAGATCTCCTGAAAAAAGACATCATCAGGTTGATAATCGACCTCGAGGATGTCGATTACATCAGCAGCGCCGGCTGGGGGATTTTCATATCAGAAATAAAGACGATTCGCAAAAAGGGAGGAGACATAAAACTTGCCAGGATGACCCCGGATGTCTTCGAGGTCTTCGAACTCTTGGAGTTCCATCGCATACTCAAGTGCTACGATTCGGTCGATGAGGCAATCAAGGACTTCGAACTTGAATCGGGTGGGAGAGACCGTGTAGAGGCCAAAGAAGAAGACGACGTGGAAAGCGTCCCCGTGGAAGATCATGATAGTTCTTCCGAGGTGCAACTTGCTGGGGACGTCAGAACCCTCTCCCTGGAAGAAAAGATCAAGCGAATTGTCAGGAAGAATCCGGAATTTGGTACCGCTGATATCCGGCGGCAACTTATGTCGGAACAATATGGACCCCTTCGCGTGGGGTCTTTTCAAATCTACCGCCTCTTGAGGAAACTCGACCTCAACTCGATGAAGAAGCGGGTGATTTTTTCCAGGTCTAAGTAGGGATAGACCTCGGGATATCCCTACGCGGGCCTCTCCCCGTTTTCGTTTGTCTCTACCCTCCCGCCGAAGATCCACAGGAATGCCGCCAACACTATGCATCCTATGAGCAACGACCAGTAAGGACTAAGTCCGTAACCGCTCGGCAGATCTCCCACCAGGAGCCCCACTATCGCAACCAGGACGGCGTAAGGAAGTTGAGTCCTTACATGGTCTACATGGTCCGCCGAGGATGCCATGGAGGACATGATGGTCGTATCGGAGATCGGCGAACAGTGATCTCCAAAGATTGACCCTGCCAGGACCCCCGAGAGCGTACTGACCATGTTCATCTGGACCTCGGCCGCGGGAAAGGAGGCAGACAGGCAAAGGTTGTGGGAGAGGGGGGCCACGATGGGAATCACGATGGCCATCGTCGCCCAGGAAGTGCCGGTTGAAAAACTTATCAGGGCCGAGATAATGAACGTGAGGGCCGGCAGGAGCCTCGGCGAGAAGATCCCCCGCGAGATGAATACGACGTAATTGGCCGTGCTCAGTTTATCACACACGTTTCCAATCGACCACGCGAGGACCAGCACAATCATTGCAAGGAGCATGGAGCGAATTCCACTAACCCATGCATCGAACATCCGCGATATCGACATGATGCGCTGAGTGTAGGTGAGCCCCATCGCGGATAGTACGCCGAAGGTAGAAGCCCACAAGAGCACATTGAAGGTGTTGGCCTGCGTTATCACCTCTCTCAGTGGTAGGCTGGCGGGATCCCGCCCCATGGAAAGCAGGACGTGCCTGCCATCGATCCAGAGACCGAAGATGGTCCCGAGGATAACAACGAGAATGGGAACAACGGCATTGATCCACCTGAGCGGCAATCCCTCTTGTGATGGAGGCCCGTCCGTTTCGAAGTTTGATAGCGGAACCGCTCCGTCGCGCAGCAACTTTCCGGACACTCTGCTACGTCTCTCCGCCTTGAGCATCGGGCCGAAATCTCTGCCGGTAATTGCCACGAGCAAGACAAAGAATATGGAAAGGAGGGGATAGAAGCGGTGAGGAATCGTCTGGAGAAATAAGAGGTAAGGGTCGATGCCGGTCTTGAGGGGCTCAATGGCGTCACTGATAAGTCCCACCTCGAATCCGATCCATGTCGAGATGATGGCCACGCTCGATACCGGCGCCGCCGTCGCATCTACGATGTACGAGAGTTTCTCTCGAGAGATCTTCAGCCTGTCTGTTATGGGTCTCATCGTATTCCCAACGATGAGGGTGTTTGCATAGTCATCGAAAAAGATGAAGACCCCCATGGCCCAGGTGGCCACCTGTCCCCTCAAGACACTTGTAGATATCGTCTTTAACTTCTCTATGATACCGGCCGTCCCGCCGTTTCTCGTGATCAGGCCGATCATCCCGCCGAGCATGAGACTGAAGAGGATAATCTCGACGTGAGACCGCTCTGTCAATACACCAACGACGATGGTGTCGAGTGAGCGGAGGAAGCCGGTGAGGGGGTTGAGGCCGTAAAGAAAAGATGCCCCGAGCCAGATACCGAGAAAGAGCGAAAAGACAACCTCTCGAAAGGCAATTGCCAGTACTATTGCGATAATCGGCGGCAGGAGAGAGATCCATCCAGGCAGGACATCCCGTTCGACTTGAACCTCTTCCTCTCCTACTTGAAGGGAAAAGAAGGCCCCACCTTGCCAGGAGAGATGAAGGTCTTTTAGAGTAACCCCGCCGCCGGATGTAATGATTCCCTTGTAGTCCATCCCCGTGGAAGGGCCGCCCGCCCCTGTTGTGAGTGGGCGAGGGCCCACGTGCAGGGAATATGGCACTGAATCCGTTGGGGTACTTCCTGCAGGGATGATCTTTACATCGAAGGGTACCTTGGAGAGTATAACGTGCGGCAACTTCAGGGGTGGGCCCTCGGCTGCCGCAAGCACGGCAGGAAGGAGCAAGAGGAGGAGTATTGCCCTGGTCGAGATCCCTTTATGTATCCGATGGGTCAGAGGTCTTACTCTCCTTTGTTAGACAGCAAGGCGGCGTGGGCGGCGGCCAGCCGGGCGACAGGGACACGGTACGGGGAACAACTTACGTAGTCCAGTCCAACGTCATGGCAGAATGCCACCGAACTCGGCTCGCCGCCATGTTCGCCGCATATCCCTATCTTCAGGTTCTCCTTCGTCTGTCTCCCCTTGACGACCCCGATGCGAACCAGTTCACCCACGCCATCACGGTCGAGTACCTGGAACGGGTCGGCCTGCAATACCCCGTGTTCGACATAGGAAGGAAGGAATCGACCTGAATCATCCCTCGATAACCCGAAGGTGGTCTGCGTCAGGTCGTTGGTACCGAAGGAAAAAAAGTCGGCGACTGTTGCTATTCGATCGGCCGTCAGGCAGGCCCGGGGGACCTCTATCATCGTGCCCACCAGGTAGGAGAGAGCCATTCCGGAATTCTCAATTATCTCCTTGGCCGTTCGGTCTATGATCGCCCGTTGATTCCGCAGTTCTTCGACATCGCTTACGAGTGGGATCATAATCTCCGGTAGGACTTCAAACCCATCCCTCTTGACGTTCACCGCCGCTTCGATGATCGCCCTTGCCTGCATCTCTGTAATCTCCGGGTAGAGAATCCCAAGACGGCATCCCCGGTGTCCCAGCATCGGGTTGGCCTCCCGTAAAGAGTCCACAATCAAATGTACTCTATCGAGATCGATTCCAGATCGTCCGGCGAAGTCCTCCATCTCCTCTTCGGAAACTGGAAGAAACTCGTGAAGCGGAGGATCGAGCAACCGGATCGTTACCGGGTATCCGTCCATCGCCCGAAAGATCCCCTCAAAATCACCTCTCTGCATCGGGAGCAATTCGGCCAAGGCCTCCCGGCGCCTCTCGGTGTCTTCAGCCAGGATCATCTTCCTCATGGAGAAGATGCGGTCTCCCTGGAAGAACATGTGCTCCGTCCTGCAAAGGCCTATCCCCTCGGCACCGAACTCTCTACCCTTGCGGGCATCATGCGGGGTGTCGGCATTTGTCCTGACCCCCAATTTGCGGAGTTCATCGGCCCATGACATGAGGGACTTGAAATCATCGGACAGTTCAGGCTCGATCAGAGGTGCACTGCCGAGTATGACCTCGCCCGTGGAGCCGTTAATGGTGATAATGTCTCCCCTCTTGACTGTGACTTCTCCCACCCGGAACTCGCCCTTCAGGTAATCCACCGCGATATTTTCACATCCAGCGACGCACGGTTTCCCCATTCCCCTTGCCACAACCGCCGCATGAGATGTCATGCCGCCACGCGAGGTCAGGATGCCCTTCGCCGTGGCCATACCGTGGATGTCTTCGGGTGATGTCTCCGCACGGGTAAGTATGACGTCCTCCTGCTTCCCGAGTTCCGAGGCCTCATCGGCACTAAAGACCACCATTCCGACAGCCGCGCCTGGAGAAGCAGGAAGGCCCTTGGCGAAGACGGTAACGGGGGCCTTCGGGTCGATAGTGGGGTGGAGCAATTGGTCGAGGGAAGCTGCTGGACAGATTCTATCTACTGCGGTCCTGCGATCGATGAGTCCCTCGGCCACCATGTCCACGGCTATCTTTACGGCAGCGGCCGTACTTCGTTTGCCGGTCCGTGTCTGGAGCATCCAAAGTTTGCCCTTCTCTATGGTGAACTCGATGTCCTGCATGTCGTGGTAGTGTGCCTCGAGTTTTTTGTAGATCTCGGTCAGTTCCCTGTAAATTTCAGGCATCTCATCTTCGAGGCACGAGTCGTCGGTTCCTGACATGTTGCTCCGATTCAGCGGCTTAGGCGTCCGGATTCCGGCGACGACGTCCTCCCCCTGGGCATTATCCAGGTACTCACCGAAGAATTGCCGGTCCCCGGTCGAGGGGTCTCGAGTAAACGCAACACCGGTGGCACTCCTGTCGCCCGTGTTCCCGAAGACCATCACCTGCACATTCGCCGCTGTCCCCAGGTCATCAGGAATCCCATGTATCTTCCGGTAATCGATCGCCCTCCTGTTGTTCCACGACTGAAAGACGGCGGTTATCGCTCCCCATAATTGTTCCCATGGGTCGGACGGGAACTCCTGCCCCGTGGTTGTGCGAATGGTCTCCTTGTATGAGTCCACGAGCGATTTGAAGGCGGATAGACTGAGTTGATGGTCATAGCGTACACCCTCGCGCCTTCGTATTTCGGATAGGGACGACTCGAACAGGCTGTGATCTACTCCCAGCACCACATCCCCATACATCTGTATGAAGCGGCGGTAACTGTCCCAACCGAACGTCTCGTCTGCACCATGGCGACAAAGGCCATCCATAGTCTCTTCATTCAGCCCGATGTTCAGGACCGTGTCCATCATGCCAGGCATGGAAATGGCGGCCCCCGAACGTACGGATAGCAAGAGTGGATTGTCAACGGATCCAAACTTACGTCCCATGATGGTCTCGAGACGATTCAGATTGATGCGGACCTCGTTCTCCAGTCCCTCGGGGTAGGACCCGTCGTGCATTGAATAATGGTTACACACCTCAGTGGTTATCGTAAAGCCCGGTGGCACCGGTATATCAAGCCTAGACATCTCAGCCAGGTTTGCCCCCTTTCCACCCAGCAGCCTCTTCTGGTGCCTGTCCCCTTCGGCCTCTCCGGCCCCAAAGAAATAAACCCATTTTTTCGACATTGATCCCCCCGTTACTACCTTCATTGATTGCCCTGCTCACGGAGTGAGCACGTGTTTCTTTTCAAGTATGAACTTGTCCGTTTCTTCCACTTCGACCGAGTAATCGCCCGAAAAACAGGCGTGGCAGAACGAATCTCCTGAAAGGGGGGCCGACTTCAACATCCCTTCCAGCGATAGGTACCCGAGCGAGTCTACACCAAGAAAGGCAGATATCTCCTCGACGGAATGGTTTGAAGCAACAAGTTCCTCACGGCTCGGGGTATCGATTCCATAGTAACACGGAAATTGAAAAGGTGGAGAGCCCACCCTGAAATGGACCTCCCTGGCGCCGCACTGCCTGAGAAGCCTAACAAGTACACGGCTTGTTGTTCCACGGATTATGGAATCATCGACGACTACTACCCTCTTGTCCCTAAGGACCTCCCTTACCGGGTTATATTTTATTTTCACACCCAGGTCCCTTACCTTCTGCGTTGGACGGATAAAGGTCCTCCCGACATAATGGTTCCTGATGAGCCCTATTTCCAGTGGGAGACCGGCGGCCTCGGCGAACCCGAGCGCGGTAATGTTGCTCGAGTCCGGGACAGATATGACGCAATCTCCATCAACCGGATGTTCCCTGGCGAGTTGGCGGCCGAACTCACGGCGTGCTATGCCCGCACATGCCCCGAAGACCCTGGAATCCGGCCTTGAAAAATATACATATTCAAAGATGCACATCCTTGGAGATACCTTTTCAAATGGTTTGATGGAATCGATCCCTTGCTCGGAGAAGTGTACTATCTCACCTGGTTCAATGTCCCGCAGGAAATGGGCACCGACGATATCGAACCCGCACGACTCGGAGGCCACCACGTATCCCCCGTCGAGGCCGGCAATGGAGAGAGGGCGGAATCCCCTTGTGTCCCTAACGGCATACAGTTCGCCGTTGACGAGTATAAGCAGGGAATAGGCCCCCTTTACGGTGTTCAATGCCTCGACAATACTGTCTTTAATCTTTTTCTTCGTTGATGATGCGATCAAGTGGACGATGACCTCCGTATCCATTGATGATTGGAAGATCGACCCCTTTCCCTCCAATTGTCTCCGAACCCTGGTGGAATTGACGAGGTTCCCGTTGTGAGAAATGGACATCTGGCCGATGCGGAAATTGACCATGAGAGGTTGTGCGTTGGAGATGTGGGTGGATCCGGTGGTGGAGTACCGCGTGTGTCCGATCGTTATATCACCGGGGAGTTTCTCCAACACGGAATCGTCTATAGTATCGGAGACCAGGCCCATTCCCCTGAAGAGGTGCTGCCTCTTGCCGTCCCACGATGCAATTCCAGCACTCTCTTGACCGCGATGCTGAAGTGAATAAAGACCAAAGTATGTCAATTCGGCGGCCTTGGGAATGTTCCAGATTGCGAAGAGGGCACAATGTCCACGTAATGACGGCTCAATGAGGTTTGCCGACCTTTCTTCGCTCATTGTACTATCTCCCTAATTATCCTATAGGTTAAGCCCTATCCTTCTCGGCTGATTTTTCCCATAGCCCGCCGAGGATCGAACGGCCGAGGCCAAACAGAATGTAGAGGAAGCAGAGAGGGAAGAAAATATACCGTGGTATAGTGAAGACACCTACCCAGAATGCCAACAATAACAGGACCGCAGTCATCCCCTTTACACCACCTCGTCTCAGGGACGGAAAACTGGGGTACTGCACATTACTTATCATCAGGATCGAGATCAGAACGATGAAGACCGACAGAAACCTTTCGTGACCGGCACCGGTGAAATAGCGAGCGTAGAGGGGAGTCAGGGAGAAGGGGATGAAAGAGACGAGGAAGATGCCTGCCACCGGGATCGGCAGCCCGGTGAAGAACTTCTTCGCCGGCCCCGGACTTTCAACGTTGTAACGCGCTAACCGAAGCGCACCGGCAAAGAGGAATCCGAAGACGAGCAACCACGACCACTCGCCCCTGGAGCGTAAAAAATAGGTAAACATTATAACCGACGGGGCCACACCAAAGGTCACGAGATCGGCGAGGGAGTCGAGTTCCATTCCAAAGCGGCTGTAACTCTTGGAAAACTTGGCGACCTTCCCGTCTATGAAATCGAGGATTCCTCCAACTATGACGAACCAACTGGCGTTTACCAACTCGAGACGGAACGCAGAAATGATCGCATAGAATCCGAAGAATAGATTGCCGGAGGTAAAAGCACCCGGGAGCGCCATCCTGCCTTTTTGTCTAATGCTCATGAGAATACTCCAATGATGGTCTTCCCTGCAACCGTCTTTTCCCCGCAAGAAATCTTCACCTTGCACTCCATGGGGATAAAAAGGTCGAGGCGTGAGCCGAAGAGTACCATGCCGAGACGCTCGCCACGTTTCACGTGATCTCCCTCTTTCGGGTAGGTGATGATCCTCCGGGCAAGTATCCCGGCGACCTGTCTCAGGATTACCGTCTTATCTTCGTGCTCAATGACCAGACTGCACTGTTCGTTTCGCCTGCTTGCCTCATCTCTATAGGCGGGCAGGAACTTTCCCGCCCGGTATTCCCTTCGTATGACCTCTCCGGAAACAGGGATCCGGTTGATATGTACGTTCCATATAGACATGAAAATGGAGATCAGGATGCAACGCCCGCCTGGAAGGCTATCTTCAACCTCTTCGGAGACCCTGATGATCTTTCCATCCGCCGGCGCCAGGATGAGACCTTCTTCACCAGGAGGACTGCGTTCCGGGTCGCGGAAGAAGGTGATGAACATGGCCAACAGGAGAATGGGGGATGAGACGACCGGGTATCTCAACCACTTCGGCCAGTTAGTGGTAAATATGGTCGTCAAGATCAGCAGTATAAGAGAAAGAAAGAGAAATGGAAAGCCGTGTCGGGAGATACCTATATGCATGGCCCCTCTTTATCCCTGCAGATCCTTCGGAAGACCTCCTGGTAGGTCTCCTCGACGTCACCGAGATCGAACCGGAACCTGTCCTTGTCGAGTTTCCTGCCGGATTCCTTGTCCCAGAAACGGCACGTGTCGGGGCTGATCTCGTCGCCGAGGAGGATCCGGTCACGCCACCGCCCGAATTCGAGCTTGATATCGACCAATTCGATGCCGATACCGCTCAATTCTGAACGGAGGATGGTATTGGCCCGCCTTGCGAGTTCAAGGATGGCCCGTTCTTCATCTCTTCTGGCGAGATGTAGGGCCGTCACATGGTCGGAATTGATGAATGGGTCTCCGAGGAGGTCGTCCTTGTAATACTCTTCAACGATCGGGCTCTTGAGTTCCGTTCCCTCTTCCAGGCCGATCCTGCGGACGAGGCTGCCCGCGCAGATGTTGCGAACGACCACCTCGATGGGAAAGATATTCAGTCTTTTCACGAGCATCGAATCGTCGCTCAGGCACCGGACGAAATGCGTTGGGATCCCCTTCTCCTCGAGGACCCTGAAAAGATAGGATGAAATCCGGTTGTTTACAATCCCTTTGCCGGCGATCCTGCCCTTTTTCTTACCGTTGAACGCCGTTGCATCTTCCTTGAACTCCTGTATGACGTAGGACTCGTCTTCTGTTGCAAACATCTTCTTTGCCTTACCCTCGTACAGCAATTCCGCCCTCTTCATGGTGTTCGACCGCCTTTCCCGCTTTGCAGGCCCAGTCTCTCAAAGATTCGGTCTACGTTCCGCAGATGGTACCCGACGTCGAACGAGCCGGCGATCTCGTCCTCAGATAGGTGGCGCCTGAGTTTCTTGCTTGCAAGGGCCCTTTCCCTGAAGGTCCGGCCCGATCTCTCCTCGCTCAAGGCGATCGACTGGATGATGGAATACGCCTCCTCGCGTGTCAGCCCCTTTTGTACCAACTTCAATAACAGGCCCTGGGAAAAGATCATCCCGCCAGTCATGTGCAGGTTTTTGTCCATCCTCTCCCGGTGAACTATGAGACCTTCAAGGACCTGCTGGAAGATGGTCAACATGTAATAGACGAGGATGGTGCTGTCGGGGATGATCACACGCTCCACGGAAGAATGTGTAATATCTCGTTCGTGCCAGAGGTTGATGTTCTCCATGGCTGCGAAGGAATTGGCCCTGAGAACCCTGGATAGCCCCGCGACCCGCTCGCAGAGGATCGGGTTCCTCTTGTGAGGCATTGCTGATGAACCCTTCTGCCCGCTCCGGAAGGGCTCCTCGAGTTCCCCTATCTCCGTTCTGTGGAGGTTGCGGATCTCCGTTGCGAATTTTTCAAGCCCCGAGCCGATCATGGCGATCGCACAGAGGTAGAATGCGTGGCGGTCGCGCGAGATGATCTGAGAGGAAATAGATGCGGGTCTTAGGCCGAGCCGATTCATGACGTAGGATTCTACCCCGGGATCGAGGTGGGCGAAGGTCCCGACCGCTCCCGATAATTTCCCACAAGAGATCTCTTCAACGGCCAATCTGAAATGATCCTTTAAGCGCTTCATCTCATCATACCATGAAGCGAACTTCAGGCCGAGCGTAATGGGCTCGGCATGAACCCCGTGGGTCCGTCCTATCATGGGGGTCCGTTTCTCCTGCATCGCCATTCGTGCCAGGCGGCCGATTACAAGGTCTATCCGTTCCAGGATGATCCCCCCTGCCTCCTTCATCTGCAGGGCAAGGGTGGTATCGAGGAGGTCGGAGGAAGTAAGGCCAAGATGGATATAACGGGAAGGCCTGCCTACATTCTCGGCGATATTGGTCAGGAAGGCGATGACATCATGATGTGTCTCTTTCTCTATTTCTCGCACACGGGATACGTCGAAGGTGGCCTTCTCCTTGATCGCCTTCAGGTCGTCCTGCGGAACAACTCCTTCTTTGGAAAGGGCCTCGCAGACGTACAACTCTATCCTCAACCATATCGAGAACTTGGTCGTATCTTCCCAGATTTCTTTCAGCGGAGAAAGGGAATATCTTTCTATCATACGCCCTCAGCCGATTAAAAGCGATCGATAGATCAGGCGGTTGTTCCTTTCGAGGACCATCGAATTTCGGCGCCGGGAAAGGTTTTTGAGCACGCTCTTGGCCTCTTCTGCAGATCGGATATCGGTGTTGTTGACCTTGAGAATCACGTCGAACGGTTTCAACCCATTGTCTTCCGAGAGTAAGGGGTTGGTGACTTCAAGGATCAGGGCTCCACGTTGGCTCTGCAGGCCGAGTTGACTGCGAATGGGATCGTCTATGTCGGCGAGTATCAGGCCGAGGTCCACCTTTATCTTCTTGGCCGTGTCGGTAGGGCGTGGGACTGTCTCGAATTTCACATCCGAATAGTGGCCTTCTCTATATACTTCAAGGTCGATATCGGTGTTTGTCTCGATATCGAGCAGGAGTCCTTCCCAATCCTGGGACGAACGTATAGATCTACCATTGATGCGGGTAATGACGTCTCCTCGCTGGATTCCCGCCTTGCCGGCGGGGCTCCCGTCATCTACATCGACGACAATGACGCCCTGCATGTTTTCATCTCCAAGTTCGAGCCCCTTCCGAAGCGATGGATTGAGGTCCTGGGGATGAATGCCGATCCAGGGCCTCAGTACCCTCTGGTATCGCAATATCTCCCTGTACACACGCTTGGCCCGGTCTATGGGTATGGCGAAACCGATGCCGAGAGACCCCCCGCTCTTTGTGAATATAAAGGTATTGACACCTACGACCTCGCCCTCTGAATTTACCAGTGGGCCGCCGCTGTTACCGGGATTGATCGAGGCGTCCGTCTGGATCATGTCGGCATACAGAGTGGATTCTCCCTTCGATAACTTGATGTCCCTGTTCAGGGCACTGACAACACCGACGGTTACGGTCGGCTGGGTATCATCGAGGAGATATCCGAACGGGTTCCCGATGGCGATGACCCATTCACCGATCAGGAGGTTGAGGGAAGTTCCGACCTTGGAGACGGGGAGATCGTCAGCCTCGATCTTCAATATAGCGAGGTCGGACAACTTATCGGATCCCAGTATGGATGCCTGGTATTCGCGTCCATCTACCAGGATGACGGTGATCTTTTCAGCGTCCCTGACAACGTGCTCGTTTGTGAATATATGTCCGTCACCAGATATGATGAACCCAGATCCGAGGCTCTGAACCTGTTGCTTGTAACCCTGAGGAAAGAAGAAATCTTTCCAGAAATCGTTGAAGAACGGATTCCCGCTCTGTACGATTCTGGTCTGAAGGACGTTTATGCTCACCACTGCCGGCCCTTCCTCCTCGGCCGCCCTTACGATAGCATTCTCACGCGACGAACCAATGGAATGGTCCTGCAACCCCCGGGATTGATGCCTGCTGTTCCCAGCAGTAGGTGACTCACCTACAAGGGCCGTATCCAGTGCCGTGGTTGCTGCATTTGACGGAAGTACCGGCTTATCCGGAATACTCCTTGCTCCTTCATCCACGAAGAAGTACCAGGTGATGGCACCGCCGATGAAAAGGCTGATGAGGGATAAGAGGAAGAGGGAAGTCGGGCTTTCAACTCCGCCCGTGTGATGTTTCAAGGGGTCGCACCTCCCTCTGAGCGCTTCCAGTCATCAAGAAAGCGCTCGATACCTACATCGGTCAAGGGGTGATGAAGCAGTTTTGTCAGGACATGGTACGGAATGGTGGCAACGTCTGCGCCCGTGATGGCCGCCTCTATTACGTGGAGCGGATTTCGAATACTTGCCACGATGACCTTCGTAGAAAAATCGTAGTTTGCAAAGATCGAGCAGGTCTCTCTCACAACCTCCATCCCATCGTGGCCTGCATCATCAAGGCGACCGATGAACGGGCTCACGAAAGTGGCGCCCGCCTTTGCCGCCAACATCGCCTGGAGGGAAGAAAAGACAAGGGTCACGTTAGTATTTATTCCCTCCTGACTCAGCATCCGCACGGCCTTCATCCCTTCCTCTCCAACCGGTATCTTCACGGTGATATTTTCGGCGATCCGTGAGAGAGCGCGCGCCTGGTCGACCATTTCCCCGCACTTCAGGCCGACGACCTCCGCGCTGACGGGCCCATCGACCTCCCTGCATATTTCGGATAATATCTCCCATGGGTCTCCATCTTCCCTGGCCAGGAGCGTTGGGTTGGTTGTAACGCCATCGACCAGGCCAAGGGAGTTGGCCTCCCGTATCTCCTTTATGTTTGCCGTATCGATAAAGAAAAGCATGATCCTCCCTTTCAGGGTTCACGATAGTTACTAATCGGGAATGGTCGCTTTATTCCACCCATTTCAGGTCGTAATTGCCCAGGCTCAGGAATGGATGGGTGGATTTAAGCACGAGGGTCGTTACGCCATCCTTGAAGACCTTTACATTTTCCTTCTTTTTTGAGATACTGACCGCTCCCGAGTTGAATTTTCTCCGATAATCATTTGACAGGTCATTGCCCACGAATACATCAATCCGGTATTCTCCTGCTGGCAGAGAGACTTCGTACCTGCCGAATTGAAAATTGTTCTTGAGTATCGTCCACCCCTCGCTTCTAACCTCTTCATCTGTCTTGTCATCTACCTTTTCGTATGCCACCTTTTCATTTGCCTTTATTCGAAACACGATACTGTTTGCCTCGGTAGCAATCGCCCGATCACCCCCCCTCCTGAAACGAATAGTCGTCGTCAGGGTGGGGCCGGTCACGATTACCATCAATTTTCCAGTCCCGAACGATTCTCCAATAACGGATAAAGTGCCGTTTTCGTTATCGGCACCGAATTCGATCGTTAGAATTTTTTCCTTGCTTACCGCCAATTCATTGATAAAGGAGGTCTTGAAGAAGAGGGTATCACCGCTCATTCGAAGCATCCTGCCGCTGAAGATAGTCCCGTCCCTGAGCGTCACTCGATCCTGTGAGGCCGCGGAGGTCGCTGTGACGATTATTATAAAAAGGGAGAAGATGACCCGGTAAATTGCATGATTTCTCATAATATCAATACCTTACGTGGTGCAGACATAGACCCTGTGGAGGCGCGAGCCATGGATGGGGCCAAGCATCCGCGCCTCGTGAAAGTATTTCCTCGAGTAATGAAATATCGTATTTCATGGAACCTATATCAATGAGTAATGCCAGGATCCGTCGAATCATATGCGGTAGAAACCTATTGGCTGTGACCTGGAAGGAGTAGCCGCAAGGGGATCGTTCCCAGGCGATTTGTTGGACCTCGCAGATCGTATTGTCTCCCAACTCACTCTCCTTGGCAAATGCCCGGAAATCTCTCTTCCCGAGGAAGAGAGAAGATGCCTTTTCAATGGACAGCATGTCCAGGGAGACCCCAGGATACCAGGTAAAACGGTTAGTTAGCGGGGATTCCAGCATGTCCCACATACCCAGCCTGTAGTAATAAGTCCTGCACACCGCGGAGAAACGCGCGTTAAACCCCGATGAAACTTCCCTCACTTCCCTTATAAATATATCTCTTGGGAGGCGTTGATTCAAGGCAAGCCTAAGATTCTGCAACGGCAGGGTCCTGCTGGTAGTGAAGTTGACCACCTGCCCGTCGGCGTGGACGCCTCGGTCAGTTCTCCCTGCGGCGGTAAGGCGAATATCTTCGTTCAACAGCCCGGATAATTTCTCCTGAAGGGTTCCCTGTATCGTTCGCAGGGCAGGCTGTACTTGCCATCCGTGAAAATCCGTGCCGTCATAGGCGACAACGGCCTTGATGTTTCTTCCTATCAACCCGAACCTGCGGATGAGATTTCAATCTGTTTCAATATTCGATTCGCATCCCGCGGTTCACCGTACCGGGGCACGGGACACAGGATAAGCGCGTGGGCTATGTGGAACCTTGAATCAGGTTTATTATAGCAAAGTGTAACGAAAGTGTCAAATGAAGGGGGGGGCACACACCTTGAATTGGTATCTCTATCTCCGTATTGTCCTTCGCTGGTTCATCAGAAATCGGACCTGCCTGTTCAATTCTTCCTCGCGCATGATTTCCCTTGCGGCCTCTATCTTTGCATCGATCTTGTCCTGCCATTCACTGCCTCGAGTTCGAGGCTCGGGTGTGCCCTTTTCATGGATGTCTCCACGAGGCTGTCCTGTGCCATTGCTCCCAGCCGGCAGCCTGATGTCTCTTTCAAGTGGGGCTTGGTAGCCGGGAAGGAGGTACTTGAGCAAGGCAGATAAACGCCGGTGTTCATTCATGTCCGCGTTCCAGTCGGAATGTCCGTCTCAAGTCCTTCATAATTATCTTGCTTGGGTTAATGGCGATTAGGATCCTTGTGACTTGAGTGGAGTTTGCAATCTTCATACCATAGACAGGCCGTTGGTCCTCTGTGCATGAAATCAACCGAATGTCGATGATGGGAAGGGCCGGCCCGGGTGAATGAGGCAGGACGGGCTCTGTGTTGCTCCATGTCACAATACCTCGTGCCTTGTGCTCTTCGTGGCCGCTGGGCTTATTGATGCTTGGATGGAAGGTTCATTGGAAACTTTTTCATGGGGCGTGAAAAAAGGAAAGACTTGCCGCTGATCCCGGGGGATGTTATGTTACGTTCAGGAATGTCCCGGCGGATTCCAAGCCCGCCAACCGGCGACGAAGTGGCTTTGATTGCCAGGAGATCGAGGAAGAAGAGGTACGAAACCTGCCGTCGGGGCCGTTCAATATTGTTTCTGAGTATGCTGTCTCACCGTTCTTAGTGAACTACCCTTTATGTCGAACCGAGCGACTGCCTATCGAGCACTTGCACGAATGGAAGGAGTTGATCGAACATGGGGAAAAATATCGACATAGAATTCGGG
This sequence comes from uncultured Gemmatimonadota bacterium, assembly GCA_964573995.1. Lineage (GTDB taxonomy): Bacteria > Gemmatimonadota > CAZMKB01 > CAZMKB01 > CAZNLH01 > CAZNLH01. The sequence continues at coordinate 137,717 of CAZNLH010000001.1, forward strand.
GGACGTAAGGTCCACCTCCCAGGCATCAATCCTTTTACCGCGGGATTGAAGGTGCTTCTGTTAATAATCTTCTCCCTGTGGATCATCTCGGGAATATACATCGTCGGTCCTGATGAAATAGGGGTTATCCGGAGGTTCGGGAAGGCCGTAAGAAACTCTCCGCCCGGCATACACTATCACCTTCCTTCTCCCATAGAGATGGTAGACGAACCCAAGGTTACCGAGGTAAAACGGTTGGAAGTGGGTTTCAGGACCCTCGACCCCGGCCCGCCTGCGAAATACCGGAAGGTCCTCCAGGAGGCGCAGATGCTGACGGGGGACGAGAACATCGTGAACGTAGAGATCATCGTACAGTACAAGGTCAAGGAGCCAAGGGACTACCTGTTCAATATCCGCAGCCTGAAGAGCATACTCCGTCATGCAACCGAGGCGGCCCTTCGACAGGTTGTGGGCAACCACCCGATAGATGAGGTGTTGACGACCGGGAAGTTCCAGATCCAGGAAGAGACAAAGGCATTGCTGCAATCGATCGTAGACCGGTATGAATCGGGCCTGATGATCCTCGCCGTTCAACTCCAGGATGTACATCCGCCAGAGGAGGTCGTGCAGGCCTTCAAAGACGTGGCCAGCGCCAAGGAGGACAAGGACAAGTTGATTAATCAGGCCAAGGGGTACCGGAACGATGTGATCCCCAAGGCCAAGGGTGAGGCGGAGAAGATGATAAGGGAAGCGGAAGGGTACCATGAAAAGCGTATCAAGACGGCGGAAGGGGATGCTGAACGGTTTATTGAGGTATGGAAAGAATACCGAAAGGCCAAGGAGGTGACACGCCAGCGGCTCTACCTTGAGACCATGGAGCGGATAATGCCCGAGGTTCAGAAGATCATAGTAACACCTGGATCCAACACCGCGCTGCTCAACCTGATGGACATCATGGGTGCCGTTCATGGAAAAGAGGAGGTGAACAAATGAAGAGAGACAGCCTGCTACTGATATTGATTCTTTTCTTCATCATCGCCTTTTCCATGGTTACCTTCACCGTGGACGAGAAAGAGACCGTGGTGATCACCCAAATGGGTAAGCCGGTCCGGACGGTTAAGGACCCCGGGCTTTACTTCAAGTTGCCCTATCCGGTCCAGACCGTTCACGTGTTCGATGACAGGATCCTCGAATACGATTCGACTCCAACGGAGATAATCACAAAGGACAAGAAGAACCTTGTGATTGACAACTACGCCAGCTGGAAGATCATCGATCCACTCAAGTTCATGCAGACGGTCGCTACAGAGGCTGGTGCGCAATCGAGGCTCGATGATATAATTTACTCTGAACTCAGGGTCGAACTTGGTTCACGAGACCTCCTCGATGCCGTGGCGAATTCACGAGCCAAGATCATGACTGTCGTCACCACGAAATGCCATCAAAAGGCCCTCGAATACGGCATCGATATCGTGGATGTCAGGGTCAAGAGAGCTGACCTGCCTGCTGAAAACGAAAAGTACGTCTTCGAGCGGATGAAGGCCGAAAGGCAGCGGATCGCCAGCCGGTACAGATCCGAGGGGTACGGGGAATCGACAAAGATCAAGGCCGAGACCGACAGGGACAAGACGAAGATCCTGGCTGATGCCTACCAAAAGGCACAGGATATACGTGGGGAGGGGGACGCCAAGGCCTTGAAGATATACGCGGATGCCTATCAGCGAGATCCGGCCTTTTATGATTTCACGAGGAGTCTCGAGGCCTACGAGAAGGGCCTGATGGATAAAACGGTGGTTATCCTGTCTACCAAGAGCGAACTTTTTAAGTATCTCGAGGGGGCTGTATCGTCGAAATGAAGGCAAGCAAGAGGAACATCCTCTTCGCAACGATGCCTTACCAGGAGGTCCAAAGGAACCTCAATTTCCTTGAGAGTAACCGGCTGGGCGTCGAGATCGCGACGCATGACACCAACTGGCTTCTCAACATATTCAAGGAATCTATCGCCAGGCGCCTGGGCGAGGATATAAGGAGCAGGGGGATAATCATACTGTCCAGCGGCCCCATCTTTGACATGAACCCAGGAAGCCTCGATCACGTTGTCAGGCGACATACGGAGGATTGCTTTGTGCGGGCGCTCGACCTGGCCAGGTCCCTGGACGCCCCTTCCCTCGTCCTGCCGAGCGGCTTCAATCCCCTGCTGCCCGATGAAAGCGTGGAGGGATGGAAGGAACTTTCCATTGAGACCTGGATAAGGGTGGGGGAGGCCGCGCGAAAGAGGGGGATACGCGTCCTGATCAAGAATATTTTTGATCACTCGCCCGATATCATCATGCAACTGATGGAGGCACTGGATGGACTCCCATTCGGGATCTGCCTGGATGTGGGGCACGTCAATGTGTACTCTTCCATGCCGACAGGGAAGTGGCTTCGTGCTTTCGGGCCCCAACTACATGAAATCCACCTCCATGACAACCTGGGGACCTCCGATGACCATTTGACCATGGGGGGCGGAATTATAGATTTCAAGTCCGTTTTCCGGGATCTGACTCGAAAGTATCGCAGTATACCGTTGACGTTGGACATGGAGATGACAGAGATAACCAAGAGCCTCGATTATATCGACAGGCTCGATCTCCTGGGCATGCAACTCAACCTGCTATAAAGACATGCTCGGCGGAGATTGACAGCGCGATTCGGCGTCATTATTCTTAGATACCGGCAAGTTGTACCCAGCAATTCTGGAAGGCACTCGACTGAGGGGGGGATGATATCCTGGACCGGATTACCTTGAAGGGAATGAAGTTCTTTTCTCATGCGGGGCTTTATCCCTTCGAGAGGGAGGTGGGCCAGCCGATCGAGGTCGACGTTACCTGTTTTCTGGATTTGAAAGAAGCGGGAGAGACCGACAGGCTCGATAAGACGATAGATTACTCGATGATCTATGACCGGGTCGAGTCGATCGTTGCAAAGGGAAATCACAACCTGATCGAGGCGCTGGCCACGGATATCGCGTCATCCATCCTTGATTGCAGCACCCTGAGAGGGGTGAGGGTCAGGTGCCGAAAACCGAAGGTCAGACTCCCCGGAATGCTCGATTTCGTCGAGGTGACGATTGAAAGGAACAAGTGAAAGATGGGCGGTTGCATTTATCGGGCTGGGCTCAAATCTCGGCGAAAGGCAGAGTTACCTCAGTGAGGCGATAAGACGCCTCAAGCAGGTACCCGGAACGAACATTATAGGTCTCTCTCGCGTGTTGAACACCCAACCGGTAGATAACACGGACCAGCCGGAGTTCCTGAATCAGGTCGTCGCAGTTGAGTCTGCCCTGTCTCCACACGAAATGCTGGCCGCACTCCAGGCGATAGAGGATCAACTGGGGCGAGTTAGGACGACATGGAAGGGCCCGAGGACTATCGACATGGATATACTCCTCTTCGACGACCTCGTCATCTCCGTTTCAAACCTCACAATCCCTCACCCCAGACTCCTGAGACGCCCCTTTTTTATGCGCCAGATACTCGAAATCGACCCATTGATCGTGGAGCCCGTAAGTTGCCGGCCCTTGGAGGCCTTATTGACCAACGGAGGAATTGAAACCCCCCTTAGCGGAGAGATCGATAATGAAAAGAGAGGATGACGACAAGAGCATGAGACCCCGTTCTCTCGTAGATTACAGGAGGATGAAGGAGAGAGGGGAAAAGATCGCCGTGTTGACAGCCTATGACTTCTTGATGGCAAGGATCCTGGAATCGAGCGGCATAGACATGGTCCTCGTGGGAGATTCAGTGGGAATGGTATTCTCCGGCCATTCCAATACCCTCCCGGTCACTGTGGATGAGATGATTTACCACGCTCGAGCGGTCGGAAGAGGGATAAAGGACACGCCGATAATAGTAGATATGCCATTCATGAGTTTCCAGGTCTCATCCACCGAGGCCGTCCGGAATTGCGGGCACGTACTCAAGGAGACCCGTGCCATGGCCGTGAAAATCGAGGGTGGAGAGGAGATTATGCCGACGGTCTCGGCCCTGATCCGTGCATCGATCCCCGTCATGGGCCATATCGGGTTGACGCCTCAGTCGATACATCGTTTCGGCGGCTATGGGTTGCAGGGAAGGGATCCCGAGCAGAAGGAGAAACTCATGCGGGATGCCGCCCGTTTGCAGGAGGCCGGCTGTTTTTCCATCGTCCTCGAGATGATACCCTCGGAATTGGCCGGAAAGATAACAGCGAACCTCGATATTCCAACGATCGGCATCGGCGCGGGGCCCTCCTGCGACGGCCAAGTGCTTGTGCTGCCCGATATGCTCGGCCTGAACGAAGGTTTCGAGCCGAAGTTCCTGAAGAAGTACGCATCGCTCGGTCAGGAGACGAGACATGCAGTCCGCGCCTTTATAGAGGAAGTAAAATCCGGGATGTATCCCTCGGACAAAGAGAGTTATTGAGGAGACAGCAGGGTGAAGGCCACGGCCGATATCACAACGCTAAGGAAATTGATAGGGGAATATCGTGGGATGGGACGTACCATAGGCTTTGTACCGACCATGGGATGTCTCCATGAAGGCCACCTGAGCCTGGTCGATATAGCCGGGGAAAGTTGCGACGTGGTGGTGATGAGTATCTTCGTGAACCCAACGCAGTTTGGGCCGGGAGAGGATCTGGAACGGTATCCTCGTGACCTGGATTCAGACCTTCTCATGGCGGAAGAGAGGGGAGTGGGACTGGTATTCCATCCGGAGGTCTCTACCATGTACCCAGGTGGTGACACACTTGCTTACATCGATATGCCGGGTCTGACCGGGGTATTGTGCGGTGCCAGCCGTCCTGGTCACTTCCGTGGCGTTATGACCGTCGTGGCGAAGTTGCTGAACATAGTTAAGCCGGATTTGGCAGTGTTCGGCCAGAAGGACATCCAGCAACTGGTAGTGATAAAAAGGATGGTACGCGACCTCAATTTTCCGGTGAAGATCGTCTCGGGCCCGATTGTCCGGGAGAGGGACGGATTGGCCATGAGTTCGCGTAATAAATACCTGGACGGGGATGAGCGCGTGGAGGCCCTCAGGTTGTACCGGTCTCTCCTGAAGGCGAAGGAATTAATACTCGATGGCGAGAGGATCAGCAACAATATCTTGACTCCAATGACCGGAATACTCTCGGGCAAGGGGGTGAGATTGGACTATGCTGCCATCGTGCGGTACGATGATCTCGAGCCGATGGACATTATAGGAGGGAGGGCCATCATAGCCGTGGCGGCATACGTGGGATCCACTCGACTTATAGACAATCTCATCGTGGAGATATCAGATGACGGGCCGTCATTCTCCATCTGAAAGAGATGCACTCGCAGTGGTCATCCTGGCGGCGGGCGACTCTACCAGGATGAAGTCATCGGTCACAAAGGTGCTGCATCCCCTTGCCGGAAGGCCGATGATAGAACATATCCTCGCGGCAGTCGATCCCCTCCATCCCGTTTTGACCGTCATCGTGGCTGGCAGGAACAGGCAAAGCATTCGTGATGCCCTCCACAGCCCCGGGATCCACCTGGTGAGACAGGAGGAACCGCTTGGCACCGCCCATGCCCTGCTAACTGCAAGGGGAGAACTGGACGGATTCAACGGCGACATTGTTGTCCTCTGTGGTGATACACCCCTCATCCGGCCCGACACCCTCCACCGCCTCCTCCAGTTCCACCGCGGAGGACGGGGCGATGCCACCCTACTTACCTGTCGATTCAGCGATCCCGGTGGTTACGGCCGCATAATTCGTGGTGGGGATGGCGCAATACGGCGGATAGTCGAGGAAGTAGATACATCCCCCGAGGAGAAGGCTATCAGGGAGGTGAACACCGGCGTCTATTGTTTCAGGGCTCCCGTTATATTCAAATACTTGGAAGGTATCTGCGGCAGGGACAAAAGGCCTGGAGAGGAATACTTCCTGACAGATATCGTTGATGAATACAACCGGGCCGATCTCAGGGTCGGCGGGCTCTTGATCGATGAGGAAATGGAGGTCCTCGGGATCAACACCCTTGTCCAGTTGGCCTCCGCCGACAGGATCTTGAGGGAACGGATAAGAGACCACTGGATGACGGAGGGAGTAACGTTGATGGATCCCCCTTCCACTTTTATCGATGCGAGGGTCGTGATAGGGGCGGATACAAGGATATACCCCTTCGTTGTCATAGAGGGAGATAGCGTGATCGGCGAGAATACGGTCATAGGCCCTTTCAGCCGTATCATCAATAGCAGGTTGGAGCCGGCAACTCGATTGATGGGATGGAACTTCGTTGAGAATGCCTCCATCCCCGAGGGCCAGGTCCTGCCGCCGTTTTCATCATATCCCCGGGGCGGATCGGATAATCCGTCTTCACCATAGATGTCCATGCTGCAAGTCGCGTCGTTCTTTTCCTGCAATGGCGAAAAAGCGATCGAAGAGGAAGAGTAAGAGACAAGGCCCGGGCCGGCGTCTCGTCACGCTCCTGTCCCTCGTCACGTTCATTGCTGTCCTCGTCCTGGCCATATCCACCGCACTGCGTTGGATTGTTCCACCACGGTCGAGGCACCTGTTCGGGAGGGACGTGATCAGGGTAGAGGTCCTGAACGGTTGCGGTGAATACGGGGTGGCAGAGAGGGTTACAGATTGGTTGAGAGAGGAGGGCTTCGATATCGTGTATTTCGGCAACGCTGACTCTTTCCGGTACGACGAGACCATCCTGTTTGACCGGTCGGGGAGGCCCGAGTTTGCCAGAGAGGTTGCGGATGTCCTGGGGTGCCATAATATCGAGAAGCGTTATGATGGATTGCTCCTTCTGGACGTGACCGTTATCGTTGGAAAGGATTGGCGGAAGATGCGACTGGGACCAGATGAGGAGGGCGGTTGGAAGGAGTCGGCCAAGCGGTTGAGGGAGATGATGGAAGAATGGTTCAGTCCTTAGATTGTTCCCTCTGTGTCATACTCGATTCGAAACACATCGGGGGGCGCGATATTGGTGAACTGACGAGGGGCCTGTGTGTAAACGGCGCCTCCATGATTCAGTACCGCGCAAAGGGGGAAGGGGACTCCTACCATTGGCGTTTCCTTCCCCCTGTCATAGCCTCGGCCCGCCAATGTCAAGTCCCCGTCATAATCAACGACGACCTCGACCTGGCCATCTTGTATGGAGCGGATGGGGTTCACCTGGGACAACGGGACATGCCGGTCGCCGAGGCCAGGAAGCGAGGAGGGGGGATCATAGTGGGAGCAACGGTTCACGATGTGGAGGAGGCAGGGAAGGCCATAAAGGATGGTGCGGACTATATAAGCCTCGGCTCGATTTACAAGACCAGTACCAAGGAGGACATTCACCTGGTAGGGCTCGATGTACTCGCCTCGGTATGCCGATACTCGACAATCCCCACCATCGCCATAGGCGGGATTGATGGTGGGAGGATCGACGAAGTCCTCGGAAGGGGGGCCGATGGAATTGCCGTCGTTTCCGCGGTCCTTGACGGGCCGGATCCCGCTCAGGCGGTCAGGCGGTTGAGAGGGATGATAGATGGATACAGGTGCTCGCCGCCTCGAATCTCCACGCCCATCGATGGAGGGTAGTGAAGTCGGAGGGTGAATAATTGATGTTAAACTCTTCACGGTAGTACAAGGTCGGAATTATGTGAAGGTGTACATGATTCATCGGTCCAATATTTCTTTTATTAGATTACCCTGCTCATGGGGCTGCAATTCTTTTTCTTGACAATTCTTTCGCGGTGTGCTATCCTGTTTTCAACCATGATTTCAACAGTAATCCAATCATGTTTCCGCAAGGCGAGAAGCCGCTTCTTAACATATCTTATGAAATAGGGAGGACCTGGGATGCTTGGAGCAGCAAAAGGAGAAGGCGAGGTCGCGGATCCCGGTCAATGCGTTAGTAACAACGGGACGGCAGGCAGGTGGGGAGGACGAAAGGGCGAAGTATCGCTGCTGGAGGAGGTCTTCCGTGATGTCAAGGAGGGGATCGGGGTCGTCGACGAGAATGAAAAGATAGTATTGTGTAATCCGGCCTACGCCAGGATCTTTGACGAGGAGCCGGAGAGGCTGCTGGGAGAGAGATTGTCCGATTTCCTGGATGAAGACTCTTTCAATAAGGTTATTGAGCAGACAAGAGCGAGAAGAAGTGGACGCGCAGGGACCTATGAACTCTCGATCGTCACCAGGAGGGGTAATCGGAAGGAGATTCGGATCTCTGCACTGCCGCGCTTCGACGCGTATGGATCTTACAGGGGCGCCCTTGGTACCATCCTCGACATCACCGAGCGCAGGCAGGCCGAACGACGATTGAGGAGGTACTCCGAGCGACTTGAGGAGATGGTCGACGAAAGGACCAGGGAACTGAGAGAGGCCCAGGAAGACCTCATTCGTAAGGAGAGACTGGCCACCCTCGGTCAACTGGCCGGTGGAGTGGGCCATGAATTGAGAAATTCCCTGGGGGCGGTAAAGAACTCGGCGTATTTTCTAAAGATGGCCCTCGAGGGGTCGGACCCCGACATAATGAAGGCCATAGATATCCTGGATCGCGAGGTAACTGCGTCAGATAGGATCATCAGCAGTCTCCTCGACTTTGCCAGGTTGAGGGCTCCCACCTTTAAGGAAGTGAACGTCAACGACCTGCTCGTGGAGGAGATGGATCGCCTCTCCATATCCAAAGATATCAAGGTCGTGACCAGGCTGAAGAGGTCAATGCCCGCCGTCCAGGCAGACCCCGATCAACTCGGCCAGGTCTTCGGGAACATCATAGTCAATGCCGTCCAGGCAATGCCCTCGGGCGGCAGGCTGGGCGTATCGACCGGGGTATGTGGTTCAGGGTGGATATCCGTGTCCATATCCGACACCGGTGTGGGAATCGCCGAGGAGGACCTGGGCAAACTCTTCATCCCTCTCTTCACGACGAAGGTCAACGGTATCGGCCTTGGCCTCGCCATCACGCACAGGCTTGTTGAAAGACACGGGGGGAAGATAGAGGTCAAGAGCGAGGTTGGTAAGGGGAGCACGTTCACGGTCCGCTTGCCGCAACATGGAAGGGTAGAAGATAGGCAGCCGGAAGGTGATCACTCGGGGTGATTTCCTGAAGGGATTGGCCGACAGGAGAAGAAGGTCAACGGAATGGAGGAAAACAATAGAATCCTGATCGTCGACGACAGCGAGGGGATCGCCAACAGCCTGACTCTCATCCTTCGCAGGAAGGGATACGACACCGATAAGGCCTCCACGGGCCGAGAGGCCCTTAAAAAGGCCGGGGCGAGGTTCTTCAACGTGATCCTCCTCGACATCAAACTCCCCGATGTCAATGGCGTGCAACTGATCAATCAACTCAAGGCGATACACCCAGACACGGCCGTGATCGTTATCACCGCATACGCCTCCTTGGATTCGGCGGTCAGCGCGCTGAACGATGGGGCCATGCTCTACCTTATGAAGCCCCTTAACATGGATCTCGTCCTGTCCAAGGTCGAGGAGGCAATCGAGGAACAGTGCCGTATATGGGAAGGAAGGAGATCCATAGAGGCACTGGGGGAGAGTGAGGAGAAGTTCAGGATGATGGCCGAGGCTGGGAGCGATGTGATCTACCAGATGGACAGGGAGGGGAGGATCACATACTGCTCGCCGGCGGTTAAAAAACTCACGGGTTACTCACAGGAAGAGGTCATAGGGACATCACTCGACAGGTACTGTGCCCCGGGAGACCTTGATAGAATTACAAGGGCCTTCCGAAACATCCTGTCAGGAAAGAGGACCGAACTGCTCGAACTGAACGCGCTCCACAGGGATGGATCGCTCCTGCCGGTTGAGATCAGCACTGTTCCCCTTTTCAGAAATGGTGACATCGTGGGTGCCCAGGGAATCGTTCGGGACGTCACGGAGCGCAAGAAGGCGGAGGATGCCCTGCGCAGGAGGGACAAGATCCTCGAGGCGGTTAGTAACGCCGCACAGATATACATGACGGCGGATTCGTGGGAGGAGGCCACATCGGACATCCTGCAACGAATTGGGAACGCTGCGGGAGTTTGTCGCGTTTATATCTTCGAGAATCAGCGCTCCCCGGAAGGAGACATCCTGACCAGCCAGCGCTATGAATGGGTAGAGGCGGGCGTCTCCCCCCAGATAGACAACCCTGAACTCCAGGGCTTTCCGTATAGGGCCGGAGGGTTTTCACGGTGGGCGGAGACACTGGCAAGAGGCGAGGCCATCTGGGGCCATGTCAAAGACTTCCCGGATAGTGAGCGCGAGGTCCTGGAACAACAGGATATCAAGTCGATAGTCGTTGCACCTATCTTCACTGGGAAGGCCTGGTGGGGGCTGATTGGGTTCGATGCATGCCGTTCGGAGCGTGAGTGGTCAGATGCGGAGATCGACACCCTGAAGGCCGCCGCAGGCACGCTGGGCGCGGCTATTCGCCGCGACCAGACTGCGAGGCAACTGAATGAACAAAAGATGCTTCTGGAATCGTTGTTCAACAATATCCAGGAGGGAATAGGGTTCGTGGACACGGAGGAAAATATCGTTTTCTGTAACCCAGCATACGCAAGGATCTTCGAGGCGGACACATCGGAATTGGTGGGGAAGAACCTGCGGTCTTTCCTGGACGACGATGCCTTCTCACTGATCCTCCGGCAGACGGAGAATAGAAGGGCCGGAAGGGTGACGACCTACGAGTGCCCGATTCGTACCTCCAGGGGTCACCGGAAGGTGATTCGCGTAACGGGTTCTCCGCGGTTCAGCGAGACTGGTGAATACCTCGGCACCTTCGGCGCCGTCCTCGACGTAACGGAGGAGAAGAGGCTCAGGGAAGAACTCGAGCGATCCGAGGCCCGGTCCCGCCACATCCTGACGTCGAGCCCGGTGGTCCTTTACAGTTGCACGGCCTCGACCGAGGGGGAGGATGCGCATGGATACGTTACCACCTTCATCAGTGCAAATATCCGGGATATCTTCGGGTACTCACAGGAGGAATGCCTGGAAGACCCGGAATGGTGGCTCAGAATCATCCATCCCGGGGACGCAGCGAGGGTCCTCAAGGAGATGGCACAACTCTTCAAGGAGGATTACCTCTCCCACGCCTACAGGATCAGGAACAAGGGCGGGGAATACCGCTGGATAGCGGACGAGATCAACCTCATACGCGAAGCCGATGGCAGGCCGGTCGAGTTCATCGGCTCCTGGATGGACATCACCGAACAAATGCGGATGGAATCCGCACTGGCGGAAAGCGAGGAGAAGTACAGGAACCTGGTCGACAACGCCCTCGTGGGAATCTTCCAGACAAACCTCAAGGGCGAGATCCTCTTCGCCAACGAGGCCCTGTCACGGATGGCGAAGTTCCGCTCCCCGGCGGAGATGATGGAGCAGGGCGCATTGCCGCGGTACAAGGATCCGAAGGCCAGGGAAGAGATGATAAAGATCCTGCTCAGACAAGGGAAGATCGACGGATTTTCCACGGAGATGCTCACGAAGACAGGTGAGACCCGGTACGCCCTGACGAGCGCCGTCCTCTCCGATGGAAAGATCTCGGGGGTGGTGATCGACATTACCTCTCTCCGGAACATGGAAAGGGAACTGCGGCGTTCCCAAGAGGAATTTCGCGATCTTGCCCGGCACCTTCAGTCCGTGCGCGAGGAGGAACGCACTGATATCGCCCGTGAGATACACGACGGCCTCGGACAATCACTGACCGCATTGAAGATGGACCTGTCATGGCTGGCGAAGAGGATACCGGGAGATCAACGCTCACTCCTCAACAAGATACGATCGATGTCGGACTTGATCGATGGGAATATCCGGTCGGTCAAGAGGCTATCCTCTGAATTGAGGCCGGGGCTGCTGGATGAGATCGGCCTCAATGCCGCTATTGAATGGTATCTGGAGAGTTTCGAGGATCGGACCGGGATACGGTGCCAGGTTAAATACGACTCGAACAGGGGCGACCTGCATCTCGACAGGAACCGTGCGACCGCCCTTTTCCGGGTCTTACAGGAGGCGATGACCAACGTAGTCCGCCACGCCGATGCCACGAGGGTCATGATCAGCGCCAGGATCGAAGACGACAGGTTCATCTTATCGATAAGGGATAACGGGAACGGCATTACGGAGGCGGACCTCTCGAACCCTCGTTCATACGGTCTAATCGGGATGCGGGAACGAGTCCAACCGTGGGGAGGAGAACTCGATATCCGCGGGAATGAAGGCAAGGGCACCACGGTCGTTGTAAGTATACCCCTCGGAGGAGAGGAGGATCCAAATGATAAGAGTGCTGATAGCGGACGACCACACGATCGTTCGAAAGGGGATCGTACAGATTCTCAATGACACGGATGACATGGCCCCGGTTGATGAGGCGGAGAACGGCCGGGAAGTCCTACGAAAGACATCCGAGGGTAGTTTCGACGTTGTCCTGCTCGATATATCAATGCCCGGCATGAACGGCCTGGATGTCTTGAAGCAATTGAAGATCTCGAGCCCCGGTATCAACGTGCTGATCCTGAGCATGTATCCGGAGGAGCAATACGCCATCCGCCTCCTCAAGGCAGGCGCCGCCGGCTATGTATCTAAGGACAGGGCCCCGGAAGAATTGATAAAGGCGATACGCAAGGTCTCGAAGGGCAGGAAATACGTCAGCCCATCACTTGCAGAGCGCCTGGCCTGGAACCTGGCAACAGATTCCGACAGGCCGCTCTATGAAATCCTCTCCGATCGAGAATTCCAGATAATCTGCGAAATCGCCTCCGGCAAGACCGTTGGCGAGATCGCGGAAAAACTCTCGTTGAGCCCCAAGACGGTAAGTACCTATCGAACCCGTGTCCTGAGAAAGACAGGCATGAAGAACAATGCGGAATTGATGCGTTATGCGATATTGAACAACCTCGTGGAATAATCTGATACCCTCCTCCCCGCCATCCTGCTCCTACTCGGACTACCATACGGCTATTACTGTAGGACAAATATGGACAATAAATTGAGCATCAGGCGCGCATACTTTCGCCTGCCTGTATTGTATAATGTATATCTAAAATCTCCATCACGCCTGGAAGTTCGCACGTAATCCGATATCAAGGCACGTTGCGTCCGGGTGCTCGATGTCCGGATTCCGGCGTGCCGGCCGATCGGGAAACGGTATCTTCTCTTGTTGCGTTATCTCGGGAACCAAGAGGTCCAAGGTGTTTGGTCGATCATGGGGCTTATGGCTCGATTAAATCCATATGATTAGACTTCCGATGAAGGCATCGAGGACCTCTTCTTCCTGAGAGTTCCACTCCCGACACGAAAATTATTTTTTCGAATAACTATCCTCATTCAATCCTTATTAAAACTCAATTTCCTGAAATCCAATCTTATCCTCGTGAAGACAGTGCGCACTTTAAGAAACGACGGCACCATCACTCACAATAAAAACCCCCACCTGCATATCCGTATGGCGGCCGCCTTGTCGTCAGAAAGGCACGACTTGGAGGGATCCAGCGAAGATGCCGCGTCATCAGGATAGGGGGTCAGCGGTGAACTTCAAGGGCCCCGATGCAGCCCGTCCTTCCGATGGACTTTAGGGTTGGGGGTCCAATGATTGTAAGGTTGGTTACAGAAACTCGACAGTGCCCAGATATAATAAGAAAACGATATCAGTCCTTTGTAGAGGCGTCTGAATGTCTTCAGGTCAAGGAGGGTTAGAATGGCAAAGTCGTTGAGATATTACCGATTCGCGCACCTTAGCATGTGGATGGTGTTCTTTTTTATCGGTACGCTTCTCGCGTCTGAACCGCCTGATACCATTTGGACGAGATATTATGGCGGGCAGGAGTTTGGCCAAGAGGACAATGGTTGGTCAATTCAACGGACCAGGGACGGCGGATACGCCGCCTTTGGAAAGACGGAGTCGTTAGGCGCTGGGTTGTCCGATTTCTGGCTCATCCGGACGGACGGCTACGGGGATACATTGTGGACCCGGACGTATGGGGGGACGGGTTGGGACGACGGATACTCGGCCCGGCAGACCACCGACGGCGGCTATATCCTTGCTGGACGGACGACCTCTTTTGGGGCGGGATGGGGCGATGTGTATCTCGTAAAAACGGACGATGTCGGGGATATCGTGTGGACGAGGACCTTCGGCGGTTCAAGCGACGACTTCGCCTTCTCTGTAAGACAGACCGAAGATGAGGGATACATCCTGGTGGGGGGATCCTCGAACGATGTCTACCTGGTCAAGACCGATGCGGAGGGAAATGCTATCTGGGAGAAGAGATATGGGGGGGTCCTCTACGATGCAGGCTATTCTGTCGAGCAGGTTCCCGATGGAGGCTATATCGTGGGAGGGGAGACCTACCTGGGTTACGGCACCGGGGGCGAGGAATTCTACCTGATCAGGACGGACGCGAACGGAGACACCCTATGGACGAGGCACTACGGCGGGCCGGCCGACGACTGGGGACGCTGCGCGAGCTGGACTTCCGACGGAGGTTATGTCTTCGTCGGGAACACGACCTCGTTCGGTTCGGGTTGGGGTGATATCGGCCTGGTCAAGACGGACGCCTTCGGTGAGCCCCTCTGGATGAGGGTGTATGGAGGTGATACGATCGAGCAAGACAATGGATATTGTGTGCGCCAGACGTCGGATGGAGGTTATATCATCGCGGGAAATACATGGTCCAGGGGGTCGGGGGAGGCCGATGTCTACCTGATCCGGGCGAACGACAGCGGAGATACCCTGTGGACCGAGACCATAGGCGGTGGATTCTGGGATGGGGCGTGGTCGGTGGAGAGGACCCCCGAGGGTGGATATATCGTTGTAGGAACTACTGGCTCGTACGGCGATCCATGGGGCGACTTCTACCTCATCAGGATCAGGAGTGATTCTCCGATAGGGAGGTCTCCTTCGAACGGCAGGAGATTTTACCATGCAGTCAGTGGGAGTCACCTCAAAGCGTGCCACCGGCGGTATGGAGTCGGGGCGTTGATGGAAACCTTCCTCAGAGAGTCGATTGGCTTTGTCCCTGCCAGATGACTTCACCTCATTGACGAGGGGGCTTAAAAACCTCCTGCGGCCGACCCGGCCTACATCAAGGTCAAACTGTATGCGGGTCTGGATCTTACACTCTTTCTCCAATCGATATCGCCGAAGGTTCGAGGAAATTCGATCAGTTTTTTCAAGTGCTTGTCGATTTCCGCCAGGGCAAATTTCTTCATTTCCTCGGAGGACCCGAATTGTTTCACGAGGAACTTAAATACGATGTTGAATTCCGAGTTCTCCATCTCGTAGGACAGGCCGTAGGCATCGTTGAGCGTCTTGATGGGGGGCATCCGTTTTACGGCGGAAATATGGAGGATCCCTTCTATTTTTTTTAGGAAAAGTGGGTCTGCGGGGGCGAGAAGTCGCTCCGGATGGAGGGAGCCTCGAATGCTTTCCAGTGTTCGAGCGTGATATTGTTCGTCCTTTTCCATTCCCTTCCAGAATTCTGCAACATCGGGCCGATGTGAAAAGAGTTCGGAAAATCTATGATAGAGGGCGCACTGGTACCTTTCGATTTGTATCGCGAGTTCGAACACGGCTGCATTGGTGTCCTTATTATCCACAGCGATCCCCTTTCTCCTGCCGCGTGAGATTCCTCGTTGCCTTCAACTCCAGATAGAAAATAACGAGGAAGTCGAAAGGCTCCATTCGAGTGACGGTCGAGACAAATAATAGCAACTTTCATGCCTTCCGAAGTCTGCATCTCCCTGGTATCGCTCATTGCCGAGACGCCTGTAAAAAAAACGAACCGGAAAACCTAAACCACGAAAACCATGGATTCCTCCAATGGACCAACCCTGGAGACAATACAATAACCGCTATCTTGTACCAGAACAAAAGACCTACACTCAACCAACAGAATAGGACATTTCTACTTTGGTAAAAATAGAACATTTCTAAATTGGCTTGACATCCAAGCACGTTGACCTTGATTTTAATCCAACATCACGTATATTAAAAGATTCTCAAAAATTCAATCACCGAAGGCAATCTTACACCCTTGACTCCGATAAGGGACAATTTTAACCGCGTACGCGAGCGCATAGACCTCGCTCTCAGGAGGAGCGGCAGGGAAGGGGAGGAGGTCCTGGTTGTCGCCGTTACAAAAAATGTTGGCATAGAGGACATCGAGGAGGCAGTTGCCGCGGGGCTCCGTACTTTCGGTGAAAACCGGGTTCAGGAGGCAGGGCCCAAGGTCCGGCACTTCGAAGGGAGAGGGCTTGACTGGCACATGATAGGGCACCTGCAGCGGAACAAGGTAAAGACCGCACTCCCCCTCTTCTCGATGATCCATTCGCTGGATTCCATGGCACTGGCGAGGGAAATATCAAAACGAGCTGAGGGAGGGGGAAGGGAAGTGGACCTCCTGCTGCAGGTCAACACGTCGGGTGAAGAGACGAAATATGGTATCGCGCCCTCGAAAATGGAAGATATCCTCGGACAGGTAGAGGAACTACCCAATATCAAGATAAGGGGCCTGATGACCATTGGACCCTTCACCGATGAGGAGGGACCAGTTCGGGAGTCGTTCAGGGCACTTTACCGCCTCTTTGTCAAGGCACGGGAGATGCGACTGGGAAACACGGACATGCGCTTCCTCTCCATGGGAATGTCGGGAGACTACGAGATCGCCGTAGAGGAAGGATCCAACATGGTACGCCTCGGAACCGCCCTGTTCGGTCCGAGGGAGAAGGGGGGAGGGCCAAAGTGAAGATCACACCGCTCGATCTGCGAAACCAGGAATTCAGCCGTACATTTCGGGGATATGACACAGAAGAAGTAAAGGTCTTCCTGGAACTGGTGTCGGATGAGATGGAATACCTGATCAGGGAAAACAACGGCCTGACGGACAGGTTGAGGGGCCTCGATGAAAAGATCAATGATTACCGCAACATGGAAAAGACCTTGAATGCAACGCTGATGGCCGCCCAGGAGAACGCCGAAAGTTACTTCGAAAACGCAAAGAAGGAGGCAGATCTGATCCTGGAGAATGCAAGGGTGGAGTCCAAACGCATCATGGAAGAGGCTCGATGTGAAGTCGTCACCCTCAAGGAAGAGATATCCCGGTTGCAGAAAGCGCGACGGCACCTGATAAAAAACTTCAAGGCATTTCTCACGGATCAACTTGAACTCTTGGCAGGTCAGGAAGATATGCCTCCTGATAGTTTGATGGGAGATGAGGCCGAGGGGCCAGTTGAATCAGACGACGCGTTGCCCGCGCCTGGCAACGAGGGCACGTTCCGTCCGACTTTTTCCTTCGACGATGATAGTCCCGATGAGGAAGAGGGTGAGGATGAGCATGAGAGTGAGAGGCGGGGAGATGAAGATAGGGAGAAGGAGGACGCAGCAACCGGAGAACAACAACGAGGATGAGGGCATGGAACTACGCCGACAGGTAGACGAAGCCGTGGACTTCCTCAGGGGGGAGACGGATATCTCGCCGAGGGTGGGGCTAATCCTGGGGACCGGCCTCGGGGGATTGGCGGAGGAGATCGACGTCAGCAAGGGCGTTCCTTACGGTAAGATTCCGCATTTCCCGGCCTCGACGGTGGAGACTCACGCGGGAGAACTCCTCTTTGGAACGCTCTGTAAGCGGTCGGTAGTGGCCATGAGGGGCCGCTTTCATTATTATGAGGGTCACAGCATGGCGGAGATCACGCTCCCGGTAAGGGTAATGAAGTTCCTCGGAATAAAGACCCTTCTGATTTCCAACGCTGCTGGCGGGATGAACCCGTTCTTGAGGCACGGAGACCTGATGGTCATCGATGATCACATCAACCTCATCGGTACCAATCCCCTTATCGGCGTAGACGATGAACGACTCGGCCCTCGTTTCCCGGACATGAGCGAACCCTATAGTTCCGACCTGATAAAACTGGCTGAAGGTATCGCCCTGGAAGAACAGATTCCACTAAAGAAGGGGACCTACGTAGCGGTCTCTGGACCCAACCTCGAGACGAAGGCGGAGTACCGGTTCCTTAGAGGGATCGGAGCCGACGCCGTCGGTATGTCAACGGTCCCCGAGGTCATTGTGGCCGCCCAATCGGGCCTCAAAGTCTTTGCTGTATCCGTGATAACGGACCGGTGCCTACCAGATGCCTTGGAGCCGGTCAATATCAAGGCCATTATCAAGACCGCCCGCAAGGCCGAACCCAACCTGACAAGGTTGATGAAGAGGATAGTAGAGCGCCTTTAGGAGGTTCATTACCGAAAGATGCCATTTCATAGTAGAAATACGAATATACGGTCAAGATGAATTACGGAAAGACATTGAATCTACCCAAGACAAGGTTCCCCATGAAGGCGAGACTCGTGGAGAACGAGCCCTCTATACTGAAGAGATGGGGAGAGATGGACGCCTATGGCAGACTTCGCGAGAGACGCCATGGGAGCGAAAAATTCATCCTTCATGACGGCCCGCCTTATTCCAACGGGCATATCCACCTGGGACATGCCCTCAATAAGGTCGCCAAAGACCTCATCGTCCGTTCCCGTTCCATGATGGGATATGACGCCCCCTACCTCCCCGGATGGGACAATCACGGGATGCCTATCGAGATGAACATCCTCAAGGAACTCAACACGGACAGGAGGGAGATAGATCCACTGGTCCTCCGAAAAAAGTGTCGTGCATATGCAGGGCGTTTTGTCGCCATCCAGCGCGAGGAGTTTGTAAGGTTGGGGATATGGGGAGAGTGGGACCACCCGTACCTGACGATGGATCCCGCCTACGAGAAGATCGTCCTGAGGACATTCGGGGAAATGGTGGATAAGGGCTATATCTACCGCGGGAAAAGGCCCATACATTGGTGCGCCCGGTGCGAGACCGCCCTGGCGGAATCGGAGATCGAATACATGGAGAAGGAATCGACCTCCATCCTGGTACGCTTCCCGTTGCTCATGGACCCGGAGGGGGTGTTCCCCCGCGGCGTGCGCTCTTTCGTGCTTATCTGGACTACAACCCCGTGGACCATTCCCGCGAACATGGCTGTAGTCGTGCACCCGAAGATCGATTATGCCGTGATAGAGACGGATCAAGGGGCCTACCTGCTCGCAGAGCGCCTCGCTCCGGTCGTCATGGAATCAATGGGAATCGAGGAATACAAGGTCCTGAACCGGTTGAGAGGAGAGGAACTCAAGGGGCTGGTCTTCTCTCATCCACTATTCGACCGCGAGTCGCCACTGTACATGGCCGATCACGTCAACCTGGAAGAGGGAACGGGGGTGGTCCATACCGCTCCCGGGCACGGGATGGAAGATTTCCTGGTAGGGAAGAAGGAGGGGTTGAAGATACTTTGTCCCGTAAACGAGAGGGGGATCTTCACTTCGGATGGGGGGAAGTACGAGGGGAAGGGGGTCGATGAGGTAAACATCGAGGTCCTTGACGACCTGAAAGAGGCGGGCGCCTTGCTGCGTCGTGAGACGATCCGCCATTCCTATCCACACTGCTGGAGGTGCAAGAGCGCCCTCCTGTTTCGCGCAACCACTCAATGGTTTTTTTCCATTGATCACGGGGGATTGCGGGAGATGGCGATGGATGCTATCGATCATGTGAAATGGGCACCAGAGTCGAGTAAGAACAGGATCCAGGGAATGATACGCAACCGCCCCGACTGGTGTCTCTCCAGGCAGAGGGAGTGGGGGGTCGGAATCCCGATCCTCATCTGCAACGATTGTAATGAGCCCTTGCTAAAAAAGGAAGTGGTGGACCTCGTAGCGGAGAAGGTAGGCGAAATGGGATCGGATTGCTGGTTCACGCTGGATGCGGAGGATTTTCTGCCTGGTGATCTCCGCTGCCCCGCGTGCGGGGGGTGCGACTTCCGGAAGGAGACCGATATACTCGACGTCTGGTTCGAATCGGGAAGTTCCCACCTGGCGGTCCTCGAGGGAAATGAGCGCCTTCAATGGCCGGCCGACATCTACCTTGAAGGCACCGATCAGCACCGTGGCTGGTTCAACACCTCGCTGATCATCTCCATGGTAGCCAAGGGGGCCCCGCCATACCGCCGGGTCCTGACGAACGGGTGGACACTCGACGCCGAGGGCAAGGCCATGCACAAACTCGAAGGCAACGTGGTCTCTCCGCTGGAGATTATCGAGAAACGCGGTGCCGACATACTGAGACTATGGGTATGTTCCAACGATTTCAAGAGCGATATCAGGTTCTCGGACAGCGCCCTGGACCAGGTAACCGAGATCTACCGGAAGATAAGGAATACCTGCCGATTCCTCCTGGGGAACCTCTACGATTACGATCCAGATGTGAACAGGGTAGCCTATGGTGATCTGCTTGAGATCGATCAGTACGCCCTCCACCTCCTGGAGGCCTTCAAGGGGAAGGTATGCCTTGCCTACGAGAACATGGAATTCCACTCGGCTTACCACACTATCAACGAGTTCTGCACGAATATATCCTCCTTTTACTTCGATGTTCTTAAAGACCGGTTATACACGTTCTCTGCAGATTCACCTGGACGTCGATCGGCTCAAACGGTCCTGCACGAGATCATTCAGACACTGGTGAGGGTCACGGCCCCGATACTTCCATTCACGAGCGAGGAGGTCTGGGGCTACCTTTGCGCCGACGACGGGGAATCGATCCATTTCCAATTGTTCAAGGACCCTGATGAAGCGCACTTGAGGCCGGATCTCGAAGAGAAATGGAAGACACTGTTGATCCTCCGCGGAGAGGTACAGAAGGGCCTGGAAGCCGCGAGGAAGAACGGGGACATAGGTTCATCCCTGGAAGCGGCCGTGGAATTGATCGCCTCGCGGGAAGACCTCCAGGCATTGATCGAAGATTACCAGAGAGATCTACCTTCCCTGTTCATCGTCTCCCAGGTCCACGTAAGGGAAGGGGAAGGGGGAGAAGAAGGAGGGGAGTGGTCGGTTTCTTCCGAACTTCCCCTTCGGGTCCTGATCCGAAGGGCGGACGGGGTGAAGTGTGTCCGCTGCTGGAACTATTCGGTAGATGTGGGAAATTCATCCGAGCACCCGGATTTGTGCGGCCGGTGTGTTGGAATGCTTGCACAGGAGATGAGATATGACAAAGAAAAAAGGTGACGACGGCAAGAAAGAAAGAAGGAAAAAGGGTGCATCCTGGTCGGAAGAGGACCTGAAGTTCTTTGAGAAGCGGCTCATGGAAGAGAGGGAAAAAGCGGTCATGGGATTGGGGCAATACGGCAGGAACCTGTCGAACACTCAAAGAGATTCCTCGGGCGATCTGTCTTCCTATGCCTTCCACATGGCCGACCTCGGGACCGATGCAATGGAGAGAGAGAAGGCATTTCTTTTTGCCTCGCAGGAAGGAAGGCTCCTGTACCATATTGACGAGGCCTTGAGGCGCCTGTACAAGGGAGACCGTTACGGTCTCTGCGAGTATTGCAACAATAAAATCGATCGTCGGCGCCTTACCATAATTCCCCATGCGCGGCTATGCATCGCCTGCAAGGAAAAGGAGGAAAAATCCAATCGGTGATCATTTGAGCGTCTTCGGTGACCATCACCGGCAAAGAGATTTTCAAGTGTTCATTCTGGTGTCCACGATATCGGCCTTCTTTGACCAGGTAAGCAAGGGCTTGGCGGTCATCTTCCTCCCAGGCTCCGGGTCGGTACACGTATTGAGAGAATACTTCCAGTTCACCCTGATTCGTAACCGCGGAGCGGCATTCGGTATCTCCCTGGGCCCGAATTCCGATCTCCTCCTCCTCTTTATCTCCATCGCCGCGATACTTCTTATCGTCTACTATTATTTTAGGACGGCGCCAGACAAGATGTGGCAGCATCTCTCTTTCGGAATGATAACGGGCGGTGCGATAGGCAATCTAATCGACAGGATCGCCAAGGGAGAAGTGGTGGACTTCATCGATTGCGGGATTGGCGGATTGAGATGGCCCATATTCAACGTCGCGGACATCGCCGTGACCGCTGGGGCCCTTCTCTTCCTGTTTTACTCCCTTGGACACGCCGAACAGGGCCGTTCCAACCTGCCTTCACCCGATTGATACGCCTCTTCTGACAGGGGCCCTTCTCGTGGTCAATCAATCACGCAAAGAAACGATCATTGTCCCTTCAGGAGAATCAAGAAGGATAGATGTATACCTCGCCGAGCGATTATCGGTCTCTCGTTCGAGGATCCAGAAGGCGATAAGGGCCTACCACGTAACAGTAAACAGCAATGAGACGAGGTCGAATTACACTCTAAGCCCCGGCGACGTCATCGAGTTCGACATCCCGCAGCCGCCTCCCATATCACAATCGGTGATAGCGCAGGAAATCCCTTTATCGATCCGTTACGAGGATGAATATCTCCTGGTCGTAGACAAGCCGTCCGGAATGGTTGTACATCCTGCGCCAGGTACACCCGATGGTACGCTCGTCAATGCACTCTTATTCCGTTTTAGGGACCTTCCATTTCGTCCCGATGACCCAAGGCCGGGTATTGTCCATCGCTTGGACAAGGATACATCCGGGCTCATCCTGGTGGCGAAGACAGAAGACGTCAAGGAAAAATTATCAGTCGCGATCATTGAGCGCAGGGTCAGGCGGACTTACCATGCCATTGTATTCGGACACCTCAAGCAACGTGAAGCGCTCATCGATATCCCCATCGGCAGGCATCCAACCGATAGGAGGAGGATGTCTACACTGAGCACACATCCGCGCAGCGCCCGGACCAGGTACCGCCTCCTGGAGAGTTTTGACGTGTGCGAACTACTGGAGGTCAACCTCTTGACCGGAAGGACCCACCAGATACGGGTCCATTTTTCGTCGATAGGGCACCCGCTGGTAGGCGACAGCCTCTATAGGGGGGGGAGAGGTTGCGAGCGCGGGTTTTCCGGGGAACAACGGGAAAAGGCACGACTTCTCCTCTCCATGATGGGGCGGCAGGCCCTACACGCCTGCCGACTTCAGTTCCGGCACCCAATCAGCGGGGAACCCGTAACCGTTGAATCAGATCCACCGCCCGATTTTCAGGACTTGTTGAATTACCTGCGGGAGAGCGCGCGCGAGGCATGAGTGTCATCCTTCTCTTGATCCTGGGATAGTGGAATCAGGAAGAGCAACGAGTAGACCTTAATGTAGTGTGTTATGATTGAGTTATATCGATATGGTATATATTAAGTTTAATGATTCATGGTGAATTAATAAGTTAACATAATATATCTTATACGACATTATGATTTGACATTTGGAAGTGTCTCTCGCCCGAGGAAAAACCTAACGTGGAGTCTGGCGACGAGGCACTCAATGTGCCATTCCATCTGTTTTTCGGTTTATTTCGAAGAGGCTGGCTGCTGGATAAGAAGCAAGGATTTCCTTTCCGTCGCAGAACCGGACGTAAAACGAGAAATCCTTGCCTTCGAGGCCTTGCGTGTTGCCCAACGATTCACTGTCGAGACAAACTTCAAGTACCTTTCCAAGGTATGATCTCCCTATTTGCCTTCCTGAGTGAGTAATATCAGAGGGGCCCTCATTCAGTGAGATCTTTAGAGCGCACTTGTATGGTACAACAAGGCATAATACAACATAATACGAAGCCTTGAGTTGTTCTCTGTATCTAAAGTCGATTCTTATATTGATATCCCCTCGCCCGCCGCCCCAGTATATGGAATCTATACCAGGCTGGTTCATTGCCCGTTGGCAGTCCAGACAGGTGTAATAGCGTATTGCCGGAAGCCATTCAAAGTAGGAGGAGACTTCTCCGTCGAGTATGACATTGAAATCCTGATAACTATCGGCACAGTAACGAGTTATCTTGCTCTCTGGTGAAATGGCATCGAATAATCGCACAGGAGGTTCATCACCGAGCAGTTCATAGACACGGATTAGATGGAGCCTGAACAGCAGGTCGAATTCAGCGTCCATCTCGCTGCTGAAGTCATCTCCATACCACCAGAACCAATCGCTCCCCTCTGCTATGTATATCTCTTTCCATGCCCTTTCAAGGATTCCCGGGTCCATGTCGACATCTCTACACCTGCCGACAAGATAATCCCTCGTCTCACCAAGGAGTTCCCAGGCCCTGTTGCTTTCTTCGCCACCGATCCATATGCGAAAGTCTCCATAGATCCAGGAGCCTGGCGACAGGTCGGCGAGAGAGGGTAATTCAACCCCATTGTCAGCAAGAAGATCGAGGTACCTCGAGGGCGTCGTAGGTGAAAGATATTGATTGTCCTCCAGCATGTCATATATGCGATGGAGGAATACCCGGCCATCTTCATCGTAGTTTTCCCACGGGTTCTCTCCATCAACGACGATGGTGATAACGGGATAAGGTATGCCGGCGGTACATGTGCTTTCAAGCACATTCATGAGATAAGACTTGAGGTGATCTATGGAATCTTCAATATCCATATTGCAATAAGAAAAAGCAATCTTGTCGGATATGAAGTGGTCTCTGAAGAACAATGAGAGAAATCCGTCGTCACTGCATAGCCGGTATGGATGGTAGACCTCCAACGGTGGCTGTGACTCGCGTGCCGGCCCCTTCACCTCGGGATCACCAAGAGATCGGACCAGGACAGTTTCGTCGCCGGCCGCCCAGCGGATTCCGGATTGGAGAAAGAATGGAATGAGTTGCCGGCACAGGCCTCCCTCGGAGGGCCACATCCCGCGCGGCTCCTCTCCAAACACCTCGGCATGGTAGGCGACGGCGCTTGAAATCTGGCGTCGAACATCGTCCGGGGAGCGGAAGGGACGGTAGGGTGGCAAGGCATCCGGGCTCGCTTCCGCAGCCATGTCGGTGTCAAAGAGGAGGGGGAGTATGGGGTGATGGAAGGGGGATGCCGAGAGTTCGATCCTTCCCTCCCCCGCCAGATCCCTGTAAAGGGGGATGATCTTGGATAGTATATCCCTTGTCCTGGCCTGAACGAGATCCATGTCTTTTAGGGAATAACCCCTCCCCTTCTCTTTCAATGCGCGCAGGCCGTGATCCTCCGAGAAGTATACCGGGTCGAACCAGGCAAGGTTGTAAAGGATTTGAAGGTCCAAGAGGTCCTGATCTCGGAGTTGTGTTCCCCCCTCTCCATTGCCTGTCCCGTAACGATGTAGGAGTTCCTTCAATCGTGGAAAGCGATAGGCCAAACGGGGGCTAAGAATGGATAGAAGTCGTGGAAGGGACCTGCGAATATCTTCCGGAAGGCACCGGGGGTCGGTCATGGACAGATCAAAGACCCTGTCCGTGGCCCCTTCCTCCACGTACATCCGGATCTGCTGCAGCAGGCATGGCGAAAAGTTAAAGGTGACCATGACACCGGGATGCTCGGAAAGGATCGACGCCATGTCGAGATAATCCTTCGTCCCGTGCAGTCTGACCCACGGCATCCAGAGACACGGAGAATCCCCGATGCCGTAATAGGGCTGGTGCATGTGCCAGATGAGTACGACGTTTAATTTCTCCTCTTCAACCACCGCTGCTGTTATTCCCTGTCATTTTTAAACCATCGGCAGATGATGCCTGGATCTCGGCCTTTAACAAGGCCGCCTCTCCAGCTTCCTGCGCATCCGGGTAGTTGTCGAGGATGAACCGGCATTCTTCCAACGCCTTCTGCGTGTCATCCGCCATGGAATACGCCCTCGCCGCATCGAGCCTCGCCTTTACACGCTGGTAATCAAAACGGGCGCTTTCGGATGCTCTGATGTAAGCAGCAGCGGCCTCGACGAATGAATTCTGATCCTCCAGGATACATCCAAGGAGTTCATGCGCCTGATAACTCATAGGGGAACGAGTATCATATTCAGCGTCAAATTCTTTCAAGGCGTCTTCGGCCTCTTTGTATTTCTTCTCTTGGTAATAGGCCTCCGCAAGCATGTACATGGCCTCATCCCCTATCTTTGTCCCTGTGAAGTCCTTTCTGACCTTTTCAAGGTCAGAGATTGCAAGCGGATAGTTCTGTGAATCATAATCCACCTGGCCGCTCCACAAGAGGCGAGCGGCGCGCATCTCCTTGTGTGAACGATAATCCAGGTAATACAGCACCGCTCCGACAACGACGGCGACCGCGATCAGGTAGATGACTGTTTTTCTCAGGTTCTCTTGGAAAAAACGGGCCAGTTCAAACGTCGTGCTTACAAACTTGTCCTGCTTCAGTTGCTTTTTAGAAAGTCTCCTTTTGCTGCCCATGGCTCTCAATGCCTCCGTTGAACTTGGGAATTATCTTTCCAAGCCTGATAAAAAGACAGCACTGGTACCCCTGGCGTGACTCGAACACGCGACACGCGGTTTAGGAAACCGCTGCTCTATCCTACTGAGCTACAGGGGCACCTGCATAACTTACAAAGGGTTATCGGCGTTACCTGTACTTTGTTCTGATATGCGATGCTTCAATGCGATTGACAATTATTCGTTTGCTGCTCCTTCGCATCGTTCATTCTAATTATTACCGCCAACCTTGTCAAGATCGTGCTTCCTGTCCTCATCCCGCCCGGCACTCATCGATGGAGGTCTTGGATTACCGTGTAAGCCTTTTAGAGCATCCGCGAGGGTAGCGCCGATGGGCGTGTTCGGCGACAGGACCAGCGCGTTTCACAGGGTAACATCCGCGAAATAACTTCCGGGGAATCGCACTGGGTGAGCCGGTATCCTGGAGATACCCCACCTGCGCCTGGTTAGGATGAATCGGAAGGGCTCATCCCTCATGAAGTCAATGTCCATGGCCTACCCCTTGATGACATGAACGCGGATAAGCGAGTCATCTCGGCTGTCACATCCTGAACAGAAGTATCCTTCTCAATGGGATCGATATAAAAAAAGTATTGTGCAACCACCAAAAAGGTAATGGACAACGGGCGTTGATCTAACGGGGATTATAAGGCCCTTTCAAGTTCCTGCTAAGGGAAAGGAGAAGAAAGTGGGGCGCAAAGCCGCACTTGGTATGCATATTGCTTAATAAAAGGTGTGAATATACCACTGTCATGCTTGCTGGAGGTCTTTCCGTGGCCAATATAACCTGCAATGAAGTTGGCAAGAGGGCTCCTTCCCTCCTGATCGGCTGTCTGTTTCTCTCGCACCTCTTCCTCCTGCCGCAACCTGGATGGTCGGGGGAATATCATTCCTATCGAAATGGTACGCTGTATTGTGATGAATGCCACCTGTCCTTAGTCTCCCCTAAAGACCTTCCGAGTACGGTACCTTCCGCCGCAGGTAAGCCTGCAGGATGGGCGGGCAACCCTTACCTCCTGAGATATGATGGCAATGAAGTCTGCCTGTCATGCCATGACGATAACCCCGGGGCGGTGGACGTGGTTGGATTCAACAGGGGGGAGAAGCCGGGGATCGTGAGGGAGGCGGGTGCGCTCAACATGGTTTCCGGCGGTTATCCATACAGTGAAGAAAACGGCCACACTCTTGGCCTGGAAACTCCTGCTCCGGGAAGCGATCCCCAATGGATACCTTCCGGCGGCCTGAAGTGCATCGATTGCCATGATCCACACGGGGAGAACCCAAACGGGAATTCCTATCGAAACCTGGTCGCTACCCCAGGCAACACCCCCTACCCCGGTATACTGGTGACGTATTCCTCGGGGACGAATGACCCAGGCAGCGATGTCTTTGTCCGCTGCATGGGAGGCTATGACGTGTCTGATGTGGACTTCAATGAGCCATCCCCCGGCACTTCGGCAATGGCGGCGTTCTGTGGCGGATGCCACACCGATTTCCACGGCTCCAAGGGCGGACCGGAAGTAGGCGGAGCATCGGGAGTTGGCTGGATCCGACACCCCTCGAGTGATGCGGACATCGGCCACCTGGGCGGGCGCCATTCGCGCCGCGAGGTTTTTGCGGGGGAGTGGTCGAGAAAAGAAGACTTCGTCAAGGTCATGACAGGCACGGGGAACTGGAGGCCGCAAAGCGCCTCCGAGGTTGTCGATCACACGCCGACCTGCCTTACCTGCCACAAGGCACACGGCAACCGAAACCCGTTTGGGTTGATATTCATGGGCAACAATGGGCCTGTTAATGAAGAGGGTACGCCGGGCGGCAGTTACACCGACCTGTGCCGCCAGTGCCATGTCCAGTCGCTTCGGAGAGATCACAATAGGCAAGCCGGGCGCTTCGCGGGCCGTCGGCCCGGATCTTGACTCCGGACTCCCATTATGTGAATGCTACTGATCGACTCTCGCAAGATAGTGGCACTGGTCGCATCCCACGTAATTCACGGTACCCTCGACGGGGAATGTCATGGAAAACGCCTGATCCGAGCCGTGGGCCTTGTGACAGGAGAGGCAGAAGACCCCGTTGGTAGATGCGTCCACCACGAGCCCCCCACCGTATTCCGACGCGCCGTCCACAACAAACGGCACCCTCTCTGTTCCGATGAATCCGGACCCGCTGCCGAGTTCCCAGTGGGCGGGGTTTGTCGACCCCCTGTCTTCCCCCTGGTCGATGTGGTTCGGTGAGTTTCGTTCGCTGTCATAGGTGGGATGCCTTGAGTGAATACCGTTTCCATCCGGGTCTATGTAAGATTCTCCTGAAAAGATGTGATGACAGTCCAGACAGATATTGGATGCCTCGCGCAACTCCTCTGTGTTCAAGGTGCCGTAAGAGACGTGTTCGCTCTCGTACTTATCGAGCCCCGAGGCCGACGGGTCCACGAGAAGACCAATCGGGGGTGTTCCATCGGGATCTGACGCCCACTGCAGGTTCCTTGGATTACCATTGCCGTGTGGATTATGGCAGTCAATGCATGTCACCTTCTGATCCGCAGGGTCACCCCAGTGGCATCGCATGCATAGTTCCCAGCCGCTCGGAAGGTCCCTTCCAAGGTCATGTCCATTGATGTTCTGCACCTCAGGTTCCCCGAAGAATCCAGCCGACCGCTCGGTCAGACCGTTCACGTCGTTTCCTACTACATCGGGTACGCCCGACATGTTATCGTGGCATAACAGGCAGAGGTCGAGAGGATCTGGTGCAAGCAAAAGTTCCGGGTTTGGGGTGCCTTCCCATGGAAAGCCCGAAATGGCCCCTTCTCCTGAGTAGCCACCCTCATGGTTGTGTTGCATGCTTGCATGCATTACGTGACAGTCCGTACAAACCAGGGTCTCACCGAAATGATACGGAGTGTATCCGCCCACCTGTGGCTCATCTTCGGTCCCCCGTCCCCCCGTCTGCTTATGGATCTGGTAACCTAACAACTCTTCCCGACCCATCTGGCCTGCATTCAACTGGGCCACAGACAATTGGAAGATAAGGGCCGAAATTACAGAGAGACAGACAATTACATCCTTGCCCGCAGACATGTTTCCTCCTTTCATTACGTCAGCGCGAGGCGTCTTCTAAGTTGAATCGCTGCTATCTCCTCAACGAGGGGCGATGCGAGGGGTAAGGAGGGGGAGAATCGGGGAGTACTCGAAGTCGGCCTGGGGTCTGGACCTTACCGCGGTCTACTTGAAGTCGGCGCCTACACGATGACACTGGATGCAGAGATCCCTCCGCTGGTCATGGGTAAGCATCTTCGAGTAGTCACTGGAATGGGGATCGTGACATGAAGCACATGTCATCCTTTCTCCGGTGCGGGGATCGATCGCCTCACCACCTACGGGGTGTATGTGTTTCATGTCCACCGCATCCTTGTGGCACCCGTAACACAAATCGTTCACATTGACCGGAAGGAGGTACCGAGCCTTGGAATCATGCGGGTCATGGCACTTGGTGCATCCTTCCTCTAAGGGCGCGTGGAGGTTTTTCCCGCCAAGGATTCGTGCCCTGTCGTGGCAGGTAAAACAGGTCTCATCGCCCTCCCTCGAGAGGAGGTACTTGCCGAATCCCATGTGAGGATTGTGGCAATTTGTACATCCGCCACCCCGCGACAAGGCCTTGTGGAGGTGAGGCTGGTCCAGTTTCTTGCGAAAATCTTTATGACAGCCGAGACACAGTTCCTGGCCCTTCAACCTTGTGCCAAAGTTCAACTTGGAGGTATGACAAGTCAGGCATCCCCCCCTAAAGGGCTCATGGACTACTGGGTATAGGAGTTTTTTCCCGCCCTTTGGGACGGAATGCGGGTCGTGGCAGCGGGTACAGTCTCCCTTCCCCACGGGGAATCCGGAATGTGCCGCCTCGAACGCAGGCTCCCCGGCATCATGACAACTCAGGCAGAGGGTTGCCCCCTTCTTTTTCAAGAGGTATTCGTTGCTCGATGTGTGGGAATCGTGACAATCCCCGCAATCGCCATCCTTATATGGTGGGTGAAGGGCCTCCGTTTTGTAACCCTTCCCGAGTCTCTCATGACAACCGAAACACAGGGAAGGCGTGCCTTCCTTGAGTAGATTCTTCACCGCTCCGGAGTGCGGGACATGGCAACTGAGGCATTCGCCCTTTGCAACGGGGGCGTGGCTGAGCGAGGTTCTCGTTATACCCCTCATCCCCTCGTGGCACCGGTAGCACAATTTTTCCCCAGGAGCACGGAGTAATTTCTCGTTGCTCGATGCATGGGGGCTGTGGCAGGCCACACAATTCCCTTTGGTGACCGGGTCGTGAACCACCTCGGCACCGGTAAAATCGTCGTCATGACACTGTAGGCAGAGTGCACTCCCCTCTTCGACCAGGCGCGCGGGCTCCCCCTTGCGCTTGGGTTCCACATGGCATGCGTCACACAACTTATCCTCAAAGGGAGGATGAAGATTCTTTCCCAACAACTTTGGCGATGCCGAGTTGTGAGGATCGTGGCAGTCTATGCAATTCGTCCCTTCAACCGAGTATCCGAGGTGCGCATTCCTGATGTTTTCGCTGTCCACCTGGTGGCAACTCTGGCACAACTTCTTCGGTTCCGCTACGAGGTTTACGGAGAAATCCGAGGCATGAGGGTCGTGGCAGGTCAGGCACCCCTTTTCTGTAGTCAGAGGCTGGTGAACATTCCCGGTAAGATAGTCATCCCTGTCATGGCACTTAAGGCACAAGTCCGTTCCCTTCGCCTTGAGCAGACCAGGCCCCTCGCCACCGTGTGGATCGTGGCACCCGCTGCAATTTCCCTCTACCACAGGTGTGTGGACAGAGGGCTTCGTCATGAGTTCTTCGATCTCAGAGTGGCAGGATATGCAGAGTTCACCCTGATCCTTGACCAGGAGCCCCTTGTTGCCCGCCGCATGGGGATTGTGGCAATCGGTACAGGCTCCTTCGACGGCGGCGGGATGAGCACCATCGCCTGAAATCTTCTCCCCTATATCTTTATGGCACTGCGTACAGAGATCATTTCCCCCTATCTTCAACATGGAATTACCGGTCGAGGCGTGGGGTGAATGGCAGGCCGAGCACTCACCCAATTCGAATGGGCTGTGCTGATTTACCTCCTTGAGCCTGTCCACCACGTCACCATGACACTTCAGGCATATTTCCTTTTGAGGCCCAACCAGCAGGGACGGCAACTTGGAACTGTGCGGCCTGTGACAGGACAGGCATCCCGGGTCAAGGACCGGCGGATGAGTCCCCTCCCCCTTATCGATCGCCTCGTAGATATCCTTGTGACAGGAACGACACAGATCCGGCTTCGGGGACCTCAGCAGCGGACTCGTCCCGGAACCGTGAGGGTCGTGGCAACCTGTGCAATTACCCTCCTTTAGAGGGGGGTGAACCGATTTGTCATGAAGATCCTCTTCCCTTTCGGGGTGACAAGTAAGGCACAACTCGCCCTCGTCCTCCTTCAATAGCGCCTTTCTCTTGGACACATGAGGATCGTGACAGTCGGTGCACTCTCCATCGGATGCAGGCGGGTGGATCGATTCAGACCTGAGGGACGCCTCGATCTTGGAGTGACAGGTAAGGCAGATATCCTTCACGTCCTGCCTTAGATGGACACCCCCCTCCCCGACCGGCTCCTCGTGGCAAGCGGTGCAGTCTCCCTCGAGCAGGGGTTCATGTGCGCTCTCGTTCAGTAATGCGGGCCTTGAAGATGCGTGGGGGTTGTGACAACTGTCGCATGACAGTTCCTTTATATCGAATCCCTTGTGTCCCTTGGATTGTGCAATATCCTCTTTACCATGGCACTTTCTGCAGAGCGTCTTCTCATCAGAGACCAGGAGGCCCCCGTACGATGAAGCATGGCTCTGATGGCAAGCCCCGCAGTCCTTATCGGCGAAGGGCTGATGCAGATGGGGTTTCTCGAGTTCCCTGGCGATGTCCTCGTGGCATGAAGTGCAGATGCCCTTTCCGCCGATCGATTTCAGGAGGGATGCATTGTCTGAGGCGTGAGGATCGTGGCAGGCGATACAATTGCCTTCCTCGACAGGTGAGTGGACGACCTTCTTGCCGGCCTCTTTTTTGATATCCTCGTGACAGTTCAGACAGAGATCGGGCCCCGTCCTCTTCAAGGCGAGTTTCTGCTTAAAGCCGTGTCGGGCATGGCAGGCGTCACACTTTCCCCTTTTGACGGGGTCATGAATGATCTCCTTAGACTGGAAGGCCTTCCGTGCCTGTTTGTGGCAATCATAGCAAGTCTTACGTTGAGCAATGAGGGGCAGGACCAGTAGGTTCTCCACGGTAAAGAACAGGAAGAGCGCCCGCCTCGTGCTGCCCATTATTTCGACCCTCCCTTGTTCCTGATCACCGTCTCCTTTCCACCCCCCCGGTTTCCATCAGGTTTCTCTTCTCCAGCCCCCTGAGCCGTTCCGGTAGGCGAGACCTTGTAATCCTTTAGTTCGAAGGAGAGGAGTGATCTCCTGAAAAAATGGGGGGCACCCTTTCCACGGAAGGCCCACGTTTCATCCACCTTCTTGTCCTTGTCGTATACAATCACCCGAACAGCGGGGTTGTTTAACTGGTCGGATCGAGAAATGACCTCTCCCGTCTTCAGGTTTACGGCAAAGTCTGGGATGAATTCCACCGCCTCGGCGGAATAATCCGTGTCAGAGAGGTAGAATCTCTCTCCCAGTCTCACGGTGTGTTCCTCGCGAAAGTCCTTGTATACCCTGTGGGTAGCGACCAGTGTAACGTTGTCGATCTTTATTGTCCCGGCTATTGCCCGGGATATGACAACTGTAGAAATCAAGATGAGAAAGACCGTGTACTTCATCGCATCTCCTCCATTCTATGAAGGGATTCCCTCCTCAGGGATTTAACGACCTCGCGAGCCATGACCTCGGTCAGCCTGTCGAGGGATGTTATCCTCCCGATCCCGAAGACCTTTTCTGTGTCGTTGCCGTTCCTGGAGTAGGATGAGGCCCAGAGGATCTTTCCGCTGCCGGCGTCGACCATCTTGACGAGCAATGATATGAAGGGGACTTCGGTGACGTTGTAGCCCTGCACCTGCCTGATCCCGTATTCAAGGACAGTCCCCTCGATGAGTGCGGACACATTCAGATCGGATGCGATCTTCCGGGTCTGCTCACTCGAGAGTTCCGAGATGAAACGAATCCTTTCAGAGGTGAGGACACCCTCTACTTCCCCGGGATCGACCACCGAAAACTTACCTGTTTTCAACAACTCTACCGTAAAGATATCGTGAACGTGCCTGGCGGCGCCCTCCGCATCCGTCAGGTTATCGAACGGAAGTACGGCGACACGAATCTCACCATGGAGTTTGAATTCATTGCTCGTGTATACCCTTGGACTGGGCGCGCACCCGGCGACTAAAGCGGTTGCGAGGAAAACAGACAACTTCCTAAATTTCCTGTCCTTGAGATTCATGGCGCATAATACGTGGATCACACCCGGAACGAGGGTGATACCCTCTCCTCAATATCCTATCCGGTCGACTATGTCTTTACACACCTTCTGGGTCATCTCTCCAAGGGTATACGTCTCCCCGAGGCTGATAATTGGGAGGTGGGGTCCTCCCTTCCTCGTGTGGCTGATCATCCACACGACCTTTCCTGTCTCGACATCGATCAATTCAACGTCGACGGTAACGAGCGGGTACGATGTCTGTCCTATCCTCACCATCTCGTAATCTCGAACCGTTCCCGTTATGATTCCCTGGACTTCGGCTTCGCTCCCCAGTTTCTTGATATTGTCGAGTTTCCACTCTCCTCCTGAATCTATTCCGCCGCTCAATATCCCCCTCGCCTTTTCGCGGAACTGCCCCGGCTCCACGACATCGAAACTCTTCTTGACCAGGAGTTCTGTAATCAGCGCATTGGCGACCTTCTCACCGGCCAGTCGGTCGTTGGTTAGGTTCTTAAAGGGCAAGACACCGATGGTCTCATAGTACGAGATATCGACGTCCTGGTGTATAAAGGTCCTCGGCCCACCGCAACCCATCAAACAGGCCGGGAGCAGGCAGGTCAACGATATCGTTATACGGCGCCTTAAGGTGGATACGATAATCTCTCTGGCGGCCGGCGGACCTTTCTCGCCTCTTCTCTGGTGTTCATCGGAATTCATAGCGCTAAAACCACTTCACAAGATTGATCCCCAGGTTGCTTATCCTTCTGTTTCCGGAGATCATCTGGGTATCAAGGCTCAAACGAAGGTTCGCGCGTTCCCTGAGCTTCAGGTTCATCTGGAAGAGGAGCCCCTCCTGGGCCCCGGAAAAGGACGTCGGCTGTGTTAAGGCCTCCCCATTGGCCCTGGACCGGGAATTTCTCCGGTTGTATATCAGGGAGAGACCCGAGCCGCCCGAAAAGAGGTAGTTCAGTGTCCCCGTAACGAGGTAATCATGACGCCCGAAGACCCTGCGGTCGTCTTCCCTCGCTACGGTCCAGAGGGTCGTCAGGCGTGGAGCCGGCTGATAATTGAGGCTCATCTGCAAAGTCGATGATTGGGTGTCTAACCAGGGGACCTTTTCTCCGTATGATAGTGTCCGGAGGCCGAAATCGAGCATCAGCCTTCCGGTTGGGACGGTGCGAAGATCGAGCGTCCGCCGTACCTGGAATCGTCCTGTTGTAACGCCGGGGTTTTCCGATTGTGTGATATTGTAATCGGAATTCAGGCTTATGCCGCGATAGACCTGCGCAACCACGCTGAACAGATACCCATGTGAAGGAAAACTGCCCTCCTTGCTCCTGATGATGTATGTCCTTGTGAACGCCGCCCTCCCTTCGATCCTTTCACGAATTCTACCGTGAAGGCGTGCCTCGGCACGGAGGAAATCGGACGTCGATTCCCCTCCTTCCTGCATTATCCGGCGATAATCCCTGGAACCAGATATCGAGAGATAATCGGTCGGCATGAACCTCATACCAGAGACTACCTCGGACAGGGAGGAGTTCTCGCTGCCCTGCCCCTCTCTCCTTATGTAATTGCCGAGGAACGAGGTGTAGCCTGACAGGCGGGCCAGCGGCTTGATCGAAGCCCGGGCACTCATGTTATTGACCATAGACTTGCCGATGAATTCCGGCCCTCCCCGATCGTCCGTGTATAGATAATCATAGTCCACCGTGAGGCTTGCCCGCCGGGGAAAGGGGATACGGGCACCAAGCCCCCCGCTTATATCCCGTATCCTGCGATTACCACTATTGTCGACCCTGTCGACCATCTTCCTCTCCCTTAGAAGTGATCGATAATTCATGAACTTGTATTCGTATGTCATGTTGACCAGCCTGTCCACCTTGAGCATATCGACCCTGCCAGCGCCTGTCCCTCCACCCACCCTCTCGTTCCGGTCATATGTAACGCTGGTCACCGGTGCCTTGGGAGGCGACACGACAAGGTTAAACCGCCTGCCCCTTCCGTGCAGTGCCGCCGGGCCGGAAGCGCTGTTGAGCCTATAGCGCGGGGAGAGATCGCCGGTGAATGTGTAATACTTCCCTGTCATGTTGGTGCGCCACCGCTGGCGGATGGCCCCTCCGGGCTGCGTACCTGCCGAATACCGCTGGAGAAAATAACTCAGGGTCAAGAGGTTTTTTGTGAAAAGGGCATCCGCCACGGAAATATCCAGTTCCTGGTCAAAGTTTTGACTCCTCGTGTCCTCGAATCTGGTGCTCAGGTAGTCGAGGTTGAGCCGACCCCTGAAGTTCGCCTGAGAGAACAGCCCGGCGGGCTCCATGGAGAACGCCAGTAAGGCCGCAGAGGCAGACAACAGCCTCCACATTGAGATTCTACCATCTCTCCTGCTCACTTTCCCTCGTCTTGACGGCCTCTCTCTCTCCCTCAGACGGGTGATGCACGTTAAGGCTGTTTGAGGACGAATAATCACGTCCATGGCAGTCGTAACATGAAGCCTCTCTCCCTGAGTAATGTTCCTGTACCTCGCTCGGGATGGTATTCATGATGATTCCTTCTACTGAACGCGAGCCCGGTACTCCGTCTGCAGGGATGTGACAACCGAAGCAGAAACGGCGTGTCTGCTGCGGATCGTTCAGGGTATCAGTCAACCCGCTCCAACCGTCTCGCTGATCACTGATCAGGAAGCCGTTTGGCTGAACGCCGTCATGTCCCAATGACCCGTGCGGGTTGTGACAATCGTAACATGGAAGTTTGTCACCCTTCTGGACGTAATTCGGCCAGGACAGTGCTATGTCGTCGGACATCTTGATCTGGTGCCCTGCCCGATCGTCATTATTGATCCTCGAGTCATAATAATCTGATATCCTCCGGTTTTCTTCATCCATGCCGACCGGCCCGTCGGGGCCATGGCACCGGAAACATAGTTCGTAATGCTCCGGAGGACCCACTTCTCCCGACCCGCTTATCTCCAAGTAAGGATACAGTAGCAGGTCGAAGGGGTTATCCGTAACGTGCGGGTCGTGACAATTGATGCAGAGCCCATTTCCGGCCTGGTCGCGAAGCGGCATGTCGCGGTCGTTCCTGTGGGGGGAAAAGTACCTCCCATCACCGAAAGTCCTCTGGTCGGTATATGCAACCATTCCGGGCCACCTCTTGCGGTTCTTGACACCTGTAATTCTTTCTCCACCGCTATTGTACTCGAAGTATCCGGGGGAGGAGGACCCTTCCGGCAGCCGGTCTGTCTCCTGAGCCGGGTATCCCGTGGGGATGTCTCCGTGGCAACCGCCCCTGCCGGATGGATCGAAACAGAGATTGTTGGTGTTCTCACAGAACAGCCCGTAAGGAAATGGACCGCCGGTGGGATTTCCGTCTACGCTGGCGTGCATATAATGGCACTGGGAACACTCTCCCACGGTGGGTGGGTCGGTGACCACCCTTTCCACTCCGCTCAGTGCGTCGCCATGTTGACTATCGAGGAATATCCTGCCGTAGTGGCATTGCGTGCACGTCTCTGACATCCTCTGCCCGTCTTCGTGGGGTAAAGTCTCGCTATCGTCATAGATCAGGAGGTACTTGTGCGAGGATCCATGTGCCTTGTGGCATGAACCGCAAAACGCTTCATTGTCGCTGTCGGCCGACGAGCCCGGGACCTCGGTTGGCGAAACAACCGCAACACGCGATACAAGCCCTGAAAACCAGCCATCGCCTCCAAGGTGACCGTTGCGATAGCCATCCGACATCGTCACGTCTCGTGTTGGGTGACGTAACCACTCGTTCCCAGGTCCAGTATCACCGCTGGGGCTTCCGCCCATTTCGTGACCTCCCCCAGGGCCGTGAAACTCTCCATGACATCCCCCGCACCACCTGGATAAGCCGACCTCGTTTCCTCCGGACATCAACCGCCTGTAACGGATGTTCTCTACCGAGTAGCGGATAGATGGTGGGGTCGTCTCTATCTCCTGCACCGAGGAAGATCCGTCGTAGACCTGGCCCCGTGTTACCGTGACGAGGGCCTGGCCCTGCCCGCCAGGGTTCTCCACTAAATTACGGTAATACTGATTTCCATGAGGATCATGGCAGGATGTACACGTCAGTGTGGACGACCATGCTCCACCGGTATATCCGGGTGGACTCTCGCCCGACCCGAGGGAGTGTCGGTTTTCCTCGACTATCTGGCCGCCGCTCGTAAAACTTCCAGCGGCCGATTCGTATCCGACAGGGTCCTCTACGTTGGGGGCGTTAGGGTTGCTGCCGTCATGACAATTGAGGCACAACTGATTCGTCGTCTGATCGATGATCAATCTCTCAAAGGGCCCGCCGGGTTCCGATCCGGGTGGGATTTCCCCGTTTTGCGAGTAGTGCATTGTATGACAATCCGAGCAGAGGAGGCCATCGTGTCCCAACTCGCTATCGGCCGACAGGCCTTTGCATCCCAAGGCTACATACCAAAGGAGCATAGTGAAGGACCAGGCGAATACCCAGTTGTATGTGAAATAAGGGTGAAAGGATGATCCGTGAATCATTTAATCATTGCTTATTGTTAGGTCTATCCGTTACCGGCACCTTGAAGGCCTGAAACCGCGCAATTCCCTTTTCCAGGATAAACAACCTCCCTCTTGATCCGAACGCGATATCGAGTGGGAAAAAGAGTTTCCCTGGCTCGGTCCCCATTTCACCATACTCTTTCACGAAGGTTCCATCCTCCGAGTATACCTTTACAGCATGCTGGAAAGTGTCCACGATCCACAACTTGCCCCTTGGTCCAACCGCTCCTGCTATGGGGAACGAGAATTTACCCGCGCTTGAACCGTGAAGACCAAAGTGATTGACGAGGCGCCCATCCCGGCCTATTACATGAACGGCATATCCCCTCGAAGAGATCAGGATCGTTTCTCCTCCACGCGCTCCCTGCACTACATCTTGGAGTGCCACCCCCTCATTCTCCTCCTTGGGGAAGGTGTAAAACAGGCCGGTATTTCTACTGTCCATATCCAGCCGCATAACGTCCCTCCCGAAACGACCCGCGACGAGGAGCCTGCCCCCCGAGTCAAAGCCCATACCGCCGGGGGAAAATCGTCCCCTTGACGATGACTTCAGGTCTATGGGCTCCATGCCCACTTGGTCCCTGCCCACAGACCATATCCTGGGCATGTCCTGCTCCCCGATGACGAGTGTGCCGTTCCCGGCGACGGCCAATTTAAAGGGAATCCTCAGCGTCCTGTCCAGGCGCAACTTGTGCAGGTACCGGCCTTCCTGATCGTAGACGATTACCTGGCGCCTACCCCTGTCAGAGATGTAGACCTCGTTGCGAATGGTGTCGACTGCAATAGCGCCGGGCTTCAAGAGCGGCTCATCATGTTCCGCTTCTTCTACCGAGAATAAGAAATCCCACCCCGACCCGCCCCCGGTTCCTCCTCCAGCCGTAACGCCACTACCCGCCAGGATGAACAACAGTAGAATCAGCACGAGCCTTACGGCCTCTCTTTTCCTCGATCCCGTCATCTCTCCTGACCCTATTTTTTCATCAACGCACCTGAGAGAAGACCCTAACACGCCCGGCTCCCCTTTCGAGCACCAGGAGATCGCCGAACTCGTCGGTTTCCATATCAACAGGGAGAAACAGGCCCCCCGGGACCTGGTCCTTGGTGATAGTCTGCAGGAGAAGGCCTGTTGGGCCGTATACCCTTAAACACCCCTCAACGCCGTCGAGCACCCATAACCTGTCCCTGTTATCAACTGCCGTGCAGACCGGGTCGCCCCCCCCCTCCCCATTCTCATCATCTCCGCCAACGGAATAGAGTGGGTTACCCCCGATGTCGAAGACCCTCAGCGGATCCATGCCTCCGCTCACCGTGTAGACCAATCCCCTCGGATCGATGGACAGGTCCCTTAGTGAACGGAATCCCCCGCTGCCTCTTCCCCTTGCTCCAAGGCGGTATCTAAGGGAGCCTGCATGATCGAAGACAAACACCAGGCCGTTCGACCCATCGACAACCCAGAGATCTCCACGGGAATCCACTGCCAACTTATCGGCTGAGGCCACCTCATTGCCCACCTTGCCCGGCAGATCCCACCTGTCGGGAGCGCCTCCGATGCGTCCCTTCTCTCCCCTGAAGATCTTGATTGCATGTGAACCCTTTTCTGCAACATAGATAGTTCCATCACGAGCAACAGCCACTGCGTAAGGCAACCTCAACTCACCGGACCGCCCCAGGGCCCCGGACAGTTCTCCATGGCGGTCGAAGATATAGACACGGCCTGCATCGACGTCGGCCATCAGGATTTCGTCCCTCGTCCCGTCGTACGCGATGTCGGATGGGTTTTGGAATCGTAATCCCGATGAAGTACCATCGATTGTCAATGCCTCCTCGAGTTCGATCGACCCCTGCCCACAGGCCGGAAAGACAGCAATGGAGGACAAAACAGTCCATAGGAAAACAGCCTCCATGATCATAAGAATCCGTGGCGTTCCCCTGCCCTTGACTCCCCTCAGACAATTTGCTTTCAGGCACCCATCAAACCCCTCTTCCATGCCGAGGCTCATCAATGTATTTATAATATCAACGCCATTCATCCTGCAATTGGGCATGAGGGCATCGCCGAGGAGTGTTCCGATGCCCTCATCCTTTGTATTACTCCTTTAGCCTTGCACGTGACACTGCTTGCACAGGTCTACATACTGGCCGCCTGCAGTCCCTTCCTCCGTAACCGTCCCGGTCGGCTCCATGAATATCAAGCCGAAGGAATTCTGGTTACCGTGTCCCTTGTGACACGTAAAGCACGAAGGCGTGTGATCGGTCACATCCGCAGGATCGGTAGGCTGCCAGTTACCCGTAGCAGTCATCACCTTGACCCAGTTCGTCTTTGTGCTGTCTCCTGCGAAGACATCGGCGCTCGAATGGCCTCCACCTATGGCACCGATATTGGCATCGGCGTTGGGGTGACGAAGCCACTCCTCGCCTGTAGCACCACCGACTTCAGGACCACCCTTGGCTCCATGGAAGTCCGTGTGGCATGACTTGCACCACGACGCAAACCCGGATTCGGTCTGATCGGGTTCGTTGAAATCGACGTTGGTGACGGAGTACCCCGCAGCGGAACGCTCGAAGACGTCCTTGGTCGGGTCATTCGTCCCCACTACGTAACTGACTGATGCGTGGTAACCACCGCCCGAAAAAGGACTCAGGTTCCTGTAAGGGTTGTCAGTCGGCCCACCGTAACCGTGAGGCTGGTGGCAGTCGACACAAACCAGGCCCTCGGTTGCATCCGGTGACCAGGACCCATCGTTGCCGGGTGGATCATCGGTGCTTCCAAGGGTGTGGCCGTGCTCGTCGAGGTAAGGGGCGACATCGTCTCTATTAAGGGCCCCCGCCTCCCGGACCACGCTTCCAGTCTGGTTGGCAAGTACATCAGGCGGAGAAATCTGCCCATCGTGGCACGTGAGGCAGAGATCGTTCACGTCGTTCCGGAGAAGGTATTCATATGGACCGTCCGGTCCGAGAGGCGTGAATGATCCTCCACCATCGTAGCCATGTTGCTGACTGTAGTGCATGACATGACACTCTGCACAATTCAGCGTTGAGCCCGTGTGGTAATCTCCCGCGTAGAGCCAAGCCGTAAAGGCAACAGCAAAGACCAGTGCAAGGAATGCTGAGGATAACCTCTTCATCTGTTTCACCTCCTTTCCATTTGGCATTGAACACTCTATCTCTTAATCAAGCCGTTGTGCGCGACAGCCCCGAAGTGCTCCGTTAAGATCATCATCCCTTCTCGCATCCCACATCGATAGGAGTCGCGCCCCATCCGGCTCACTTTCCGTTAGATTCCGCAAGCCTGAAGGATTGGTACCGCCTCCCGACTCTCTCGAGGAGGAACAACCGATCGGCACCGTTTCCGGAAATTCCATTGGGATAGAGGAGGTCGCCGGCCCTGACACCGAAACCGCCACGCATCTCTATGAAGCGGCCTTCATGATCGAATCGCTTTACGACCTGACGGATCGAGTCGACCACCCATATCTCGCCACCGGAGGTGGTGGCAACCCCGTGTGGATGAGAGAAGTTTGAATCACCGACATCCTTCTCTCCGAACCCGAACAAATATGTCCCCCCTTTGTCATAGACCTGCACGCAGGGGGTAGCGGTTGCATCGGTTATATAGATCCTTCCCTCGTCATCGACCCATATCCCCGTCAGGAAGGCGAACCCTCCCCCAACCCCCTTTATCCTCATGATCGCGTTTTCCTCGCCATCGAGAACAACCACTTCGTGAACATCGCCGGCGGTCGTCATGTAAAGCAAGCCCTTGCCATCTATAAACAGGTACTCCGGGATTGCCCGCCTATCCTTTAGCCCCAAAGTCCTTGAGACGTCAATGGAAGGTAGGGGCTCACCGCGGAAATTCCTGACTTGAATCTTGCCGGACATGGAGTCGGTGAAATAGATGTCCCCATCACGATTAACGGCAACACTCCTCGGCTCCGTCTCCACTTCCCTCCCGGTCCGGGGGTCCTTGATGTGGCATGGAAACGAGGCGAGATGGCGGCCGTAAAGGTTGAATACGGATATGCGGTGGTTCCCCCTGTCGGCCACGTATACCTCCTGGCGAAAACGATCATAGGTAAGCCCGGACGGGTTACGGAAGCGGATTCCTCGGGAAGGGCCGGATACCGAATATTGAAATTGGAGGACGGGTAAATGGGCTTGCGATATACCTTGGGCCGGCGTTAGAGACAGGATGATAAGGGCGCAAAGTGAGCAAGCAACCATACTTGTCCTTCTTCGAGCCCTCGATGGTTTTATGTCCTTGTTCATCACCTCGATCAAACTTCTATGCTCTGCGAACACAATCTACGAATTGATGGCTGCAAGACGGATAGATCACTAAATTTTATAGAGGGGATTAGGTCTTAAGAGGGGTAATTCTTCGAGCGAATGCGGGGAGAGATCTCAGGCTTATACCACCTGTTTGGCAATTAACATGCCACAACTCGAGGTCGCCTTTACCGGGGGTAACAAATGCTACAATCTGGGGTTCTTATGTAGCGATAATCCCATGCCTAACATTAAGTTACACCTATATCTGTTTATTATGCCGTTGACTGGCGCTCTCAGGGAGAAATTATCATGGACCGCCTTGATGGGGGATATTTCCCCACATAATTGTTCCTAATTGGGGAATATCCCCCTACGCGGACTTTGGCAGCGAGACACCAAGCCTGCAGGATATGGTATGGATTAAGAAAAGGGGCCGGCCTTCACAAGAGGCCGGCCCCTAAGTAAATCAGGAGTAAATTGCCTGTTGTCATTCGATTACTTGAGGAGCAACATCCTCCTTGTCTGTTTGAAGTCACCCGCCTTGAGGCGGTACAGGTAGATACCGGAGGAGAGTTCCTCTCCCGTGTCGCTCCTCCCGTTCCAC
Source organism: uncultured Gemmatimonadota bacterium (assembly GCA_964573995.1). Lineage (GTDB taxonomy): Bacteria > Gemmatimonadota > CAZMKB01 > CAZMKB01 > CAZNLH01 > CAZNLH01. Next base: position 180,739 of record CAZNLH010000001.1, read on the forward strand.
CGGACGGAGTATTGGCCCGGTGCCTGCATCGTATTGATCAGTGTCCTTACCTTACGTCCCCTCAGATCATAAACATCCAGGGTAACATCAACCCCCTCACCAACGCGCTCCGGGACCTGGTAGCCTATAGTGGTCGAGGGGTTGAACGGATTCGGGTAGTTCTGGGAGAGTGCGAAGGCCCTTGGCAGGAGGTTCCCGCCGCTGGCCCCTCCGCCTCCTATGCCCACGGGTGAACCGTACCTCTCCCTGGCGGCATTGATGTTCTTATACAGGTCGCTCTGGCCGTCACCCCCGAGGAGGGCGAACGCGACGGTTATCGAGTCGCCGTGGGGGATGGTGAACGGGCCCGTAGAGACAACGTAGGAGAAGTCCTGCGATGAGCCCTGCGTGTCGATGATCCCTCCGCTCAAGGAGTGCCAGAACTCCGCCTTCGTGAACCCATAGGATTGGTCCTGGTTGTTGATGAGATCGAAGGATGCAAGGCCGGGATCCGTGAGGACGTGTACTCCACAGTACTTGTTTGATGAGGTGTTCCACATGTAACCGACATCCATCGCCGTATCGACCGCCCCGTTGTTGTACGGCAGGCTGAAGAACGGCTGGATGTCCCAGTCCATGTACAAGCCGACGAAGAAATTCTCGATGTCGCTCGCGGAATCTATCCCCGTGTTATGGAGGGTGAGTTCCACGATCACGAAGTCGTCGTACCCGGAGTCGCTCCACGCGTAACTCCTCTGGACGACGTCGATCCCCATTGGGTTTTCCGCGCCTGTGTCGCTGTACTCGCTGTGTCCATCCTGGTCACTGAAGGTACCTGGCGTTGTAATCTGGATATCACCGCCCGGTACCAATTGCCAGTCTGTGGCCACCGGCCCTGACGGTGTTGAACGGGCCGAGTGGGAGACGTGGACCGAGTCGTAGCCGGCCACGAGGGCGCCCTCGAACAATTGATCCAGGTCGTCGATCGGGAAGACGAAGCCGCTCCCGTTCGTCTGGTCCAGGGTATCCCAGCCGAATCGTCCGCCGTCGGACACCGAGAATCTGACGTTCCCTATGTCATGATCGGCCATGGTGACAAAAAACGGCGTCCTGATCGTGAAGGATAATTGGGTCGTGTAGGTCCCGCCATCGGCCGTTATATCGAGATTGAACTTGACCACGTGTGCCCCCGGTGTAAGTGAATCAAGGGTAACGTGGAACGGGCTGACACTGTTGTTCACGGTGGTGTCTCGATCGACGTCCCCGAAGGCGGAGAAGTCGTTGTCGATCGTGACGAGAGGGTCAGGTTCTGCAAGGCTCAGTGTGGCCTCCACCCCGGTAGTGTTGATTCCCAGGTTCCCCAGGTAGACCACCAGGTCGGAAGACTCGTCTCCCTCGGGCTCCCCGTTGTTGCCGTCGTTCCAGACTGATCCACTGAAGACGATCCGCGGGGTGCGATTCAATGCGAGGACCTCGTTGGCGGCCGCCACGAGGTCGGGAATGCCGTGGCCATAGGTATTGTCTTCCCCCGGGTCGCCGAGGTCGGTCGCCGTGTTCATCATGATTTGCATGAGGGTGTCACCGGAGGCATACGAGGCGATATCTCTCAGGAGGGCGAGCGCCCCGGCGGTGTAAGGGCAGGAGAATGATGTACCCGCCCAGCCGATTGTATATCCCCCACCCCTGGCGCATGTCCTTATGTTCGTGCCATGAGCCACCACCTCGGGCTTTATGGTCATCCCGTCGCACTCCGATGGGCCCCGGCTGCTGAAATTGGCTATCGAGTTCGACGGCGTGGTCGCACCCACCGAAAAGGCGTTGGTGGGCGAACTTATACGGCTTGCAGGGGAACCCATCGTCTCCGCTCCTGGGCCATCGTTGCCCGCGGAGAAGAGGACCATGATCCCGGCCGCCATATTTGCATCGATGGCATCCCAGTACTCTGTGTTGCAGTTGGCGCGCGATGCGCCCCAGGAATTACTCACGACGTCCGGGACATCGGTGATAGTCGCCGGGTTTCCATCCGGATCGATCGTCCACTCGAAGGCCTGGGTGAATGCCGAAGAGGAGGTAATATTGTCCTCGAATACGTTTGAAGCGATCCACTCCGCACCCGGGGCCACGCCCACCGTATCGCCCGTAGCGGGATCGACCCCCGTGATGCATCCCATCGTCCCCGTCCCGTGGCCGTCGTCGTCGACCGGGAAGACACTCGTGGAGTCGTATGGATCGAACCACGCCTCCCTGGGAGTCACGCCGGGGTCGTTCCCCCGCCACCTGTCGGACAGGGCAGGATGGGTTCCATCAACTCCCGTGTCGAGGTTACACACGAGGACCCCCTGCCCCGTGATGCCCATACGCCACAGTGAATCAGCGTGGAGGGAACTCACGCCGTGCTCGATCCCGTGATTGAGGACGGGCGGTTGTACACCCTGGAGCGATTGAGGATCTTGCAGGCGGTATGTATCGTCGAGTGGTATCACGAGGTCCTCGTATATCGTCCCGACGTCATCGCGCCGGGCCAACTTGTGTATGAAGTCGTTTGTCGCTGTGACGGCGATCGCGTTGGTCACCCAGAATGGATGGAACTTGCGCACCTCTCCCGAGGCCTTGGACTCTTCGAGGAAGTCCCGGACGTCCTTTTGCGTCCGCTCGGCCATCTCCTTCAGGGCCACTACAACCCTCTCGTGTCTTTCCTGCCGGTTTGCCTTCGCGAGTATCAACTCGTTGTCCAGGGACTCCAGGTCTACCTTCTCGGGCATCATGACCATCGCCTTGACCATATCGCTGCCGTGAAGGCCATTCAACTTGGCCTCGAAAGAGGGGTCGATGGTCCCAGACCAGAGGAGGGAAATGGAGAAGAATGCCGAGGTGATGAATGCAGATAGGGTGATTGTGAGGAGCCTTGGTGTCTTCATCTCTACTCCTTTTTCTTGTTGAGAAAAGGACATTACGCATGAGCGTATGCCATCGGGACAGGCTAAATATATGACTTTATATCAAAACAATTATTAATGCTGTAATGCGCATTACAATAGTATCGCCTTCAATTAAAAAATTTCCATTTCAATCCGAATCTCCACAGTCGTCCCGGCATCGTCCGGCCGGGGATGATCTCGAACCTGTTGTTGAAGACATTCCTTGCGTTACTGAATACGGTAACGTCGACTATCCGCAGCCCGAGGTTGATATCTACGAAATGGTAGCCCTCCGCGCCGCTGTTTCCGCCTTGAACCCCCTGGTCCCGCCCGGATACCAGTAGGCCTGAGACCTGCAAGATGTAACCAAGGTCGCTGCCCTTGAGGCTCCCATGCGCCTCTGCCGTTCCGGTAAGGTAGTGGCTGGGGATAAATGTTCCGGTCCCGCCGACCGTCGAATCACCTGCTACGATCCCCTGGTAGCCGAGGGAAAGGGATAAAAAGTCATGAATACGAATGCCGGAGGAGAGACGCCAGCCGAGTTCCCTGACCTCCGAGGCAGTTGTGCCAGCCGATTCAATCGACCCTGCCTCGTTCCGTCTCGACTGGCGATGGAAAAGGGACAGCGAACTTCGAACGCCCGGGAATCTGCAGGAGAAACCAGTCTCTATCAACCTCTCCCTCTCGATTCCAAGTGACGTGGGCTCCTCCATCCTCTCCTGGAATGATGGCCTGTGTTCTACTCTCCATATCGAGGCGAACACGGAAGAATACCGGTAGATTCCGCGTGACGCAGTGACCCCGCCGTTCAACGTGGAAAATTCCGATCCCTCGCGCTCCCAGCGCCCGGCCATCTCTATTGTTGGAAGGAGGCCCAACCTGAGACGGGAAGACGCAAATAACGCAAGGACATTGATGTCGCGCTGGTCGGTCACAGAGAGGCCCTCCTCCGATGCACCGACCTTGAACGACAGGGCAGGCTCGAAATGGAATGCGCCCTCGACGCGCAACCGCTTCCTCGTCCCATTTCTTTCCCCGAGGGGTATTGAGGTGTCTAAATCGAGGCTGTCCCTTGTATCACGATCATAGCAGGCTGCGACCTCCAGTCCTGCGGGACCGGTTCGCGGCAGCGCCGCCACCAAGTTCAGGTGGTAGAACTTGTTATCCACGCCTACCGGGCTCGATATTTCCAACGATTGGCTGGAGGCGTCCGCCGAGGAAGTGGCGCCGACCCCAGTAAGCCTCAAATCTATCCCCTTCGGAATGTGCTGACTCAACCTCAGGTGGTAACCGAGCAGGGAGTTGTCTCCTTCGCTGTCAAAACCATTGGAGGCGACCCTGTCAAACGATAAGGAGAGGCCTGTCCCCTCCCCCAAGAGACCGCGCCGAAATTCGCCGCGCAGCAAGCGGGTTCGAAACGACCCGCCGGCAAGGGTCAGACTCGAAAAGGGTTCTCCTCCAGCAAACTGCTTGGTCGTGATACGGACCACGCTTCCTGCGGCGTGGGTCCCCCGATCAAGGTCGGCGGGGCCGTGCGAGACCTCGATCCGATCTATCGAGGTTAGGGGAATCATATTGAGGTTGAGTGATTGGTTGAAGGGATCGTTCACCACCTCGCCGTCGAGGAGAAATAGGACGTGAGAGGGAGATAATCCATCGAAAGAAACGGTCTTGTCGGCCCCCAGGTAGCCCCTGTCAAGGACCTCGAGCCCAGGGATCCGCCACAGGATCTCGCCGAGGACCGCGGCGCCACTCTGTTCTATCTCCTCCCTTTTGATAACGAACTCATCGCCATTACCAAGCCACTGGTAATACCTCTCTCCGGCCGGAGGGCCGATCATCCCCGGTACCGGCGGATCGGCCTGCATTCCCGTTACCAGGAGGAGGTTCAAGACAAACAAGAGAGAGGATAACCTGCTTCTCACCTGTCCCCTCCACTGCATCCGTCATCCCACGGCATCCTTACGGTGAGTCCTCGTTCGTCATCATCCACTATCATCCGGACTCCGTATGTCTCGTACAGTTTCTCCGGAGAGACAACCTCCCTCGTCGGCCCGTCTGCCAGGAAGACTCCCCTGCCCATGAGTATCACCCTGTCCACAAAGTGGGCGATCATGTCGATATCATGGGAGACGGTCACGATCGTCATCTCGCGTTCTTCTCTCATCCTCTTCAGCAACCTAACAAGTTCAATCCGGTGACGTACGTCGAGCCCGGTCGTCGGCTCGTCAAGGAGGAGGATCCGCGTCTCCTGAGCAAGCGATCGGGCAATAATCACCCGCTGCAACTCCCCTGCGGAGAGTTGGGTCACTACCTTACCTCTCAGGTCGATGACCCCCATCTTCCGCATCGCCTCCTCGGTCTTCTCAATGTCTTCACGACTTTCACCGCCGAAGAGCGGGATGTAAGGGTTCCTCCCCATCAGCACCACTTCCTCGACGGTGAAATCGAAGACGGGTTCCGTTCCCTGGGCCACGATCGATACCTCGCGGGCGACCTCTTTCCTCCTGTAGGAGTTGAGGTCACGACCGAGGAGCATTATCTTCCCCTCTCGAGGCCGCAGCAGGCCCGCCATGAGTCGCAGGAGGGTGGTCTTCCCGCTACCGTTCTCTCCCAGGAAACCCATGGATTCTCCCCTGGCGACCCCGAGGCTTATCCCCTCAAAGATGTCCTCGTCTTCGTACGAAAAAGAGACCTGATCCAGTTCGATAACGAGTCCGTTTTCTTTCACGGTCAATTCCATCTCCTCTTTCTGCGCAGGAGATAGAGAAAGAACGGGGCGCCGCATAGTGATGTAATGACGCCCACGGGGATCTCCTGGACCATGATTGTTCGAGCCAGCGTATCTGAGAGGGTCAGGAGTATGCCTCCCGCCAACCCGCTGGCGGGGATCAGGAAGCGGTGATCAGGTCCGAAGGCCATCCGTATGATGTGGGGGACAATCAGGCCCACGAATCCTATGAGCCCGCTCAGAGAGACTACCGCCCCGGTCATGATAGACGCTGAAAAGAAGAAGATGATTTTCTCCCGCTCCACGTCTAATCCAAGGCCACGTGCGGAGTCCTCACCGATCGCCATCAGGTTCAAGTTGTTGGCCCTCACGAGGATCAATACGAACCCGGCTATGGATAGGAGGGTTACGATACCAAGGAGTGTCAATGTCTCCTTTGTGAAGACGACGCCGAGGCTCCCCATAAGGATATAGATAATCTCATGTGTCTCCTTTCCCGATAGGCTGAGGATGAGCATGATCAATGAGCCAAGGAAGGCGCTGACGATTACACCGGCAAGGACAAGTGAATCTCTCGGGATCCGTCCGCCTACCCGGGCCAGCCGGTAGACGATAAGGAGTGTGCAGAAGGCCCCGAGGAACGCGAAGGTAGGGATCAAGAGTGGTTCCATTGAAAGGAAATATTGCCCGACGAGGAGCCCAATTGTAGCCCCAAGTGCCCCACCTGTCGAGGTGCCGAGGATATAAGGGTCCGCAAGGGGGTTTCTCAGGATACCCTGGAAGACGGCACCCGATACCGCCAGGGAGGCCCCTACAACGGCGCCGAGGATGACACGCGGGAGCCTTACCTCGATTATTATGCGGTATCCTATCCCGGAGGTGCCGATAAGGGTGCAGAGAAGAATTGATGCGAGGAGGGCAATTCCCAGTAGCAACAGGCTGAGGGCTGCGTACCCCTTATCTCTTGCCCGAACTCTCACCATACTTCTCCTTCGCCTTCAGAAGACGCTCGAAGATCTCTCTTGCCCCTTGGACCGAACGGGGACCAGGCCTGAATATCTTGTCTTCGTCCAAGTCATTGAAGATCATGCCGGATCTGACCGCACGTATCCTCTCCCATCCCAACCGCCTCACGATGTTCTCTCTGGTAGTCGATGACCGGAATATGAATATCACCTCCGGATCCCGGCTTATGACCACCTCGGGGTTGATTACCGCGTAATCCCTGGGGATATCCCTGCCGATGTTATCGCCGCCGGCGGCACTGATCAGGTTGCCGACGAATGAATGTTCACCCACCGTCATCAAGGGATGGGAGGCGATTTCAAGATAGACTCGAAGCCGATTCGATTCTCCAAAACTACTATCGACCTCGGCCCTGAGAGCCTTTATCTCGCTCTGCAGGGAGTCCGTCAATGCCGCCGCCCTATCATCGCATCCTATTAATTTCCCTATGGCACGAATCGTCCGGAAGAGACCGCGGAAGTCCCCAGGGAAACAAACATAAATGGGAATCTTGAGATCCTCAAGATTTTTAACAAACCGGGCCTGCTCCTGAGAAGTTGAGATGACAAGATCCGGTTCGAGGGACAAGATAAGTTCCATGTTGAGCGTGGAAAAACTCCCCACCTTTCTGATCTTTGCCGTTTCAGTGGGATAATTACAGTAGTCTGTTACGCCTACAACCCTATTTCCCGCGCCCAGTGCGAACACTATTTCAGCGGCGTTCGGAGCGAGGGCTATAATTCTCCTTGGGGGCCCATCGATGGAAACCTCCCTGCCCAGGTCATCCGTGACCGTTATGCCGCGTGATGGAGATTTCAACTTGGAGGTCCGGACGGAATCGGGCCCTGAACAGGAAAATGAAGAGAAGTAGGCGAGGAGACCCAAGAAGAAGGCGACAAGGGCCATTTCTTCCCACTTCGTGGGTCTTATTATCTCCATCGTAATCCTACCGAATAGCCATGGAGGACGACATAAATTGAGCAGCGTGGATAATAGGGGTCAAGGCTGGAGAGCAGGCCTTGACCGGGCAAATCGAGTCCGGCCGGAAACTACGAGGCCGGGGGTTCACCAATAACCTCTGGATCCCATGGGCGCACCTGTGAAGGATACAGGTGGAGTTCGATCGGCTTGAAACGGATCCAGAGAAAGGTTCTACCTTGCCCTTATTCAGGCGCACATCACAGCGATAGGGCGGCTCCGACCCTCACCGGAGTCCCGCCCTACCATACTCGAATCCTTTCTGCGCCAGCCGGCAACGGGATCAAATCAACATCTTTCAACCAGCAGCAAGAACAAAGGCGTTATTTCTTTTATGCCACAGGCTGATTGTCAATCGCTCAAGCCCGGATGGCCGGTGACTTACTTCAGGACTAAGAGTTTCCTTCGTCTCAAACCTGCTAAATTATACCACATAATCCATGCTGCTGTCAAGTTTTGAATTGAATCCCCACCTCATTGGAATCCTGCGGCGAGGTGATCAAGAAAGGCCGGGCGTGGGATGTCCGTCTCACTGCCGCTTCGGTTATCGTATATAGACCCAGATACGGAAGTCGTGTAGGAGGTCAGGACCGTAGAAGTATGCGTCACTGCCAACGGTCTCTTCGATCAGCGGTGCGCGGATGCCGGGCGACAGGGCAACTAACAAGCTATGATCGGGATATTTCGTCGAAATCACGCCGAGCATTACATGTAGTACGGATTCGCCGCTATCGGACTCCTCTTCCTCGATGAACAGCCTCCCCAACGCCCCCACCTCCAACTCCACCGTGCCTGGAAGGAAGCCCATCCCGCCTCGGTGATTAGGTACATAGGCCGCCTCACCAAGAGATGCTACCACTTCTATACTCTCTATGTCCCGGGGCTCTTTATGGCCGGGGTATAATTTCACGTTGCCATTCTCATCGCTTTGAAAGTATCCACCGCATTGTGGCAGGTTGACCAGTGCCCTGCAGACAAAGCGCTGCTCGGGTGATAAGAGATGAAATGACCACTCCGGGGGGTCCCCGGATGATAGAAATTCACCTATTACCACACCGTCTGAAGAGATGAAAGGATTTCGAGGGATATCTTCAAACGCGCCTCCTCCTTTAGATGATAGAAACAGAGATACAGGCCGACCATCCCCCTTGAGGGCCTTGTCGACTCCGAACGGTCTCATGGTGCGGAATTCGGGTTGGAAGCCGATTCGACCATCACCCGGGGCCTCAATAACCTTCCTTCTATTCGAAGTGATGGCGCCGGTCGCCGGGACGTCGGCAGGGCGGTAGAACTCGACAAACCTGCCGTAAATCTCCCGGCATGTGTCGCAATGTCGCAGGTGCCTTCTTTCAATCTTACTCCTTCTTGCCACGTCGCGCATGGCCCAGAGTTCTATTGTGGCCTCCGATGGACACCTGGAAAATCGAAGGTCCGCAAGCGTTGTTCTCATCGTTGATGCCTCGGTCCGTTGTTCAAATGCTCTTTTCACGGCTTTTCAATTGCATGTTCCGGACCAAGATTAAGAATTTCAATATGGTTGACTCCCATGTTCGGAAGGATTATTATATTGTATCCTCGGAAACGGTCTGACACGGGCCTTATATCGCCATTTATCCCGAAAGGAGGAAACAGGGATTGCCCAACGTGAAATCTGCCAAGAAACGTATGAAGACGAACGAATTGCGCAGGTTGCGCAATAGGGCGTATCGTTCCATGTTGAAGACCTCTATGAAGAAAGTCTTTGAGTCCTCTGATCCTGAAGAGGCATCCAGGTACCTTCGAGAGGCCGTTTCCATCCTCGACAGGGGATGTGGAAAAGGTGTCATCCACAGGAACAGCGCCGCGAGGCACAAGAGCCGCATGACGATTCATGTCAACCGACTTGGTAACTCATAACTCGCTTCTTGATCCATTCCGACCGTTCTTGTGAATCCTCTTTCAAGCGATAAGGGACCCGAATGCTGAGATACCGCGGTATCCTGGGCCTGTTTATCATTGCGATCTCGGAAGTCTTGTTGTTTTCCGGTGTGCAATTCGTGGCAGAGTGGTTTACCCCGATCATCTGGACGGGTTATATAATGCTGATGGACGAGGTGAATCACCGCATGGCTGGATGGTCCCTGATGATGGATCGACGGCGAGAGTTCGTATTAATGATCCCTCTTTCCATCATCTGCTGGGCCGTCTTCGAGGTCTACAATCTGAACCTGAAGAACTGGCAGTACATCAACCTCCCGGAAAATGTATGGATCCGATACATCGGTTACGGCGTATCCTTTGCGACGATCTTCCCCGGTATATTCGAGACATCCATCTTCCTCGACAACTCAGGCATATTCAGACGCCTGAAATCTACCAGGTCTTATAATCTCAGGCCGTTAAGCGGGACATTCATCACGGCAGGAGCGATCTGTCTTTTGCTCCCGCTCTTTCTGCCGGTGTCCGCAGGGAGATACCTCTTTGGACTGGTGTGGATAGGTTTTATCTTCCTTCTCGAACCGATCAACTACAGGCTTGGCTTAAGGTCCCTGATGAGCGACTGGGACGCGGGAGACCGATCGATGCTGGCTGCTTTGATGGCGGCCGGGGCGATTTGCGGTGTCTTGTGGGAGTTCTGGAACTACTGGGCCTGGACAAAGTGGATCTATATCCTTCCATTCCCGGTTGGTTTCAAGATCTTCGAGATGCCGGCAATAGGTTTCCTCGGATTCCTGCCCTTTGCGGTCGAGTGCTACGCCATGTTCAATTTCTGTGCCATGCGCCGTGAGACCCGAGGCTGATCCGGGGGCACCGCGTCAAGGGAGGGGAAGCCCCCTCATGCCTATTCGTCCTGCCCTCCTCCAGTGTTCTCTCCCCCCTGCTCCTTCTCTTCTTTACCGTTTTCGCCCTCGTTGTCGCCCTTCTGAAACTCCTTAAACATCTGCATCTTTTCCGTTTGCTCCTCCGTTACCGCCCGTACTTCCTCCGGGGTAGCGACGACGTGTGGCGTGAGGATAAGCAGGAGTTCCCGCTTGAGCATGCGGTTCGATCGGCTCTTGAAGAGATAACCGAGGATCGGGATGTCTTTGAGGAAAGGGACCCCCATTTCCGATACAGTCCTGTCGTGAGTCATGAGCCCGCCTATGATGACGCTCTCGCCGTCCTTGACCACCACGGAGGTCTCAACCTCGCGCTTGGTGATCACGTTGGCGTTGAACAGTACCGTCTGTGTCAGGTCGTTGACCGACTGTTTCACCCACAGCGACACGAACCTCTTGTTGTTGATATGAGGCTTGATATTCAGTTCGATTCCGACGTCCCTGAACTCGACCGTAACATCGATAACTCCTCCCTCCAATGTCCGCTTTGAAGATTCGAATGGGACTTCCTGGCCGACCAATATCTTTGCCTCTTTGTTGTTGGAGGTAAGAATCGTGGGGGTGGACAAGATATCGACATCCGCAACGGAGGCAAGGGCCTTGATGGCCAGCGAAGACTGGTTCGGCTTCATTATCCCGTAGATCACTCCCAATGGCTCGCTCCGATTCTCCACCTTGACTCCAAGGGAGTCCACGGTGAACTCTCCCCTCAGGCTCCCCGTGGCCCCATGGATGCCGAGATGATTCTTTTGCTGCTGGAAGAAATATTGCAGCCCGTACTCCTTTTTCTTATCGAGAGAGACTTCGGCGATCATCACCTCGATCAGCACCTGCATCGGCATGACGTCGAGTTGTTCTATTGTGGGCTTCAGGAGTTCAAAGGCTTGCCTGGAGGTCCTGATCACCAATGAGTTCGTCGCCCTGTCAGCCACGATCTTTAGGGTGCTGGTTGCTGCTCCACCCAACCCAATGGTATCAGCGGGGGCCTTTTGTCTCTTTCCCCTTCCAACGTTCTTCTGCCTCCCCTTGTCCTGGAACAACTGGTTCAAGACTCGTACCAGCGAATCCGCGCTGGAATTCTCCAGGTAGTAGACGAATATCTGCGGCGAAGTCGCACCGACCATCGGGACATCGATCTCCCCGATTATCTTGAGCATTCGTTTTATGTTGGCGGCATAATCTGTTATTACGATGGTGTTGGCCCTTTCGAATTCGATCAGGCTCCCCCCCTGCGAGAGGATGTTCTTTAGTTGGCTCGCGACTTCACTGGACATGATATATTTCAGGGGGATAATCTGGGTGACCACCTTCTCTCCGCCCTTTGACGGCCCTTCAAGGGTAAGGCCGACGCCAGTCTTTACACCGCGCCTGACCGCCTCGGCGAGGGGCAGCACCTTCATTACGTCTCCTGAGGGGACTACTGCCATGTTGTAGACGTTGAGGATGGATTCGATAAAGGCCGGGAGTTCATCGATCGGGATCTCGTGCGAAGTCTTCACCGTGATGGTCCCTCGGATGTCCCGTCCCATTACGTAATTTAGTCCAACAAGTTCACTGACATTGCTGAGGACTGTCGCAATATCCACATCTTCGAAGTTTAAAAAAACGTACTTCCCCTCTCTCACCCTTATCTCTTTCTCACCCCCTTCTGCCACTCCTTCCTCCCCGGTGTCCTTCTTTTTCTCGCTCGGGGCTTCTTCAAGCCCGAATCCCTCGAAGATCTTCCCTCCCGCCTGGGGGCCTGCTTCCGGCTTTCCCTGGGCAAAGTCATTGGTGGGGAACAATAGATAAGACATAAAGAGAAAGACTCCTATTCGTATTATGTTCCTCATTGGCCCTTCCGTTTCTTTTGGGTCCAGGATTGCTGATTACTCTTACTTGCACCGGGCTTCAAATTCCTCTGGTGAATCTTCTGGTTCGGTATGGGAGCGACTGCCTTCTTCTCTTCCTCCCTCGGCTTCAGGAGCAATGCGATCTCTTTATTGTTCTTGAACAGGATCACCCTGTCATAGAGGATCTCCTGCAAGGCCATCCCTTCTATATCGTCCCGAAGGTGATAGGCCTTTGTCTCCCCGTGGATTCCTCCCTTGCGGATCAGGGCCACGCTCCTGTCTTCATCTGAAAGAATCGTACCAATCAACTCGAAACCTTCAAAAGAGGTCGTCCCATCCTCCCCCTCACTGGATACCACCCGTCTCCTTCCCGATGGCGGCTTCCTCTCCGATGAAAACAGGTTCTTGTCGACTATGTCCTCGATATCCTGCTTGATGTTGGAATCTACCTCCGCTAGGATCATTTTTGGAAATGGTGCTGGTTCTTCCGCCTCCACGGCGTGGTTGTCCTCTTGATAATCCGGAGGCACCACAATTCGATACAGGAGGAAGAGGGCCATGATGATCGTCAGGCCTAACATGGCGATATAGATGTCTCGTAACCTGTACGCTTTCATCCCTTTTCTCCCGACACCGTCCCCTCACCTTCAATAAAACCTGATATGGTAATAGTCACCCGAAGATTTTCCGGCTCGGTCCCCGCGATACGTTGGTACCTCCCCTTGCGATAGGACCGTCTCATGGCCGAAGGGGCGTTGATCTCCAGTTTGCTGACGACCAGGAGATTCTTGTCTCCTTCTATCTTGGCCAGGAAATCCTTCAATCCGATGATGTCACAACTCATATTCAATTGGATAGATATCCGCTGATGATGGTCTATGGATTCGGGCTTATTCACGTTCTCCCGGGTGATTGAAACCCCCGCCTCATCGGCGAAGTCCCTTATCTTGTTGGACAATTCAGCGGCCGCCAGAGATGATGTATTCCCAGATAGAAGGAGCCTGGAGACCGCCAGCATATCGTTTTTCCTGCTTCGAAGGAGTTCCTTGTAAGCGTCTTCACCGGCAAGGATGGCGTGATATTCCCGATCGAGGCGAAGGGCGGCTTCAAGTCTTTCATTTATCTCTTCCCTTGACTTGAAATAAGGTTCGATCAGGAAGAGATAGACTGCAACCAGGGACAGAAAAAGACCGGCCCCTAAAACCATCCTCCGTTCTCTTTTATTCAGCCTCACCTTGATCACCGCCTGACCAGTCGATATCTGCTGTAATGCGGAATGACTCCACTTCCTCCCCTCCGAAATCGCGGGTTGTCGTCGGTGCCTCAAATTTTACATTCTTCAGGTAGGGAGAATTTTCGAGGAGGGGAATCAACGTGGCTGCCGTCGATGCGTTGCCGCTGATTTTTAGCGGTTCTCCCTGTTCCATGTCGATCGAGGTCAACCATGCCTCCTCTGGAATCGCTTTGCTCAAGTTCGCCAATACGGCCAACCAGTGCGGCCTTTCGGACTGTAATTTATTCAAAGTACGAACCCTGTCAGCAAGTCCCTCGTACTCCAGTTTCAATTCCTTGACCGCCTTCACCTTTCCCTCGATAGATGCAATCTCTCTCCGTACCTCTCTTAGTCGAGTATCCTTCCGCCACATCGACATGGCTGAAAGCGCTATTATCGTGAAGATCATGGTCATGGAAACCACGCCCAATCTGATCCACTCGTCCCGCTCCCGTTTCTTCTTTATGCCCTTCGGCTGCAGGTCGATCGTGTGCACGGCTTCCTGATATCCGGAAAGCGCAAGACCGAGCGGATAACCGAACCTTTCAATGTCAAATCCACTCGGAAGATTCAATCTCATATCCCGTGGGTCAAGGCGCCTTATCTCCCCGTTCAATGCCTCCTCGATCACTGGCGTAGCCCAGTTCAACAACTCTTCATCTCCAGTAATGTATACCGACTCGATAGTTTCATTCTCCCTGGCCATCCCACCATAAAAACTTATAACCTTCTCGAACTCATCGACCACGAATTCCGGGTTTACCTTTCCCTTTGGTACACATGTGCTGCGACAGATGACGGGGTGCCCAGATACCAGAAGATGGCAGGATACGGCATCCTCATCTATGCTGAGGAGGATATGCGGGCCATCGAGGTTGGTCCCAGTGGACCTCAACAGGTTGGCCAGCGAGATCTCCCTCATATCGACCCTCAGGAGCATCAGGCCAGCGGCCTTAATAATAGACTGGACCTCGTCCACATCGGCCCTTCGCGCCCCGGCCAGGATCACACCCATCCCTCCGTTCCTCCTCCTGTCCGTCACCTGGTAATCGTAGACCAATTGCTCTCCACGGATCGGGAATATGCGCTCAGCCTGGTTTTCTATCATAGGCCGAAGTTTGTCGCCCGAGACCGGGGGAAAGGTCATCTTCCTGAAAAAGTATCGTTCCCGAGGGAGCCCCACGACCGCGTGCCTGGCTCGAATCTCTCCAGAACGGACCAATTCCTGAATCTTACGGATAACCGCATCGCGCCCGGAGGAGGAGACTTCCATCTCTTCGGGGGAGAGATCCAATATCCCGTGACCGCCAAGCCTAAGCCTCCTTATGCCTCTAACCAGTTCGACATAACGGAGTGTCTCTCCGTGCAGATCGATTCCGACTATTGAGCGATATGAATAGGTCATGATTCAGGCATTGTCCCCTTGTTCAAGTTCGCGCCAGGACAGGATCCTTAGGTTGACCTTGGATCCAAGGATAGTCCGGTAAACAACCACCCTGAGGCTCCTTTCTACGTTCGTCCCATCAACCCGTCCACGAGAGAGGATACTGAAGTGATATGACTTGGTATCAACGAGCCTCTGGAGGGTGCGGTAATCCAGGTTGCCCTCTCCCATTTGGTTCGCTTCCCGAATATAATCAATGAATTCCTGCTTGTTCAAGGGAGAGTAATTCACCGCCTCCCTCTTCCTCGTTATGAAGGCCGACGACTGCTCGTCTACTCCCGGCAACGCCCTCAGCACCAGGCTGTCGGCGGTGTTGATATTGATCTTACCCCTTCCATATACCGTGAGGTGCTCGTAGAGGCCTGGGGAGGCGCCCTTAGATCCGCTACCGAACAGGAGTTCCCGGTCGATGCCCCGTACGAGGAGCAACTCCTCAATGGAATCGAAGTTTGAATCCTTGCACGAGTACGGCGGGTCCAGAGAGTTATAATAATCGTCTTCCGCCCCGTTGAGCATCGGCGTATCGTCGTGATCGCGCCAGTCGATGATGGCGTCGGAAATGGAGTCCGCCCTACCGGAAGCAAGCCCTTGCCCGATCAATAATCCCCTGATGAGGTCACGTGATGCCAAGTTTATATTGATCTTGCTCTCCTCATCGGAGACCTCTACCTCGTAACTGCCCTCTCCAAATGCAACGCTGTCGATGTCTGAAAAGTATTGTTCAAGATACCTGCCGTCTATATTCATCCCCTCTTCTGTTGGATGGCTCAGGAGCGCCAGGGCGTGGTGGACGCCGGCAAGGGCAAGCAACTTTGCCTCCTCGCTCTGCTTGAAATTCCTGACGATGAAGGCCTCCTGCCTGACCTCTCGAGAAAAGTAGGTCGCGGTGACACCGAGGACTATGATGATCCACAGGGTCAGTATCAGTGCGATACCCCTTTCCGCCACCCTCTCGTTTGTCGTACTCAGAGGACCTCCTACTGTGGATAGTGATACCACCATTTCACCTCACCGGTCTCTCGGGTATGTAAATAAGCAACGGGAGCCTTGTTACACGGAGGTCCGCGGAATTACCTTCATGCCATGAGAGGTCGATCTCTATGGCCTCGGGTAATTCCCTATCGGAATCCCAATCCATCACCCATTCCGGTTCACCATTGTCTTCGGTCTTGAGGTATTTTACATCGAGCGCATCGATACCGCCGGTGAGCCTCAAGGTGTCCGTTCTCCATGGCCCGAACAAAGGCTTTCGTATCAGCATGAGGTCGCTCCCCCCATCATCACCACCACGATCGGCCAATAAGATCCGATTCCATGTCAGGACACGGCTGCCGTCTGGATATTCGGGAAGGGAGGAGAAGGACAGTCGATCTGATGGACTCCCCTGGACGGTGTCATCTTCACCCTTGAAACCGGTCTCTTCCTCTTTCGTCCCACTTCCAGCCTCGTTGCCGGCCTTTCCGAAGAACTCATCGCCGAGGAAGACCGTCCAGTTGCTGCTGCTGGGAGTGAGATAGGCGGAATTCAATTCCCTGGAGATGACCTCTCGTGCGATCCTTACCCGCTGAAAGGTATCAGCCTTACCTCGACTGATATCGACACTCCTGAGGCCGACATGCATGCTCTCATACAACACACCAACCAGCATGCCCAGTATCATCATGGACACGATCAATTCAAGCAGGGTAAATCCATTAGAACCAATGGGGGTGGATGGCTCTCCATCCGGATTATCCTGAGTCGCGTCAGAAGAACAGTCCCCGGCGCCTCTCTCCATAGTTGTAAAGCATCGTGGCCAATTCAACATCTTTATCGACCAGTCCCTCCCTCCATTTCACCCTGAGGTGGAGTTCTCTGAGGTTTTCATCGTCGGTCTGCTCGACATCAGTCTCCCAACTGTAATCGGAGAAGGGATCATCGAACGTCCCAGCCCTGGTGCCAAGCGCGGGAAAGCCCTCGATCTGCATCTCATTGATCTTCCACCTGGACAAAAGGATGGCCTCCGTGGTACGGTGGACATCTTGACCAAGCCCGGTCCCGGCTGAAATTACCTGCATTATCACGGTAAGAGCCAAGCCGAGTATCGTCATCGCGATCATCAACTCAAGGAGAGTGAACCCCAACCTCGACTTTGTGCCCGAACCGATAATATCATATGAACCCCGGTCATTCGATGTAGACTTCACCGGTCATACCCTCGATCTTTATCGTCTTTACCTTGCCATCCCGCGCATGCAGGACTATTCTTGCATCGGTCGCATTACCAAGGGGATGAAATGTGACGACACCGCTTCCGTCCGGGCCCTCCCTTGAGGTTACACTCATGCTGATCGTCCCTGGAACGGGTACCGGGTCGAGCGACGGGGTGCCTTCGGGACCATCGATACAACTGATGAGCGAGTCTGTCTCGTTGAACTCTATGGAAATCGGTCTTCCCCTTACTACTGAGAGTTCCCTTGCATTCCGCAGATACGCGGCAACATGCCTGGAAAATCCGGTTAAATCCCCCCCACCCAGGATACCGCCGAACCTGGGGATCGTCACGCCCAGGATTATCACCATTATGATCATGACGACGACGAGTTCCAGGAGAGTGAAGCCCCGGGACCGTGTATAGGAATTCACGGTACGCATCCATTTGCCCAAGGAGGCCCTCCCCAGCGGCTCATCCAGATGAAAACGCTTCATCGTCCTCTTCCAAGTTGAAGGTGGCAGGCGCCTTTATTCCCAACTCTTGATGTCCTGATCTTCATCCACCCCCCCCTCTTTGCCGTCTCTTCCCAGCGTATAGAGGTCATAACTGTCCGGATTGACCTCTCCTGGACTTATGTAATGATATGGCACGTCCCATGGATCGAGAGGGACAACCAACTTTTTCAGGTATGGTCCGCTCCAGTGTCTCGGATACGGGGGGATATCAGGTTCTCGGACAAGGGCCTCCAGTCCCTGATCAGTAGTCGGGTAGAAGTCGTTATCCAGCCTGTAATTGTCGAGGGCGACACCGAGGTTTTCGATTTGCATTCTCGCTGCGCTTGTCTTCGCCTTCCCGACGTTGCGGAAGAGCCTCGGCCCCACGAGGCTGGCCAAAACCGCAAGGATGATAATCACCACTATCATCTCTATCAGGGTGAATCCCCCCGGGGACTTCTTTCCGCCTACTCCCCTACACCGGTCGATCGCTTTATTCATCTCGCACCTCCTGAATCAGGTCTGAATCAATTTTATCCCGTGTGCTCAGAATGGGAGTTCGTTAAGGCTTGTAATTGCCATCAGCAGGGACAGTACGACGAATCCAATCACACCTCCGAAAAAGAGAATCATCGCCGGTTCGATGAGTGAGATCATATTTTTTATGGCGGCCTGGGCCTCATTCTCAAAGATATCGGATACCTTCAGCAACATCTGGCTGAGCCTGCCGGTCTCCTCACCCACTGCTATCATATGTATCGCCATTGGCGGGAACACCCCCCGTTCCCTGAGTGGCGGGGCGATGTTCTCACCCTCTTTCAGGCTGTCATGGACTTCCTGGATAGCGTTGGTGAAAATCTGGTTTTGGAACGTATCTTTCGCCACCAGGAGGGCCTGGAGGATTGGGACACCACTTTCAATCAGGGTACCAAGAGTCCGGCTGAAGCGCGAAACGGCCACCTTCTTGTTAAGGTCACCGATAAGAGGAAACGAGACCTTCAAGTTGTCCCATCTAAAGCGCCCCGGCTCGGTTCCTATATATCCTCTCATCCCGAAGACAAGAAGGATCATAAAGGTAAGGATAAGCCACCAATACGTGGTGATGAAATGGCTTATGGAGAGGAGGATCGACGTGCTAAGGGGGAGAGACTGGCCAAGATCTTCAAAAATCCCGGTGAATCTGGGCAGGACGAAAGTCATGAGGACGAGGACTGCGATTCCACCGACTACCGTCAGAAGAGTAGGGTAGATCATGGCCGACCGCACCTGTGCCCTTAATCGTTGTTCTTCCTCGAGATAATCCGCGAGGCGCCTGAAGGCCACCTCGAGAAACCCCCCAAATTCACCCGCGGCAACGATGCTGACGTATAACGGTGAAAAATAGGCGGGAAAGTCCCTCATGGTATCCGCCAACGACTTGCCCGCCTGGACATTACTCCGAATCTTTCGCACTACTTCCTTGAAACGAGCGTCCTGGATAATTTCCAACCCGATGGTCAACGCCCTATCTAGAGGTACCCCGGAATCGAGCATCGTGGCGAGTTGGATGGTAAACGGAATTACATGCTTCGATTTGCCCCTAAAGCGCGAGACGATCTCCCCGATATCGACCGCTGCTATGGCACTCTCGGCCTCGCCCTCCTCGATCACGCGAATCGGGTAGAGTTCCAGCCGGTGGAGTTGATCAATCACCTCCACAGTCGTCCTTGCCTCCATATCCCCCGTCATGACCTTTCCCTCACCGTCAGAGGCCTCATACTTGAATACGGGCATTGATAACCTTCTACTCCTCTTCCTGGGTCACGCGAAGCACTTCGTTAATCGTCGTCTCACCAGCAATGACCTTTTCCCAGCCGTCCTTCCTCAGGGTGGTCATACCGGACCTGATCGCCGCGTCCCGCAGGTCGCTCAAACTTGTACTATCGAGGATCATGTGCCTTATTTCATCCGTCATGATGAGAAGTTCGAAGATGCCGACCCTCCCCATGTAACCCGTGAAATTGCACTCTTCGCAACCCCTCCCGTGGTATATATGGATGTCCCTCCTGGATCCTCTCGCCAGGTTTAACTCCTCGAGAACGCCCTTTTCCGGCTGTATCTCTTCTCTGCACGACCTGCAGATTCGTCTTACCAGGCGTTGTGCCATGATCCCCTCGACCGCCGAGGCGACGAGGTATCCCTCCACACCCATATCCACCATTCTCGTCATGCCGCCGGGGGCATCATTGGTATGGATCGTGCTGAAGACCAGGTGGCCGGTAAGCGCGGAGTGGATGGCAATCTCGGCCGTCTCAAAATCACGCATCTCCCCTATCATTATGATATCCGGGTCTTGTCTCACTATCGACCTTAGGCCGGTTGCAAACGTAAACCCTATCTTCGGCTTAATGGGAATCTGATTGATGCCGGCGAGGTGATACTCAACGGGATCTTCGAGGGTGATGATCTTCTTTTCCGGTGAGTTGATCTTCTCGAGAACCGCATATAGCGTAGTCGTTTTCCCGCTCCCGGTCGGGCCTGTGACCAGGATGATTCCATGGGGACGTTTGATCAACTTGCTGAACTTCTCGTACATCTCCGCGGAGAACCCGATGTCCTCCAGGCTCATCAAGATGCTGCTCTTGTCAAGTATCCTGATTACCACGCTCTCGCCATATAGCGTCGGCACCGTTGAGACGCGGAAGTCTATATCCTTGTCGCCGATCCGCATCCTTATCCTACCGTCCTGTGCGAGCCGCCTCTCTGCAATATTCAGTTCAGCCATGATCTTCAACCTGGAGATTATGGCCGCCTGGAATCGCTTCGCGGGGGAGGATATATCGTGAAGAATTCCATCGATCCGGTAGCGCACCCTGAGTTGATCCTCCATCGCCTCGAGGTGGATGTCGCTGGCACGTTTCTTTAATGCCTCTATAATTATCAGGTTCACCAGTTTTATCACCGGCGCCTGGCTGGCCAGATCCCTCAAATCCTGTGTGCCGTTTCCGCGGTCTTCCACGAGGGCCAGGTCATCTTCGCTCATGTCCTTCACCATCTTTTCAATGGTCTCCACTCCTTCCCCATAATACTTCCTGATGGCCTCCAGGATCTCTTCCGGCGATGCGGCAACGGGTTCTATCTCCATGTGCAGCAGGGACCTGAGATCGTCGATCGTATAGATATCCTGCGGGTCCGCAAACGCCACTCTCAGGGTGCCGTCTTTTATCCTTAATGGGATAAACCGGTATTCTTCCATATATTTAGGAGAGATCCTGAGATTGATGGATTCATCAATTTCTTCCTCGACCTTGACCATCGCTGGCATCCCGCCGTTTATCGGGTAGGCCCCCTCTTCTTCTCGTGCTTCATCCATCGAACTGAACCAGGCTGTGTATCCTTCCGTGTTTTTCCAACGTGAGCGACTTCGGTTGGGAAATTACAAGGATTCGTGGCCTCATGGTCATTCCGCTCAATACAGTGAGACTCGTGAAGTTATACCATTCCCTATAAAATAGTGTTCCCGGGAGAGTATCTTAAGCAAGAACGGGGCCTTGAAGGATTTGCAGGGGAAATTCCGCTTCCGATTCACGTCTCTGCACGGTACGAGTCTTCATGGCTCTTGAAATCGGAGAGGCAAAAGATATAAAAGGTGGTGCCGAAGGCCGGACTCGAACCGGCACGGGGATTCCCCACTGCCCCCTCAAGACAGCGTGTCTACCAGTTCCACCACTTCGGCACCCTGCTGAGCAATCGGTATATCAGATGAAATCAACTTGAAAACACGTGGTGAGGCATGCCGGTTCAGGGGCCTTTTTTTTCCTTCTTCGCTGTTTCACCCGTAGCGGGGGGCTCAGTCTTCTCGATCAGCATTTGTGCCTCCGGATTGAAAGGCTGGGGTTCCCTGATGCGCGAAGTCTCTCCAGGTGCAACGGTCTTTGCCGTATGTTTCATAGAACCCATAGCAAGGAATATGGATGTAATGAAGAAGATAGCGCCGAGCACGGTGGTCAATTTGCTCAAGAAAGTTGCCGCCCCACGTCCGCCAAAGACGGCATCAGTGCCGCCGCTCCCGCCGAACGTGCTTGCCAGCCCCCCACCACTCCCCGATTGAAGTAATACCGCAACGACTATGACAAGACTCACGAGGACATGCAGGCCCACAACTATCTCGAACATCGCTAACCGGCCGCCTTACTCAAGGATCTTAAGGTTGCCCCCTCACTCACCCATACCACTTGTACGATAAATAATATATCGGGCCATCAATCATGTCAATGCCGTTACCGGTCATTAGCAGGCTCTCGCCCGGCGGAATTTTTTTCTTACCGATGTGATCAATCGCTTCCCTCTCGATAAAGACGCTATCCTACTCCTGGTATCATGTCCCGGAAGTTACTTTGCAGATTTTCTGCGGTGAACTGCGCGGGTCCTGTCGCCGGACACCCCCACGCTTTGACGCCCTGTGACCCTATATCCTGCCGGTAGGCCTTAGAATGGATCATGTTGGTATAATTATTGCAAATTCGAATATCGTCCGATCCCGTGGCCAGTTGTGCTCCCTATTATCGGATTGTTCATGGCAGCACAAACGTGACTTCTTGTAGAGAAAGGGTTGAAGACGGAGATAAGCAGCGGCAATAGGCCTGTGACCTTGAACAGGCGGGCGTATCTCATTAGTGTGGAGACCGCCGTGAAATCCGCACTCCGAGGGGGCGAAACCATGTCTCTCCCTTCAATCCATGAGAAGGAAGTCCATCCCTTGAGAGGACTCAGGCGGAGCGTCTACATCACCAGTGTCATGGGTTACCGGATGTTCAGGACACAAGCAAACCCTGAGAAAGGAGGTGAGATGATGTCCTCAACAAAGTCCCGCCAGGGCTTTACGCTCATCGAGTTGGTCATTGTCCTGGTGATCCTCGGGCTCTTGGCTGCCGTGGCTATCCCCAGGTATTTCGACCTCCAGAGGGATGCCCAGGTCTCGGCCAACAGGGGCTGGATGGGCGGCCTCAGGAGCGCTATCGGCATACAGATGGCCGGTGTGGCGCTGGGAAAGACCACCACGCCAGATCCCATGAGCCACAATCCCCATTGGAACCGGACCTCGGTGGAAAACCTGGTCCAGGGTGGGCAGACGGCCAGGCCGACTTCTTTGAGTTCGATCGGTACCAACCAATGGAGAGGTTATTACGACGCCACTCACACCACGAACTGGACACTGAGTTGGAATGGTACCAACGGCGTCTGGGAGATTCGTGGGCCGTAGGTGTCATTGGTCGGGTAGATACCGACCTAAAGGTGTGTAACAGGAACACAGAAGGGGCCCATTACAGCATTAGAGCGGGCCCCTTCACCGTTGACTCCAATAAGCAATATCTCGCGGGGGGCAGGACGCAGCCGTTAATATTATTATTACATGCGGTCCCGCCCGAAGAGTACTGGAAATAACTGTTGACTCGTTACACTTCTTCAGAAAAGAGAGGCGGATGGAAGGAGAGAAGAAAATGAGACCGAATACCAAAAAAGATCGAGGCTTCACGCTCATCGAGTTGCTGATCGTACTGGTGATCCTCGGGCTCCTATCGTCGGTTGCGCTCCCCCGGTATTTCGATCTGCAGCGCGACGCCGAGGTTGCCGCAAACCATGGATGGATGGGGGGCATGAGGGCGGCGATAGGGATACAATTGGCCGGCGTGGTCCTGGGCAAGACGACCGGCCCGGATCCGAGGGCATCCAGCCCTGCATGGAACCGGACCTCCGTGGAGAATCTCCTACAGGGGGGATCCACCGCAAGGCCTACTTCCCTCAGCAGTGTCGGCACGAATCAGTGGAGCGGTTACTACAACGCCACCAGTACGACGAACTGGACCCTGTCATACAATTCGTCCAACCAGACCTGGGAGATCGTGGGGCCCTGATCGTAACGAGGCCCCACCAGTTCCTCATACCCAGGTCGTTCCCGTCGTCCGGCGAGACGCATGGGCCCACCTCCATTTTCGCTCCTCGTGTAACGCATGATGAGTAAGGCGGATAGATGTTGAATGCAAGGCGGTCATTCCCTTATCTTGCCATCCTCGCGCTCGTTTTCCTGACCTATTACAGGGTCATCGTCGGAAACGCTCTCCTCCTGGACAGGGATCTCTACTGGTTCTTTTATCAAAACAGCCGTTACCTGGCGCGTTATTTCAGTGCCGGGAAGATTCCCCTGTGGAATCCTTATGTTTCCAATGGAGAACCATTCTTCGCCCAGGCGCAGCCTGGTGTGCTCTATCCACCAGACTGGCTCTATGCCTGGATACCGGTCGATGCCTTATTCAGCCGACTCCTGGTCTCACATGTCGCACTGTTTGGTGTCTTCACCGCACTGCTTGTCAGGGAACTTGGCGGAGGAAGGGTCGCGGCGGCTATCGGGGGGATCTCAGTCGCCTTCAGTGGCATCACAACTTCCCTCATTCCCCTTCAATCCTCCCTCTTCGCAATATCTTGGCTCCCCCTTGCCCTGTGGTCCCTGGTCCGATCGTTGAAAAGAGACTCCATTGTTTACTCCATCCTGGCCGGAACAGCCTTCTGTATGATGGTCCTGGTGGGGGGGATCGAAGTACTTGCCATGGGACTTGCACTCGCGGCCGCTTTGACCGCATTGCCGAGGTACTTCCCCATCGATGGCGACATACCAACTATAAAAAAACGGTTTTGCCTGTTCGGAATAATGCTCTTGGCCCTTTTTCTCCTGAGCGCCGCGCAACTCTTACCCTTCGTAGAACTGACCAGATATTCATATCGAACATCCGGGGTAAGCGTGGGAGAGGCACTTACCTGGTCGGTCCATCCCATTGAGTGGCTATACTTTGTCATCCCGGACGCATTCAGGCGAGGGAGGGACTTCTATTGGGTGGAACAGAACTGGCTCCGTGCCACCTATATCGGGGTTGTAACCCTCTTGCTGGGCTCGGTATTCATATGGAAAAATCGACGAAGGGCCCTCGGTTTCGTCGTTCTCGCCTTGGGATGCCTCCTCCTGGCCACAGGTGGTTATCTGCCGTTCTACCGGGACATCGTACCATGGATACCAGGGCTCAGGTCCATCCGCTACCCCTCAAAGTTCCTGATGATCTTCGGCTTTCTTGCAGCCCTGGCCGCCGCGTTCGGATGGGAAAGCCTGGCGCAAAGACAGAGAAATGGCCGCCAATCGAAAGGCGCAACCTCCATCTTCCTCGCGCTATCGGTTTCAACTGCGGTCTTGTTCCTCGCCTGCAGCACAACCGGATTGCCCGTTGAACATTGGATGGAAAGGATAGTGGCGGACAGGGGATCAGAACTCTCTCCCGGGGGCCTGCTCCACAATCTCAGGAGGTTCTTGGCCTTCTCATCGCTTACATCTATGTCCATCTTCACGGCCATGAAGAGTGGAAAAACACGGGTTGCCGGGCTGGTCACGATCCCTTCCCTCCTCATCCTGGATTTGATGGGGGCCATGCCATACGCAACGCTCTTCTACCCTTCAGACTCTTTGAAAGGGGAGACGGGGCGAATTTCGGCGCTGAAAGGAGATAGCAAGGGATTGTTTCGGATTTACTCAAACAACAGGCTCTGGGAGCGAAAATTCAAAGACATGAACCAATTGATCGAGATGGGGACCGATCTCTTCATGCCGAATACAGGGATGCAAGAAAGGTTATACCAGAGCCAGGGGTACAGGGTGCTTACCCTATCAAGGGTCGACCAGATCATGAACTCTATCTTACATACATCCAGGCCCGACAGCAGCAGGCTCGTCGATCTCCTGAACATCCGGTACATGCTATGGCCCACCGAGATCAACTCCCCCAAGTACCGCTTGATAGACTCTTCGGACAGCCTCTATTTCTATGAGGACAGGGGAGTCCTGCCGAGGGCCTTCCTCGTTGATACATACAGGGTCTGTCACACCGGGGAGGAGTTCCAGAAGATCATGATGGATCCATCTTTCGAACCGTGCCGCTTCCTACTCCTTGATAAAGAACCACGTCTCCCCCCTGGCTGGGATCCCGAGGGAAAGAGTAACTCGTGCCCTACGGGAGGTGTGGAGGTCCTGCTCTATGAACCGGAACGGATCCGTTTACGCGTAGACGC
The DNA here is from genome assembly GCA_964573995.1 of uncultured Gemmatimonadota bacterium. Lineage (GTDB taxonomy): Bacteria > Gemmatimonadota > CAZMKB01 > CAZMKB01 > CAZNLH01 > CAZNLH01. The sequence continues at coordinate 206,533 of CAZNLH010000001.1, forward strand.
TACCACCTCGCGGTTCCTCTTCTTGGGTGACGCCTACTTCCCAGGATGGAAAGCCTTTGTGGACGGAAGGCCAAGGGAAGTCTTGAGGGCGGATTACGCCTTCAGGGCCATAGCGGTCGAGAGGGGGCAGCATATCATAGAATTCCGCTACGAACCGAGGAGTGTCATTATCGGATCGGTCATCAGTGCCGGATCGATACTCCTGATCCTTGGATCGCTCATCTCCGCGCTTGCCGCAAGGATCTTACGCACGGCAGCCGCAGGCCTCCGCGCCAAGCGCGATCATCTTGCTAAAAGATTCCGGATCAAGGCTTGCTCCTCCCACCAGTAATCCATCTATATCCGGTTCCGCCATCAATGCCCCTGTGTTATCAGGATTGGCGCTTCCACCGTAAAGGATGGGTATCTCCTTGGCAAGATTGGCACTCACCTCTTTGGCCACCAGTCCCCTCAACATGGCGTGAACCGCCTCTGCCTGTTCCGGAGTTGCATTGACACCGGTCCCGATGGCCCAGACCGGTTCGTAGGCGATAACGATCCCCTTCAGGTCCTCTTCGTCTATACCCCCTATGCCCTTCAGTAGGGACCGCTCCGTTACATCCTCGGTCCTTCCGCTCTCCCTCTCCTGCAGTGTCTCCCCAATGCAGAGCACGGGCATTAGCGATGAGCCGACGGCCGCCTTCATCTTGCGGTTCACCGTCTCATCAGTCTCCCCGAAGTACTTCCTCCTCTCTGAATGTCCAATCAGGACACGAGTTGCACCGGTGTCGAGTATCATTCGAGAGGAGATCTCTCCCGTGAATGCTCCGGAAGGTTCCCAATAAAGGTTCTGTGCCCCGATTTCGACTCCCTCCAACCTTCCAAGCCTTTCGACCGCCGAAAAGAGGTAAGGGGCCGGGACGAAGAACAGGACATCCATCCCCGTACAGATGTCCGCGTGAGGTAGGAACCTGTCTGAATAATCCTCGATATCCTTGGAAAGGTGGTTCATCTTCCAGTTGGCAGCCAGTACGCATCGCCTCATCCGTCCACCTCCGTCTTTCTCTCTTCCCTGTCGCTCAGGGCCTCAACCCCAGGCAGCGGGTTGCCCGCAAGGAACTCCAGCGAGGCGCCTCCACCGGTAGAAATATGGCTGATCGACTTTTCAAGCCCCGCCCGTCTAACGGCCGCCACCGAATCCCCGCCTCCCAGCAAGCTGAAGGCACCCCTTTCCGTGGCCTCCGCCACGCTTTGTGCAACTGCAATGGTACCGTCGGCAAAGGGATCGATCTCGAAGACCCCCATCGGCCCGTTCCAGACGATCGTATTCGATGCAAGGATCTTCTCCGCAAAGTTCTCCCGCGTCATGGGGCCGATGTCGACCGCCATCCAGCCCGTTGGTACCGCGCTCGACGGCACCACCATTGTCGACGACCCTTCCCTGCGTTCCCTTGCAATGACGCAATCGGCGGGAAGCACCAGTTCACACCCCGCCCCCTTGGCCTCCTCGATGAGCGACCGGGCTGTGCCTATGCGATCGGTATCCACCAGAGACTCCCCGACGGGGTAATCCTTCGCCGCGAAGAAGGTATTGGCCATGGCTCCCCCCACCAGGAGCGAATCTACCCTCTTGAAGAGGTTCCTTATAACGTCGATCTTCCCCTTTATCTTTGCCCCACCTATTATCACCACGAAGGGCCTTTCGGGACTACCGAGGGCACGGCTCAACGACTCGATCTCCATCTCCATCAGCAGGCCTGCCACGGCAGGCGCAAGATGCCGGGTGACTCCTACCGTCGAGGCGTGAGCGCGGTGGGCGGTGCCGAAGGCATCATTTACGTAAAAATCTGCGAGCCCTGCCAGTGCCTGCGCGAAAGCCGGGTCATTGGCTTCCTCGCCTGGATAGAACCTGATATTTTCCAGGAGGAAGACATCGGATCTATCACCTCTCCTGACCCGCTCCAATGCCCCGTCTCCTATCGGTTCTTCCACGAATGTCACGCTCCATCCGGTCAGTTCGGCCAGGCGCAGCGAGACCGGGGCCAGCGAGAGCGAGGCGTCCCTCTTCCCTTTGGGCCTCCCGAGGTGGGAGACGAGGACCTGCCCAATCCCCCTTTCACGGAGGAATTCCATGGTAGGGAGAGCGGAACGGATCCTCGTGTCGTCGGTCACCTTTCCACTCGAATCGATTGGGACATTGAAGTCTACCCTCACAAGGGCCCTTGCCGACTCCAGTTCGCCGTAATCAAGGTCTTTTACGCTCAGTTTGTCCATTTATCCCTCCTGAACCAGTAGTTTCGCCAACTCGAGACACCGGAGGGAATAGGCCCACTCGTTGTCGTACCAGGCGAGGACCTTGGCAAGGTACCCATTTTCGAGCCTCGTGAAGGGACCATCGACTATGGCCGAGTGGGGATTCATGTTGAAATCTCTCGAAACGAGTGGGACCTCGCTGTACTCAAGGATCCCCTTCAATTCACCATCTGCCGCCTCCCGGAACGCCTCGTTGATCTCGGTCTCGGTGGTAGTCTCCTCGAGCTTGACGGACAGATCCACGAGCGACACGTTTGGTGTAGGCACGCGAACGGCGAGGCCATCCAGCCTGCCCTCCAGTTCGGGCAGGACAAGAGAGACCGCCCTGGCTGCGCCGGTCGTCGTTGGGATCATTGACAAGGCGGCGGCGCGAGCCCTCCTGAGGTCCTTGTGAGGGAGATCCAGGATCCGCTGGTCATTGGTATAGGAATGAATCGTGGTCATAACTCCGCACTCGATTCCGAACCTCCTGCATAGGACCTTGGCCACCGGGGCCAGGCAATTGGTCGTACAAGAGGCATTGGATATAATATGGTGCTCTTCCGGCCTGTACATCTCCTCGTTTACGCCGAGCGCAATGGTTATGTCCACTCCCTTGGCCGGCGCAGTGATGATCACCTTCTTCGCGCCTGCATCGAGGTGCTTTCCCGCCTTCTCACGGTCTCGGAACAGCCCCGTGGCCTCGAAGACGATATCGATCCCCAACTCCTTCCATGGCAGTGCGACCGGGTCTCTCTCCTCAAAGACCCGGATCTCCGTGCTGTCCACCACAATATTTGAACCCTTTACCGATACATCTGCATCGAATATCCCCTGAACGGAGTCGTACTTCAAGAGGTGCGCCAGTGTCTCGGGGCTGGTGATGTCATTGATCGCCACAAAATCCACCCCATCAACGCCATGGCGTTTTGAAGCCCGCAGGATGTTCCGCCCAATACGGCCGAAGCCGTTTATCGCAATCCTGATGGCCATCGTCTTTTCCTCCTTTCAAAAAGGCTTACAAGTTCTTACTTATATACCTGTAGCGTGGTGCTCCCCTAAACCTGCGCATGTTAGCCTGCACCGCGCCATCAACCTGCCCGTTCCGTCCTGCTGAAGGAGACCGCGGAGACCTTTGAAACGCGCGAGTCTTTCAATGCATGGTAGCAAGCGCCGAGGGTCGCGCCCGTGGTCAGCACGTCGTCAACCAGTATGACCCTCCTGCCTGTGAGGCTTTCCCGCGCCCCCTGTGGAACGTAAAAGGAAGACCGGGCGTTTGCCAGCCTTTCCCGGTATGAAAGCCCTACCTGCGGTCTTACCCACGATACCCGCTTGAGAAGGTCGGTCCTTGCAGGGATACCCACCAAGCAGGAGAGTTCTTCCGCCAGGAGATCACTTTGGTTGTATCCTCTCTTTCGGCGCCTGAATCTTGACATCGGGACTGAAACGAGGAGATCCGCGCCCCAGAAGTCCCGATCCGACCACCATGAGGAGACTATTCTCGAGGCCATGAAGCCGGCGAGGGACCGCCAGCCACGGTACTTGAAGCCGTGGACGAGTCTCCCTGCAATTCTATCCAGTACGGTTGCAGAGCGTACGGGCCCAAATCCTGTAGGGAGCCTGCGGCACATTCGACATCCACTTGCACTCCCGTGAAGGCGTGGCGACCCGCACCGCCTGCAAGTAGGTTCGGGTACATCGGTCAAATCGTCCTCACAATCACTGCAGAGGAGCGCCCCGTGCCCCCACCCTCCCTGGATGTCCTTCCTCTCTACCGGGCCGCCGCAGATGATACATACAGGCCTCAACGTGAAGTCCATCAGGTCGATCAACGGCCTCTGAGCATTAAACTCGCAAGCAGTCAGCACCCTTTCCCCTCACCTTCAGCATCAATGCCTGCGCTCCGGAGCATAACATCCAAGGGTGCCTCGATCTCGAACCACCGTTCAAAAGAACGGGCACCCTGGTACACCAGCATATCAAGCCCCCCCATCGTCTCGATACCCGATGATTCGCATCGCCTCATCATCACGGTCTTCCTGCCGTAAACTACGTCGAAATAGAACTCAAGCCCGGGAAAGTCTCCCGGATCGACCGGCGGTGACTCATCATCTCTCCACCCGAGCGGAGTGGCATTGATCAGAATCCGGTAGGGCTCCCCCCGAAACCTTCCAAGGGATTCATAGGCACATGAAGAGATATCCCGACCAGGAAAAAGAAATCTCATGTAATGGGCCAGGGTTTTAGCCCGTGCCTCATCCCGATTGACGATCAGGAGTCGCTCCAGGCCCTCGAGAAGCAGGGCGGCCACAATGCTCCTGGCGGTACCGCCCGCGCCCAGGATGACTGCAGAGGATTCGTCTATGCCTCGCCTGATTCCAGAGGGGAGGCTGTCAAGGAAGCCATGGATGTCGGTGTTGTCTCCATAACTTCTCCCGTGCCTGCACCAGAATACGTTGCATGCCCTTGTTGCAAGGGCTTGAGAAGTGGGCAGATCGATGAAGTCAAGGGAGTCTTCCTTATAGGGTGCAGTGATATTGCCCGAGATCCCCGCCTCGAGCAAGGACGAAAAGACTACTGAAAACCGCCCAGGCATGATATCCATGCAATGATACCGCGCATCGAGAGCCAGGGCACGAAAGGCGCCGTTCTGTATCAGGGGCGAGAGGGATGATGCCACGGGGTGTCCAAGGAGGAGGAACAGGCGCGTACCAGGAGTGATACCATTACCCGTCATTCACTCTCCCCCCCTCTCTCTACTCTCCTTCCAGGATGCACTCCCAGGCAGAAGTATGAGAATCACACCAAAGAGGAACAGGAAGAGGCTGATCACCTGGTTGTAGTTGAATGTCACATGGGACAATTGGAACGTGGTCTCGGGGTCGTAATACCGGAGGAAGTCAACCGCGAAACGTGAGGCGGAATAGAGTGTCAAAAAGAGGCCGATCAGGAATCCATCACGACGGGGCCTGCGGTCCATGGCCAGGAGAACAAGGAATATAATCAGGCCATACAGGGATGAATAGAGTTGCGTGGGATGAATTGCCTTGCCGAAGAAAATGGATCCGGCCTCGCTTGCCGGTGGAAACTTGACCCCGAGCATGGAGGTAGTCGGCCTCCCGAAACAACAGCCGTTGAAAAAACATCCGACCCTGGTGACCGAGACCCCTATCGCCAGCGAGGGGGCTACAATATCCGCCATCTTCTGAAAAGGGACCCCCCTCGCCCTGCAGAAGAGGCCCGCTGTGACCAGCGAAAGTATGAGCCCCCCGTACATCGCAAGCCCCCCCTCCCACACGTAGAGCGCGGACAGGGGATCCAGTGAGAAATCTCTCCAGTGCAAGATGACGTAATAGGCCCGCGCCCCCACAACCGCAGCAAGGATTATGGCTATGGAGATATCATACACATGGGCCGGAGCCACACCCCGCGCCGACGCCCTCCTGCCCGCCAGCCACACACCGATTAGAAAGGCGGCGGAGAGCATGAGGCCATAGGTGCGGATCTCCAGTGGACCTAACCTGAAGAGGATGGGATGCATGGAAAGTCCTCAAAAACCCGAGATTCCCAGAATCACCCCGTCATGAAACTCTTGCATGGGGTCTCCCTTCGTGTACGGATCAACTGCCACAACTTGAGGCCGCTCAAAGTATATAATGAAGTCCCGGGATTATCAAGGTTCGACATCGGGCGGACATCTTCCCTCCCTTATACAAGTGAGAACACCCCGGTTAGGCCGGACACTTACATCCCCTTGACTTTCGTCTTTTGTTCGCCTATATTTATTTGTTGGATACCGGCCGTGCTTTCGCACGAGAAGCCAGCGGCGGATCTCGATGGTAGGTGAACAGACAGGGAGGCGCCATGTACCTCACCAGGCGACAGAGGGAGATTTTGGATTACCTGAAGCACCATGTCGACACCTTCGGCTACGCCCCCACCCTCGTGGAGATTGCCCGTCACTTCCACCTTGGGTCGATCGCTACGGTCCACAAGCACCTCTCCAACCTGCAGCGCAAGGGATTGATCCGGCGGTCGTGGAACCGGAGTCGATCGGTGGAGATCGTGGATGAAGGGGGAGAATGCCGCGAGGTCCCCCTCTACGGCCGGGTCGCCGCCGGGCGTCCTATCGAGGCGGTTCCGGAGGGCGAATCGATCGCCATTCCCACCGACATGCTGGGCAGAGGACGGACCTATGTCCTCCGCGTAAGTGGAGACTCCATGGTAGAGGAAGGAATACGGGACGGCGACTACGTGATCGTCGAGGACAGGAAAGAGGCCCTGAACGGAGAGACCGTCGTTGCCCTGCTCGGCAGGGAAGAGGCGACGCTTAAGAAGTACTACCGGCAGGGGAGGACAATCCGCCTGGAGCCGGCCAACCCGCGTATGGAGCCCATCACCGCGGACGAGACCGAGGTCACGGTCCAGGGAGTCGTCATCGGGCTACTGCGGAAGTACCGGAGAACCGGATAGAGATAGAGGCGCGGGGACCGTGGGCGCTAATATCCTCCATGTAGACCTTGACGCCTTCTTCGCGTCCGTGGAGCAGGCACGCAATCCAAGCCTCCTGGGCCGTCCCGTCATCGTCGGCGGGGACCCGAACGGCCGGGGGGTCGTGGCCGCCGCTTCCTATGAGGCCCGCGAGTACGGGGTCCATTCCGCCATGCCGATGGCGAGGGCCAAGCGCCTCTGCCCCGGCGCCGTCTTTCTCCGGTGCGATCACCGCACATACATTGCCGCCTCCCGTGCAGTGTGCCGCATCCTGCGAAATTACTCGCCCGTTGTGGAGGTGGTCTCTATAGACGAGGCCTACCTCGAACTCGGCGGCCTCAGGCGGCTCTTCGGCCCCCCGATCGACGTCGCGGACCGAATCAGGAGGGAGATCAAGGAGCACCTCAACCTGAGCGCATCCATGGGCCTCTCCGCCAACAGGCTCGTCTCCAAGGTGGCATCCGCTTGCGCAAAACCGAGCGGACTGGTCCTGGTGAACGCCGGTTACGAAGAACGATTCCTTGCCCCTCTACCCATCAACCGGCTGCCAGGAGTCGGCAAGAAGATGGGAGAGTCCCTCAACGACCTCGGCATCTCCACTATCGGCGCCCTGGCCGCCCTCGACCCCGGCCTCATCGAACGGACCTTCGGCAGGTTCGGGCTCCGCCTCTACCGGCACGCCCACGGCACGGGTAGTGTTACCTTTCGAGAGAGACGGCTTCCCCTGTCGGTAAACAGGGAGGTCACGTTCGACACGGACACGTCCGACAGGGGCCAGGTTGCGGGGACCCTCGCCTACCTCACGGAACGCGCGTGCCGGACCATGAGGAGGCAGAAGATGTCCGCCCGCAGGGTGACGGTCAAACTTCGTTACAGCGACTTCCAGACCGTCACACGCTCGGCCCGCCTCGAGCACACGACGGCAACGGATGGAGAGATCATACCGTCCGTTATGGAGGTCCTCGGCCGGGCATGGACGCGGCGGGCAAGGATCCGGACGGTCGGAGTCAGCCTGTCCCGTCTCTCCCCCATCCCTGCTCAACAGGACCTCTTTCCTCAACCCGCCGAGCGGCGCCATGAAGACCTCTGCTGCGCGATCGATGCCATCCGCGAAAGGTTCGGGTTCGGCGCCATCATGCGCGGGCAGGCCCTCTCATGCATTACAGTCCGTGAGACCAGGAGGTCCCCCCACCGGAGCGGCCACTGATGCGTGGCCCCCATCCACTGGAGCGAGAGAGACGATGAACACGCCATTCGTCCACCTCCACTGCCACAGTCACTATTCCTTCCTCTCCGGTGTCCCCTCGGTAGACGACCTCCTGGAAGAGACCAAGCGGATCGGCATGTCCGCCGTCGCCCTGACCGATACCAACGGGCTCTATGGGGCTGTTCCATTCTACCGGAGGGCAACAAGCCTCGGTATCCGGCCGATCCTGGGCGTGGAATTGGACGAGCCTCACGGAAGCGAGAGGGCCGTGCTGATCGCCAGGAACAACACCGGCTTCTCCGAACTATGTCGACTCGTCACCATGAGACACCTCGATGACGGTTTTCGCCTGGAAGAGACCCTGCCGGACGTGGGCCCCGATGTCCTCGTCATTACTCCATCCACCGGCCTCCTCCGCATGCTGGCGAAGTCCCGCCCGCCCCGCACGACGTACGCGGAGATCTGCAACATGACGGACCCAGCCGACTCGGGGCGTATCGCCCGGCTTCGCGCCCTCTGCGCGGAGGCGGGCATTCCTGCGGTGGCAACGAACGACGTCCACTTCCTCCGGCCCGATGATCACGGCATTCACCGGATCCTCTCCGCCATCAGAGAAAAGATAACCTTGACCGACCTTGGCGAGGATGGGTGCGTGCCGAGAGAGGCGTGGCTGAAGCCTCCACGTGATATGAAGAGACTCTTCCGGGAGTGGCCGTCCGCCATCGGCAATACCGCACGGATCGCCGAGACGTGTCGCGTGGAACTCCCCCTCGATACGCTCAAGTTCCCCAATTTCCCCTTACCTCCCGAAGAGACCCCCTCCTCCTTCTTGTGGAGGCGCTGCTTCCGGGGGGCAGTGCGTCGCTACCGGCCGCCGGGACGGGAGGTGATCGATCGCCTGCGCTCCGAATTGAAGGTCATCGACACCCTCGGCTTCGCCCCGTACTTTCTGGTGGTCTGGGACATCGTCAGATTCGCAAGGCGCCACCGGATCCCGATGATCGGCAGGGGATCGGCGGCCAACAGCCTCGTCGCCTACGTCTTGAACATCACCGACATCGACCCCATCCGCCACGATCTGTTCTTTGAGCGCTTCCTCAACCCGGAGCGTGGATCCCCGCCGGACATCGACATCGACTTCTGCTGGAAACGTCGGGACCGCGTGCTCGACTATGTCTACAGCACGTATGGAGAGGACCGTGTTGCCATGATCTCGACCCACGTTACCATGGGAGCGCGATCCGCCATCCGGGAAGTGGGGCGCGCGATGGGCCTTCCTCCATCGGAGATCTCCGCCTTCACCTCCGGTGTCCCGCACAGTCGCAGGATCGACAAAGAGTGGATGCGCAAGAACTGCCCCGGGTTCCGGGCCCTCCCCCTGAACCGCGAGCCGTACCGGACCGTCCTGGAGGTCGCAAGCCGTCTCACGGGCCGGCCGCGCCACATCTCGGTCCACCCAGGCGGTATAGTCATAAGCCCCATCCCGCTGAACGACCTGGTCCCACTCGAGCGGGCAAGGAAAGGGCTCGTCGTGACCCAGTACGACATGTTCGCCATCGAGGACCTCGGCCTGGTGAAGATCGATCTCCTGAGCCAGCGTTCCCTCTCGGTTCTGGCCGACACCCTCGAGATGGTGAAGCGCAACGGGGTGCCGGTCCCCAACCTGGACGACGGAGAGAAGGTCCGGGGCGACCCCGAAACCCGTCGGTTGATCAGGGAGGGAAGGACCATGGGATGTTTTTACATTGAGTCGCCAGCCATGCGATCCCTCCTCAAGAAATTGAGGGTAGACGACTTCGAGATGCTGACCGCCGCGAGTTCCGTGATCCGGCCCGGCGTGGCGAAGAGCGGAATGATGCAACAGTTCATCGCGTGCCACAACGGCCTTCGTGAACCAACCTACCTCCACCCCGTGATGAGGGACATCCTCGGCAGGACCTACGGCGTGATGATATACCAGGAAGACGTGATCAAGGTAGCCCACAGGATCGCCGGAATGTCGCTCGGGGAGGCGGACCTGTTGAGGAGGGCCATGAGTGGAAAGATGCGGTCGCACGAGGCAATGAAAGGGCTCCGGGACAGTTTCGTCGCCGGTGCATGGAGACAAGGGGTGGCACGGGATATGGCCGAGGAGATCTGGCGCCAGATCAAGAGTTTCGCGGGCTACGCCTTTTGCAAGGCGCACAGTGCCTCCTACGCCCTCCTCTCGTTCAAAGTCGCGTACCTGAAGGCCCACCATCCCGCCGAGTTTATGGCCGCCGTCATCACCAACCGGGGCGGCTTCTACCACCCCACGGCATACATCGAGGAGGCCCGTAGAATGGGGATCCGCATACTCCCTCCCGATGTCAACCTGGGAGAGACGGCCTTCACAGGCGGGGGAAAGGAGATCAGGACCGGCCTGATGCAGGTACGGAAGGTCACCAGAAGGACGCTGCTGGCCATCGAGGCGTCGCGGAGGAAGGCGGGCCCCTTCACCTCCCTTCGCGACTTTCGGGATAGGACCGGCGCAGGCATCGCCGAGGTGGAACAACTGATCCGGGCCGGAGCGTTCTCCTCTCTGGGCGCGACGCGCCCGGAACTCTTCTGGCGCCTGCACCTCATGAAGGGGAGCGGATACGCCGCCGTCCCCCTGTTTTCGGCCGCTCGATTGAACGGGACGGCGCCTCCCATACCCAGACCGCCTGACTATCCCGTCGAACGGCGCCTCGCCATGGAGGTGCAGACCATAGGATACAATACCACCCGGCATCCCCTGTATCCCCTTCGGCACCTCTATTCAATCATGGGACTGACGGAGGCAGGCGCGCTGCACACGAAGGCTGGAAGGCGGGTAAGGCTCCTCGGCTGGCTGATCGCATCGAAGAATATCGACACACGGGAGGGGGCGTTCATGGCGTTCCTGTCGCTGGAAGACCTGAGCGGGACGTTCGAGGTCGTCCTCTTCCCTGCGGTATACCAGCGGTGCGGCGCCCTACTACGTGACCGGGGGCCCTACCTCGTTGCGGGAAGGGTCGCGGAAGAGAACGGCTGCCATACCGTTATCGCGGAGTGGATACGGAGGATCAGGGCAGAAGAATCCCCTCCTATTGCTCCTCTCCCTTGTCAGTAGGGCTCTCCTCCCCCAGCAACCCGCCCCCAAAGGCCTCGTTGAAACTGTAGACCCCTTTGAAGTCCTCTCTGGAGTCCTCTTCTGTCTTTGTCAGGATCCCATGGTCCAGGAGGTTGAATACCAACTCCCCGAAATCCTCCGTGGATGTGATCCCCCAGTTATTGAGGACTATCCTGGCCATCGGGCCGTATTCTTCCAGGGCCAGCGCCCTGCAGCCCTCGCTCAATTCCCTGCCGTTGATGTGTCTCGGCTCCGGAAGAGAGTCGATTACCCTGTTGAGCGCAGAGAGGATGAAGAGGTATGCCTTTTCGGGATACCTCCGGTCTTTATCCGCTATCTCTTCAATGATCCTGAACAGCGGCCGCGTATGGCTCATTTCCTCCCCTTCCCGGCCGAGTTCCCCCTTTTATTGCCACCCTTGCCGGTGCTGGGGATTATAAGGGCGCGGTTCAGTACCTCTGACACATGCCTTACCATTATCAACTTCATCTCTTTTCTTATTTCCCCGGGGATCTCCGTCAGATCGTTACGGTTCTCCTCCGGTAGGAGGACCTCCCTGATCCCGGCCTCTCTCGCCGCAAGGACCTTTTCACGGATTCCTCCAACCGGCAGTATCTTGCCCCTCAACGTGACTTCACCCGTCATCGCGATATCGTGCCTTACCGGTCGGCCGCTCAACAGAGAAGCCAGCGCCGTTAGGATAGCAACACCGGCCGAGGGACCGTCCTTCGGAGTAGCCCCCGCGGGTATGTGAAGGTGCAGATCGTGTTGAATGAAGGCCTCCTCCGGGATTGCCCATTGCACAGGGTTGGACCGTAGGTAACTCAATGCCGCCCGTGCGGACTCCTTCATTACGTCACCAAGGTGTCCCGTGAGTTGAAGGGACTTTCCCGTCCCCCTCATACGTGTTGCCTCGATGAACATGATCTTTCCACCCACCGCTGTCCAGGCCAGGCCGGTCGATACCCCAATCTCATCCTTCCTCCCGGCCAATTCGGAGGTATACCTCTCAGGCCCGAGGAAGTCCACCAAGTTACCCATGGCGACCCGTTTCTTTTTCTTGTCACCACTCACTACGGACACGGCGACCTTCCTCATGATCTTACCCAATTCTCTCTCGAGATTTCTCACACCTGCTTCCCGTGTATACTGCCTGATGATCTTCTTTATGACCGCATCGGTAACCTGGACATCCGCCTTCCTCAGCCCGGATTCCCTCAATCTCCTCGGCAGGAGATACTCACGTGCGATATTGAACTTCTCTTCGAGCGTATAGCCCGGGATCTCTATGATTTCCATGCGATCCTGCAGGGCCGGCGGAACCTGGTGAATCAGGTTGGCCGTTGTGATGAAAATTACCTTGGAAAGGTCGAATGAGACCTCGAGATAATGATCGGAAAACAGGGAATTCTGTTCCGGATCGAGGGCCTCCAGGAGTGCGGAGGAGGGATCCCCCCTGAAATCGATGCCGAGTTTGTCTATTTCGTCGAGCATGAAGACCGGGTCCCTGGCCCTCACCTTCGCAATGTTCTGAATGATCCTTCCCGGTAGTGAACCCACGTATGTACGCCGGTGACCCCGGATCTCCGCTTCATCCCTTATACCTCCAAGAGAAATGCGGCAGAATCTGCGCCCCAGCGCCTTGGCTATCGACCGGCCCAGCGATGTCTTCCCCACTCCGGGGGGGCCAACGAAGCAGAGGATGGGACCCTTGACATCAGGCTTTAGTCTCCTTATGGCGAGGTATTCTATTATTCGTTCTTTGACATCCTTCAGGTCATAGTGGTCTCCGTTCAGGATGTCCCGCGCCCTTTGGATGTCGATCTCCTGGCCGGTTTCTGCGCTCCATGGCAGCGATACCAGCCAGTCAAGGTAGGTCCTGGAGACATGATATTCTGATGATGAGACCGACATCCTCCCCAATCGATTCAACTCCCGTTCGGCGACTTCCTTAGCCTCTGCCGGCATCCCCGAGACCTCAATAGATGTCTTCAATTCTCTCAACTCCCTTGCACGATCATCCCCTTCACCCAGTTCCTCGCGGATCACCTTCAATTGCTCCCTAAGGTAATATTCTCTCTGGTCCTTGGAGAGTTCTCCCTTTGCCTTTTTTCTTATCTGGTCTCCGAGTTCGAGGACCTTGAGTTCCCGCATCAGGATGTCTATGAGGAGGCTGAGGCGATGTCCCACTTCAAGCGCCTCGAGGACTTGCTGCTTCTCGCCGATGCTGATCTCCAGGTTGGCTGCGATAAAATCGGCAAGTTTTCCTGCATCAGATATCTTTGTAATCAATTCCTGGAGATCCTCGGTCATGTTGGGCGAGAGTTGGATTATCTTCTGAAAGAAGCGAACTGCGCTCCTCTTCAACGCCTCGATTTCGACCTGGCCTCCTTCACTGGAGCTTATCGGCCGCACCGTCGCCAATCCGGAGTGATTATTGACACGACTTACCTTGACCCTGGCCATACCCTGGATCATCAACCTGACAGAGCCGCTGGTCATCTTGAGCATCCTAATAATGGATCCAACCGTCCCGACCTTGTAAAATCCCTTTCCCCCCTCCTTTAACGTCAAGAGGGCCAAGAGCTTGTGACTTGATAACGACTTGTTGATTCTCCTGACCAAGGTTTCGCTGGTGACGGCAAGAGGGATCACAATGTAAGGAAAGACAACCAAGTCGCTCATCGGCAGGACAGGTAACGTCGATGGGATTTCGACTTCTTCAATAATCTGCCGCTCTTCCTGTATATTCTCGAGCATATATCCTACCTCACCCCCGAGGGTTATACACCTTCAAGGGGGACCTGGAAAGTACCTTGCTGCCGCCTGGAGGTCTTCTTCATCTCCACCCTCAGGAGTCCCCGTTCATAAGTGGCACTGATCGATCCTGGATCTACTGGGGATCTAAGCCGGATGCGCCTTTCAAAGGGCCCGGCACATATCTCCATTCTTTGGTAATCCACCTGGTCCCGTGGTGTCACATCTGATCGCTTGCCGTGAATCCTGAGGAGACCGCTCTGAAATTCAATGTTTATATCACTTGGATCAACTCCTCCCAATTCCACCACGAGATGATAACTTTGGGGGTCTTCATAGAGGTCGACATTGGGCCGCCACATCTGTTGGGAGATAAAGGCGATGGGGACCTTTCCGCTCAGGACTTCATTGAAATATATGTCCAATTCATCGCTGAGTTCATCCACTTCGTATAGAGAGATATCCTTCTCTTTTTTCATCTAAGGGCTCCGGCTCAGAACGTTAAAAGGGGCTTGAATTCCAGACGAGCAAGATGACACAAATTTCCATAATATCTTAATGAAACCGCCGCGAAAAGTCAAGTTGATGCATACGACTCTCCTTCGAGCAACCGGACTTCACCCAGATCCTTCAATACCCCTCGAAGATACTCAACCACCTCAGGAATCTGTTTGCTCTTGAATGAGGCGCGGAGTATCACCCGCTCCCCATACTCTTGATCCTCTATCTTCCCCCCGAATCTGCCAATAGCCTGGCTTACTCTCCCGAGCATCTCTAGAGAGACACTGGCTTCGACCACGCGTATCGGCGTGAGTTCAGTGCGCACCGCGGTATCAAGCACGCGTTCCGCCACCTCTGTAAAACTGTGACGCAGTTGCTTAGTTCCCAGTTTCCTCCCACCAAAATAACGAGTCACCACGAGAATTACGTTGGCCATTGCAGCCCTCCTCAACACATCGAGTACCGGTCGGCCGGCCGTGCCGGAGGGCTCCCCGTCATCGGCTGAGTGTTCAATGATCTCACCGTCCCTCATGATACGGTAGGCATACGGCTGATGCCTGGCGTCAGGATATCTCCTTCCTGCGCATGCAACCGCTTTTTCAACATCGGACTGTCTACAAACAGGTGAGAGTTCAGCGATAAACAGCGAGCGCAGGACCCGCAACCGGGCCAGGTTAGTCTTTCTTACGTTGAACAATCCAGGCATGATGCGCGTTACAGATTCTCGCCGTTCGGGTAAGAAAAAGGGCAAAACAAGTGACGATCCCTTAACAATATCTCCTATTAGAGCGCTCCATCGTTATCTGAAATTTTCATCTTCGATCTCGGATATCTTTTTCAATCTCCGTTCATGTCTGCCGCCGTTGAATGAAGTAACCAGCCAGGTATTCAGGATCTCAAGGGCCAGTTCCTTACCGGTCAGCCTCTCTCCCAAGACCAGGATATTGGAATCATTATGCTGCCTCGACAACTTGGCTGCTTCAACTGAACAGCACGGGGCGGCACGAACGCCCCTGAACTTGTTGGCCACGATCGAAATACCTATGCCGCTGCCGCAGATAAGGATCCCGCGTAGGTTGTCTCCCCTTGAGATCCTCTCCGCAACCAGCCTGCCGAAGTCGGGGTAGTCAACCGATTCCTCGGAATCGGTTCCCAGGTCCAAGGGCGAGTAGCCGGCTTCCTTCAGGCATCGAATGATCTCACCTTTTAGACGAAAACCGGCGTGATCGGATGCAATCGGGATAACCTTGTCACCTTTAATTGTCATGGCCTCTTCAATGTCCTCTTTGTAGCAGGGGAATAAGAGCGATTCAGTGAACCGACGCGCGCAATCCGGTCTTCAGCCAGACGATCCGCCGCCATGAACGTGGGAATGTTCTCGCTCTTCGACACCTCTATTATCCTGCCGATCGTATCGTATATTCCCCTCGCCCTCGCCATCGCCCTGTCCCGTACATATCCTTCCAACTCCGTGTAGACATTTATGAGCCCCCCCCCATTGATCACGTAATCAGGCGCGTAGAGGATGTCGAGTTTTTCGAGTTCGTATCCGTGTCTCTCTTCCGCAAGTTGGTTGTTTGCAGCACCGGCCACGATCCTTGCCTTCAACCTCGGTATCGTCTTGTCGTTCAATACGGCGCCAAGGGCGCACGGGGCAAAGATATCCGCCTCCACGTCGTAGATCTCATCCGGGGCCACGGAAACCGCACCGAACTCCTCAATTATATGCTTTTGCCGATCTTCATAAATATCAGTTACAATTATACTTGCTCCCACTTCGTGGAGGTGCCTGGCAAGGTGATAGCCTACGTGTCCGGCTCCCTGAACGGCAACGCGTACTCCATCCAATGAATCATCACCGAATTTTTCCTTTGCGCAGGCCTTCATTCCATGAAAGACACCATAGGCCGTGACAGGGGACGGATCACCGCTGCCGCCCAATGCCGTTGGGATTCCGGTTACGTACTTCGTCTCCATCCCGATATATTCCAGGTCTTCCACCCCGATACCTACATCTTCCGCCGTTATATATCGACCGCCAAATCCCTCTATGAACCGCCCATGAGCACGTAACAGGGCCTCGGTCTTATTCTTCCTGGGATCCCCGATAATCACGGCCTTCCCCCCACCAAGGTTGAGGCCGGCAATCGCAGCCTTGTAAGTCATTGCCCTTGAAAGCCTCAAGACATCGGTCAGGGCCTCCCTCTCAGAACGGTAGTTCCACATCCTCGTTCCCCCCAATGAAGGCCCCAGCGTGGTGTCATGAATGGCGATAATCGCCTTTAAGCCCACCTCGTCGTCATGGCAGAAGGCGACTTGCTCGTGCCCGTATTCGACTATGTCGGGAAAGATATCCATCAAGCCTCCATGACTAAACACCGAAGAGCTCGTCTTTGAAATTATTCCCTCAACAATGCCCGCGATATTACTATCTTCTGGATCTCTGACGTCCCCTCGTAAAGTTCGGTGACTTTTGCATCTCGGAAGAACCTCTCCACCTGATATTCCTTCATTATGCCGTATCCACCATGAATCTGAACGGCCCTTGAAGCCGCTCTTACTGCCACCCCAGACGCAAATAGTTTTGCCATCGCGGATTCATGGGGCACCTGGATCCCCATGTCGCGTTTTCTTGCCACTCGATGGGTCAGAGCGCGTGCAGCCTCGATTTCAGTGGCCATTTCCGCGATGGCAAACGAGACCCCCTGGAATTCAGAGATCGATTTCCCGAACTGCTTCCGTGTCTTGGAATATGCAATGGAGAGTTCGAGACACCTCCTTGCTATCCCTATCGCCTGCGTCGCGATCCCCAGGCGACCACCATCCAAGCCCTTCATCGCCAGGATAAAGCCCTCCCCCTCTGCACCGAGTCGATTAGAAGACGGGACCTTGCAATTTTCGAAGACGACTTCAACCGTGCTGGAAGACCGGATCCCGAGTTTTCTCTCTCGCTTCCCGATATTGAGTCCCGGGCTTTCCCTCTCCACGAGAAATGCGCTGATCCCCCGGGCGCCTCCGCCTTCAGATGTCCTCGCCATTACCAGGAACAGGTCCGCCACACCGCCAGTCGTCACAAATATCTTGGTTCCGTTCAGCAGATAAGAGTCTCCCTCTCTCCTCGCGGTGGTCGAGATGGAGGCGGCATCGCTGCCGGCATGCGGCTCAGTCAGGGCGAAGGAAGCGAGTTTCTCTCCCCTCGCCATCGGGACCAGGAACGCCTGTTTCTGATACTCCGTACCGAAATCGAGTACCATGGAGGTGGGAAGAGAGTTTTGAACGGACATCGCCACCGCCGTGGAAGGGTCAACGGCGCTGATCTCCTCCAAAGCAATAAGGTAGGTGAGCGTGCCGGTTCCTATCCCCCCGTGGCGCTCCGGAACCATCATCCCGAGGAAGCCGAGCCTGCCGAGTTTCAACAAGGCCTCACGGGATTCGAATTCGTCTTCGTCCCACTTCTCGAGGTAAGGAGCGAGTTCTTTTTCGGCGAATTCCCTCGCCGTCCTCCTTATCATCCTCTGTTCTTCAGTGTACTCCGATATCAACCTAGCCTCGACCGGATCCGATTATCCCGCCTCGATTATCTACTCCCTAATACGTGTAAAAACCAATCCCCGTCTTCCTCCCAAGCCGGCCGGCCGCCGTCATCTTCCTCAACAGCGGGCACGGGCGATACTTTGGGTCGCCTGTATCCCGGTAGAGCACCTCCAGTATATCGAGACATACGTCGAGCCCGATGAGATCGGCGAGCGCGAGGGGTCCCATCGGATGGGACATCCCAAGGTGCATTACCGTATCAATCGCCTCCTTTTCCGCCACTCCCTCCATCAGGCAGAAAACGGCCTCGTTTATCATCGGCATCAGGATACGATTGGATACGAAGCCGGGGGAATCATTCACCACCACCGGCGTCTTGTCCATGAACTTGGAGAGATCAACCATGGAATCAACCGTCTCTGCGGACGTGTCCAAGCCCTTGATCACCTCTACCAAGGCCATAACCGGGACCGGGTTCATAAAATGCAAGCCTACCACCTTCTTAGGTCGCCCGGTCTTGGCCCCGATTTCAGTGATCGATATCGAGGACGTGTTAGAGGCCAGGATACAATCGTCTCTACAGAGGCCGTCGAGTTTACCGAACAGGTCAAACTTTGCCCCTTTTTCCTCGACTACGGCCTCGACTACGATCGCACAATCACCGACCAGTCCCAGATCGACCGTCGGGTGAATCAATCGCAGGGTTTCATCCCGCTCTTCCTCCGATATGACCCCCTTCTTTACCTGCCTGGAAAGATTCTTCTTGATCCTCTCAACCGCTCGATCCAGGAACTCTTCTTTCAGGTCAATCAGGGATACATCTATCCCGTGCAGTGCCATGACGTGCGCAATCCCCGATCCCATCGTCCCCGCCCCTACAACTGCTCCACGTTTCCAATCCATGGGTATCTCCTCCTTTAATTCATCTCCACGCTCAGTGCCACGGCGTTACCCCCGCCAAGGCACAGCGTCGCCAGCCCCCGGCGACCGCCCCTGTCCTTCATTGCATATAGAAGCGTAGTCAGTATCCTTGCCCCGCTGGCGCCTATCGGATGGCCCAGGGCCACAGCGCCACCGTTGACGTTGACACGGTCCCAATCCCACCCCAGTTCTCTGCCATCCACTATGGCTTGCGCGGAGAAGGCCTCGTTCGCCTCGATCAGGTCAAAGTCGTCTATCTTGAGGCCGGTCATTTCCATCAGGCTTCGTACCGCCAGGACAGGGGCATAAAACAGCATCTCAGGTTCCGTTCCACTGGTCGTGTATGCGGTGATTCTTGCAAGGGGGGCAATCCCCTTTTGAGCGGCCATCTCCTCTGACATGATGACAAGTGCCGAGGCTCCGTCGTTCAAACCGGGGGAGTTCCCCGCCGTCACCGTTCCGTCTTTCTGAAAGGCGGGCTTCAGTGCCGCCAATTTTTCCATTGAAGTGTCTGCACGGGGGGATTCATCGGTATCAATCGTGACCATATCCGCCCTCTTGCGGGGGACCTTGACGGGGACGATTTCCCCCTTGAACCTCCCTTCCCTTATGGCCCTGACTGCCTTTTGGTGGCTTTGCAGGGCAAACTGGTCCTGATCCTCTCGCGTTACGTTGAACTTTTCTGCAATCAACTCGGCGTGATTGCCCATGTGCACATCGGCAAAAGAACACCACAGACCATCCCTGATCATGACATCTATGATCTTCTTGTGGCCGAATTTCAGGCCCGCTCTGGCGCCTTCGATGATAAAGGGAGCGTTGCTCATGCTCTCCATCCCACCCGCCACGGCGCACCTGATATCACCGGCCTTTATTGCCTGAGCAGCAAGCATAACCGCCTTAAGGCCCGAACCGCAGACTTTATTTATCGTCACCGCGGGGACTGTTGCCAGGAGGCCCCCCTTGAGCGCCGCCTGGCGGGCCGGCGCTTGTCCTACACCGGCCTGGAGGACATTTCCCATTATCACTTCGTCCACTTCTTCGGGACCAATACCGGCGCGCTGGATCACCTCCGCTACAACGACTCCACCCAGATCCGTGGCTCGCATAGCTGAGAGGCCTCCAAGGAATCGACCGATTGCCGTCCGACAACCACTAACTATAACGGGTGTCTTGTCCCTGGACATATCGAACTCCTTTCCTCTGATTTGTGAATCAATAACTTATGAGGGGAGAAGGTCACAATATCATCCATCATGTTTCATCTCGTCACTTCCACGAGTCCGCCAGCGAGGGGCCTTCTTCTCCTGGAAGGCCCTGATCCCGATCGCAGGTTCATCCGTGGCAAACGATCGGCTGAATAGGCGAGATTCCTCACGTAGTCCTTTTTCCGGGGGCCTGCTCCATGACAGGTGTATCGCCTTCTTGGCAAGCAACTGTGCTGTGGGCGCGCAACGGACCAGGCCTTCGACGTATTCCATCACCCTTTCCTCGAACTCCTTGTGAGGGAAAATCCGGCTGACAAGATTTATCTCCAGGGCACGCTGCGCATCGATTATCTCCCCCGAAAGGATAAGGTCCATAGCCAGGCCTGAGCCCACAATCCTCGACAACCTCTGTGTTGCGCCGAAGCCGGGCATGATACCAAGTGTCACCTCTGGTTAGCCGATCTTCATGCGATCCGATCCGATCCTGATATCGCATGCCAGGGCGAGTTCAGAGGCCCCTCCAAAGGCAAACCCGTTGATTGCCGCCACCGTGACGGGTTCCATATCCTCGAGCATTGAACATATCTCATGGCCGCGACGCGAGAGTGCGTGGGCTTCATCGACCGATAGACCGATTATCTCATCGAGCGAAACCCCGGCGGCGAAGGACCTCCCCCTCCCGGTGATCACGACGACGCGGAACTTTCCCTCGTTAGAGGTAAGATGAAGGACGTCGCGGAGTTCCAGGAGGGTACGCACCCGGATCCTGTTCATATCCCGCTCGCGGTCGAAGCATATCGTACGAACGACGTCCTCGTCCTCCACCAGGATGTCCTGATAGGCCGATGGATTCACGTTATCATCCTCCCCGGAGATCCCCTCCGGCGTTGTGGAGATCACGCTGCTCTCAGAAAAGAAGGTCTTCTCGGCGTGCTATCAACCTTCTCTGCCCATCACCTTTCGCGCGATTATAACCCTTTGGATCTCGCTCGTGCCCTCGCCGATCTCACAGATCTTGGCATCCCGCATGTATCTCTCTACCGGATAGTCCTTGATGTAACCATAGCCCCCATGGATCTGGATGGCCTCGGATGCGGCCCTGGTGGCCAATTCGGAGCAGAACAATTTGGCGCACGCAGCCTCCTTGCCGTGAGGTTTGCCCTGGTCTCGAAGCCTGGCGGCGTTATATGTGAGCAGGCGCCCAGCCTCCACACCCATGACCATGTCCGCTATCTTGAAACGGATCGCCTGGAAATGCCCGATCGTCTTTCCAAACTGTTTTCTCTCGGCCGAGTAAGAGAGAGCGGCCTCAAGGGCGGCCTCCGCTATACCAAGCGACAGCGCTGCTATGCTTATTCTTCCGCCTTCGAGTGCCTGCATATTTTGCTTGAAACCCTCACCTTCAACCCCCAACAGGTTGGCCACCGGGACTTCAGCATCCTCCATTGTAATCTGGCGTGTATCCGAGCCTCTCCATCCCATCTTGTTCTCTTTCTTACCAACGTGAAATCCCCTGGTCCCTTTTTCCACTATAAAGGTCGTAATTCCGGAGATACCATTGCCGTCACCCACGCGCGCGCTAACGATAAAGACATCCGCCACACCGGCATTGGTGCAGAACATCTTGGAGCCGTTCAGGATGTAATAATCCCCGTCCTTCACGGCCGTGCTCTCAGTTGAACCTACGTCAGAACCGGCGTTCGGTTCGGTCATGGCGAAGGCGCCGAGTTTCTCGCCCTTGGCCAGCGGAACGAGATATTTCTCCTTCTGTTCATCGCTCCCGAAGAGGTTGATTGGCCCGGAGCCGATAGATGTATGAGCAGCCATGGTTACTGCCGTGGAGGCACAGGCCTTTGCAATCTCTTCAACCGCTATTGCGTATGTCAATTCGTCAAACCCACCGCCGCCCCATCTCTCCTCGAAGGGGATCCCCATCAATCCCAACTTTCCCATCTTTCTGATATTGTCCCATGGAAATTCCCCGGTTTCATCGATCTCCGCGGCCTTTGCAGCAACATGGTCCCTCGCAAAGTTCCGGACCATGTCCCTTACCATCTGTTGTTCATCCGTTAATTCCATTTCGATCCTTTTCCTGAGTAACCATCCCTAATTTCATAGATACCAAGCGAATCAGCGGCCTTGCGTGCCACCTCTTGCGCATAGATCCATCCATCATCCATTGTAATTTAATGAGAGGACCCCAAAATATCAACATGAACAGGGGATCGACATTGTGAAAGAGGGCCCCTAGCAAAGGGTCCTTGAAGAAAGAGTGATATTTGCCGGTTCAAGCGCTCGACCCGGACTTACTAATACTCCTGCCCCGCATCCATCTCCTCGACCGCCTCCTTAATGTACTCTATTATGTCCGAAGTGTTCGTTCCAGGGCCAAAGAGCCTTCCTATCCCCATATCGTAGAGCGCCTTCCGGTCCTCCTCCGGGATGATCCCCCCTCCGGTAATCAGGATGTGAGAGGCCTTCTTCTCTTCAAGTAGTTCCTTCACTCGGGGGAAGATGGTCATGTGAGCACCGGACAGTATCGATATGGCCACCACATCGACATCCTCCTGGATCGCTGTCTCGACGATCATCTCAGGGGTCTGGTGCAACCCGCCGTATATGACCTCCATCCCGCCATCCCTTAGAGCGCTTGCAACGACCTTCGCTCCCCTGTCATGCCCGTCCAGGCCGGCCTTGGTAACCAAGACCCTGATTCTTTTATTCATCTTGACTCTCCTCAATGCATCAGCCCCAGGTCCTTCATGATCATGTCCGCCACTCGATAGGGAGTCGTCTCGTCATGCATGATCCGATCAATCAGGCCGTCAATCTCGTGATAATCACGGAGATTGCCGTTGATTAACTCCTCAATCCGTCTCTCGATGATCCGCATGATGTGATCCTTGACGCGTTTCCTGCGCCCGGCTTCCAGAGCCTCCCCCTCGCTAAGATAACTCCAGTGTTCTTCCAGCGTGCGCTTCAGGATATCAATGCCGTCTCCGGAAGAAGACGTTGTCTGGATGACCTTTTCACGCCATTTAGAGTGATCGTCGCGCATATCAAGGATCTCCTCGATATTGGCGGCAAGGGCATCAGCGCCGGAACGATCGGACTTGTTCACGACGAGTATATCGGCGATCTCCAGGAGGCCGGCCTTCAGAATCTGTATACTATCGCCAGACTCCGGCACCAAGATGACAACTGTGCTGTCGGCTTGGGAGGCTATGTCCAGCTCCGATTGCCCAACGCCCACCGTCTCTATCATGATGATATCGAAGCCGAACGCCTCAAGGACGTGTATTACCTCTTCGGTCATTGCCGTTAGCCCTCCCACGCTGCCTCTCGTCGCCAGGCTCCTTATGTAGATCCCCGGATCAAGGTTGAGCCTGGACATCCTTATCCTGTCGCCCAACAAGGCGCCACCTGAAAAGGGGCTGCTTGGATCGATTGCCACTATTCCTACCGTGCGGTCGTCCTCCCTGAACGACATGGCCAGTTTCTCAACAGTGGTACTCTTCCCCGCCCCCGGTGGCCCGGTGACACCTATCCGCCACGTCCTTTCATGCATCTTGTGGATATCATGCAGGACATCCTCGAACCCATCCTCCTGATTCTCGACCAGAGTGATCACCCTTGCCAGGGCCATGCGGTCGCCGGCCCTGAACCTGTCGACCAATCTGCTCCGACTCCAACGAGACAAGTATCCTCTCCTTCTCCCACATTCAGACCCAGGACTCTCCGGTTCACGGCCCGGCGGTCAATGGCGCGCACTGACCAGGTACCGAACGACCCGCCTGATCTCTTTCTCCAGTCTCTCGAATACCTCCTCATATGCCTCCAGGCCGCCTCCTATGGGGTCCTTGATTTCGGCTTCCATCCCTGTTTGAACCGGGTAATCGGTAAGGAGATAGACCTTTCCATCTCCTCCAAGCATATTTACGTGCTCTCGATGACGGCGTTCCATAACCAGTATGATCTCGGATTCCTCAACGACCTCGCGCGTCAAGGCCCTGGACACGTGATCGCTGATATCGATCCCCCTATCTCTGCAAGCCACCCGCGCCAGTTCACTTGCCGGCAGTCCGTCAAGGGTTATCGTGCCCGCCGATCTTACAAGTATGGCCCTACCCGCTTCTGGCGGCAACAGGTCCTTCATGATGCCCACCGCCATGGGGCTACGGCAGGTATTACCGGTACATACGAACAAGACCCGCAAGGGATCTCTCTCTCCAGGGCGCATTTACCTGATGATATTTATTCCTGATCGACAAAGTGAAAACGTGGTGGATTATAATACCACCATCCCGGAAGGGCGTCAAGGTCGGCAGGCAGCGAGGATCTCACCAGATGAAATAACGCCCTCTCTCTCGATGATGATTCTGCCGCTTTCAATACGGACAACTGTTGAGGGGGCTCCTGACCTGACCCCTCCATCAACAGACAACGCCACCACTTCCTTTGAATCACCGAAGTAGAGTCTAATGTCGGCCGATGTGCTCGCCGGCGGCCTTCCCGTCGTGTTGGCACTTGTCGAGGTTATCGGCCTTCCGTAGGTATGCAGGAGATCACTTACGAAGGGCTCCGAACTCACCCTCACGGCCAACGTCCCGTCGATCCCCACAAGAAACCCGGGTAATTTGTTCGATGCGGGCAGTATCATGGTAAGCGGGCCAGGCCAGAATTTCCTGCTCAAAGCCCCCACGGTCCTTGTACCGGCGGCTATGGGGCAAAGTTCGTCCAGCCATACGAGGTTCGGCAGCAATAGGATAAACGGCCTCTTTGACTTCACCTGCTTCAACTTTAGGATGGCCCGGTAACCATCCTCATTCATGTAATCACATCCAAGGCCGTACACCGTCTCTGTAGGATAGGCCACCACGCCCCCCACCTTCAAGGCACGTATCATTGACTCTATCACTCGACGATCTGTACTGCCGTCGGGAAGAAAGGCCCGCTTCTCCCTCTCAATGGCCATATTCAGCGACCAACCCCATCTCACCTCCCATTTGAATTCTCGCACCCCGAATTCCACGAGGCGAAGGCAATTCACGACTTGCCGAGTACCTTCAAGGCGAAGAGGGCTGCATTCTTTGCGTTATCGATGCCAACAACGGCCACAGGTACGCCCCCGGGCATCTGTACCATTGACAGTAGGGCGTCCACACCGTGCAGGGGTCCCGTTGATATCGGGACACCGATTACTGGAATATTGGTGTGAGAGGCGATGAATCCAGGGAGATGGCCTGCGAGCCCGGCCCCACCGATAAAGAGGAGACAACCGAGTTTCTCTTCCTTCCTGATGATCTCTATTGTCCCCTCCGGGTCCCTGTGGGCCGAGGAGACATATATATTGCACTCAACCCCGGCATCAACCAGCAGGTCGCGGGCCTCTGACATCACCGCCATATCGTTTCGGCTGCCGATGAGTATTGCCACTCTCCGGTCTCGCATAGGATCCCCTCAAGTGAGTTATCGATAACAGAAAATGAAGCACCGATGAGGAGAGATCAGATGGGAAGGACAGCCCCATTGCGAACCAGATTAGTGCCGATAACGAGCCGTTGCACCTGATTGGTCCCCTCGTATATCTGCGTGATCTTCGCATCCCTCATGTACTTCTCAATCGGATAGTCCCGCATATAGCCGTAACCGCCGAAGATCTGCACCGCATTCACCGTAACACGCATCGCCACGTCGGAGGTATACAACTTGCTCATTGCGGACTGCTTACTTACGGAACGTGCCCCCGAATCGATCATCCTGGCGGTCTGATAGAGAAGCGCCCTCGCAGCCTCGATCTCGGTTGCCATATCGGAAAGCATGAACTGGATACCCTGGAAGGCACCAATCGGTTGGCCGAACTGATGACGCTTCTGGGCATAATCGAAGGCCAGTTCAAAGGCGCCCTGGGCGATTCCAAGCGCTTGCGCTCCAATCCCGGGACGTGTTCGATCGAGGGTCTTCATGGCGACGATAAAACCCTGTCCCTCTCGCCCGATGAGGTTCCCCACCGGCACTGGGCAATCTTCGAAGATGAGTTCTCTCTGCACTGACGCACGTATTCCCATCTTGTCTTCCGTCTTGCCGAACGAGAAACCCTCGAAGTCCTTTTCGACAATAAAGGCGCTGATCCCCCGGGATCCTTTCTCCGGGTCGGTCTTCGCGAATACGGTATAGAGGTCCGCCACACCTGCGTTGGTGCAGAATACCTTCTTCCCATTCAAGACATATACATCGTTGACCCGCCTGGCGGTCGTCTGCATTCCGCCGGCGTCGCTTCCAGCCTCGGCTTCCGTGAGACCATAACCGCAAAAGGCCTCACCAGCAGCCACAGGAGGGAGGTATTTCCTTTTCTGTTCCTCGGATCCCCCCACAATTATGGGCGTGCATCCCAGACCGGTCGCTGCGTACGATACTGCCACTCCCGCCTCGATCCGGCTCAACTCCTCCGTCACCAGACACATGTTGAACACTCCGCCGCCACTTCCCCCATATTCATCAGGTACGAAGAGCGCGGGGAACCCCGCTTGATTCAGCAACTTCATGATTTCATGCGGAAATCCACCCTCCCGGTCGAGCCGGGCCCTGACCGGGAGTATCTTATCTTCGGCGATTTCCCGGGCCAGCCTCTTCAGTCTTCTCTGCTCTTCAGACAAGAAATATTCCACATCGTCCCCCTTTTGAACAATTCGCGAAGTGAAAAAAAACGTCAGACATGCACTCTTTCACCTATTTTACCGATCGGGCCTTCAACTGTCCGTCTTTCTGTAAACCGTTCTCAGCCCCTACGTCCGTATTATGCATCTCCCTACCGGGTGCCAACTTGTTCAACGCGTGGAAGGCGGCCAGTTTCTCGGCTTCCTTCTTGCTCTTCCCCCTGCCCCTGGCTATCCACTTCCCCCCAACACGTACCTCGCAGACGAAGACCTTATCGTGTTCGGGGCCTGTAGTCTTGACTACCTTGTAAACTGGCTGCGTGCGGTATCGCTTTTGAGATAATTGAAGGAGGTTACTCTTCGCGGAGTGGAGGATTCGATCCTTCGTGATCGTATCCTTGAACGGCATCAGCAAACTATTGATAAGGAGTCTGGCGAAGTGTAATCCCCCATCCAGATAGATTGCACCTATCAGGGCTTCGAAACCATCGGCGAGGATCGTGTCCTTGCTCTTCCCCTCCATCAGGTCACCTCCGCCACTCAAAAGGAGATACCTGTCAAGATGGATAGAATCCGAGCACCTGGCGAGCGATGACCTTGAAACGAGAGACGACTTTATCTTTGTGAGATCCCCTTCCATCATTTCAGGATCCGCCCTGTATAGTTCCTCCGAAACGATCATCCCCAACACTGCATCGCCGAGGAATTCGAGTCGCTCATAAGATCCCGTTGATCCTTGCCCGTTGTCATTGGTATATGACCGATGGGAGAGTGCCCGGTTCAACAGCACCTTGTCCTTGAACGTATAATCGACTTTCCGTTCAAGCAACTTCAAGAGGTCCAACCGGGCCCTTGAAAAGCCAGGCCTGCCCCCGGGTGGATGAACCGGCCGCAAGAACCGCTTCCACACTCTCACCGGGTCTCTTAACCAGTTAAATGCTTCCATCAGGCAGGTATTTCTTGAGCGTAAGACACGCGTTTTGCCCTCCGAAACCAAAGGAGTTTGAAATGGCGCAGATTATTTCGGCCTCCCTTGCCTCGTTGGCGACATAATCGAGGTCGCATTCGGGGTCGGGGTGTTCGTAATTTATCGTGGGGGGAACCCATCCCCTTGCAATGGCAAGCGCCGTAATTGCAAATTCCACGCCCCCGGCTGCACCAAGCAGGTGACCTGTCATCGATTTCGTCGAACTGATCATGAGTCGAGAGGCATGGTCTCCGAAGACTCGTTTCACCGCAATGGTCTCGAGCCTGTCATTCAATACCGTAGAGGTCCCATGGGCATTGATATAGTCGACGTCCGACGGCTCAACGCCTGCCTCCTGTAGTGAAAGCATCATTGCCCTGATGGCCCCTTCACCGTCGGGAGCAGGTGCCGTGATGTGATAGGCATCGGCCGTCATCCCGTAACCGACCACCTCGGCCAGGATATTAGCCCCACGTCGCCTGGCGTGCTCCAACTCCTCGAGGATGACTACCCCTGATCCCTCGCCGAGGACGAAACCGTCCCGATCCCTTTCAAAAGGCCGGCTTGCATGTGCCGGGTCATCGTTCCTGGTTGACAGGGCCTTCATAGCACAGAATCCACCAATAGACATGGGGGTGATGGCGGCCTCGGCCCCCCCCGCGATGATCACGTCCGCATCCCCGTACTTGATCCATCTGAAGGCATCCCCGATGGCATGCGAGCCGGAGGCACAGGCGGAAACAGTCGAATAGTTCGGGCCCTTGGCACCGAAGCGCATGGACACCTGCCCGCTGGCGATATTCGATATCATCATCGGGACAAAGAAGGGGCTTATCCTGCCCGGGCCACCGTTGATCAGCCTCCAATGCTGTTCTTCGATGGTGGCAATCCCGCCGATTCCGGACCCGATTATCACCCCAAAGCGTTCGCTGTCGATCCCCTCAACCTTCAGGCCCGAACCTTCAACCGCCATCGTTGCAGCACCGATCGCGTACTGGAGGAAGAGGTCCATTCGCCTGATATCCTTTTTCTCAAGGAAATCCTGTGGGGAATAGCCCTTTACCTCTGCTGCAAATCGAGATGCAAACCCGGACGCGTCGAATCTGGTAATGGGCCTGACACCGCTCGAACCCTCCATCAAGGCCTTCCAGGTCTCCTCAAGCGTATTGCCTATCGGGGTAACAAGCCCTATCCCTGAAACTACCACCCTGCGTGCCATGGACTACCTCCTGGTGAGATTCAATCAGCGGTGCAATCGCACCCCCGCCTTCACTCGCTGATATTCTTTTCCAGATAATCGATGGCATCACCAACCGTAAGCAATCTTTCGGCGTCCTCATCCGGTATTTCGACACCAAACTCTTCTTCGAAGGCCATTACAAGTTCAACTGTGTCGAGCGAGTCGGCCCCGAGGTCGTCAACAAACGAAGAATCGTTGCTTATCTTCTCGGGATCAATGCCCAGGCTGTCCACGATCATATCCCTTACCTTTTTCTCGATTGTTTCCCTGTCTATCGGCATCCTTTCTCCTCCTTCTGAGCGAACGAGATCAAATTCCCCAAGGTGAGATCAACTCATGACCATCCCACCATCCACGTGAATTACCTGTCCCGTGATATAGTCGGCGAGATCCGATGCCAGGAACAAGACCACCTTGGCGACATCTTCCGGTGTGCCTCCTCTTCCAAGCGGGATGTTTCGCAAAAACATCTCCTTGGCCGTATCCGGCAACCTTTCCGTCATAGGCGTTTCAATAAAACCAGGCGCAATGGCGTTGATTGTAATGCCCCTGGATGCCACCTCGCGAGCGGCCGACTTGGTCAGACCTATTACACCAGACTTGGAAGCGGAATAGTTTGCCTGCCCTGGATTCCCGATCAAGGCCACAACAGAAGACAGGTTGATTATCTTTCCGGAACGCTGCTTGATCATCACCGGCAGGACGGCCTTGGTGCAGAAGAATATCCCCTTAAGGTTGACGTCGATGACGGAATTCCAATCTTCTTCCTTCATCCTGACAATGAAACCGTCCCTTGCAATTCCCGCATTGTTGATGAGAAGATCGATGGTCTCAAAGGTCTCGAGGACCATATCCACCATCTTCTGCACGCTCTCACCCAATGATACGTCCACCTGAAGGGCAATCGACCGTCCATTCCCGTCAAGGCTCTCAGCGACACGCTTTGCGCCCTCTCCATCGACGTCCGATATGGCTACGTGAGCCCCCGCATCGTACAATTTCCGGCAGATGGCCTCCCCTATCCCCTGCGCACCACCGGTAACCAATGCGACCTTTGATCCGAGATCGACCTTTGCATTACTCTCCATCTTCTCCCTCTAATGAACGGATAAACGACTCAATCCCCTCAACACCGTCAACGCTGGATCCGGTGAGTGTCGGATCGATCTTGCGAAGAAGCCGCGACAGGACCTTTCCGGGACCTACTTCAAGGAAATCAACATGGCCGGTGGCGACAATCGTACGAATCGAATCCTCCCACAGGACCGGCTTCATCAACTGCTCCTTCAGGCACTTACGCAGTTCATCCGCGTCTCGATGGCATGCCGCATCTACGTTGGTGACGACCGGCACCCTGCTGTTCGACATGTCCAGGGAATCCAGGTGACTTTCAAGGCCGGCTAGGGCCTCTCCCATAAGGCTGGAGTGAAAAGCGCCGCTCACATCTAGTCTTATTGCGCGCCTCGCCCCCCTCTCACGTGCTATCCGTATGGCTTCTCTGACACCCTCCATATCGCCGGAAATCACTGTCTGTATTGGAGAGTTGTAGTTTGCCGGCTCTACCGACCCACAGCGTGATGCCTCGCAACACACCTCCTGCACCTCCGAGGCGGGCATGCCAAGAATGGCGGCCATCGTCCCAGGTACCTTGAGACCCGCTTCGTACATCAATTCTCCCCTCAGCCAAACAGTCGCCAGGGCATCCTGGAAGGAAAGGCTTCCGGCACAGACAAGGGCGGAATACTCCCCCAGGCTGTGCCCGGCTACGATAACCGGCTCAATGCCCACTTCATGCATGACCCGCATAATGGAGATGCTGTAGGTCAAGATTGCCGGCTGAGTGTTCTTGGTCTTTACGAGATCCTCGTTGGGGCCTTCGAATATTATCCGGGAGAGTCGAAAGCCGAGTATCTCATCGGCTTCATCAAAGGTAGACCTGACAGTTTCGTAACGCTCATAACAATCCCGGCCCATCCCTACATACTGAGAACCCTGTCCCGGGAATAGATAGGCCAAACTTCTCATACCCCTACCTATCACCACCTCATCAGGGCCGACGCCCAGGTCACTCCTCCACCAGCCGCAGCAAGGAGGACCGTGCTCCCGTCCTTCAGCAGTCCCATCTTCCGGGCTTCATAGAGGGCGATGGGAATCGAGGCGGCGGAGGTGTTACCATATCGATCAATGTTGACGAAGACCTTCTCCTTCGGAATATTCAATCTCTTGGCCGTGGCATCGATGATACGAATATTGGCCTGATGGGGGATGAAGAGATCTACATCGGAGGCCTCCAACCCAGCCCCCTTCAGTGCCTCCTGGGCGGCTTCCTGCATGGCCCTCGTAGCGTACTTGAACAGTTCGTTGCCCATCATCTTTATATAGTGGAGCCTACGATCCACCGTCTCCTGGCTGGCAGGCTTTCTGGAACCGCCGGCGGGCATGTTGAGGATTCGCGTCAGCCTGCCGTCGCTCTTCATGTATGTCGACATTATCCCCTTGCCGGGTTGGACATTTCCCAGCAGCACCGCGCCAGCGCCATCGCCGAAAAGGACACACGTGCTTCTATCCGTGAAATCGCATATCTTTGTCAGGGTTTCCGCGCCTATAAGGAGGATATGCCTATAACTCCCATTGAGTATCAGGCTCCGTGCAATGGACATCCCGTATAAAAATCCGGAACAGGCAGCGCTGATGTCGAAAGCGGCGGCATTCTCCGCGTTTAGAAGCTCCTGAACGGTACAGGCCGCGGCAGGAAAGGGGTGATCGGGCGTGGCGGTAGCCAATATGATCATATCGATCTCCGCGCTTGTTATCCCCGCCTCTTTCATGGCGATCCTGCCCGCCTCGGCAGCCAGGTCTGACGTCGCTGTCATATCATTGGAAATACGCCGTTCCCTGATACCGGTACGGGTAACTATCCACTCGTCGGAAGTGTCAACCAGCCTTTCGAGGTCGTAGTTCGTCAATACCTGATCGGGAACGCACATCCCGATGGAAAGTACACCCGCTGTGTTACTTGTTCCAGTCATTATTTCTGAAACTCCTCCAGTTGAGTACGAATATGTTCGTTGATACGCCTCTTGACCGAGAGCCTTGCCGTGTTAATGGCATTCCGTATCGCCTTTGGAGAAGATCCACCATGACATATAATGGAAACGCCATCGATGCCCAGTAAGGGGGCTCCGCCATACTCCTCGTAATTCAGGTTCTTTTTCAGGATGTCGAATGTAGGTTTCATCAAAAGGGCACCTATTCGCCTGACCGGACTGACGGATGTCGCACTCCTTATCATGGACATAACGAGGTAAATTACGCTTTCACTCAACTTGAGGAGGACGTTTCCCACAAATCCATCACACACGACCACGTCTGCTACGCCTTGTATGATATCACGGCCCTCGACGTTTCCGATAAAATTCAGTCTGCTCGCTTTCAGCAACCTGTGAGTCTTCACGGTCAATTCATCGCCCTTGGTGGGCTCCTCACCGATGCTCAACAATCCAACTCGCGGGTTCCGGCGTCCAAGGAACTTATGGGCATAGACATGCCCCATGATGGCGAAGTGGAGGAGATGGATCGGCTTGCTGTCTACGTTGGCCCCTACATCCAATACGATGCAGGGCTCCTTCATTGTCGGAAAGATCGTAACAATCGCCGGACGCGAGATTCCCTTAAGCCTACCGAGCGTTAAGAGTGATTGAGCCATCACCGCCCCGGTGTTGCCTGCGCTGATGAAGGCATCGGTTTCCCCCTCTTTTTGAGACCGCAGACCCACGGAAATCGATGAATCCTTCTTTTTCTTCAGGGCTTGAGCCGGCTGTTCGCTCATTTCTATAACTTGCGGGGCATGCTTCACGGAGAGGCGGGGGTCTGAAAAACTCCTCGATTTCAACTCGCGTTCTATCCTCTCCTTGTCCCCTGCAAGAACCATCTCGAAGTCATTTTCAAGCATCCCGAGCGCCTCGATTGCCCCCTCGATAGGCGTCTCTGGTACCCTGTCTCCCCCCATTGCATCCAGGACAATCTTCATCCGGTTCACCTCAGTCGGAGATCCCAGCCGCAGCGATTACCGGTAAACCGTCTATCTACGACAACTCCTCCACTTCAATCACCAACTTCCCCCGATAATATCCGCAATGAGGACATATACAATGAGGTTCTTTAGGTTGTCTGCATTGGGAGCATAAAGATGTCGGCGGCGGCGAAAGACGGTAATGTGTCCTTCTCTTCCTCTTTCTGCTTTTTGAAGTCTTCTGTCTCGGTACAGCCATGGTTTAGTTTGAACAAGTACAGTTTTCTTTGTTTAGATTTACCCCACACCCCGCGCATAACCCCCTGCAGTCCTCACGACAAAGCGGATAGACGGGAATATTGAGGATGAAGTACTCCCTCACCAGGTCCCCCATATCCAGTTCTTGCTGTCCAGATCCAAGTAAGATCAAGTCTTCTCCCGGATCCCTTCCATAATCCTCCCCTCCCCTGGTCCCCTTTCTCAAGGCGATGAAGGATACATCCGCACTGACGTCTTTATCGAACTCTTCAAGACACCTGCTGCATTCCCATAGGGAGGGGACATTCAATGTAAAAGAAAAGATGAAGAAATTGTCATCGCGCTTGTTGACGCTCCCCTCAATCGTACCGTTGCCTATCGTCTTCACGCCAAGACCACTAAAAAGGGGAATGTCCCCCATAAAAGACAGACTCAGCGGATTGATCCCCTTACCGAGCCTCATCAAATCGATCTTAAACATTTTGTGCAATATAATATCTTACCGGTGCTATTGTCAAGTAAAAGGAACCTTGAAGTTTCCCCGGGTCTTTCTCTTTGAGAGGAGTATCTCATTGAATTGCAGGGATATCCATTATTTGACAAGTGTAAGTAAGTAAAGGGGATTTCGTGAATCAAAGATCGTATTAACACCCGGAAAGAGTTCTCCCCTCTCTTTCACCTTCCAACCCGGAGGGCCTCCAGCCCGCTGAAGAAAAAGGAAATTTCAACACGGGCCGATTCCAACGAATCAGAGGCATGGATCGCATTTCGCTCCTTGCTGGCGGCGAATTCGGCACGTATCGTCCCCGCCGCGGCCTCATTAGGGTCTGTGGCACCGATGGTGTTCCTCAGGTCCCTTACTGCATCCTCCTTCTCAAGAAGGAGGGCCACTATCTCCCCGCTTGACATAAAATCTACGAGAGCATCGAAAAAAGGCTTGCCCCGGTGCACATCGTAAAAGGCCATTGCTTCAGTCCGGGTCAAGCGCTCGCGCTTCGAGCACAGGACTCTGAACCCAGCCGCCTTGAGGCGAGAGACAATTTCATCCTCGAGGTGGCTCTCAACCGCGTCCGGCTTAATTATTGCCAACGTAGGCTCAATCATGATATCTCCACCTGTGTTGTCGGAAACCCGCCATTATTTATTGAAAGATAAAAAATGCACTGAGTGGATGCATTCCGGTATCAACGGGGTGATCACCCAATTTCTCAGACGAACCAACTCCTTAAGACCCCACGGATGATATCCCGGAGAGAAGCAATCCCGATGAGTTTTCCCTCCTTCACAACCGGTATCCTCCTCACTTTCTTGTTTATCATCAATGCGGCGACCTCTGTGATAGGTGTATCCTCGGATATACACATCACGCTCCTTGACATAATGTCTTTTGCCTTGTATCGCCCGCCGATGTCCTCTTCCATTCCCGCCTCCCCGTCTCGCTGATCGGATTCTCCAAGGGTAGTCATGAATTCCGGTAAAAAGACCCTTACAAGATCGGACTCCGTAATCACGCCGAGGACCTTCTTGTCTCGATCCGTCACCATTAGTCCACCCCTTCCCTTAAAAACCATGAGGTCTACGACAGTCTTCAGGGGATCATCGCTTTCCACAGTCACAAAATCCCTTCTCATCACGTCCCTGACCAGGATCCGAGGATTCAGGGCGATACTCGAAGATTCGATCACCTTCAGCACCTCAACAGGATCTCCGGCTCTCCTCATCCTTGACACGAGTTCCCCACTCGAGACCAGCGTCCTGAGGGCCGCAGAGACCTGCAGGTAGAACTTCGGTGACTTCCTGGGCGTGGTCAGCAGGAAAAGCAAGGTTCCCTCCGCATACCCCATCAATTTCATCCCGAGCCGCGAGTCCCCGATCTCCGGTATCGTCAAGTGGAACAGGGCGACATTCTCGGCCAACTTCAACCCCCCCCTCCTGATCTGCGGGGAGAGTTGCTCCAGATAGGCCTTTTTCACCTCTCCCTCGGGATCCTCGGGCAAAACCATGTCCAGGATCTCGGCAAGAGATTCTCTGATGGGGGAGATATCAGGGGTAATAATGAGCAGGTTCTCATCAAACAATGAGACGAGCTTCATGGTCCTTCTTCCTTGTTAGGGTCGGGGGCCTCTATGCTTATCATTCCACGGAAGACAATCTACATTGAACCGTTCATCCCGTGAATTCGGGACCAATATGGATTACTCTGGTTTGCCCGGATCTTCCTTACAGGCGCTTGCTCAAGGAGACCGCTATTTCGTCAGGTTTGGGGGCCACGGCCACTCCCGCCTTCTCAAAGGCCTCGATCTTCTCGCGGGCTGTACCGCCCGAACCCTGGATAATGGCGCCTGCATGACCCATCCTCTTGCCCGGTGGAGCCGTCTGCCCGGTTACGAAGGCAACCACCGGCTTTCTCATCTTTTGTTCTATATACTGGGCCGCGCGTTGTTCATCAAGACCCCCAATTTCACCGATCAGTACAACTGCATCCGTTTCGTCATCCCTCTCGAAGAGTTCAAGGCATTCAATGAAATTGGTCCCTATTATCGAATCCCCTCCGATCCCGACGCAGGTTGACTGTCCGAAGCCGGCCGAAGTCAACTGGAACACTATCTCATAGGTCAGCGTCCCACTTCGGGATATCACACCGATGGGGCCCGGCCTGAATATATGTCCTGGAAGGATCCCAACCTTTGACTTCCCGGGACTGATCACGCCCGGGCAATTCGGGCCTATCAACCTGACACCCCTCTCCCTGATAAAGCGATAGAGCCTCGCCATGTCCAGGACCGGTATGCCCTCGGTAATACAGACGATGGTCTTCACCCCTGCGTATGCGGCTTCATAAACGGCATCAACCGCGAAGGCGGGCGGGACATAGACAATGGACGTGTTGGCCCCGGTGGCCTGTACCGCATCAATGGCAGAATCAAAGACAGGAATACCCTCAAAGCGCATCCCACCCTTTCCGGGTGTAACGCCGGCTACCACCTGTGTTCCATAAGCCACCATCTGCTTCGTGTGAAATGATCCATCCCTGCCGGTAATACCCTGGACAAGGAGCCGTGTCCCCTTATCAACTATAATGCTCATCTAACCATCTCCTTCAGGTTTATCATTACGAACATCATCGAGTTCACGAAAGGAAGTCCATCAAGCGGCCTTGGCGCGCTCTACAACCTTCCTGACCGCCTCATCCATCGAGTTCGTAGCAGACAGGCCGAGACCCTTCAGGATATCGATCCCCTGCTCTTCATTCGTTCCCGTCAAGCGGATTACGACAGGCACTTCGACCTCCCTGGCAGCAAGGAAGTCTTTCACCCCGTTGGCAACGTCGTCACACCGGGTTATTCCCCCGAAGATATTCAACAGGATGGACTTGACATCACTGTCAAGGGAGATTATATCGAGGGCCGTCGTAACCTTGTCCGGGCTGGAACTACCTCCAATATCAAGGAAATTCGCAGGTTCGGCCCCGTAATATTTGATAAGGTCCATTGTCGCCATCGCTAGGCCCGCTCCGTTGACAATACATCCAACATCCCCGTGCAGTTTGACGTAACTCAACCCCTTTGACCTTGCCAGCCGTTCCGTCACCGCCAGGTCCTCTTCCTCGCGCAATGCCCGGAACTCCTCATGCCTGAACATCGCATTGTCGTCAATCGTCACCTTTGCATCGATTGCCCAGACCTCCTCTGAAGGCGACAGTATGATGGGATTAATTTCTACAAGGGATGCGTCTTCTCGCTCCATTAACCCATACATTCCTGCGAAAACACCGGCCATCACCCTGGACACCTTTGGATCCGGGTTGAGATAACCGGCTATTGCACGGGATTGGAAAGGGAGCAGGCCGTAAACCGGGTCGATGGGCCACTTCTTGATCTTCTCAGGGCTCTTCTTCGCTACCTGCTCGATCTCCACGCCTCCCTCCTTGCACGCGATAAACATCGGTCCCTTGGAATCCCGCTCAACAAGGAGGCTGATGTAATATTCGTGTAATATCTCCACGGCCCTGGCCACGAGGACCTTGTCTACCCGGTATCCCCTGATATCCATCCCCAGTATGGCATCCGCCACCCTTCCTGCCTCCTCCGGGCCGTGAGCCAGTTTTACGCCGCCCGCCTTGCCCCTTCCACCCGTAAGTACCTGCGCCTTGACAACTACCTTCCCCCCAATTTCGCCGGCCACACTCTCAGCCTCCGACGGCGTTGCTGCCGGCTTTCCGACAGGCACTGGTATTCCGTATTCGGAAAAGAGATTGCGTGCCTGGTGTTCATAGAGTTTCATTCCAACATCGATCCTTTCACTATCCCTCTGTTCATTCTTACAAGAAGGCCGGGCCTCAGCCAGGAACAATCCTGGTGCCGGCCCTTCCTTCTACGGCCTCGAACGCCTCACCTATTGAGGCTATCACCACCCCCTCGCCACCTCTTTGAAGAAAGTCTATGGCCGCTTCGATCTTTGGTCCCATGTTGGCACGCGGAAAATGTCCCTCCTCGAGATATGCGGCCGCCTGGTGGATGTCCATTACATCGATCTCCTCCTGTGATTCAGTCCCGAAGTGGAGATAGACTTTTTTAGTATCGGTCAGTATTACGAGGAGACTCGCCCCGATTTCAGAGGCCAGGATCGCGGAGGTCCTGTCCTTGTCAATGACACCATCGACCCCCTCCAGGGTCCCATCATTCTCGACGTACGCCGGCACCCCTCCACCTCCCGCCGTCACCACGATGATCCCATCATCGGCGAGTCGCTTTATCACCCCTGCCGAGAGGACCCTCCTCGGCAGGGGTGAGGGCACCACCCTCCTCCACCCCGATTCCCCCTCCCGTCTCATGTCCCACCCCATCTCTTCCACCAGTTTCTTGGCTTCCCTCTCAGTGTAATGAAGCCCGACAAATTTATTTGGATTAGTCATCGAAGGATCATCTCGATCCACGACCACCTGGGTGATGATGGTCACAATATCCCTCTCGATCCCCTCCAAAAGCAAACGGTTCCCCAGGGATTGCTCTATCATGTAACCCATTCCACCAGCCACGTCCGCTACACAGATACCCACGGGCAGTTCGGGCGCTACGGCCCTGGCCATTTCAACACGCATCATGGCATTGCCCACCTGTGGTCCGTTTCCGTGTGTGATAGCAAGATTATACCCCTCGCGGATGAGTCTTACCACGCTCCCAAGGCTTTCACGCGAGTGATGGAACTGGTTGGCAATCGTGTCGACTTCTCTACCAGGAGAGATTGCGTTCCCTCCGAGGGCAACGACCGCCAGTTTTCCGCTCATCATTGCTACCTTTTCTTCACGGATACAGGGAGGTCAATCCAACATCTCATCGAGGAGATCCTCGAGGTTTGGATGCCCGATCTCCTGGAGTTCATAGTTGATGCGGAGGTGAGGGTGGCGGATATCCATGATCTTCGCCAGATCAACCGGTGTGGCAATGATGACCAGATCACACGGCGTCTTGTTTATGGTCTCGGCCAGGTCGGCGATCTGCTGAGCCCCATATCCCATGGCTGGAATCAATTGCCCAATCTCTGGATACCGCTCGAAAGTCTCTTTTATTGAGCCGACCAAGAACGGCCTCGGATCGACGAGTTCAGCGGCACCGAAGCGCTGGGCCGCGATAACCCCGGCTCCATAAGGCATTTCACCGTGAGTAAGTGTCGGTCCATCTTCTATTACGAGGACCCGCTTCCCCTTGATCATGGAGGAGTCCGCAACACCGATGGGTGAGGTTGCCTCGACAATCCTCGCGCCAGGATTGGCCTCTTGCACGTTCTCTACCACCATCATAACATCTTCATAATCGGCGGTGTCTACCTTGTTTATGACGACGATATCCGCCATCCTGAGGTTCGACTCGCCCGGGTAATACATGAGTTCGTGTCCGGGACGGTGGGGATCCGCCACGGTAATGTGAATATCAGGGCGGAAGAAGGGGAGGTCATTGTTGCCGCCATCCCATATAATATAATCGGCTTCCTCCTCGGCGGCCGCCAGTATCCTCCCGTAGTCCACCCCGGCGAATACTACCGTTCCGTTATTGATATGCGGTTCATACTCTTCCCTCTCCTCGATCGTGCATTTTTGCTCGTCGAGGTCTTCGATGGAAGCAAAACGTTGAATGGCCTGTCTGCCTAAGTCTCCATACGGCATTGGATGCCTTACTACCACCACCCTCTTGCCGCGCCCTTTCAGTATTCCGGTGACCCGCCTTGTCGTCTGGCTCTTTCCACATCCGGTCCTCACCGCACAGATGCTGATCACCGGTTTCGAAGATGACAACATGGTCGCCCTGCATCCCAAGAGCATGAAATTGGCCCCGGCAACAGAGATTCTGCTGGCGCAATGCATCACATATTCATGAGAGACGTCACTGTACGAGAAGACAACCAGTTCGATGTCTCTCTCCCTGATAATTTCTTCCAACTCTTCCTCCGGAAGGATCTGGATACCTTCCGGGTAATTTTCTCCCGCAAGGGAAGGGGGATACCGCCTTCCCTCTATATTGGGTATCTGGGTGGCGGTAAAGGCAATCACGTCATAGAGGGGATTGTCCCGGAAAAATGAATTGAAGTTGTGGAAATCTCTTCCAGCCGCACCCATTATGACCGTTCTGATCCTATCTTGATCCATCTCTTATCGCTCCCTCGTTAATCACTTGAACAGCCTGGCACCTCTTTCCAGCCGGCGCTTCAACGCTATTGTTCCTCTGACGATCCACATGTACCACCCGCTTCCGCAACAACACCCATGACTTCTTTCTTGATCTCATTCAACCGCGACTCACTATCCGCCTCGAACCTCAGGACGAGAACCGGTTGTGTGTTGGATGCCCTTACGAGTCCCCATCCCCCCGGGAACAGCACCCTTGCTCCATCCACATCAATGACTTCATGGTCCCTCTGGAAGTGATTCTTTACCTCCCGTACGACGTCGAATTTCAGCCGATCAGGGCAATCCACCCGGATCTCAGGTGTGGATACGTAGTGGTGGATGTCCGACAGGAGTCCGGATAGCGGCACATTCGCACGTGAACAAATACCTATCAACCGGCTTGCCGCGTATATGGCATCATCATATCCGAAGTACCTATCCGCGAAGAACATGTGCCCGCTCATCTCTCCGCCCAGTATCGCCCCTTCCTCCTTCATCTTCTTCTTGATGAGCGAGTGTCCGGTACTGCTCATTATCGGCCTTCCGCCCAGCCTCCGAATCTCATCTATGAGGGCCTGCGAGCACTTTACCTCGAAAACGATACTGGCAGGTCCCTTCGACAACACTTCCCGCGCGAAGAGAATGAGGAGATGATCCCCCCAGATGATCTTGCCCACCTCATCCACGACACCGATCCGGTCCGCATCCCCGTCGAAGGCGACCCCGAGGTCCGCCCCCTCCCTGACGACAGTCTCTATCAAGGAGACAAGATTGCCGGGTATAGTCGGGTCGGGGTGGTGATTCGGGAACCTGCCATCAGGTTCCGAGTAGAGTTCGACTACTTCGCAACCTGCACCCCTGAAGAGACCTGGAGCCACGAGACCTCCCATCCCGTTTCCGGAATCGATTACAACCTTGAGCCTCCTCGAGACGGCAATGTCTTTCGCCAGATAGGACTCGTACCGTTTCAGCAGTTCGAGCCCCTCTACTTCCCCCCTGCCTACCTCAAAGTCGTCCGACTCCATGATCGAGGCAATTCGACGTATCTCCTCTCCGTACAGCGTGGAATGCCCGACAGCGACCTTGAACCCGTTGTACTCGGGTGGATTATGACTGCCGGTTATCATCACCCCACCATCCACCCCGAGGGTATGGAGGCCGAAATAGTGGCACGGCGTGGGTATGAGGCCCGCGTCGAGCACGGATACACCCGTAGAGAGAACGCCACTGACCAGGGAGTCCCTCAGGCCCGGGGAACTCAGCCGGCAATCTCTGCCGACCAGGGCCCTCTTGCCCCCTGAGCGCCTCAAGTAAGTTCCGAAGGCCCGCCCCAACCCATCAACTGTCGCCGGGGTCAGGTCGCTCGCGACCTCGCCACGGATATCGTATTCGCGAATGATGTATGGGTTGAAATCCATAAAACACGCCCCTTGCGATCTGCACCCTTTTAATGAAGAAAAATCGCCATAGTGTATCCACTGTGGCGATCTCCCCCGCAATTACAGATATCCTGCCAGTTCCCCACACCGGCGACTTTTCCACAATCCAGGGGACAAGGGAGGGGATATTACAGTTCCATCTTCTCGATGTTCGCCCTCACATGGGAAGCGGAAAGATTCAGGGCCTCCCGTTCCTCTTCGGTCAGCTCTATCTCGATAATCTCCCTGATCCCCCCCCGGCCGAGTTTGACCGGCACACCGATGAAGACATCCTTCAATCCATATTCCCCTTGCAGGTAAGCGGAACAGGGAAGGATCATCCGCTTGTCGTGTGCGATGCTGCGGACCATCTGGCAGACTGCGGAAGAAGGAGCATAATAGGCACTTCCAGTCTTCAAGTATCCCACGATTTCTGCAC
Source organism: uncultured Gemmatimonadota bacterium (assembly GCA_964573995.1). Lineage (GTDB taxonomy): Bacteria > Gemmatimonadota > CAZMKB01 > CAZMKB01 > CAZNLH01 > CAZNLH01. The sequence goes on from CAZNLH010000001.1 coordinate 248,189, forward strand.
CGCCCTTCCGGGTCCGCCGGACGAGTTCGTTGATCTCCCCTTCATTCATAAAATGGCTCAATGGGATCCCCGCAACCGTCGAGTACCTCGGAAGTGGCACCATGGAATCTCCGTGCCCCCCAAGGACCATTGCCTGAATGTCTTCCACGGAGACATCCAGTTTCATCGCGATAAAGGACCTGAACCTGGCGGTATCCAGTATACCCGCCATGCCGATGACCCGCTCCGGAGGAAAGCCGGTGACCTTCATTGCCAGGTACGCCATTATATCCAGCGGATTCGATACCATTATGATAACGGCGTCCGGCGAACTCCCCTTTATCTCCTCGCTGACCGCCTTTATGATGTTCATGTTCTTCATGAGGAGATCATCACGGCTCATCCCCGGTTTTCTTGCCAGCCCTGCCGTGATGACGATGAAATCGGAGCCTGCAGTGGGCTTGTAAGAGTTTACTCCCCTGATCGAGGTGTCGAATCGCCTTACTGGTGACGACTCCCACATGTCAAGGGCCTTTCCCTGTGGAATCCCTTCCAGTATGTCAAGGAGGTACACCTCCCGGAAGATATCCATTTCCGCCAGTTTATTCGCTGTCGTTGCCCCGACATTACCTGCGCCGACGACTGTTACCTTCATGATCGATCTCCTCCCCTATCCTGTTGTGATGAAAAACATTGTGAATGCTCAAAATGTCAAGAAATGAAGGAATACAACGAGATAGAGGGGATATACACCTCAGTGGGGGTAAACGCTGACTCGTTTCTTGCTTCGACCCATCCGTTCAAACGTGACGATCCCATTCGCAACCGAGTAAATCGTATAATCAGAGCCCATTTTCACGTTGAGCCCAGGGTGAAACTTCGTACCGCGCTGCCTGATAAGGATGTTGCCCGCCACTACGCTCTCTCCGCCGAATTTCTTGATGCCCAGCCTCCGGCCGGCACTATCCCTGCCGTTCCTTGAACTTCCCATTCCCTTTTTATGCGCCATTTTCCTGACCTCTTATTGAGTGAATGACAGGCCTATTCTTCAGCAGATGTCCCACTATCCGCCTCTTCTCCCTCATGCCCCAGCTGAGTTGTCACTTCCACTGGCTCTTCCTTTTCCCGTATTCCTATGCTCTTTATGTGTACCTCAGTATAGCCCTGCCTGTGTCCCTGTTTCTGCTGATACCCCTTCCTGCGCTTGTACTTGAATATCACCTGCTTGTCATCGCGACCGTGACCCAGTATTTCAGCCTTCGCGTAAGCACCCTTTATCGTAGGAGCGCCCGTGTACCGTTTATCACCCGTAGATAAAAGGAGGACTTCCCTGAAGGTGTACTCTTCACCAACCTTGCAGTGAAGTGTCGGCACCCTCAACTTCATATCTTCGGTGATCTTGAACTGTTTGCCACCCGTTCGAATTATTGCAAACATGGCAATGATCCTGATTCAGACTTGAAACACGAGCACCCTTTAACGCCTATAAAGGGAATTCAGCCAAGGCAATATAAATATCTTAAGACATATTGTCAAGCGATAAATTTCTGAGAGAGTTCCTTCCGAGAGGGCAGGCTGAATATCTTGAAATCATCCACCTTCATCAGGGGATCGTCACGTATAGTAATATCGAGATCAAAACGCTTCTCCAATTCATTGAGACAGTCCTTTTCCTCTTCAAGGAGATGGAGCGCCATCGAGGGATGCATAGAGATCAACAACGCCTTCTCCTGGCCGATGGCGCCGACCCGCTGAATCGCCCTTTCCACGCGCCTCGACATCGTCTCCTTGGAGAGTATCCTGCCGTTGCCCATGCAAGTCGGACAGGGCTGTGATAGGTAGTATGAAAGGGCGGGTCTCGATCGCTGGCGCGTCATCTCGATCAGGCCGAGTCCGCTGACTTCGAATGCCTTCGTCCGAACCCGATCACGTCGGAGATGACTTCTCAATTGCTGCAAGACCCGCCGCTGGTTTTCCTCCGATTCCATGTCTATGAAATCGCATACGATTATACCCCCGATATTTCTCAACCTTAGTTGCCTTGATATCTCCTTCGCGGCATCGAGGTTGGTCTTCAATATCGTCTCCTCCGGGTCCTTTCCTCCCGTGTACTTTCCGGTGTTGACATCAATCGAGACCAGCGCCTCCGTCTCTTCAATGATGATGTAGCCGCCCGATTCGAGCCAGACTTTTCTATTTAAACTCCTTACCACCTCATCCTCGATCCCATACGCGTCGAACAGGGGGATCACATCATCGTAGAGGCGCATTCTTCCAATCAGTTCGGGGGATACGGCCTTTAGATAGTCCTTGATCTCTCTGAATTCATCCTTGGAATCAATGACCAGGGAATCAAAATCGCTGGAAAAGACGTCCCGGATCAGGCCGGAGGTCAACTTTGCCTCCTGATGAACGAGGGCGGGAGCGGAGGCATTGGCGCTCCTCCTCCGTATCTTTTTCCAGATGTTGGACAGGGAACGGACCTCTCTTTCAAAGACCTTTTGAGAGACCTCCTTCCCAACCGTCCTTACGATGATGCCACCCTCCTTTGTCTTTATCTTGGAAATCATGCCCTTCAGCCTTTTCCTCTTTTCAAGGTCCTCGATCTTTCTCGAAACACCTATGTGGGAGACAAAAGGCATGTAGACGAGGTAACGGCCTGGAAGCGAGATTTGGGTAGTCAGGCGGGGCCCCTTTGTGCCGATCGGCTCTTTCGTAATCTGGACCAGGATCTCCTGGCCCTTTTTCAATTGCTTTTCTATCGGCACGTAATGGCTTCCACGGCTCCTGGCGTGGCGATTCGATCTGCCTACATCATACTCCTCGGGAAATTCCGCAACCATGTCAGAGACATGCAGGAAGCCGCTCTTATCGGTACCTATATCTACGAAGGCGGCCTGCATCCCCGGGAGGACGGCCGATACGAGTCCCTTGTAAATATCACCGAGGTGCTTTGCCTCACGTTCGCGATCGACATATATTTCCACCAGTTCTTCGTCCTCCAGGATCGCCAACCGGGTCTCCTTGGAGGTCTTGTTGATCAATATTTCCCTCTTCATGGATAACACCTTCTCTTTGAATTATGTAAGACAATTCATCTGTATGGCCCTTCACTGACGTCAGAGTACTCACGTCATTATTGCGCATGGGTTCCCCTATTCCCAGGACGATACTTCCTCTCTCGAAATCGAGGTATTCAAGAATCTTCAGGCGCATCATGGCCTACTTCGTCATCACCATTTTTCTCGTGGACGACCACGCCCCCGTATCCAGGCGATAGAGGTAAACGCCACTTGGAAGCGCCCGGCCCGAGTCGTCGCGTCCATCCCACGATACCCGGTAACTGCCACCTTCCAGCCCCTCCCTGAGCAGGGTCCTGACGAGCCTCCCCCGAACGTCGAAGATGAGCAGACTCACCGTGGTCCGGCCTCCCTGAACACTACCACCCCTCTCCGGCAGATCGAACGATATGACGGTCCGAGGATTGAACGGGTTGGGGACGTTCTGGTGCAGTACCACTGCCCGCGGCAGAGTGATTGGTGGTCTACCTCCCCATATCCCGGTCGGCTTGATCGCGTAAAACCACTGTACATCGTCACTCTCACGGTAAAAGCCTTGAGTGTTGCCTGCATAAACCTTCCAGAAATAGGTCCCTTCCGCCAGGCTGTCGGTCAGGGTGTACGAGTTCTCATGGATGTCTTCTATCACCACCGGGTCGCTGAAGAGGGTGTCCGGTGATATAAGCAGTTTGTACGAGACTCCCCTGCCTACAGGGTCGGAGGAGGCAGTCCACTGAAAGTCTATGCTGCCGGAGATCGCCGAGTCACCTGAAACCGGGTAATTCAGCGAGAAGGGTGAGGGCCTCTCCTCGACCCCCTGCCCATATATCGCCTGGAGGACGTCGATAAGCCCGGAACCGTAAGCGTTGTCGGGGTTCGAGGCCCGGGCTGCAGTAGACATCAACGCCTCCCTCACCTGCATCGGTCCCCAGTCGGGATGCGCCTCTATCACGAGCGCGGCCGAGCCGCCGACCAGCGGCGTAGAGAGCGATGTCCCGGCGTAGTACCTGTACCCGCCAGATGCACTCGCCGCGTATGTGTTCTCTCCCTGCGCCACGACCTCGGGCTTCAATCTCCCGTCGAACGTCGGGCCGCGCGAACTGAAGGAGGTGATGAGCCCGGTCGGGTACACGGCGCCGCACGCTATCATGCTGTCCGCGTCGGCGGGCGTCCAGAGGCTCCCATAACCGGGTCCCCAGTTCCCCATAGCGTTGCAGACCAGGATGCCCCGGCGGGAGGCGTCGTCTATAGCGACCGTGATGACCGCGGTGTTCCCGTCGAGGTCGCTGTACTGGTAGTCCTGGTACGGATCGTCGAAATCGAGATAGGCGAGAGAAGCGCTCGCCACGTCCGCGCCAAGGCTGTCGGCCCACTCGAGGGCCGCGACGTAGTTGTCTTCCTCTACGGGGGTCTCCGAGCGGATGTCTTCGGTCTTGGCAAGGAGGAACGAGGCATTGTAGGCGGGGCCTATCAGGTTTCCAGGCGAAAAACCGCCGAGCGCAGACCAGGTGGCGGTGCCGTGATCCTGCTGGTCGGGGACGTCCTCCGGCTCGTTCTGCGTCTCTCCATCGTTGAAGACGAAGTCCCACTCCGCGAGGACATCCCTGGTAGCGAGGGCCTCGTGGTCCTTGTAAAAACCGGTATCGAGCATTAGGACCCTTACTCCGTTCCCTGAGAACCCGGAGTCGTGGACGGCGGGGACATTTATCTGTTCGAGTTGCGGAAAAGAGGGGCCATAGTCCAGCCCACCAGTTGTCTCAGGCCCCCTCTCGCGCATGCCCTGTCTCTCGACGCGGCCCGGGGCAAGGGGTTCAATCCTGCCCAGGCGTGCAACCCGCTGGATACGTCGCACAAAGGGCAGCGCAGCTATCTTCCTGATTGTCTCCGGCGCTGCCTCCACGCTTATCGCATTCAGCCAGTCGGATCGGTGCCGCAGGGTGCAGCCCGTTGAAAGGACCTGGCTGATATAAGTCTCGCATACCGGCAGGTCGCCGGGAAGTACCGTCCGGCCTCCCAGGACCTTGGACCTCCGCCTCAATACTCTTGAAGAAAACCTACTCCTCCGCTCTCTCAGTGCCTCAGCGAGGCGTTCACGGTCTGTAAAGCCCTTGTCATGAAAGAAGACCCACACCGCTATCGAACCACCCTGAGGGAAGTGGTCGAGTTCCGACCGAAGGCCGCTCGCAATGACACCACTGATCCCATTGTCTTTCACCTCGACCCCCCATAACCGGAAGAGCCCCGTACCACTCGAGAGAAACAGCCCCACCAGTATCGGTATGACCACCGAATACCTGCCGTTACAACGTCCCCTCATCATAGTCCACCCTTTCCTTGGATATCCCATACCTCGAATTCTCCTGCAATTTTCTTACCGGGTATTCCCTAATCCTCAGGCTAACACGGACATTCCAACAGGTTCAAAGACGGGCCTTACACCATTACGGCGGGTAACGATCCGCGCACGCAGCAAGACTACTGGAGAGTTCCATCAAAGAAATGAATGGAGCGGGTGACCGGGGTCGAACCGGCGACGTCCAGCTTGGGAAGCTGACATTCTACCACTGAATTACACCCGCTCTTCCACAATCGTCCGAATTCGGGCCCATTCTCGACACGTTGAAATTTAAAACGTCCTTGATTCAGTGTCAATACCAGTCCAAAGGCACCCGTTCATGGAAGGACCTGAAACCAAAATGTGCCGACAGAAGTCCTCCTCGTATCGAGATCGCTCACCACCGAAAAGAGGACATATCTGCCCGGTGGCGCCGCCGGTGGAACAGAATCAGTCCGTTCCACTCCGTGACCCTCTCCCGGTTGAAGAGAGAGGACATATGGGCCGAGTATGGGATTACCGCCATAAAGACCCCTGTCGGGGAGGACGAGTACAGACACCGCGCTCACGGTATCCTCGCTGGCGCCACGTTGTGCAATGGCTACCGAATAGGTAATATCGTCCCCGGCATGGAAGAATCGCCTGTCCGGGTTCGACACGACATCGATCCAAGGTTCCTCGCGAACTGCGATGGCGACAGGACCTGATCCAACCGTGTAAGTCATTATGGAATCGTCTGGAACATCGAAAACTTCAACCTCGTTCTCAGAAAATGATGTGGCATAGAAATGTCCTTCATTGTCGGCTGCGACATCTGTTGCCCCCACGCCAACAGTAATCGGATCATTTGAGCCATGAATCAACACATCACCGATTGTGTTATACGCGTAAATCTCTCCGCTGCCGAACCAACCACCCGCCGCCATGTAAAGGAGTCCCAGCGAAGTCAGCGCTGCACGTCCGGGGGAGCCGCCCGTAGTCACGCTGTCCGTAACCTCGTCCGTCGCGGAGTCTATCTTGTATATCGTACCAAACCTGCTGAAATAGTCACCGGTGCATACGACCTCTATCTCTCCCCTCGAGTCCATGACAAGGTCCTGGGGGTTCAAGCCGACAGGGACCGTGGCGACTATTGAATCTTCTCCAACGTCTATTACGGAGACGCTTCCGGGGTCGTATCCGCCCCCGTTCCATCCCGAATTGGCCACGTACAGCCTGCCATCGACGATTAGAACCCCCTCCGGGCCCGTCCCCACACCAAAGATATCGGTTATCGAGCCGCTGTATATATTTACTCTCGATACGGTGGCCGTCAGCCAGTTGCTTACGTACATCGTGCTGTCGTCAAGGAAGGCACCGGACCAGGGGTTGTTCCCGGGACCGAGGTCTATCACGGAGGTGACCACGTCCTGTCCCAGGTCGATTACGTAGAGATCGCTCGACCCAGAGTTGACTACGTATGCGCGGTCTCCCCGTATCAAGATGTCATTGGGTATTGAACCCAGCGTGGTAACATCTTCGTGGACGACACCGCCGGGCAGATCTATCTTCGACATGGTCTCAGAGGTCCCGTTGACCACGTAAACCGTCTTATTGAACTCCCCCATCGCCACGGAACACCAGGTTAGAATCAATGTTATTGCTACGATAACTCTCTTCATGGAATCCTCCCTTCGAATCAAGTCTCTCAAGGTTCAACAATCTGCATCCTCAGGGGGCCGTCTCCCACGCCGTAGGTTGCCGTGATACGGCCGGCAGATGGATCGAGTGACACCACCTGGTCTTTATCGAACTCGGTCAGGTAGAGGAGCCCGGTCACCGGATCAAACACGATATCCATGTATCCATCACCTGGATAAAGGGGAGAAGAAGCGTCGTGCCTAATATCCAGACCCTCTTCACCGTAAGTCATTACCCCACCCCAGTAGCCCGCCACATAGACAGTCCCGTCGCCTCCAAGGCACATTGCAGATGGGCTTCCGCCGAGGGAAAGCGTATCGAGCGGGACCATGCCGAAAGGATCGATGACATGGATCTCTCCACCGCCATTGCCCGAATATGCCCCTGTACAAAGGACGTGCAGACGTCCCGAGCCGTCGACGATGATGTCCTGCGGGTTGGTGCCTACGTATGCGAAGCCCGTTTCGGTGCGGCTGACTCGATCGATCTTGTAGATCCTGCCCCGGCCGAATATACCGTATTGATAATTTGTATCCGTCACGTAAATATTATCCCCGTCGATCAGGAGGGCCTGCAGAGTCGCCCCGATTTGCAGGCGCTGGTATACCTCACCGCTTTCCAGGCCGATGAGCGTGAGTTCGCCCGTGAGGAAATTGGAGACCCACAGTTCAAATCCATCCACCGCGCAGGCCCATGGGTTCTCTCCCACCCCGACGTCCATCGACCTCAAGACTTCACCTCCATCGACACTGATCTCCGTAACCTGGTTGTCACCAGACTCAACGATGTATAGTCCCCCTTCATCGGGGTCATACACGATATCGTTGGGCCACTTCCCCACCGTAACGAAGTCATTGTAGACCGTCCCGTCTTCCAGATCTATCGCGGACAGTGTCTCGGAAAGGCCGTTTACCACGTACAGGGTCCTGTGGGTCGGCCTGAACCCCCCTGGGCGGTCGGCCTGCGGATTCCGGTCGCAAGCCACCAGCATGGCAATCGCCAAGACCATTAAAGCATATCTTATCACTTCACTGCCCTGTTCTCATCTCACGTAGACCACCTTCCGGAGACATGACCTGCCATCGAAGGTGAAGTGGATCATGTAAATTCCGGATGGGCACGAGACCCTGTCCTGATTGTCTCCAGCCCACTGAAGGTTGTGCCTCCCCGCCTGGAAGGCACGGTCGGCCAATACCCTGACCCTTCTTCCCCTTAGGTCATACACTTCGAGCCGGCTGTCCCCTTCGTGCGGTATATCAAACAAGATGTTGGTCACCCCGCTGAACGGATTCGGGTAGGGAGGCAACACACCCGCTGACCTCACTTCCCCCACTTCCTCCCCTGGTGGCCCAAGCCCCAGGACTCCTTCGACTGGCAGGCCATAGTCGTCAATGAGGTTCTCCCCCGACCTGCTCCCTATCCACTGGGACACGGTCAGGACCGGCAGGGGCGAACCATCGGGCAGGGGCGAGGAGAGATGGATAGCAATGGTAGTCGAGTCGATCGACCGTATTGAATCCGCATCGCTTAGAGGATTCCCGTCAAGGGCGAAGTATTCGGGGGGGATCTCCTGGCCCTCGGATAGTACCTTTGAGAAATCAACTACGATGCGGTCGCTCCTTAGCGCGGTGGCTGAAGTGACACGGAACGGGTTGGAGCGTGTGGTCCAGTTCACGCGACATGCTGCGTCGAGGTCGAAGCCGGCCTGGGGCGGGAGATCAAGGCCGTTGTCAGTAACGAGGTCCCCGTCCTCGTCCCTGGTGTTACTGCCGGTGTCGATTATCCTGATATAGGATGCATTGGGAAGCCCCACCTGCCCGAGATCGAAGTGGTCGCCTCCAGAGACGCCGGGGTCCGTAGGATCGGGGTACCCATCGTTACTGTATACCGGTTCCACGCCGGCCAGCCCCACGTAACGATGGGGGTTCCCGGGGGGGCCGGCCTCAGGCCGAAAATCGAAGGGAAACCGGTAATACTCTTCGCCATCCCGGCTGACCTCGACGATCGCCGCCTCTATGTACCTGTCGAGGGAATCACCCGCTATGAAGAAGGGGTTCTCGAAGACCGTGAAGTCAGGACCCGGCCCGTCCACTATGATATCGTCCTTGAAGTAGAGGGTGATCGCGCCGCCCACCCCCAGGCTCAGCACATCCAGGGAGCCCTCGGTATCTCCTGCCCCATGAGGGACACTTAGGACCACGTCCGGCATGGAGTCCGCCCCAAACCCGGCCGCTTCACCGGGGGTGAAGGCAACGACGGAGTCCGCCCCGGGTGATTGTGCGTAAACATGAGATAACGACATGGGGCCGCAAACCAGCCAACACATGACCGCCACAAGCGCCGAAATTCTTCTCTCCACGGCTTCCTCTCCTTTAAATGACCATGTTTACGGTCCTGCAGATCACATTCCTTGCTCCCTCAGAGCATCTTCAGGTCGAGACCCACGTCGATTCGCCTCCCTGGGACTGGGAACTCCTCTATGTCATAATAATTATGGTTCAGCAGGTTGCTTATGGAAACGGAGACCCTCACCCTCCTCCAGCATGAGTAACTTGCATTCATGTCGATGACATCGTAACCGTCGGCCCACTTGGTATTGGTCTTCGTGAGGTATCGCCTCCCGACCCTGGACCAAGAAAGCCCCATGGACAACACGTCGCCAGGGAAGACCTCGATCTGCGCCGATGAGAGCGAACCCGGTCGCCTGACCAGCCGCTTACCGTGGGTCAGCGGGTCATCTCCCTGGTCCGTCGCCAGGATCAAACTGTGGCTGATCTCGATGAGGACCGGGGGCAATGCGTCAATGATCTTACCGGTGTAAGTCCCTTCTAATTCTAGACCCTCTTCCCTTGCCCTTCCAACGTTTGACGGCCTCCAAATCCCGCGCGCGCCCGGAGTCCACTCGATGAGGTCCGTTAATTCCCTGAGAAAATAATCGTTCCTGATCCTGAGACGCCGATCCAGCAGGTAGGTGGATCCGGAGAATTCAACATTCGTAGACCTCTCCGGCCTGAGTTCAGGGTTGCCCTCGGCCCCGGAGGTAAGGGGCCAGAAGAGTTCATCGAAAGACGGGGTCCTGTACTTCTTTCCCAACGACCCACGCAAGACAAGGCGCTCATCCAGCAAGATGAACTTCGACGATACAAACGGAAGCACCCTCGCCCGGTACCCCTCTGTTCTTTCGAACCGAAGCCCTGATCCTAGCGTCGAACGGGGTGATCCATGGTCGCGCGTCCGACCGATCGGGAATAGGATGCTCGCGTAGGCGGCCACACTCCCCCTATCCTGATGTCCATCAGTAGTACTCGAGAGTATATCCCTGTCGTAACTCCCTCCTGTTTCGACCATGCCGCCACTGGAAATACCACGGCTCAAGTCCGCTGAAACCGTCGCACCAGTGTTTATATGCCTGTCATCGGCCCACAATATGGGATCCGGGTTTCGGTATCTCCGATCCATGCGGCGCACCCCGGCTCCCACCGAGAGATGAGTGATACCAACCGTATCGGCCACCCCCCCCTGGAGGAAGATCCTACCGTCATCAAGGCGGGCCTGTGGAGTGGGAAACTCTATCGGACCCGGTGCACCACGCTCGTCCCTCCCGGTGGAGAGATAGAACCCGATCACGTCATCGCCGGCAACAGGGACGTACAGGTCTCCATAGAACGATCTCCCCCGAAAATCCGCATTTGCACGTCTTCTCTCTCCGCCGCGCCTCGGGTCGGTGAAATAAAAGTCGTCATCGCTCGCCCGGTATGAGCCCCCAAAGTCGAGAGGCGCCTCATCTCCCAATGCCCCTGACAGGGAAAGCGACTTCGCGCCGTAGGATCCACCGAGGGTACGGAGTCGCAACCTCTCTCCGCCATGATTTCTCGTAACTATATTTACAACCCCACCCATCGAATCGGAGCCCCACCTTGCGCTGTTCGCCTCACGGTAGACCTCTATCCTCGATACCTCCCAGGGGCTCAGCATAGAGAGGTCAAAGCCCCCACCCTGGGCCGTGTTCAGCCTCCTCCCGTTGAGGAGTATAAGGACCTGATCCGAAGTTGAGCCGCGGATGGACAAGAGGGATGGGCTGCCCGGTCCTCCAGCCCTCTTCATAAAGAGTCCCGCCTGATGATCAAAGACCTCGCCGAGGCCCATTGCCGTCAGCGAACTCGGCCTATCAGCATTGATGACCGTTACCAGGAGATCGGAGGTGAGTTCCCGTTCACTCCAACGCATCCCCTTTACCACGTATGGGGGGTAGATGTAACGTATGGAATCGGAAGTGACGGTTTGAGATCCATCTGCGGCACCGATCTCACCACCGGTATCACCGCTCAGGATACCGGGCATGGATAGTCCCGCTGCAAAGAGGAGGGCGACAAGAAAAATGATAAGGCCCTCTCCCTCGACACAGGATAGGGCCTCGAAATGGCCTCGTTTATCAGGTAAGAAAAACACCCGTACCTTGTCGCGGAGGTTGACGAGCCATGGAGCGAATGCTCCAACCGCACCTGGCAGGTTTCCTGACTTACGGCATCAAGCCCGGCGGGAGGCGCCTTCCCATCCCCACGGTACGGGACAGTGGCGGAGGATTCTCTCCACCGGTAACCGTTAACAGTAGCGGACCTGCAGCGGATTTTCACCGCTTTCCCTTTTCATCGCCACGGGCGACACCAGGGCGGTTAGCCT
>CAZNLH010000002.1:0-11443 GCA_964573995.1 uncultured Gemmatimonadota bacterium
GTGGTATAATGGGCCACCTTTAAGGACATGGGAGGCCACTATGAAGGCGCGACCCGTTGTACTGACACTCCTCTTTTTATCCGCCACTTGCCCCTCTCTCTCGGCCCGCACGCTGATGGTACCCGGTGACTTCGGCACGATCCAGGATGGAATCGATCACGCAGTGGACGGCGATACGGTGATGATCGCGCCGGGTACCTACCACGAATACGATATCAACTTCGACGGCAAGGCGATCACCGTGACGGGAACCGACCCGGAGGACATGAACGTTGTCTCGTCGACTATTGTGGATGCGGGCTCTCTGGGCAGGGTCTTTATCTTCGATTCCGGGGAGGACACGACCAGCGTGCTCGCGGGCCTTTCGCTGACGGGAGGTCATACACCTGACTGGGGAGGAGCGATCAGGTGTTACCAGTCTTCGCCCAGGATCATCGATAACATAGTCATTGGGAACTCCTCGGAGCATGGTGGAGGGGGGATTTTCCTTGAAGACTCCAGGTCGATAATCAGCGGTAATACGATCACCGGCAACAGTGCCGGCTGGGGTGGAGGGGGGATCCGTTGCTCCAGTGCCGCGCCGATCATATCCGACAACCTCATCATGAACAATACCGCGGATTACGGCGGCGGGATCGACTGCCACTACGGGGCGCATCCTCTTATCATAGGTAATCTCATCCTCAATAACTCCTCGGGTGATGGAGGAGGAATTTACGCTTATGACTACTCTGCGCCTGCGGTATTTTACACCCTGATCGCGGGAAATACTGCAGAATATGGCGGCGGCATGCATTGTCGATACGACTGCACTCCGCTGCTCATAAGGGATACCTTCACGGGCAACACGGCCACGATACAGGGTGGAGGGGTCCGATGCAAGTTCTCCTCACCGCTGGTCGCCATGAATACTGTCTTCTGGGACGATAATGCCCCGGAGGGCAAGGAGATATACATGGGGGGCTATCCTTCGGCAAATCCCTCTGTCCTGACAATCAGTTATTCGGATGTGGAGGGTGGACTCGAGTCGATATATTCGGAGCCGGGGAACGACGTGAATTGGGGCCCCGGAATGTTGGTCTCCGATCCCCTGTTCGTGCGGCGCGACGCATTGGATTATCGCCTCCTGTGGGGGTCTCCCTGCATAGACGCCGGGATCCCCGACTCTCTCGATGTAGATGGAACGAGATCGGATATAGGCGCATTTCCGTTCGACCAGGGTGAAATCCTCACGCTCTACCTTTCGCCCGATTCCGACAGGGTCTTTAGGGGAGGGAGGTTGGGGGTTCTCTACACGGTGATAAACAGGCAGCAGGATCCCGAAACGTTCACCATAGAGTCAAGTGTCACGCTCCCGGACGGGACGGACTACCCTCTTCTTGGTCCGGACCAACACATGATTCAGGGGGATCGTACCGTGCAGGTGCAGGTCTATCACGATGTACCTCAGGTCGCTCCACTGGGTTACTATCTCTACCATTCCACAACTGAGACGGGTGCCCGCATGGTCTCAGGCAGTGACGATTTCCTGTTCATGGTCACCGACTCCCCGCATTAATCGCCGATGGTTGCAGCACTCCCACATCCTCTTGACAACCGGTAACAATGTGCGATATTTCATCCAATTACCGGATCGAACCCTGAGATTCGATTTGGCAAACAACAAACCAACAGGGAGTAGAGAACAGATGCAGAAGTTGCACTTCATCTTCATCGTATCGATTGTGATGTGCCTGGGCCTCGCGAGTGCGCCGAAAGCGGCGGCAGGCTCCTTGACGCAGGGTAAGGAACACCAAGAGCGCCCGGCCCGGGAGGGATCCAGGAGCAAGGCGCCCTCTGAACACCCGGTCGAGAAGAAGCCGGTTACCATCGAGTCCGTGGCCGAGTTCCTCGAGGGTTACGTCGCGGAGGAATATTCCAAGCATGACGGCTGGATGCAGGTACGGGATGACAGGGCCGATAAGACGTTGAGCCTGAAACTGGACAAGATACACAGGGACCGGCTGGCAAAGACTGCGGAGGGGACCTATTTCGTGTGCGCGGACTTCAAGGACCCAGGAGGAAAGGCATACGATCTCGATTTCTGGGTCAAGGAGACCGGAGCGGGATTGGCGGTAACTGAGACGATGATCCACAAGGAGGCGGGAATACCGCGTTACACCTGGGTCGAGAAGGGCGGAGTCTGGATTCGCAGGCCGGTAGAGGGAAAGTAAAGGATTGGTGACTCCTCGGAAGGCCTCTTCTCTTCACCCTTAAATCCAGGTGCAGGCAACTACCTCGTGGAAGGGAGAATCACCTGTCGAGTTCCGATTGACAACCCTTCTCAAAACCGATAATTTGTAACTTGCGAGGAGGTTGTCTCTTCCCTTTCACTTCATCGAAAGGAGCATACCATGAAATCCCTTGTAATTGTTCTTGTACTCCTTCTCGTCGCATTTTCGTTCCGACCCGCCGGCGCAATGATGGCTACGGGATCCTGGGGGAGGCCCGGCCTTCGGGGGAACGTGCCGGTTCCATTCGTCTCGGGCGGACCGGATGACTATGGTTACACCTGGATAGACAATCAAGACCCGGGTGGACCGACCTTTCACTGGGTCGACATTACCGGGGTCGGGACCCAGGTCACGGGGTTGGGCGACGACAACTCCGTAGGGCCCTTTCCCATCGGTTTCGAATTTCCCTATTACTGGTACACCGTGGACCACTTTTATATCGGATCGAACGGGTGGATCTCATTCTCTTCGGGGCAGAACTATGCCCATCCCTTCTCTGAATTACCTGATCCAAACCCGCCGAACGACCTCCTGGCTTGCCTTGCCGGGGACATCGATTTCACGAAGGGAGGGACCTGCTATTATTACACGACTCCCGGCCTGGACAGCCTGATTGTCTCCTACATCGATGTGCCGGAGTTCTACAACGTTCCACCCTCGAGCCACACCTTCCAGATAATACTGAGCCGTGCGGACAGCGCCATCACCTTTCAATACGGCGAGCAGAACGGCGACTTCAGTTCTGGCGGGAGCAACGCCTTCAGCATGGGGATGGAAAACAGTACTGGAACGATAGGTCTCTCGTATTTCTACAACCCCAGGACCTCTCCGCCGCCCGACCCGCCTCCATTTGCCGATTCGACGGTAATCCGCTTCGTTCCACCCGAGAGCACGACCCTGGTGGTGCATGACATCGGAGTGATAAACGGCGTGACGGAGGGTGGTAAGGGCGTATTCACGCTCGCGGATTCCGCCATGAGCATCTGGTCTGACGTGATGAACTTCGGCAACCAGACGGAACACCATTACGGGGCAGCAGCCGTCATTAAGGACGAAGCCGACAGCACCGTTTACAGCGATTCGATAACCGTGCTCAACGGCACTTTCCTGCCATCGGAGATTGAACACTTCCAGTTCGTCGATCCGTTTTTGCCGCCTACCGAGGGCCTCTTCACCGCGACGCTTGGAGGTCACCTCCCGCCCGGTGTGGATCTTGTCCCAGATAACGATGACATGGAGGTCGAGATCCACTCCCTCACTTACCCGGGGGACCTGCTGTACGACGATGGGGGGGATGATGACGCTTTATACTGGAGTGGGGATTCATCGGGTTTCGGAAACGAGTTCGACCCGCCCGAGTACCCAACCTATATCGAAAACGCCCAGGTGAGTTTCGACGTTCAGGCGCCAGGCAACGTGGTGGTGGCAATCATGGGCGACGACGGGCCCGGCGGTGGGCCTGGGAGCGTGCTTGCCAGCAGGACGATATACGTGAGTTCACCGGGCTGGAGGGTCATCGACTTCAGTGGCGACGCGATTGCCATTAACGAGGGGAAGTTCTTCGTGGGCGCGATAGCCCTCGTCCAGGCAACAGTCGGCTTTACGGTTGACAATAACGCCCCCTACTCGAGGAGGAGTTGGGAATACACGGGGGGATGGGCGCCGAGCAGGTGGATGAACCAGAACGACATGATGATCCGCGCGGGGGTTAGCGACACCCTTATCACCAACGTTGTCGATGAAGGACCGGATGTGGTATTGCCCACCGCGTTCTCACTGTCACAGAACTATCCCAACCCCTTCAATCCACGGACGACCATCGAGTTCACCGTCCCTGGGGAATCTGGCTTGAAGCGCCAGGTGAGCCTGGAGGTGTATGACATGAGGGGCCGCAGAGTGCGCACACTGGTAGACGGCGAACTGGATCCGGGCAGTCACAGGGTTAACTGGGACGGGCGTGATAACAGGGGGATGGCCGTCTCGTCGGGTGTCTACCTGTATACTCTTAAGACGAAGGAGGGCGTTAGAACTCGTAAGATGGCCCTTCTCAAGTGAATGAAATCAGTATGGGGATCGGGTCTCGGGGTTCGTGTCGTCACGGGCGACGGGGGATGGAGGACGGAAAACCCTCAGGACCCGATCCCTTTTTTGCATGGACCGGGAGGTATTGATAATGATCTTTCGTACGTTTTCCTCGCTGGCGCTCGTGACCTGCCTGGTTACGCAACCTGTTTTTTCGTCCCAAGCCGCCGGTGGGAAGTCGGCTCTGCGCGGGGAAGCGCCGAGGCGCCTGGAGTTCCCGGGCGGAGAGTATATCCAGGTGCCTCGTTCGGAGATGCGAACGTCACCCGCCTACCGCGACTCTACCCAGGATTTCTTCATCACCCAGGTGAACGTGGATTCCGCGGGTGAGAACATCCTCGGCGATGCGGCGAACGAACCCTCGATCGCAGTCGATCCCACGGACCCGGACAAGATAGCGATAGGGTGGCGGCAGTTCAATACGGTGTTGAGCAGTTTCAGGCAGGCGGGTTGGGGATACACGGCGGATGCAGGCCATACCTGGACGTTCCCCGGCGTGATAGAACCGGGTGTGTTCAGATCCGATCCCGTCCTCGATTCGGACTCCGACGGTAATTTCTATTACAACAGCCTGACGGTTAGCGGTGAGGCCTTCTGGTGCAATGTCTTCCGCTCGACCGACGGGGGAATGACATGGGACTCGGGGGCGTTCGCACAGGGTGGAGACAAGCAGTGGATGGTCATAGACAAGACCGGGGGGATAGGTGACGGCAACATATACGCCGATTGGACGATGGACTGGAGCATATGCTACCCCGGATTCTTCACGAGGTCGACGAACGGGGGAGACAGTTTCGAGAATTGCATTACGATCCCCGACGATCCGTTCTGGGGCACCCTCGCGGTGGGTCCCGGCGGTGAACTTTACGTTGGCGGTGCCAATTACTACGGCTTCTCTGTGGCCAAGTCATCGAACGCGCAATATTCCGGCCAGGACGTGTCGTGGGACTTCTCCACGCCTGTAAATCTCGACGGTTACATCGGCTACGGTGGCGGTCCCAACCCCGACGGTCTGCTCGGCGAGACGTGGATCGCTGTTGATCGATCAACGGGCCCCACGAGCGGTAACGTGTACCTGCTCTGTTCGGTAGTCCGTTTTTCCACTCCCGATCCCGCCGATGTCATGTTCGCCAGAAGCACCGATGGGGGCCAAACGTGGAGTCCCCCGGTCAGGGTGAACGACGATCCGGGTAACGATGCCTACCAGTGGTTCGGTACGATGTCGGTGGCGCCCAACGGCCGCATCGACGTGATCTGGCTCGATACCCGCAACGACCCTGGGGGATACGACTCGGAACTCTACTATTCATACTCGAGCGATGCGGGGGACACTTGGTCTCCGAACGAGCGTCTCTCGGATTCATTCGATCCACACGTGGGGTGGCCACAGCAGGACAAGATGGGGGACTATTTCGACATGGTCTCCGACAATATCGGGTTCAACCTGGCATGGGCAGCCACGTTCAACGGCGAACAGGACGTCTACTATGGCCGATACCACGGCCACATACCGGCGATCATCTATGTCCCTGACGATTTCACGACGATTCAGGCGGCGATCGACACGGCCGTTTCGGGATACCAGGAAGTCGTCGTCCGGCCCGGGACCTATCACGAGCACGATATAGACTTTCTCGGCAAGGCGATAACAGTCAGGGGAACAGATCCGGAAGATTCCTCGGTGGTGGCTGCCACGGTCGTCGATGGAGACTCCCTGGGCAGCGCCTTCGTCTTTCAGTCGGGAGAAGACTCGACGAGCGTCTTGACCGGCTTTACCATCACCGGCGGTCGTGCGCTTAACGGCGGTGGAATATTTTGTGAATCCTCTCCGATAATCACACGCAATATCATTACGAGGAACATGGCTATAGAAAGTGGTGGGGGTATAGCGGGAGGAGGTAAATTCCATTCACCGATCGTGTCGGACAATATCATTACAGGGAATTCTGCTGCATCCGGCGGAGGCGTTATGTGCCCGTCTCCCATCTCCATGGTCATATCGGGGAATACCATCACCGATAATACCGCAACGATACAAGGGGGTGGCATCATCTGCTACTACTCCATTCCTATCATGAGCAACCTGATTTCAAGAAACTCCGCGCGAACGGGCGGTGGAATATACTGCATTAGTTCCTCACCGATGATCACGAACAATTTAATCACATCGAACGAGTCTACTACGAGTGGAGGCGGAATTTACTGCATAACCGCCTCTCCCACACTCATCAATAACATTGTGTTCGATAATGGGTCAGGTTCTCAGGGTGGCGGGTTACACTGTGAAGGATCTTCTATGGAGGCGATCAACACTATCTTCTGGGAAAACACATCCGAAACGGGTTCCGAGATCTATCTCGAAGGTGATTTATTCTCCCAGCCAAGCGTGCTCACAATCCGCTATTCCGACGTGGAGGGGGGACAGACCTCGGTATATGTTGATTCCGTCTCTACTCTTGACTGGGGAGGGGGTATGCTGGACGTCGACCCGCTGTTCCGCGACCCTGCCGGCGGGGATTACCACCTCTCGGCGGTTGCGTGCGGTGATTCCGTGGATTCGCCATGTATAGACAGCGGAGACCCGACCCTGATCGACAGCCTACTTGCCTGTTCCTGGGGCTTGGGGACGGATGCCAGCGACATAGGGGCCTTCGGGGGCGGAGATTCCGTCCAGGTGGGGATCGGTAACGAGGGCAGTGGCGGCGGTGGTTCGATACCGCGTGCCTTCGGCCTCTCCCAGAACCACCCGAATCCCTTCAATCCCTCTACGACCATCGGCTTCGATGTGCCGGAGTCTTCGGGCCGGCAACGAAGCGTCAGCCTCACCGTCTACGACCTGCGCGGCCGGCGGGTCCGCACGCTGGTCGAAGGCAGCCTCGATCCCGGGCACCACGTGGTCCGGTGGGACGGACGGAGTGACCGGGGGGAGGCGGTTTCGTCCGGGATCTATCTCTATACCTTGAGGAGCGGGGTCAAGTCATTTACGAGGAAGATGATACTCCTGAAATAGTATCAAGTGAGCGGAAAGGGCTGTTGAAAGGAATTGAGCCTGAAAGAGGCCTTTGATTCGGGGTCTCACCTGGATGGATTGAATGCAGGAGATATCAAGGTAGACCTTCCAGGGTACGGAAGTTGCCGACAATGGTGATTTTGGCGAGTATTGACAGAAAAACGTGAACTTTCCGAAAATACTCATCGAGGATAATTATTCCTGAACGATCTCCCTGAGCTCCTTTTCCAACCATACCCTATATTCCTCTCTCCAAGTAGGCCCTCAGCAAGACATTGAACATCTTCCCGTGATTCGGATACTTGAGATGCAGGAGTTCATGCAAGATTTTCTCAGTCCTGGCCTTCTCGGGCTCGTTCAACAGGGAAGGGGAGAACGTAAGCCTTCCCTTGCTGGAACAACTCGCCCATTTCCTCTTCATCTCCCTCATGTGGATTTCCTTGGGCTTGACACCCAACTCATCCGCCCAGGCCAAAACTTCCTGCTTGAACTCATCTGCAGTTATCATAAAGAACCACCCTTAAGGATTCTCATGGCCTTCTTGGCCACCTTGGTTGTCATCCCGATGTCAATCCCTGACCTGACCAGAATCCCGTAAAGCTGCTGCTTGACCCTTCTCTCGTGCCCCTCGCTGGTTCGCCAGTGAGGATATTGTTTCAGGATGTCCTTCATCTGGTTGGCCTTTTCCTCAGGGTCTTCAATGCCTTCGTCCTTGAGGATCCAGTAGATCGAGAAGACCTCGGAGGACACCTTCTTTTTTGCCTGCTCCTTACGGGAGGTGTTGATCTCTTCGATAAGGTCCTTCAGCGCCTTCAGGGTTTCCTGGGTGCTCTTTTGCCGCTCCCTGAATAGCTGGGAGATCAGTTCGGCCTTCTCGCCAATTGAGATAAGGTAGGGATTGATTCCGACCTCGTTTTCGATTGTCTTTTCTATGCTCTTAAGGAGATTGAAGACCTTCTCTGTATCCGAGGCCTTGCTCTCTTCGATTTTCTTCAGGGTATGCTCATCGATCTCGTAGATATCGAGGGCGGCCTTTATCGCCCCGCTCTTTGTATGCTCCTGTACCAGCCGGGCGGTCTTTCTCGAAAACTCCCTGTCGACCGAGATCCCGGGCTCATAGGCTTCTTTCAGGATCCGGTACATCCTTGAAAGGGTTTCGTAGTCGGCAATGAAAGGCCGCAGGAAGGCATCCGGCGATAAGACGTCATAGATGGCCGAGATCTCCTTGAAGAATTGATAGTACTCGTGCCTCCTCTCCTCGTCTTTGAAATACTCAAGGAGAGCCTCGACGGCCTTGTCCTGGCTCTTGCCTTTTGTCAGGGCAAGATAATTCTCCCTTGCCTCTTTGATCAGCGTGGAAAACCGCTCCTTCAGGACATTCATGTCATGCACAACGCCCTCGATATCCTTGGAATCAAAAGACAGGGCCTTTTCCAGGTTCTCGAATATCCCTACGAAATCGAGGACAAAGCCCGAGGGCTTCTTTCTTCCCTCGTCGTCTTCGTAGGGCCGGTTCACCCTGGCAATCGCCTGAAGCAGAACGTGATCCCTCATGGGCTTGTCCAGATACATGCAATAGAGGATCGGCGCGTCGAAACCAGTGAGGAGTTTCTCGGTGACGATAAGGATCTTGGGGAGTTCATCCGGTTTCCTGAAGGCCTTACGTATCCTCTTTTCCTCTTCCTCTGAGAGATGATACTCCTCGAGAGCGGGGGGATCGTTGAATCCTCGGCTGTAGACCACCCGGGAATACTCGGAAGGCAGATGCTTGTCCAGTTCCCTCTTGTACAAAGCACAGGCCTCTCTGTCGACGCTCACTAAGAAAGCCTTGTACCCCATGGGTTCCACAAAGTCCTTGTAATGCTCAGCGACATACCGGGCGACCTTTTGAACCCTCTCCCTGTTCTTGAGCATGTTCCTGAGGTTGACAGCCCTCTCCAATACCTTGTTCAGGGTCTCTATATCGCTGATGCCCTCGGCCTCGGAGAGGTCCAGGAATTCCTTTTCCAAGATCTCCTTGTCCACTCTCAATTCATTGGGGGCAAGGGTATAATGAAGTTTGACCGTTGTCCCATCCTCGATGGACTCGGCGATGCTGTATTTGTCCAGGTATCCTTTGGGAGGGTCATCGATTCCGAAGGTGATAAAGGTTCCCTTGCCGTAAGACGTCTTGTCGATCGGTGTCCCTGTAAAGCCGATATAGGTGGCATTGGGCAGGGCACCCATAAGATAGTTACCGAGTTTTCCGCCCGTTGTCCTGTGGGCCTCGTCAACCAGGACGAAGATGTTTTTCCTCTTGTTGACCTCAGCCGGCATGTCCTCGAACTTGTGGATCATGGAGACGATCAAGCCCCTTCGGTCATTCTCCAAGAGATCCCTGAGATGCTTCTTGCTCTCAGCCACCTCCACGTTTTCAAACCCCACGGATTCCAGATTGCCGAACAACTGGGTCTCGAGTTCGTTTCTGTCCACCAGCATGATGACAGTGGGGTTTTGAAACAGCGGATTCTCGAGGATTTGCTGGGCGGCGAGGATCATGGTATAGGTCTTTCCGGATCCCTGGGTATGCCAGACCAGGCCCCGCTTTTTCTCCTTGGACGAAGCCCGGTCCACGATCCTCTCCACGGCCCTCATCTGGTGGGGCCTTAAGACCACTTTCTTGAGTTCATCGTCCTGCCGGGTGAAGAGGATGAAATCGGAGATGACCCTGACGACCCTACTCCTGTCGAGGAAGGTCTTGACGAGGGTCTCGAAGTCGCCGGGGGCCTCTTCCTTCCAATTGAACAGGTACTTCCTGGAGAAGTTCCAGGTCGAACTGTAGAAGAATTTCACGAGATGGGTCAGGGCATAGACCTGCAGGATCGCGAGAAACTCCGGGGTCTCCCCGTGGTATCTCCTGATCTGGTCCAGGGCCTCGACTATCCCTTCGATTTTGTGGGCGGCCTTGGTCTCGATCATCAGAACAGGGACGCCATTGATGAGGAAGACCACATCCGCCCGGTTGGTTTTCGTTCCGTTGGTATAGGTGAATTCATCGGTGACGTGGAAGATGTTGTTATCGATATTATCAGTGTCGATAAGGGTGACGTTGCGCTCTCTCTTCTCGTCAGGAACAAAGATCATCCTGAGCCCTTTGAGATATTCCCATACCGTCAGGTTGCCTTCTATGGTTGGAGGGATCCTTTCGATTTGCCGGAGCAGTTCCTCGGCCATCTCCTGGGTCATGAATCCGGAGTTCAATTGCTGTATTTTGTCGAGGAAGATTTCCCTGAAAACAAGCCCGGTCCTTCCACCACGGAGCCTCAATGCCTCATCGGGATCAACGTATTCCCACCCCAGTCTGAGGTGGACCGTTTTCCCGTCAGAGGCCTTGTATTCAAATGAAGGCTCCTTGACGTATCCGATCAATGGATTCTGCACGGAATCTTTTTCACTGCCGAGATATTCCGTCATGCGCTCACCTCGAGATGATTGACCCGGATCCTTCCGGTCATGAGATTATTCAGAAGGGTCTTGAATTGGGCTTCCAGGGCCTTTTTCTTGTTCTCCTCGGCCTGGATTTTCTGATCTACGGCGGAGAGGATCGAGGCGATTCGTTGCTGGATTGAAAGAATAGGCATAGGGATCTTGAAAAGTGCAAAATTGCTTTTGTTTACGATAGGTATGGCGGCACGGCCCGCTAGCGAAGGAAGAAATGGAGAACGCCAGCTGTTTGCATAATACAAGTAATGGGAATCAATTCCCTCATGAGGAATAACAGCGTTGATTTGTTGGTTCGTGGAACTCTTCTCCGATGAAGTCATCGCCATCTTACCGATTGTTGCACCAATGCACACGACAAGAACAGTGTTTCGGGGTAATTCACGTGATGCTTGAAGGCCCTTCTCCGAAAGCCACTTCTCAGTCCTGACAACGTACTTTCTATCACCAATGTCGCCTGGGGATATGAACATGTATGGGCCACCATAGTATTCTGGCACTTTCGTGCTGGGAGTAGTTCCGGTAACAATATTGCCGGCTTCTTCCATTGTCACCACTTCCCACTCCACCGGAATCTCCCCGATCTCCGTCTCCTTCA
>CAZNLH010000002.1:11543-13851 GCA_964573995.1 uncultured Gemmatimonadota bacterium
GGGGCCAAGTTCGGTCCGCTTGAAGCCCTCGGAGAGGCGAGCGGCAGCTTCTGTAGTCGGGCGACGATCAGATATGGCCTTTCTCCCCCGAGCCGTTTGAGTCCTTGTCGAGCCCTTCATGAGCCGTTTGAGTCCTTGTTGAGCCCTTCAGCTGATACCGCGTACCCCGACCTGTCCTGCCCTTCTTAACGAAGATTCCTCGCTTCACCAGGCCATCTAAATCACGGGTTGCCGTAGGCTTGGAAACTTCCGTTAGCCCTTGATACTCCTTGTTATTGATGCTCCCCTTCTCCTTCACGTAGAGCACCGCCCCCACCTGCCGCTCGTTCAGTCCCATCTGCCGCAGGCGCTCCTCCGTGTAAGGGTCCTTGGCAAAGATAGTATAGAACCAGTTCGGGTCTGCGCGAAACTCTGGCTCCGGCAGCCCCTGCTCCCGGCATAACTCGATCATGCGCCAGGTGCCACTACCCCATTTCTCAATGAGGTTTGCGTAGTAAAACACCTGGGCCAGCAGGGGATTGCGTAGCACGGAGCGGTGAAATTCTCTCTTGAGTTCCTCTACGGTCATATCTTCGGGCAAGCCGCCCGGGTTGCTGATCGCCACCCGGTCATCGTAAACGCGGATTTGAATGTCACCGGAAGTCTGGAAGTAGTCCCGATGGATGAGGGCATTGATGACCGCTTCCCGCAGGGACTCCAGAGGATAGTCCCAGATCTCCCTGCGCTGCATGGCCTCCGCCCCCGCCCGCTCGCCCATCTCCTTCGGCATCTCATACCGCACCTGCAAGTATTGCCGGAACGTCTGCATCGCGCCGTCAAGCTGCTGGAACAGGTTGCCCTTCAGAAGCTTGTCGTCCACGATGGTGATGCCGTCCTTGAACCGTCCCATATGGATCTCAGCCATCAGAAAATATCGCTGGGGGTTCACCCCGAAGAGGAGCATCGCCCCCCGCGTGGGCCGGCCATCCTCAAAGAGCCCCAGTTTCCGGAGGAGGCTTTCGGTCGGTTCCTGGGCGCTCAAGTAGGGCAGTCGGGCCTGCGCCATCCGCACGAACCGCCGGAGGGTCTCCTCGTCGAACTCTTCCAGCGAGTAGGCCTCGGGAATGCCGTCCCACTTGATGCCAAGCCTGGCGATGAAGAACCGCCCTGACTCGCCCGGGCTGATCTCACGGGTGGTATTGCCCACGCGGCGGTAGTACCGCCCCTGATAGGCTACCGGAACGGCGGAGGGCGCGACCTGGACCCTCAGGACGGAATGCCCTCCCAGGGGCTCCACTGTGATCTGAGGCTGAACCTTCAGTCCGTCTGCGATCTGATTGACGATCGCCTGGAGCTCGCGGTCTGCCCCCTGCCAACCCCTTTTGCCTGCCCTCGGTCGTCCACGCCGACGAGGAGGATGCCGCCTCGGGTATTGGCGAAGGCGGCCAACGTCTTCAACGCTTCGGGGGTCCACCGCTCCTTGAACTCCAGCGCCTCGCCCTCTCCAGCCTGGACGAGAGCAGAGAGGGAGGACTCATTCGACATCGCGTTGGCCTCCCAGACCCAACCGCATCAAGATTTCATGGAGATCCCGATCGGCCTGTTTTCTTTCTTCCTCAGCCTCTTTGAGAAGGACCAGCGCATCTTCCAGGGGAAGGGTATCGTCCTCACCATCCTGGGCGACGTATCTGGAGGGGCTCAGGTTGTAGTCGTTTTTTATGGCTTCTTCCTTGTTGATGACCCTGCTGATGCCTTCCTCCTCTTTCCAGTTCAGGTATATGTCTGCTATCTGCTTTATGGTCTCCTCGGGCAGGTAATTTTTCGGCCTGCCTTTCTTGAATAGTTGGGAGGCGTTGATGAGGAGGATCTCGCCGTTTCGCTTCTTGGCCTTGTTGATGACCAGGATGATTCCCGGGGCGGTCGTGTTGTAAAAGAGGTTTTCCGGAAGGAGGAGAATGGCCTCCACGAGGTCCTTTTCAACAAAGCCCTTCCGGATGTCCCTCTCCCTGTTTCTTCCGACATTGCCGGAGCCTCGGGAGACAGCGCCTGTATCCAAAACCACGGCCATCCTGCCCTTGTCATTCAGAGAGGAAAACATGTGCTGGATCCATCCCCAGTCTGCGCTGCTCGATGGGGGATAGCCGAAGTTGAACCGGTTATAACCGTCGTTTTCATAAGTATTTTGAGGGAAGTCTTGATTCCACATGGGATTTGCAGTAACCACGTCGAATCTTCTCAAGGAGCCGTCCCGGTTCAGGAATAAAGGGCGGTTCATAGTGTCACCAAGTGCGATCTTGGTTTCCATGTCATGGATGAAGGCATTCATCTT
>CAZNLH010000002.1:13951-162899 GCA_964573995.1 uncultured Gemmatimonadota bacterium
TAGTGTCACCAAGTGCGATCTTGGTTTCCATGTCATGGATGAAGGCATTCATCTTGGCCATGGCGAAGGTGGAATGGAGGATCTCCTGGCCATAGAATTTGAGGGGAGCGATGGAGGGGTCCTCGTCATGCTTCTCCCTGAACCTGAGAAGGCATTTGATCAGCAGGCCCCCGGAGCCGCAGCATGGATCATAAATCCCCTCACCGGGCTCGGGGTTGAGGAGATAGGACATCAGGATTGCGACCTCCCGGGGAGTGTAGAACTCGCCTGCGCTCTGGCCCGAGCCTTCTGCGAATTTTCTCAAGAGGTATTCATAGGCCCTTCCAATGATATCCGGTTCCACATCCTTGAGCCCCAGCCTGTGCCTTCCGAGAATATCGATCAGGGCTCTGAGTTTCTCGTCGCTGATGATCCTCTGGCCAGCTGCAGTGGCGTTGAAATCCACGATATCGATCACGCCTTGAAGTTTGGGGTTCTCCCTGGCAATGCTCCGGACCGCATCGGTCAGGTATTCGCCGATGCGGGTGCTCTTCTTTGAGATGCTGGCCCAGCGTGTTTCCTCTGGAAGGTAAAACCGAACAAGGCTGTGGTCGCTTTCAAGGAGCCTCTCCACCTTCTCCCTGCTGCCGTAGTCCTCGCTGAGTTTATTCACCTCGTCTTCAAAGACGTCAGACAGTCTCTTCAGGAAGATGAGTGGCAGGATGTAGTCCTTGTACTTCGGGGCGTCGATATCGCCCCTGATCTTGCACGCCGCTTCCCATAGCCAGTTTTCGAGGGTGGTTGTGTCCAGGTTCTCGTTCGGCAATTTGAAGGCCTCCTTGGAAGAATTGATTCCCAAATTTGCCGTGAACGTAAGATATATGAATTCGGGATAGGCGTCAACGGTCCAGGAAGATGTAAGGTCGAGTCGGAAGCGGCCTTTCCGGACATGGCTCAGGGTCCCGCTGGACTTGACATGGTATGATTTAACGTGGTTGTCTGGCAAAGTCGGGTCCCCTGTGAACCGCGAATTGACAGATCCGTTCGCGCTTCTTAAATTGGGGGACGCTCGGTCTTTCGATATCGGAGCCGCGGGAGCGGAGGGGGCCTGGTGGCCCCTCTGGACTTCAAATCCAGCACGGGGCGCTAAAACCGTCCCGGGTGGGTTCGATTCCCACACGTTCCCGCCATCTTCATGCGTTCGGTGAAGAGAGGGTGAGGCATGAAAATCCACGACGTCGTCATCATCGGGGCAGGCCCGGCCGGTATCGCCGCGGCCATCCAGTTGAAGCGCTCCGGGGTCGAACCGCTTCTACTCGAAAAAGAGTGGGTGGGTGGGCTCCTGCGGAACGCCAACCTCGTGGAGAATTATCCAGGCTTCCCGGCGGGTATATCCGGCGTGGATCTCGTCGGTTTGATGGTCGAGCAGATGAATCGCTTGGGCGTTCGACCGGTGCACGCAGAGGTCCGTTCTCTTCGTCACGAAGGCGATATCCCGAGTGCCGGCGCCCGGTTCCAGAGACGGGACGCGTATGACCCGCAAGCCGGGATCCGATCCCCGCGAACGGGCCGAGGCACCTTCCGACTCGAAGTCGAAGGAGATGTCCTCCACGCCCGATTCGTCGTCCTGGCGAGTGGGACCGAGGGGATCGTCCCGGATAATCTCGCGCTTCCCGGCGCCCTGCTCGGCCGCCTGATTTTCCACGAGGTCATGGATGTAAGCCCCCGTGAGGACGATCGCGTCGCGATCATCGGAGGGGGTGACTGTGCCTTCGATTACGCGCTCAACCTGGCGAACAGTGGTTGCAGAGTCTCGATCCTCCACCGGGGCGATCGCCCGGGGGCTCTGGCCCTATTGGTAGAACGAGTGAGTAAAGAGCCCCGCATCGATTATGTCCCGGGCGTCGAGGTGAAGGGGATCGAAGAAGTTGGAGACGGGTTGGTACTGCAACTGCTCAAGGGACCGGTCGATTACCTGGAGGTCGATCGCCTGCTCCTCGCGGTCGGCAGGAGGCCTCGGGTAGGGTTCGTGTCGCCCGGTATCCTGGCGGGTATAGAGTCTGGTGAGAAGATCGGCGGGCTCTGTGTGGCCGGAGATGTCCGGCGGGGATTCATGAGGCAGGTGGGAATAGCGGTGGGGGACGGTCTGGCGGCGGCCATGGAGATCGCCGGGAAATCGAGGGGTTAGGAACACCATGGAGATTCTCGAGACTTATGGAAGGGAGGACCTGGCGGTCGTATACGTGGGACGGACAGGTGAGGGCAGGCGCCTCGAGTTCGTGGAGGCGCTCGACCCTCCCCGTCCGAGGGGTGAGAAATGGGTCCTGATAGTCTCCTCCCTTTACGGATGTCCAGTTGGTTGCCTTATGTGTGACTCCGGCATGCACTACGAGGGCCGAGTCCCGGAATCCGACATAATAGACCAGATAGATACAATGGTCCGCCTCCGTTACCCCGACGGGAATGTCAATGTAGAGAAACTCAAGGTCCATTTCGCCCGCATGGGGGACCCGGCCTTTAACATGGGCGTGATCAAGGTCTTGTCTCTGCTGAACGCCCGCCTCGGCAACGCGGGCCTCATCCCGAGCCTCTCCACCGTCGCTCCATGCGGGACGGATGCCTTCTTCGATGCACTCCTCGGCGTCAGGGAGGAGTATTACCCGGACGGGAACATTCAACTTCAGTTCTCGATCCACACGACCGATCCGGCCAGCAGGGATGAACTGATCCCGGTGAAGAAGTGGGACTTCGGCAGGATCGCACGGTACGGTGAGGAGTTCTACCGTTCGAGACGGGGCCGGAAGGTGACCCTCAACTTCGCCCCGTCGACACGCTATCCCGTGGAGCCCGGTGTAGTCGCCCGCCACTTCGACCCCGACGTCTTCCTCGTCAAGATGACACCCCTGAACCCGAGCCTCTCCTCCCGGAGAAACCTCCTCGAGTCCCTGATTCCGCTCGATCCGGAGGCGCCCGTGTCCCTGAGGCTCGTGGAAGAATTCGAATCCTATGGTTTCGAGACAATCCTGAGCATAGGCCAGCCGGAAGAAAACCTGATCCGGAGCAACTGCGGCCTTCGCGTCATGGAGGCCCTCCCTGGAGTCGAATAGCCTGGGTGCCGCCCCTGCTGTCATGATGTCATGACATGTCTGCCTCTATCCTCAGGGGTCCCTATCTATTTAAAGACACCTTATGATATTGATAATATAGTAAGTTACGGTAATTATATAAAGTACTACATGATGAAATATATTATGGCATAGTTTTCGCATATCAGGGTAAGTGATGGACAATGTTGAAAGGTGAGAGAAGAAGTGATGCCAGGTTCCGCATCCTGATCATCGATGACGACCGCTACGTTGCCGAGTTCTTCATGGCCTTTTTCGAGGAGGATCGGTATAGTGTACAGGTGGTGGCTGACGCCGATGCTGGGCGGGAGGCGATCGTTCGGGGGGATTACGACATCCTCTTCCTCGATGAGTCTCTACCGGGCGAGGACGGACTGGATATGCTGAAGAACCTGGGGGAGGCGCTCGATCCCGGGAAAGTGGTTGTCGTCCTTGGAGAGATGACTCCTGGATTGAACCGCAGGGTGTGTTCGCTCGGGGTCCGGCATTGTCTGACCAAGCCGTTCGACCTCGAGGAGATCAGGGAGGTCGTCGGCCGGTGACCGGATTGTTGATGGAACTGGTGCAATATGTGTAGCGATATCGTGACTTGTGTCTTGAAATCGCGACTCCTTGTGCGGCGTGACCACGCGGGGAATCGGTCACCGGACTTTTCCTGTAAGGATTGCGTGTCATCATGCGACTAACCTGTGTAGACAGAGAGAATCCGCCTATAAGGGCGGCCTTGTTCTTGATGGGTGCGGTGTTTATCAGTGAGAGAGGGGGCCCTTTACAATGATGAAAACAACTCAGAAGACCCGGTATCCCGACGAATCGTTGGCTTCTTATCTACAGGAAATCCGGGATTACCCCGTCCTTGGTAAAAAGGAGGAGATAGCCCTCACCCGTAGGATAAAGGAGGGGGATGTAGACGCGCTATCCAAGTTGATAAAATCGAACTTGAGGTTTGTCATCTCGGTCGCCCGCCGGTTTCAGAACCTCGGAATGTCCCTGAGCGACCTGATCGGGGAGGGCAACCTCGGGCTTATGAAGGCCGCTTACAAGTTTGATGAGACGAAGGGGGTGAGGTTCATATCGTACGCAGTCTTCTGGGTCAGGCACTCCATCATGGATGCGCTTGCGAGACAGACCAACGTCACCAGGATCCCCTTGAGCCGTGCGAGGGTCCTTTCCAGGTTGAGGAAAGAGATAAACAGGCTCGAACAGCGGCTCGGCAGGAGTCCGTCCGATACCGAGGTCGCCGATTCGATGGGCATCGACAGCAACGAGATAAAGAAACTGGAAGAGATAATCAAGCCTGGCTTGAGCCTGGAAGCGCCGCGATACGAGGCCGATGAGGGGAGTCTCCTCGAGTACATCGCCGAGGAGGGTGCCGGGCCGGAAGAGGACCTTAAGAGGCAGTCCCTCACAGAGATCATAAACGATTCGCTCGCCGCGTTGACCGAACGCCAGGCGAGGATCATAGAGTTGTATTACGGCCTGAATGGTAACCGGCCGATGACTCTCGAGCAGATAGGAGAACTGTATGGCGTGACAAGGGAGAGGATCCGCCAGGTCAGGGAGCAGGCGCTCAGGCAGATGAGGCACCCTTCCCTGAGCGACGATCTCAAGGACTTCCTCGAGTGAGAGGCAAAAGAGAGGAGATGACGTTGAGACCCATACAGAGGCTTCAAATCGGAGAAGAGGCCCCCGATTTCACATTGCCCGCCACCGGGGGCAGGACCGTCTCGCTGAAGGGCTACCGAGGAGGCAGGCACGTCGTCCTGGTCTTTTATCCGGCGGCATTCACACCGGTCTGATCGAGGCAGATGCCCGCCTACGAGGAGGAAATCTCCGAGTTCGAGGGCCTGGACGCCCAGGTACTGGGCGTGAGCACGGACAATGTGCCTTCCAACGAGGCGTGGGCCAAGTCGCTCGGCGGCCTCTCATATCCGCTCCTGAGCGACTTTTATCCCCATGGACGGGTCGCGCTGAAGTATGGTGTACTGCGCGACGGCGGGGTCACCGAGAGGGCGATATTTATCATCGACAAGGGGGGCATCATCCGGTACATAGATATCCACGACATCAACCAGCAGCCGGAGAACAGGGAGTTGCTGGCGGCGCTGAAGGAACTGCAGGATTAGCCATCCCTTCCCCGTGTGGAGCCGGCAACGGCAATTGGCGCCAGCTCCACGCTCCTGCCATAGAAGACCCGAAGGATCCGTGATCCGGATGGTTGCAGAAACCTCTTGACAAACGGGAGAGAAGCCCTATTTTTCTCTCTGCTTTTATCCATGCCCCCTCCGGTTTCCTGTCTATTTAGGGAGATAACGATGCTTTCACAGTTCGGAACCGCCTTCGTTTTCCTCGCGGTCGGATTCGTGTTCCTGGCGATCGGAATGATGGCATCGAGGATCATTAGGCCGTCCAATCCGAACGATGTAAAACTCTCCACCTACGAGTGCGGCGAGGAACCGGTGGGAAGCGCGTGGGAGCAGTTCAATATCCGTTTCTACGTGGTCGCCCTTGTCTTCCTGATCTTCGAGGTCGAGATCGTCTTCCTCTTTCCATGGGCGACAGTATTCAAGAGGCTTGGCCCGATCGCCTTGATCGAGATGATGGTATTCGTATTGATACTGCTCGTCGGCCTCGCCTACGTCTGGGCGAGGGGCGACCTGGATTGGGAGAAGATGAAGATGCCGTGGACTCGGCATGTCGAGTGACGAGGTGCCCGATGGCTGATAAGGACAAACAGGCAGGGGATAACGTGACCTTTGACGGGAAGCGCGTGGTCGTCCGTGGAAACATCTCGGACAATATCCTGATTACCTCGATCGACTGGATGTTGAATTGGGCGAGGCTCTCGTCGCTGTGGCCCATGACCTTCGGCCTGGCGTGCTGTGCGATAGAGATGATGGCGACCGCCGCTTCCAGGTTCGACATCGATCGGTTCGGGGCGGGAGTAATGAGGCCGAGCCCGAGGCAGTCCGACCTGATGATCATCTCGGGGACCGTAACCGTGAAGATGTCGTTGCGGATAAGGAGACTCTATCAGCAGATGCCGGAGCCAAGGTACGTGATCTCGATGGGGAGTTGCGCCAATTGCGGGGGCCCATACTGGCGGGACTACGGCTACCACGTGGTAAACGGCGTGGATCGCGTCATACCTGTCGATGTATATGTCCCCGGGTGTCCTCCGAGGCCGGAGGCGCTGCTGAACGGCCTCCTCCTCCTGCAAGACAAGATTCGCAAGGAGCGTCTGCTGGGTGGGAAGCTCGCGAAGGTCATGTCCGGGGGAAAGGGGGAGCGCGGTTGAAGGCCGAAGGAATCCACGAAAGGGTGGCAGGCAGGTTCGGCGACAAGGTCCTCGGTTTCACCTCTGAGGCGGTCGATCCGTGGATCGAAGTGGACCCCGCTTCGCTGCACGATGTGCTCTCGTTCCTGCGGGATGATGAAGAACTGCGGTTCGACTCGTTGATGTGCCTGAGCGGGGTGGATTACGGCACGGGAGATGGACTCGGTGTAACGTATCACCTGTGTTCAACGCGCCTGGGCCACAAGATAACGATCAAGGTAAAGGTCTCGAGGGACGATCCCGTCGTCCTGTCGGTTGCCGACCTGTGGCGGACCGCCGACTGGCACGAGCGGGAGGCCTATGACCTCCTCGGCATCACGTTCGAGGGGCACCCCGACCTTACCAGGATACTCTTGCCCGATGATTGGGAGGGGCACCCATTGAGAAAGGACTACGTTGTTAACAAGACCTACCACGGAATCCGTTTCAAGGATTAGGAGGAGGAGGCGAACATGACGCCCCAGGGCCTCGCCTCGGAGGCCGGTTACA
Source organism: uncultured Gemmatimonadota bacterium (assembly GCA_964573995.1). Taxonomy (GTDB): domain Bacteria; phylum Gemmatimonadota; class CAZMKB01; order CAZMKB01; family CAZNLH01; genus CAZNLH01. Next base: position 20,882 of record CAZNLH010000002.1, read on the forward strand.
AGACCACTGAGATCGAGATAAACATGGGTCCCCAGCACCCCTCTACCCACGGAGTACTGAGGCTCATCATGGGGCTCGAGGGAGAGGTCGTAAACCGTGTGAAGCCGGTGATCGGTTACCTCCACCGGAACTTCGAGAAGCATGCAGAGAGCGTTACTTATCCAAAGGTTATCCCGTATACTGACCGGCTCGACTACCTCGCCGCGATGAACATGGAGTTGGGTTACGTGGTAACTGTGGAAAGACTCCTCGATATAGAGATACCGGAACGGGTGGAGTTTATCCGCGTCATCATGGCCGAACTCAATCGCATCGCAAGCCACCAGGTGGCGATAGGAACGTATGGACTGGATGTCGGTTCGTTCACACCCTTCCTCTTCTGCTTCAGGGACAGGGAGCGGATACTAGACCTCTTCGAGATGACCTGCGGGGCGAGGCTCCTCTACAATTATATCTGGGTGGGGGGATGCTCTCACGACATTACTCGGGAATTCATCGATGGGGCGAGGGAATTCCTCGATTACTACGAAAAGATGATCCCGGAACTCGAGGCCCTCCTGACCGACAACAAGATCTTTATCGAACGCACCGCCAACGTTGGTGTCCTGCCCCCTGACATGGCGGTCGGGCTCGGGGCCTCGGGGCCGATGCTCCGCGGCTCCGGGGTCAAGTGGGACCTGAGAAAAAACGATCCCTATTCCATCTATGACAGGTTCGATTTCGATATCCCGGTTGGAAGGGGGGAGATGGGGACGGTGGGAGACTGCTGGGATAGATACTGGGTTAGGGTCAGGGAGATGGAGCAGAGCATGCGGATCATTCGGCAGGCGCTGGACCAGTTACCCGAAGGGGATGTCCGGTCTGCCCTGCCCCGGACCGTAAGACCCAAGGAGGGGGAGGTTTACGTGAGGACGGAATCGCCGAGGGGTGAACTCGGTTACTACCTGGTCAGCGACGGCTCCACCAAGCCATACCGGCTCAAGTGCCGTTCTCCCGCCTTCTGTAACCTGAGCACCCTCGATGTGGTCGCCAGGGGGGCGATGGTCGCCGATGCGGTGGCGATCGTGGGGAGCATAGACATCGTTCTTGGAGAGGTGGACCGATGAATCTCAAGCGTCGAGCAAGTGGGGTGATTGTGCCATGATGGAAGAAGTCACCGATTACCTGGTACGGTCATTCGGCTTTTTTAAGGCTCTCCATTACCACCTTGTCATGCTCGGAGTCGACGTGGTGAGCGCCGTCGTCATCCTGTTGTTCATCTCCCTCTACGTGATGGCGGCGATCTGGGTGGAGCGGAAGATCTCCGCCCACATGCAGGACCGACTGGGTCCGATGGTCGTCGGCGGTTGGCATGGCTGGGCGCAAAGCATCGCCGATGCCATCAAACTGCTCATGAAAGAGGACATAGTCCCCAAGTTGGCCGACAAGAAACTCTTCGTCCTTGCGCCCATGATAGTCTTCGGCGGCAGTTTCGCCGCCTACGCCGCGCTTCCCTTCGGCAGGAATATCGTCGCGAGCGACCTTGATATCGGGTTGTTTTACATCCTCGCCATCACCTCGATAGTCACCGTGGGGATCATCATGGCAGGATGGGCGTCCAACAACAAGTGGTCTCTCCTGGGGGCAATGCGTTCGGCCGCGCAGATCGTCAGTTACGAGATACCCGTCGGGCTTGGCGTCCTGACGGTTGTCATGCTGGCCGGGAGCCTGAACTTCCAGGTGATCGTGGGCGCGCAGGATGGAGGCTTCTGGAACTGGTACGGCTTTCCCCTGCGAAATCCGTTCACGTTCATCGCAATGGTCATCACCTTCGTGGCGACGCTCGCAGAGGTAAACCGGACGCCCTTCGACATCCCGGAGGCGGAATCTGAGATCGTCGCCGGCTATCACACGGAGTATTCGGGGATGAAGTTCGCCTTCTTCTTCCTTGCCGAGTACGCTGACATGTTCCTGGTGAGCGCCCTTATCGTTCTCCTCTTCCTCGGCGGCTGGAACGGGCCCCTGGGTGGGATCATCCCGTTGCCGGGCGTCGTCTGGTTCCTGTTGAAGGTCCTGCTCCTGGTCCTCGTGCAGATGTGGATGCGGTGGAGCCTGCCCAGGCTCAGGGTCGACCAGTTGATGTACGTGTCGTGGAAGGTGCTGACGCCGGTTGCGTTTGCCGACATCTTGCTCCTTGGCGTGTGGATGGTTGTTTAGGAATGGTGAGCACGGTTTATGAATTCCGCTTGTTGAAGGACATGAATTGCCCACATCGGAATAAGGAAGGATGAAGACCTACTTCCACAATATCTGGCTCGGCATAGTCACCATACTTGCGAGCATGAGGGTAACTGCCAGGCACCTGTTCGTACCTGCCGTAACGCTGCAGTATCCCTTCGAGAAGCGGCGGTTGACTCCCTGGCAAGGCTCGGCGGAGAAGCCCTTCACGCGGCACCAACTCGAGGTGGATATCGATGACTGTATCGGATGCAGACAGTGTGAGCGGGCCTGCCCGGTCGAATGCATAACCATCGATACGATAAAGACACTGCCGGGTGAAGACCTGGGCAAGGCATCGACTGGAAATCCCAAGCGCCTGTGGGTCGCCAAGTTCGACATCAACATGGAGCAGTGCTGTTTCTGCGGGCTGTGCGTCTATCCCTGTCCCACTCGCTGTATACACATGACGGATCGATACGAGTATTCGGTCACGGACAAGGGAGAGCACCTATTCCACTTCGGGCTGATGACCGAGGAGGAGGCCCGGAGGAAGCGGGAAGAACTCTCCGAGGCGACGAAAAAGGCGAATGAGGAAAAGACAGGGGCCAAGAAAAAGGGAGAAGTGGGCGGGAAGACCCCTACCGGCGGGGACGAAGGTCCCTGATCCCTCGCCTCCAGAAGGTTGTTCTCATACCTGTCGCGCCTCCCTGACAAGGTTCTTCAGGAGAAACATGACGTTGGCGGGCCTCTCCGCGAGACGTCTCATGAAGTAGGGCGCCCATTGCCTGCCAAACGCCACATAAACCCTCAGCGTATAACCTTCATCTACGAGCATCCTCTGTAGGTCGCGGCGGATCCCGTACAGCATCTGGAACTCGAAGTCGCTCTGTGACAACTCCAATTCAGATATAATACGCTTGATACCCCCGATCATCTTCTCGTCATGGGTGGCTATTGCCGGGTATGTCCCCTTCTCGAGCAGTAGCCGGGCCAGCCTGAGGTAATTGGCATCTACATCCGCCTTCCGGGGATAGGCGACCTCCTTGTGTTCCCTGTATGCCCCCTTGCATAGCCTGACACGACCCCCGAGTTGAATTATATCGTTGATGTCCCTTTCGCTCCTGTAGAGGTAACTCTGGATCACAACTCCGACGTTGCCGAATTTTTCCTGAGCCCACTTGAATAGATCCAGTGTCCTGTCGGTATATTGGGAACTTTCCATGTCGACCCTGACGAAGTTTTTCCGGCGTAGGGCCGCTTGCGCGATTCGGGAGAGGTTCTCACGGCAGATATCTTCGCCGATATCGAGCCCGAGGTGGGTCAGTTTGACGGAGACGTTTGCTTCGAGCGATTCCTCGGCGATGGCATCGAGAATCTCGAGGTAATCGTCCGCAGCGGCCTCCGCGCTCGCCCTGTCCGTGACGTTTTCGCCGAGGTGGTCTATGGTGGCAATGATCCCCCCGCTGTTCATGTCACGAATCTCTTTGATCGCCTCCGGGAGGCTCTCTCCCGCTACAAACCGGCGGGCAAGTCTTGAAAATACCTTGCTGTGGGAAATTAGGCCGGTTAGAGACCTGTTCTCAGAAAGTGATAGTAGAAGATCGCGAACCAACAAGATGATTATTCCGTTATCATGGACATTATCTTGGATACCAGTTTCTCTATGCCCGTCGCCGCCTCCATGATATCTTCCGCCAGCATGTATGCCGGTGTGGTGACTATCTTCTTCTCTTCATCTACCACGAAGTCCTCGACCGCACAGTTGACGTGTTTGGATCCCATCGCCTCGATCTTCCCGGCCGTCTCTTCGTCGGTCCCAATGGTAAGTAGGGCGCCGTTCTTCTCGCCGAGGATACGGGCCAGTATAGTCGGGGCAATGCATATGGATCCGATTGGCTTTCCGGCGCCATGTACCTCCCTGACGAGGCGCTCCACTTCCGGATCCACCGTGCACGACTCTCCCTTCAAGGCGAAGTCGCAAAGGTTCTTGGCCGCGCCGAAACCGCCGGGAAAGATCAGCGCGTCTATCTGGTCCTCATGGACCATGCGAATGTCCTGAATCTCTCCCCTGGCTATTCTCGCCGACTCGACCAGGACATTACGCCTTTCTCTACCTTCCACTTCCCCCGTCAGGTGATTGATGACGTGGAACTGCTCGCGCCTTGGGGCCATAAAGAGGACCTGGGCGCCTGCCCTTCTGAGGAAGTAGAGGGTAAGGACGGATTCATGTATTTCAGAACCATCAAAGACGCCGCACCCGGAAAGGGCTATACCTACCACGGCCATTTCGCACCGCCTCCTTGTCCTCTTTGATAACTGATATTGACCTGTTGTGTATCTTCACGGTTCGTTCGATTCCGTCTTCCAAGTCTCCGCAAAAATATAATATCTTGAGATTATTGTCAACTCTGGGGTAAGAGGACTTTCGCCTCGAGAATCCCCTTGACATTTCACCGTTGACATCCTATAGAGTACATTGTGCGGCCACTCGGTCGCCCTGCGCCGGTAGTGGCAAAAGGGGGTTGAAATAATAGAGGGCATTCGTTATAATAATCCACTCTTGATTGGGACATTTAAGAGAATCTTCCTGCATCGTTCGAGGGAAAGGGGGTGAAACGTTAATGGCCTACGTGATTTGTGAACCCTGCATCAATGTCAAGGACAGGGCGTGTGTGGATGTCTGCCCGGTGGATTGCATCCATCCTACCGAGGAGGAAGATAAGGGCGAAGATCAACTGCATATAGATCCGGACACCTGTATCGATTGCGGTGCGTGTGAGCCGGTATGCCCTGTCGAGGCGATCTTCGAGGAGGAGGAAGTGCCTGAACAGTGGCAGGACTATGTAGTCAAGAACGCGCAATTCTACCAGTAGCAACCTGGGGATCCACCGGCGATCCTCCCGGGTATTCAACGGGCATCTATCAAGAGGCGGGATTGAAGGGATACGGTTTCCTTTCTCATTCCGCCTCTATTGCATTCGGCGGAGGCCAGAATCTATGGGGGCGCGGATATGCCATCGGTCTTTCACTGTATGGCACGACCATTATCGATGAGGGCCGGGTGTTGTTATTGATCTCCTGTTTTTCTATATTTTAACGTGAGTACGTTATATCATTAGAGGATGGAGGTACTGTTCTATCATGGAAGGTGAGACACTAATAAAACGGCCTGAATTGCTCCTTCACATCTGTTGTGCTCCCTGTTCCACTCACCCCATCGACGTCTTGAAGGAAGAATACCAGGTCATCGGCCTGTTTTACGGGCCGAATATCCACCCCGAGGTAGAGTACATCTTCCGCCTTGAGGAGATGGAGCGGGTTGCGGGTGAGTTGGGTATCGAATTGATACGGGCCGAGTATGAAATGTCGAGATGGTTTCAATTGACGGGTGGCCTGGAAGATGAGGAAGAGGGGGGCAGGCGCTGCTGCATTTGCTACCGCATGCGCCTGGAGAAGACGGCCGACTACGCGGTGGAGAGGGGGATCCGGTATTTCACCACGACCCTGTCCGTCAGCCCTCATAAGAACGCCGATGAAATCAACGCGATAGGCCTTGACATCGGGAAGAGGCGTGGATTGACGTTCCTGCCCGCCAATTTCAAGAAGAAGGATGGTTTCAAGAAGGCAGTGGAGATGGCGAGGAGGCTCGGCTTGTACCGCCAGGATTACTGTGGCTGTGCATACAGCCGACGTGAGCGCGATGCCAGGGTCAAGTCAAAGACCGAAAACCAGCGGAAGTTTCAACAAGCGGGGTAGAAATGAGTGCAATCTTTATCGCCGTCTTTTGCCTGCTGGCCTTTTTCCTCTCCTACCGTTTTTACGCGAAGTTCCTGGGCCGGAAGATCCTATCACTGGATCCATCGCTTGTGACCCCTTCCCACGAGTTTGAAGACGGGCTCGATTTCGTTCCGACGAGGCGGTCGGTCCTCTTCGGCCACCACTTCGCTTCGATCGCCGGCCTGGGACCAATCCTCGGGCCGGCCATCGGTGTGATCTGGGGCTGGATCCCGGCCCTTCTATGGGTTGTCCTGGGGACGATATTTCTCGGGGCCGTCCATGACTTCAGTGCGCTGGCCGTATCACTGAAGAATCAGGGACGCTCGATAGGGGACATCGCAAACGATGTCATAGGGCCCCGGGCACGGATCCTCTTCCAGTTGATCATCTTTTTCCTCCTATCGATGGCCATGGGCGTCTTCGTCCTGATAATAGCGCGGCTCTTCACGGAACTATACCCCCAGGCAGTGATTCCAGTGGGATCACTCCTCTTTATCGCGTTGTTGATAGGCTACCTGACCTACAGGTTGCATTACAGTTTCTACAAGTCTTCACTGCTCGGCATCGTCTTGATGTTCCTGATGCTGTGGATCGGGGTCAAATTTCCGGTAACGGGCATCTCGACGACGAACTGGATGCTATTGCTCCTATTTTACGCCTTCCTGGCCTCCGTACTGCCCGTATGGCTCTTGCTCCAGCCCCGAGATTACCTCAACTCGTACCAGTTATACCTGATACTGATCCTGATGTACCTGGGACTCTTCTTCTCCAATCCCAAGATTGTGGCCCCAGGTATAAACCATGTGTCTAAGGACCTTCCATTGATCTTCCCGTTCCTGTTCGTCACCATCGCGTGTGGGGCCATCTCCGGTTTCCACAACCTCGTATCATCGGGGACGACTGTCAGGCAGTTGGATCGTGCGAGCGACGCCCGCGCGATAGGTTACGGGGGGATGCTCGCGGAGGGCATACTCGCCGCCATAGTCATCCTCGCCTGCACCGCAGGGGTATCTTCGAGGGAGGCGTGGTACGGCCACTATGCCTCCTGGCAGACGGCCTCGGGGCTCATTCCTAAACTCGACGCCTTTATCTCAGGTGGCGGGAATTTCCTGATCGCCCTCAGAATTCCTCCTGACATGGCAAGGGCCTTTATCGCCGTCGTGGCCGTCGGTTTTGCCCTGACCACTCTCGATTCGGCAACGAGGTTGCTCCGGTACAACATCGAGGATATCGGAAAGACGCTCAGTGTAGCCACCATGCAGAATCGCTACGTGGCTTCGATAGGGGCGGTCGTGGCGATTGGATACTTCGCCATGATGAAGGTAAACGGACAGCCGGCGGGGATCATCCTCTGGCAACTCTTCGGCACCACGAACCAACTCCTGGCGGGTCTCGGCTTACTCACGGTGAGTATCTACCTCTATCGTGTAAAGAAACCGGTCCTCTATACTCTGATCCCGATGGCCTTCATGCTGGTTGTGACCATCGTTGCCATGGCGATCAAGATCGGAGAGTTCTGGAGGGGGAGGCAGTGGCCGCTCCTGGTGATGGGCCTGATCATCATGGGGATGTCCCTGTGGCTCGGCGTGGAGGCGTTGACACACTATAAGGGGAAGGGGATGGGGGAACTGGGGGTCCCTGCCCCTGTGAAGGGCACCAGCGAAGCGGGAGAAATTGGTGGCTGATCCGGTAGAAGGGAAGGTAGTCGTAATAGCCGGAGCAGGCGGGGGTATCGGCAGGGCGGTCTGCAGGGAATTCCATGAATCGGGCGCAAGGGTCATAGCCCTGTACAGGAGACCGAGGGAATTGGCGGCGCTCAGGGGAGATGGATCAGTCGAGGAGGGGCCCTTCGGCTACAGGGTGGACCTCGCACGGGAGGAGGAAATTCGCCTGGCGGTGAGCCGGGTATGTCGTGATCACGGCACTATCGATGTCCTTGTAAACTGTGCAGGTGTTGGATACTTCGCCAAGATAGACTCGATAAAGACGTGCGAGTGGGATGAGATGGTCGCGGTCAACCTGAGGGGGGCTTTCCTGTTGACCCGCGAAGTGGTCGCCGTGATGAAGGAGAATGGAGGGGGCGTAATCATACATATCGCGTCGCTGGCGGGGCTCAAAGGTTATCCCAAGTGTTCGGCATACGGGGCGACAAAGGCGGGCGTAATCGGGCTTTCGAGGTGCCTGGCCGAGGAGTTGATCCCATACGGGATCAGGGTCGCAGCAATCTGCCCGGGGAGCGTGGACAGTCCCTTTCAGGACAGGATTCCGAAGGTTATTCCCCGCGAGAAGATGATCCTGACCGAGGACGTGGCCCGGTCGGCCCTCTTCGTGGCGAGCATGCCGGCGCGCGCCTTGGTAGAGGATATTGTGATCAGGCCGAGCGCGATCCCATGATAGCGGTAAGTAACCCACTGTACACCAATCATCAACCCGATCATTTGCCGTTTAATATCCGGATGACGGCATCGTGAATCAGCCCGTTTGTCGCGAGGATCTCGTCGCCGTAAATGCTGTAAGGCCCTCCTCGGAAGGTGGTGACCCTGCCTCCCGACTCCTCCACGATCAACTTGCCCGCCGCGGTGTCCCACGGCTGCAACTTGCGCTCGTAGAATCCGTCGCACCGGCCCGAAGCCACGTAGCAGAGGTCAAGGGCCGCCGATCCGTCCCTCCGGATGCCCTGGGTGTGCATCAGGATCCTCTCGAGTGTCTCCATGTATCCCTCATGATTCTCCTGGATATCGTAGGGGAAGCCTGTAGAAAGGAGCGAGGTGGACAGGTCAGCGTTGCGTGATGAATGGATCGGGACGCCGTTGAGCGTGGCTTCCGCCAGCAATTCGGCCCTGAAGAACTCCTCCCTCAAGGGATCGTAGACGACGCCGTAAATGACCTCCTCTTTTACCTGGAGGGCGACGCTGACGGCCACGAATGGATAGGCATGGGCGAAGTTAGTGGTGCCGTCGAGGGGATCGACCAGCCATAGGCGATCTGAGGTGCCTTCTCTTGTCCGGCCGCTCTCCTCGGCCAGGATCACATCACCCGGGAATGCGCGCTTGATGCCCCGCGTGATGATCTCCTCCGACCGGCGGTCGACCTCCGTCACGAGGTCGATCTTCCCCTTGAAATTTATGGTCACGTCCTTTTCAAACTTGCCCTTGATATAATTACCCGCTTCCCTTACAATCTCCTCGACGACGTGGTATTCACGGGTCATGTTGTGCCCTCTCCCCTTATCAAAGATCTTGTTCCACGTGGATTCCGGGCTGATAGGATATCCATTTCCAAGATCGTGTCAAGTTCCACCTTACTTGACACGTCCTATTCTCAAGGTTAATTTGCAGATGTGGAAAGCGTAGCATCTTTATGCCTGCGAAGCCCCATGGAATATCTGCTAAAATACAGGGGTTGACCCCGGGTGGGCGAAGGTAGAATTTCTCAACAGGAGCCACGGCGAACGAGGAGATTCAATACCGTTCACGGCCGTGCGCTATTTTTCACCTTAATCCTCTTCTCCTCCGCATTTCTATTTGCCGTAAAAAGCCCTGCGGCGGTAGATCCGGTTGGTGAATTCACGGAAGGTATCGTTACACCGGCCCAGGCAGCGGACTCGATATCACCCGGCAAGGGCGCCGAAATTGAGGAAGTGGAGAAGTCCCCCCTCGGTGCGATGCTGAGATCAGCGGTAATTCCCGGCTGGGGGCAGTTCTACACCGATCATCCCTACCGTGGGGGCCTGATTTTCACCGCTGAGGGGATCCTGCTGTCCCTGGCCTGGGCGGAAAAGTCTCAGGCCGATCAGGATTGGGAGACATACAAGGAGACCTCACAGGCCGGTTACCTCGATGCCTATGATCGACACTTTAATCGGGCCAGGGACCTCTCGAGCCTGTCAATCGCCGTCTTCCTGGTCAACATCGCGGATGCTTACGTGAGCGCTCACCTCTATGGCTTCAACGGCAGGATACGATTCGATCAGGAGAGTCGTCGGTTGAACATCTCGTTGGCATGGAAACGCCGGGTGGAGAAATAATGTCGTTGGGTACGGCACCACTGTCGGATAGGCGATCGAACTCTCACTGTCGCTACGGGAGGGGTGGGTGTTGCGCATGCTCGGAGGTGAACCGTAAATGAAGCACTCCTTGAGGACCGGCCTGAGTTTCGGCCTGACCTCCGGAATAATAACGACGTTGGGGCTGATAGTAGGGCTTCATTCGAGCACCCACTCCAATATCATAATAATAGGCGGGATCCTCGTCATCGCAATAGGAGATGCCCTGTCCGACGCGATGGGTATACACGTCTCGGAGGAATCGGAAGACAGGCACTCGGAGCGCGAGATCTGGGAATCCACGCTGGCCACGTTCCTCTCGAAGTTCCTATTTTCCATGACCTTCATCATACCCATAGTAATGTTCCCCCTGGGCGTTGCGATACTGATTTGTGTGGTGTGGGGTCTTTCCCTGATCACGTTTTTCAGTCTCTACATGGCAAGGAGGCAGGGGGTGAGACCCCTGAGACCGGTATTGGAGCACCTCTTTATCGCTATAGTGGTCGTGGTAGTGACACACTATGTGGGAGATTGGGTGGAGACACTTGAATAGATCCCGCCCGGCCGGGCGTTGAGCCATCGCGGGGGGTGGTGTTGTGGAAGCGGTGGCCTGTAGGGGAGCGGGAATTTTCGGTGGAAGATGAATCTGCTCTGGCACCGGGCATCAAGGGGGCGTCGCGTGGGAGGAGGTTGGAATGGAAGAGGTTGAATTGCCCGTGGATAAGTGGTTGTGGCATATCGGTCTGATCCAGGGCACAATTGTCCTGATCTCAACGTACGATGCATCCGGGCAACCCAACGTGGCGCCGAAGAGTTGGGTACAGATGGTCTCCTTCGAGCCAAGTGTACTGATGTTTTCCGGGAGCCGTGGTAACACGACGGAGAGGAACATCCTCGAAAAGGAGTGCTTCGGGGTAAATCTCGTGGACACTTCGATTGCGCCAAGGGCCTTTAGGTCTATTAAGTGGCATGGCTTGGAGCGAATTGAACGATCGGCGTTCGAACTGGTAAAGGCGTCTCGGATCGATGCCCCTCTGGTGAACGATTGTCCCGGCCACCTTGAATGTCGACTGTGCCGGACTATCGAGGTGGGAAGGGGTCTCGTCATCTTCGGCGAGATTGTGAAGGTCTCGATACGTGAGGATATCGTAACCGCCTCCTTGAGGGATCGGTACAGGCTGCTCGACCCGGCGCTTTATCTGGAGGAGGGGACGTTCGCCTCCCTGAAGGCTACCTTTTCTGTCGATTGATCCGTGCAAACCATGTTTGAACCGTCTTAGGGTATAACCCGGGATGATGGCGGCTCAGGGGTGACATGGATGATCATTGTATGATCGGGATGGTATATGGAGGTTTGGGTGCCTCTATACCGGCAGGAACCGGGAAGTGGGATGGATGTAATCGCTGTCCCCGGCTGATGGAATCGGTCCTTGGAAGGCGACACGCTTCGAGACTGTCGTCAAGGTCCGGGTCAGAATGGAGGTGAACGATGAAGGCAGGAAGATTGAAGGTGCTCGCGCTGACCGTTGCGGTCGGGGCTTGCCTGTACGGGCTGTTCCTGCTCAGCGATTCTGAAGACGTGCAAAGGGACGATGCGTATTCTGGAGTTGATATCCCGCCATCGACCGACCTCGAGGCACTGCCACCTGTCCTTCGACGTCGAGCCTCACGCAAGGCGGATGATGAAGGTGAAAAGGGGGTGGATAGAGAGAAGGGTGTCAGTTCCCCGATAGAACTCGAACTGGAGATCATCTCAAAGAACAAACTCCAGGGAGACAATGCCGGAGGGGAAGTAACCGTAGGAGCCAGGCTTCGGCCCCTGGTCGACTCACCTGACATTCGATGGTTCGTGAAGGTCCCGGAAGGCCTGTCATTGATCGGAGGACCGGCCTCCTGGGAAGGAAAGATGGAAGAGGGTGAAGAGAGGACGTTTCAATTGACCTTTTCAGTGCCGGACGGGAAGGCGTATGAATTGTACAGCCGTGCCGAGTCGTACCTGGGAAATGGAGATGTCGTGACCAAGGGGGCCGGCCTGCGGATCGACCTCGGCCCCAGGGAATTGGGCGATTATCCACCCTTTGAGCGGGTCGACAGTGAGGGGAGGCGTGTGATCAGTTACAAGGGAAAAGTGAATGGGTCGAGCGCCGGGGGGGATTAAAAGATCGAGGATGTGCGATAGCCTCACCGGAGAAGCTTTATATTGTTGTCTTGGTCACAGGGTGTTCCAGGACCATATACACCCCATGCTCAGTACATTGGCGGTTGCTGATCACGTGTCGTTCCCGATTGCCGGGAATCTTTCTCGATAATGATGCTTAACAAGCCGGCATGGCGAGCCTTATCGATAATATGGGAAGTTCCACCTGAACTTCCAGTCCTCTCACCCCTTGAGAGGGGGCATTACGCGGTCCCTTAATTTCCCCCCGGAGTGCTCAGTCCTGCAGGACGCCAGATTGACGCAAACTTACGCAACTCATCACCAGGTCATCGGTCCGGCCACTCTTCGAGGTGGATCTCTTCGCCCCTGACGCGGCCGTAAGTGAAATGCTCCGACCAATCTCCGATGTTGAGGTAAGTCCCCCCATCCATCAGGCACTTCTCGGGCTGGTGGGAATGGCCGACTATGATCCAGTCGTAGGCGCCTGATTCAAGTTGCTTGCGGGCGAATGCCCTCAGGTTACGAGCAGTACGTTCCCGTTTCTCTTCTATACGTTGCCGGCTCTTTCTCGAAGTGAGTCTCGCCAGCCAGGCCCCCGCATCCGGGTGGAGGAGGCTGAAGACGGTTGCGCTGATCGGGCTTCTCAGGATCCTCTTCATGTAGAGATATCCCTTCTCGTTCGCGGAAAGGCCGTCGCCGTGGGCGAGGAAGGCCCTTCGTTTGCCGAACAATTCACTGGAAGGTGAATCGTGTACTGTAGTTGCGAGGTGTTGTGAGAGGAATCCCGAGGTCCAGTAGTCGTGGTTGCCGAGGTAATAGTCGATCCTGATACCGTTGCGTCTGAGGTTCCAGAGTCCTGCGAGGATGGGGAAGTTGCATGACGCGATCACTCGGCGGTACTCGAACCAGAAATCAAAGAGGTCACCGAGTATTACGAGTCGATGCCCGTGCGTGTTTACGTGGTCGAAGAAGTCCAGGAGTTTGCGCACCTTTGATTCCTCGACCGCTGGATCATCTGCGCCCAGGTGGGCGTCGGAGAGGAAGAAGATGTCCTCTTTCATACCCATAATATCAAGCAAGGTCTCGCCGGCGTTACTGCAAGCCGGCATAACGCTCCCACGGCCATCTTAAGATATAATCGGTCTGGAGAAAGGGCAACCTTGTCGGAGTATTGACTCCGCCCTGATTTTTTGATAGTTTTTGACCTCTTTCGTTAATTCGATCCATTGAATGGGGCATTGAAAGGTGGAGCGTGGAGAAATGGCTGAATCCAGCAGGGTGTGGGTGCTTCGTAACGATCGGGTGGAATCGGTTCACCGGATATCCGCCGCGGTGGTTGACGGATCGGGCGATCTCGCCTTCTCGACAGGGGACCCCCAATTGCGCACGTACTTTAGATCTTCGGCCAAGTTGTTACAGGCCATACCGTTCATTGAATCGGCAGGAGATGAGGTCTTCGGCCTGACCCCCGGCGAGGTGGCAGTGATCGCATCATCTCACAATGGAGAGAAGATGCACACCGATGCCGTGTATTCCATCCTGTCGAAGATCGGGTTGAAGGAAGAGGACCTCTTCTGTGGCCCGCACGAGCCCATCAACCCGGCGGCGGCCGAGGCACTGCGGGCCGCGGGGAGAAAACCGACCTCCGTGCACAACAATTGCTCCGGCAAGCACGCCGGGATCCTCGCGCTCTGCGTTCTGAACGGGTGGCCGGTCAAGGGGTACCAACTGGCCGGGCACAGGGCCCAGGAGCGCATATTCGGCGTAATCGCCGAGGCCACCGACCAGCGGGTCTCTTCCATTGAATATGGCACTGACGGATGTGGAATACCGACCTTTTACCTCTCGATAACGCAGATGGCCCTGGCCTACAGCAGGCTCATGGCGTGGGCGAAGCAGGGTGGAGAAAGGGGAAGGGCGGTCGAGAAGATCATCGGGGCAATAAGGGAGGAGCCATTGATGCTCGACGGGACCGGCGGGTTTTCCACCGACCTGGCGAAGGCTACATCCGGACGGATCATCGGTAAGGTTGGCGCCGAGGGGCTCTTTTGCATCGGTGTGCCTCGAGAAGGCCTGGGGATAGCGATCAAGGTGGAAGATGGAAACCGCCGGGCGACTTCCGCGGCCGCCGTGGAGACGCTGAAGGCATTGGGACTCCTCGCGGAAGGTGAACTGGAGTCCCTCTCGCGGCACCACAGGCCCGTGATCGCCAATCACCAGGGCGCGATTGTCGGCAATCTGTCACCGGAAATTCACTTTAAGGGGTGAAGTTGTCTTACGGAGATGTGATAGAACGTTTCCTCGGACGTCCGGGACTCGACCGTAAAGCGAGACACTTGTGCTGGGTGGCGGCACTTCTTGCGATGGGAGAAGAGGAGGCGCTGCGCGAGGCCGTCATCGAGGCGATCGATGATGATGTCCCGCCCGGCGCCATCATGGAATCGATCCTTCAGAGTTATCTCTTCGTGGGATATCCACGCGCGATAAACGGCCTGCATATCCTCCGGGAGACGTGTCGCGCATCGGGTCTGGATTATCCCGCAGGGACCGACATCGATGAGGACTACCCGTGCTGGGAGGCCTGGCAGAGGCGTGGTGAGCGTCTCTGTCGCCTTGTGTACGGAGATAGGTACGAGCGCCTGATAGAGAAGATACGGGGATTGCACCCGTTGCTTGCCCGGTGGATGATCATAGAGGGCTATGGGAAGGTCCTCGGGCGCGGCGGCCTTCCAATAAAGGAGAGGGAGTTGCTGGTCATATCCGTCCTGACCGTACAGGGGGCCTGGAGACAACTCCGCTCTCACCTCGCCGGAGGGCTTCACGCGGGGGCCTCGAGGGTCGAACTCGAAGAGGCGATCCGCCAACTCGGTCCGTTTCTGCGGGAAGACAGGATCGAGACGGCGCTATCTTGCCTGGTGGAGGAAATGGGCCCGAAAGGAAGTTGAATGGAGGAAGACGACCGAGATTTCACAACCTCGACGGTGCGCGTCCGGTACGCGGAGACCGACCAGATGGGAGTGGTGTATCATACCAACTACTTGGTATGGTTTGAAGTGGGCAGAACCGAGTATATCCGGGAGAAGGGATTGAGTTATCGGTTCATGGAGGAAAAGGGGGTGTACCTGCCGGTGCTGGAGTCTCACTGCAGGATAGTGGCATCTGCGAGGTTCGAAGACTCCCTTGAAGTACGAACATGGATCAGTGAGATGAAGACCCGGAAGATGGTATTCTCATACGAGGTCAGGAGGGAGGGCGAACTCCTGGCAAACGGGATGACGGTACATATCTGCCTGAACGGGAATCGACGCCCGATTCGGATACCCGAGTGGGTTCAGAGGAGCCTCCTCACGCGCCTGCCGGAGTAAGGGAGAGTCAACAAGGGCAATGCCTTGGACGGACGATTCGGTGCAGTCAGGTCCATTCCCTGTGAGCCCGGTGCAAACCGGGTTGTTGTCATGCAGCATTCCCAGCGTTTTCATTCCGCTACCTGTTGGTTGTCGCGGCTTCACGTCTGTCTGATCGTTGTTTTCTCCGTACTGGCGTCCTGCCGCTTCCTTTCCTCGCAGACCTTTTACTTTGGCAAGAACAAGATCCAGTATGTCGATTTCGATTGGCACATACTGAAGGGTGAGCACGTCGATGTCTACTTTTATCCCGAGGAGCGGGAGATCGCCGAGGTCGCTCTCAAGGAGGCCGAATCGAGTTACCGGTTCCTCGAGGAGAAGTTCAGGCATCACGTCTTTCGCAGGATCCCCCTGATACTGTATAGTTCACACCAGGATTTCGAACAGACCAACGTCATCCCCTATTTCGTCCCGGAAGGGGTGGGTGGAGTGACGGAGTTACTCAAGGGGAGGGTGGCCCTCCCCTTCAGCGGCTCTTATCACGATTTCAAGACGGTAATTCGTCACGAGATGGTGCACGTCTTTGAAACCGGCAAGATCAACAGTTACAGGATGATGAGGAAGGGATACCAGGCGGTTTATTCCCCACTATGGGTAACGGAGGGGCTGGCCGAGTACCTTTCAGGGGAGTGGAACACGCTCGGCGATCAGGTGATGCGGGACCTCGTCATGCATCACCGGCTGTCCGACATAGGGGACCTGTGGCACTTCAACGGGACTTTCGCGGTCTACAAGATAGGACAGTCGATCTTCCGTTTCCTCGGGGAGCGCTACGGCGACGATAAGATAAGCCTCCTGTACGAGGAGATGGGGAGGGGGAGCACCTTCCCGGCGGCGTTCAGGAGGACCTACGGAACTACCCTTGAAGATGTCGGGAGTGAATGGAATTGGTGGTTGAAGCAACGCTATTACCCCGAGGTGGCCAGGTTTACCGATTTGGGGGTGAGGGCGGAGAAATTGACCCGTGGAGGCTCGAGTTTTCACCCGGTGATCTTCAAGGACGGGGAAGGAATAAACCGGCTGGTCTATATATCGACACGATCCGGTTACGAGGATATCTGCGAGATATCTATGGATGATGAGAAGACGCCTGAGAAGACAATCCTGAGGGGGGGCAGGGGCGCCCTGCTCGAGTCCCTGCATCCCTTTCAGAGCGGGATAGACGTGAGCGAGGCAGGCATCCTCGTGTTTTCTTCGAAATACCACGACCGTGACGCCTTGGTATTTCTCGACCTGGATACCGGCAAGATCACGGGGAGGTACCAGTTTGAAGGAATAGTGGGAATTACATCGCCGGCCTGGTCTCCCGGGGGCGATCGGGTTGTGTTTTCAGGGCTCACCCCTGCTGGCTACCTCGACCTCTTTGTCTTCCATCTTGGGGATGGAAGGCTCGAACAACTGACGAACGATCGATATGCCGATCGGGACCCGGATTTTTCGCCCGGGGGTGATCGCGTCGTTTTTTCATCGGACAGGACACCTTAC
Source organism: uncultured Gemmatimonadota bacterium (assembly GCA_964573995.1). Lineage (GTDB taxonomy): Bacteria > Gemmatimonadota > CAZMKB01 > CAZMKB01 > CAZNLH01 > CAZNLH01. The sequence continues at coordinate 37,950 of CAZNLH010000002.1, forward strand.
GGGAAGGGTGGGGCATTGAACCTCTGCACGATCGATATTTCATCGAGGGAAATCCGTTACCTGATGCTCGGGCCGTGGCGCGACGAGTCGCCGGAATGGCGTTCTGGAAGGGACGGCGAGATCCTCTTTGTATCCGACCGGGACGGTATTCAGAATGCGTACTCGCTTGGAGAGGGGGGAAGAGTCGAACGATTGACTTCATTCTCAAGCGGGGTATACTCGCCCAGGTGGTTGCCCGATAAAAAGGGTCTCGTCTTCGCCGCCATGGATGACCAGAGTTTCGGGATCTATCGGATGGACCGGCTGGAGCGGCCGGATACCGTATCGGTTGTACCGGCGGTGGAGAAGGGTGTGCATTCGTGGGGATGGGAATTGCCGGTGAATGATTCGAGCAGGGTCGAGAGGGTTGAGAGGTACAGGCGCAAATTTTCGCTCGATATCGCCCAGGGTGGTGTGGGCTTCAGCAGTTCTTTCGGTAACGCACAGGGGGCGCAGTTTGTCCTGTCCGACATGCTGAGTGATCAGTTGGTGGCCTTGCAGGTCTTCAACACGGCCTCATCGAGCAAGGATTTTCTCGGATCCTTCAGCGGGTCCGCAACCTACATAAACCGCAAGGAGCGGCTCAATTACGGATGGGGGGCCTACCATTTCAAGGGTGACTTCTTCGATTTCAGACGTTCCGACACCCCCTTTTCGGAGCGGCAGTACGGCGCCTTTTTCCTCCTTGGCTACCCCTTCTCCAAGTTCCTGAGGGTGGAGGGCTCCATCCTTGTCTCCCGTTCCGATCGGAGTGATTATATATCCAACTTCAGTCGGAAGTCCTACCTTGTTACCAATGTATTCTCCCTCGTAAAGGACAATTCGCTGTGGCTCCCTACGGGGCCCATCGACGGCGAGCGGATCAACCTGACGATCGGCATCACCAACGACATAAGCCGGGCAAGTACGGACAACATGACGCTCCAGGCGGATATCCGGAAGTATTTCAGGACGTCGCTGCGATCTGCCTATGCGGTTAGGCTGTTCGGGAGGATCAGCGAGGGAACACTGCCGGAACGGGCATTCATCGGGGGTAGTTGGACCCTCAGGGGTTACCCCAGGTTTTCGATACTTGGAACCCGGGTGGTCCTGATCAACCAGGAATTGCGGTTTCCCCTCTTGAACCGCCTGATACTGCGTTTCCCGTTCGGTGACCTCTCTTCTCCGCCCATCCAGGGGGCCCTCTTTTTTGATGCCGGCAACGCGTGGGACAAGGATGCGGGGTATCCCGGCCTCCTTGGAAGTTTCGGGCTTGGAGCCAGGTTCAGCCTGGGCGGTCCCCTGGTCCTGCGGCTCGACTTAGCGAGGACGACGGATTTCCATTCGATCTCGCACGATACGAAGGTCGACTTTTTCTTCGGTTATGACTATTGATAATGGGCGGCCCCGAGCGTCAAGGCAGGACACTGATCGCGGAGGGATATACGAAGCCTCCCACGCTTCCCAGTATGTCTCCATCCTTCGACACCTTTATCACCCTGCCTTCCATCGAGGTTGCGGCCGCCAGCCAGCACGAGCCCTCCACGGGGTCGACTGCCAGGTCGCTGATGAATTCGAAACCTGGTACGTCCAGGTCGGTAGTGAATGAGGGCCCTACGCGCGTGATGGTCCAGGTCTCGGCGTAATGGGCGATCCAGCAGGAGCCGTCGCCGGTATTTACGGCCACCTTCACGGGCGGTGGCTGGATGTCTCCCAGTGCGAAAAGAGTCCCTCCATCCTTGCTCAATATGGTTACCCCGTTGTCATCGGCGATCCAGCACCGACCGTAGACAGGGTCCGCGGATAGCGACACGGGGTTGCTGAAACCGCCTATTGCCGTGAAGTCCTCCTCGCCCGGGCCCTTCCTGTAGACTGTCCCCTCCCCGCGGGATGCCACCCACACCGTCCCGTCGCCCTGATCGATGTCTATATCGATCGGGTCCGAAATGTAGGGAAAAAAGGCCAGTTCGTTCCCCGAATCGTCGACCTGGGAAACACCACCGGGAGACCTGTAGCCGATCCAGAGCGTATGGTCGGAGGCGCGCACGCCGAGGGTGACCGGGAGTCCCCTGCCGGCGCCCGAGTTGCTGTGCTCGAGCAGAAAGTCTCCGTCGATCCCGTATTTTATGACGCGCCTGCCGAAGTAATCCGCCACCCAGATGGATTGTCCGTCCGGTGAGATCTCCACGTCCATGGGGCCCGAGAGACCCGTTACGCGTGTCAAGCGGTCGCGGGCGTCTGGGGTGATCCTCCACAGGGCGGGGGAGTCGAGGTCGACCGTCCAGGCCGTCGTTGGGCCCGGCGTAGCGACGTCAGAGGCCGAATAATAGCGCTCTGAGTGTGGCGCCAGGAACCGGAGGATATAGGTGTACGTGTGGGAGTTAAGGACATCGGCATCCGTCCAGGTAGTATCTTCAGGTGGAATCCGGGACTGGTTCAGGGTCGTCGTTTCCGGCGAGTCGCCCTCGAGTCTCAACAAGTCGTATCCCACCAGGTCGTGAAGGTCGAGGTCGTTCCATGCCAGCCTTACCTCCTCGTCTCCGGCGAGCGCATTTAGGTTGTCAGGCGTTCCACCGGTGGAGGGGTTCATCGGGTCGAGTGGATTGATGTGGTCTCTCCCCTTGCACCCCTCAGTGAGGAGCAGGGTGCAACAGGAGAGCAGAATGGTAACTGTGGCCCTGTATATCATCGTCTGACAGTATCTCCAAAGTACCACGTGATGATCAGGGGGCTTTCTCCCGATCGTCCAAGTTTCAGGGCGGGGGGTGGCCTCTTCCCCTGATCGCCCCGCAAGTTCCTGAAAAAGAGGAAAATCGTGGCGCCCAGGGCCACCTGGCCGCTTACCCAAAGTATTCGGGCCCGGTTGTCCATCCGCTCCGCGCCGTTGAACAGGCGGTTCATATCATCCCTGGATGAGGTGTGCCGGTAATCGTCGAACAGGTCGTCGGCGCGCTCCTTGGTGTAAAATCCGAGTGCAGTGGCGCCGATAAAGTATGACAATGTGGCGTATGGTAACCAGCCGGGGGACACGCCGGGCCTCTGGTCTTTCCCTGTAGCGGCAACCTCCGGTGTGAGGTTCGAGCCGGCGGGTTCGAGAGACAGGTTGAGCAGGGGCACCTGGAGTCGGGGATCGTCAAGGCGGAAGGTCAACCTGCGGTATCCGATCTTGGCTACGCTCAAGGTGGAATCTATGCCGCGGATGATGCTCAGTGCCAGCGGAGATCGCCCGGCCGGATGGCCGTTCAGGAATATTTCACTTGCTTCGGGCACAGTTGTAACCTGCAGGGGCCTGACGTCTCCCTGCCGGATGACCAGGGATTCATCCTCCGCCAGCACGAAGGGACACGATTGCACGGGAGGCAACCATCGACCATCCCGGTCGGGCGGAAGCAGGGTCATGTAATGAAGGCCTGCTTGCACGGTGAGTGTGGCCGAGTCATTCACCCCCTTCGTTTCATTGTCGATAATGAGCACCGCTCCGGGATAATCCAGGCGGATCACGGCCGTTTTCTCGGCGAAAGCGGGGGAGATTCGAAAGGCCGGCCAAAGGGGAATCGTCGTGGCCAGTAGCGTGATCGTTGTCTTGCTCACCGTGCTCCACCCGTTCTGTCCAGGTCGTCTTCGGCTGCAAAGGCGATCAATTCACCCCTTCCGGTTGTAATGAATAGCCGCCTTCCCGATATGGCCGGAGCGGCGTACAATGGCGCGGCAACGGTCTCCTTCCACAACAATTCGCCGCTCCCGACGTCCACCATCACGATTTCACCGGCCAGCGATAAGATGATCACCGCCTTGCCGGAGGTTACTGGTGCCGCCTCGAGGAGACCGGAAGTCGTCCGCCTCCAAAGTAATTTGCCTGAGTGAGGGCCCCATGCGAATGCCGCACGGATGCCGTCCGTTCCGAGGATGGTATCTCCTGAAATGGACAATTTATAGGTCCTTGGTGCATTGGATACCTCCATGCGCCCTTCCGGGTGCCGTAGCGTGATGAGGCCGATCCCCCCCGCCCATCCATAAAACAGGCAACCGTCCATGGCAGCGGTGGAGGGAAAGGAATTCGGCGATATGGCCCTGTGATTGATAATTTTTCCGTCGATCGTTGATAGCACGTCCATCGTATCTTTCGAGGCGACTATGAACAGGGAGTCCCCAATGATGATGGGAGACTGCGGCACCATCGCCCTGAGTTGTCTCTTCCACAGGAGTTCCCCCCTGGTGATTGTATGGGCGAAGAGGGTGCCTTCATCAGACAGTGTGTATATGATTCCGGCATCTATAGTCGGAGTCGATCGGCTCGGGCCGATCTTCCTGTTCCAGATCTCTTCTCCCCTCCTGATATCTATCGCGTAGAGTGAGCCGTCGGGATATTCAGTGGTGACAAAGATTCTACCGCTTGAAACGACGGGGTCTCCGTAACATCCCCCCCCGATCTTGGTCTGCCATAGTTTTTTTCCATCCCTGGCAAGGTAGGCCTTCACCATTCCATCGGTAGTGGCGGCAATAACTATGGCGCCGACGGGGACGGGTGATCCCTTGAATCCACGCCCAGCCTTTGTCCTCCATGCCTCTATCAGGGGAGGCGAAAGTTCCGCATGGATCGATCCACTCCTTTCGAAATCACCCCCCGCCGTCCGCCATTCTCCAATGTAGCCGGTCTCGTCTATCAGGCGGGCTCCACAGCCTGTGAATACGATCAAGAGTGAGACAAGGATGAAGAGAAGGTTGCTCGGGGGGACGGATTGCAATTTCAATCCCTCTTGTTTCGGCCGCTTATACCCTATCGTTAAAGGTCGTGAATGATCCGATTCCACCTCTCATCCTTTCTACACCCGTTGTTCACAAGGTTCCTGTGCAACCCTGGTTTGGCCGTTCGTTGGGTGGATCTGGTGTCGTCTCACACGACGGAGCCCGGGAGGATAGGGGCGCCTGGGCAATGAAGGAGAAACTCCGGTTATGACGGTGGACTTGACAAGTAGCGAGCGAGACGATAGCATTCACGTGATTGAGTCTATTACGTTGGCCGGTTGTAAATAGCCCGTCGTTGGTAAGGGCTCCGGGAGATAACGGGCGCCCTCGCGGTTCACAGAAAAACATTTGCAAAATAACTTCTGGGACACCACGCTAGGGTCGATTGCCTGGGAGGAGCGGTTGAGTCAGGTATATATCAGGTATTTAAAATCTCACGTGGATCAAGAGGTCGTTGTCAAGGGATGGCTCTACCACAAGCGATCGATGGGAAAGATTCGCTTCCTCGTTGTTCGTGATGGAACCGGCCTGGTTCAGGCGGTGATGGTGAAGGGTGAGGTGCCGGAGGACGTATTCGATGCTTACAATGAGATAGGTCAGGAGTCTTCAATCGTGGTGAGGGGTAGGGTACGTGAAGACAGGCGGGCCCCGGGTGGTGTCGAACTTCAAGTCTCTGACTTGACCGTTGTCCAGGCGTGCGAGGACTACCCGATCACCCCGAAGAGTCATGGCACGACTTTTCTCCTCGATCACCGGCACCTTTGGCTTCGTTCAAGGAGGCAGCAGTCGATACTGAGGATCAGGGACGAGGTCGTGCGGGCGATCAGGGAGTTCTTTTACGAGAGAGATTTCATCTTGATAGATACCCCCATACTGACGGGCGCCATAGGAGAGACTGCTACCACGCTCTTCGAAACCGAGTATTTCCATGAGGGGAAGGCCTACCTGGCACAGACAGGTCAACTCTATTTAGAGGCGGCCGCGGCGGCGTTCAGTAAGGTATACTGCTTCGGGCCGACGTTCCGGGCGGAGAAATCAAAGACGCGGCGTCACCTTACTGAGTTCTGGATGGTGGAGGCCGAGGTTGCCTTCCTCGAATCCGATGGCAATATGGACCTGCAGGAGGAACTTGTCTGTGCCGTTATCGAGCGGGTGCTGGAGAGAAAGAAGAAAGAACTCGATGAGCTGGAAAGAGACATATCACCGCTGGAGAAGGTCAAGACACCATTTCCCAGGATAACCTATGATGATGCGCTTGAGATCCTCTCCGAACACGGGATGCCGAGACAGTGGGGGGCGGATTTCGGGGGTGACGAAGAGACCGTACTGAGCAGCCAATATGATCGGCCGGTCTTTATCTGCAATTATCCGCGCGAGGTCAAGGCCTTCTATATGCCTCCTTCACCGGACCGGCTTGATGTCGTCCTGTGCGATGACCTTCTTGCCCCCGAGGGATATGGAGAGATCATAGGCGGTTCTCAACGCATCGATGACCTGGATACGCTGATGGAGAGGATCAGGGAGAAGGGCTTGCCGCAGGACACCTATGACTGGTACATCGATATACGAAAATACGGGACCTTCCCGCATTCCGGTTTCGGCCTGGGGCTCGAGAGGTTGATCGGCTGGATATGCGGCCTGAGCCACCTGAGAGAGACCATTCCCTTCCCGCGCACCATCAATCGCCTGAAGCCGTGACTGCTTTCTGCAACGATTCCCTGACAGCTCGTTCCGTCTGCCGGTGATGGATTGTACCCGCAGAGCCGTTCACTAGTGTCTCTCTGCCAAAGTCCGCGTTAGGTTTTATCTCATGGGCGAGACACTTCCATGGGGGCGTGATGCCCCTCTGGTGGTCGGGAAGTTCCGCCGGAACTTCCCTCCCTGTCACCTCTTAAGATACTTCCGCGGCCCCCTAAATCGCCCGCGGAGTGCTCAGTTCTCAAGGTCGCCACAAGTAACGGGAACTTACGCAACTGAGCACTAGTGCTCCCCCCGGAGGATGTCCTTCATTCGCCTCGCGTTGATGATTGCCTTTCCGCCGCGGTGATTGTTGAACATGACGTGGATGTCCCTCGCCTTTGCCGCCATCTCGAGGATCTTGTCGCGCCAGTCCGCCAGTTCTTCATCTGAATAGAGGTAATCGTACCGTTCGGACGGATCCTGATGCACCCACCACTTGGCAGCGTTTCTGCCGTGTAACCTGACATACCCCACGATGGTGCTGGTAACTATCGCGGATGGTGGGGGCAATCCCTTGAGCCGCGGCTCGTCAACCGAACAGAAACCAGCGTCGTGTTCACGTAGGAGGTGGAAGACCTCTTCATTGAACCAGTCTCTATTGCGGAATTCCAGTATGCTGACGATCCCTCTCGTGGAGGCCAACAACGCCTCCAGGTACTTCACGTTTTTCGAGTTCTTGTGAAATGAGTAGGGGAATTGCAGGAGGATCCCGCCAAGTTTTTTAATCATCACAAGCGGGGAGAGTGCGTCGAGGAACCGTCCTAAATGGGATTGAGAGTCATCACCGATTTCGTGGGTGATCCCGCGGTATGCCTTTATAAAGAAATGGAAGTCATCTGGGGTCTTTTCTCCGAGTCTTTCGAGGAAGGAACTGTTCGGTAGTCGGTAGAAGGTAGTATCCAACTCGAGGACCGAGAACTCAGATGAATAGTGGCGGAGGAAGTCCCTTTTCACGAGATCCTCGGCGTAGAAGACGCCCCGCCAGTCTTCGTAACTGAAACCGCATGTCCCGACATGCACCATCGTCCGTCCCTATCCGCCTGAGGATGAATCCCTCCTCTCCCAAGCTGAATTAGAGGTCATTTCTCTCCCCCGTCTTTAACGCTGTTACGTGTCTTCCTGTTATCTCTTGCTCTATTCGCTGTTGGGCGGGTTTCCAATGGTCACGCGCTGGTTTCCTATGTGACCGACGCCCCAGATCATGAAGTCCCCACCGTAATCCGATCCCGCATTCCCCCAGACATCGTCGATCCGCGTGAACATCTGGTCCGGGTGGTTGACCTCCGCATCGACCCCCTGTCCCTCGCAGGTCGGGTAGTCCGTCAACTGGTCGTTGGCGATGTAGAAGGCCGAACTGATCGGTATGCCGGGATAGGCCACGGCGTGGCTCGTCCCGGGGGTCACCTGCGATACATCGCTGAAGAGGAGTGTACCGGGCAGGCCCCCTGACCCATCGTTGTCGAAGACTTGAAGCAGGATATCCTGGTGGATATCGTCGGGCCAGGGCCAGCCGGGGTCGCCCTCGGAGAGGATATAAACCCCGATCGAGTCGAGGACGGAACCATCGGGCAGGCAACCACGAATTGCCCAGGCGTTGCAGAGGTGTGACCAAGCCCAGGCGTTTGCCATTACGCCGTCATCCCAGCGGACCTCGATCTCGTCCCTGCTGTTCAGATCGAACTGGAAGAAATCGGCGAGTTGGCCGTCGATGAACAACTTGGCCGTGTAGCGGCCATAGACTTCCAGATTCCACGGCACGAGATCGCTGTATTTGCGGTAAGTCTCCTCGCCGCCCTGAAGCACGATTTCATTTTGGAAGAGCGACCGCCGCGATCCGTCAGGGAAGTCAAGGCGAATTTGGACATCACCGCTGTCCTCGGCTTCGTCCTCGTTCCAGAGTTTGATGTTGAAGGTGAGTTGTTCACCGGGGACCACCTCAAAGGGAACCGTCCGTTCGATCGAGCCGCGGATGCTTTGATGGTCCATTGTAAAATTCCCGAGGTCGCCGGCCGAGTGGCCGCCGGTGAGAGGGACCGCTGACAGGGCAGGGTTGTCTATTTCATTGGCCATAAAAGAGATGGCGGCGGTGGGAGTCAGGATCCATGGTATTAAGGAGAGAGGAAAAAGGGTGAGCAAGAACCTGGTCGACATGGCGTTCTCCTTTTTACAGGCTTGCACCTGAAGGGGTGTGAAGGACAGCAAAGAAATTATAGATGAAATATCATGTTATTTAAATAATACAACTATCTGTAACTTCACGCAAGGGAAAATTATTGCCGTACAGCAAAGCCCGGATTTTACGGTATGAGCGCCAAAAAGAAAGATGGTGGGAGAACATCCTGTTATCCCACCATCTTTTCTCCTGCTTGTCGCGAGAACCCTGCTCAACATGTTTGGTGGAGCAAGATTCTCAAGCCTTGTATTGTGGTTACTGCTGAGCAGGCGGATTTCCGACTGTGACGTTCTGCCCTGCAACGGAAGCAATGGCCCAGATCATCAGGTCTCCTGAGATCGATGAATAAGGTTGCCATGCGCCGCTGATCTCGGCCCACATCTGGTCGTAGTGGTTCAAGGCACCATCGACGCCCTGTCCCTCGCATGTCGGATATGGATCCAACTGGTTGTTGGCCACGAAGAAGGCAGATGTGGTGATCGGTACGCTCACGGTCGCAATCGCATCTCCACTTGCACCGCCGTTGGCGATGTTATCGGAGAGCAGTGTACCAGGGTATCCACCACCGCCCGTGTTGTCATAGAGTTGGACACCGATGTCCTGGTGGACGGCGTCCGGCCACGGCCAGTAAGGATCGTTCTCAGAAAGGACATGAACGCCTATCTCGTTGACTACGGCCCCGTCTGGCAGGCAGCCACGGATCGCCCACTTGTTGCCGGCGTCGTACCAGGCGTAAGCATTTACCAGTACTCCATCGTCCCAACGGACCTCGATATCCGTCCGGCTGTTCAGGTCGAACTGGCAAAAACTGGCCAGGACCCCATCGATGAAGAGTTTCAGGGTGTAACGTCCATAGAGTTGGAGATTGTCGGGGACATATTCAGAGTAAGGGTACGTGATACTCTGCAGGCCCTCGAGCGTTACGTTCTCTTCCATCATGGGAACCTGTGCACCGTTAGGGCAGTCGAGGCGCAAGAGGACGTCGGCACTGTTCTGCTCCTGATCGGTGTTCGTCAGGGTGATGTCCGCGGTGAAATTCTCACCCGGGATGATCTCGAACTCGATCGTACGTTCAATGTGTCCCTTGATCGGACCCTGAATTGTGACTTCACCATAGTTGACCTGATTTCCTATGGGCAGGTTTGCAGCTGAGGCTGTTGTGGCGTAAAGCTGGACGTTCACCAGGAAAAACGCCGCGGCAGCAACAGCAAAGACCTTCCTTGTCATGACACCTCCTTGGTTGTTAGGATTTCTCCTTGGAAGATGACGGAAAAGTGCTATGAAGGACCCGTAAGGACCTTCACAAGAAAATCAGTCCCTTCAACCTCCTTTCCATAGTGTAACTCGAAATGGACTTTCTTTGTGCTTGAATATCCATTGGCGATGCACACGTTATCCTTTTGCCTGTAACAAGGCGTTTACCTCTAATGTCACACTCTATCATATCTGTGGGGGGGCGTCTGTAAGGCTGCTTACAGTTATTGCCCTTTTTTCTCTTTCGACCTTGAATCATGACTTAATCGGACAAGGTTGATTCTTGGAGAAAAACAAGGCAATCTCCCATTAATGATTTATCTTGACCATTGTTCTGGATGAATTAAACTATAATTAAGGACCTCGTCCGGGAAAACGGCATTTTCTTTCAGTAGTTGATATGATTACAGTCAAAGCGATGGGGAGGTGAGACAGGTTATGAAGGATCTCGGGACTATGGTTCGGAACTCACTCTATTTCGGGATTGGAGCCATATCGCTGACGCGTGAGAGAGTGGAAGAACTTGTCGGCGATCTTATCAAGAAGGGCGAGATGAGCAGCAAGGAGGGGAAACGATTTTCGGAGGAAGTAACCGATTCAATCGACAGGGCAAGGAAGGAGATCGATGAGAGGGTAAGGAGGAGGACGAGGAAAGCGGCCGAGGCCTTGAATCTTGTCACTCGGGATGAATTGGTAAAGATCGACAGGAAAGTTTCGAGGCTAAGGAGCGACCTCAGGAAACTGTCGAAAGAAATCGCTGAGGGCAAGGGACATTGATATTAATCGATGGATGAACTTCGATTCTGAGACAATCGAAGTTCGGGAAAACGGGGTCGCATTCCTGTCCTACGGGCCATGGAGGACCAGCCTGCTACAGGGAGTTACACTGAGATCCCTCCGGGGTCGCGCCGGGAGACCGTTCGATATGAATCGGCAATCTGCCCATTCAAGGAATGGGCCGGCCGAGAACTGGAAGACCTTTGCAGGTTCAATTGCCGGGGGAAGATATCTAGTAGTTGGTATGGAGCAGGTGCATAGCAACGTTATAAGGAGCGTATCGCCTTCTGCAGAGAACTGCCGCTGCCATGATATCAGGATCATGACAGCGGCATGCGACGGCCTGGTCACCAATAGGGAGGATGTCTTGTTGACGGCTACCGTGGCCGATTGTGTCCCTGTATTCATGCACGACCGGAGGCTTGATGTAATAGGACTTATTCATGCAGGATGGCGTGGCACATGCGGATCTATAATCGTTGCGGGCATCGACCTGATGGTCGAAGAATATGGTTCGGACGTCGAGGATGTACATGTACACCTTGGGCCCTCCATAGAGGGTGCTTGTTATCCTGTAGGTAAAGAGGTGTTTGACCGTTTTACGAGGTGGATTTCACCCGAGGGTATGCAGAGTGGAAAATGGAGGGTGGACCTTAGGGGGGTCAATGCACGCCAGGCCATGGATAGGGGAGTTCCACTTCGGAATATCTCGATAAGCATCTATTGTACTTATTGCTCTACCGATTTGTTTTATTCACATCGGAGGTCTGTGGAGGAGGTAGGTCAACGGCGGATATCTGGCCGGATGGTGGCGTTCCTGGGGCTGAGAAAGCAGATTTCTCCTTGATTTTTAATGGTTGGGGGTATATATTAACAGTCGAGTGGGAAGGCCCCCACTCTTTATTTTTGTGAAGTATGGTCTATAGCGTATGAAATGGTCAGAAAATAGGCGAACAATCACATTCGGATTCAGTTCCGGGAGATCCGCGTGTCATGAGCTTTGAGATTATTGAAGCCCTGGGGAGGATTACCAGGGAGAAGAGCATCGAAAAAGAAGAACTCATCGGTATGATCGAAGCAGGGGTCCTGGCCGCGGCCCGGAAGAAGTTCGGCACCACGGACAACATCAGCGTCCGGGTGAACGCAGACAAGGGGAGCATCTCGGTCGTCATAGAAAAGGAAGTAGTCAGAGAGGTCGTGGATCGCAAGGTTGAGATCAGCCTCGAGGAGGCCAGGCAATACGATCCGGAAGCGGCCTTGGACGAGCGGGTGGGCATCCCGGTGGATTTTACAGAATTCGGCAGAACGGCTGTCCAGGCGGCGAAGCAGGTCGTTATCCAGAAGGTAAGGGAAGCGGAGAGGGAAAAAATCCACGAGGAGTACACCAAGAGGATAGGCGAAATCATCCATGGAACGGTTCAACAGATCGAGCGGGGAAATTACATAGTATACATCAGCAAACAGATCGAGGCCATCATCCCCTTGCGTGAGCAGAACAGGAAGGAGCGGTTCAGCCAGGGCGATCCCATCATGGGTTGTCTGATCGAGGTGAATGATACCTCGAGGGGGCCACAACTCATTCTTTCCAGGACGCATGCGTTGTTTCTCAACTCGTTGTTTCAGAAGGAAGTCCCCGAAATTGCCCAGGAACTCGTGGAAATAAAGGAAATTGCGCGGGAACCGGGATCGAGGTCAAAGGTTGCGGTAGTCTCCCATGATCGGAGTGTGGATCCGGTAGGTGCATGCGTAGGACTGAAGGGCTCGAGGGTACAGAGTATCGTCAAGGAGATTGGAGGGGAGCGTATTGATATCGTCCCGTGGAGCGAGGATCCGGACGAATTCGTCAGAAAGGCCCTCAGCCCCGCTGTTGTCTTGAAGACCGTAGCGGATCGGCAGGCCAATAGCATGACCGTTGTAGTCTCCGACGATCAACTCTCGCTGGCAATCGGGAAATCCGGGCAGAACGTTCGGCTGGCGTCCAAGTTGACGGGATGGCAGATCGATCTCATGACACGTAAGGAGTTTGACGGGAGGAAGAGAGCGGCTGAAGGGGAGAGGGTGATGGTTGATCTCTCGGAATATGATCTTTCCAGGATACCCGGAATCGGGAAAAAGACGGCCCAGAGGCTCGGAGAGGCCGGATACAAATCCCTGGGTGACCTGATAGATGTGGAAGAGGCCGACCTGCTGAAGGTCAGTGGAATCGGCGAGAAGACCGCAAAGAAGTTGAAGGCGATTGCTGATGGTATCGACTCCGGCCTGTTTTACGAGGAAACTGAACTGGTTGCTGAAACTGGTCAAGACAGGTCGGACGATGCGGATGGCCCCATATAATACAAAGAGGGAGAGCATCAGCCTGCCTGGCAGGTTCTTACAAAGGCAAGTTGGGGGCAATTTAATTGGCCAGATATCGAGTATATGAGATTGCGAGGGAGTTCGATCTATCCAGCGAGGCCCTCGTTAAGATTCTTCTCGAAATAGGCATCGACGTAAAGAGCCATATGAGCAGTATAGACGAGGCCGCGGTGGAGAAGATACGGGAGAAGTTCACCCTCGAAAAGGAAGTAATGAAGGAGAGAGACGAGCAAAAGAGGGCACTGGCTGAGGAGAGAAAAAAGAGCAGCAGGAAGGGCCGAGGGGCTGTAAAGGAGCAGCCCGTTGCCTCTAAGCCCACATCATCGAAGGGAGTGAACGTCAAGAAGTCCGTGCCCCCGCCCAAGGCAAAGAGGGGAAGGGGAGCCTCAAAGAAGCGACACAGGAAGGTCAACCAGAGGGAGATCGAAGAGAATATTAAGCGGACCCTTTCATTGATAACCGGTAAGCAGAGGAGAAGGAAAAAGAAGAAAGAGGTGCCGGCCGAATCGACCGCTCCTGAGGGGGAGGCGAACCTGGTAAAGGTAAGTGAATTCATCTCGGTCGCTGAACTCTCGAACATCATAGATGTTTCTCCTTCCACCATAATCTCGACTTGCATGGAAGTGGGCTTGATGGTTACGATCAACCAGAGGCTTGACTTCGACACCATTTCCCTTGTATGCGGGGAATTCGGTTATAAGGCGGAGCCCCTGGAAGAGTATGGGATGGAGGAGATAGAGCATGAAGAAGTTATGGTGGAAGACCTGCGGCCTCGTCCGCCGATTGTTACTGTGATGGGACATGTTGATCACGGAAAGACTTCGCTCCTCGACTATATCCGGAAGACGAACGTAATTGCGGGAGAGAGGGGAGGTATCACGCAACACATCGGCGCCTATCTGGTCAATCTTCCTCAGGGAACCGTAACTTTCCTCGACACGCCCGGCCACGAGGCCTTCACTGCCATGCGGGCGCGTGGGGCGAAGGTCACAGACGTTGTTGTCCTCGTGATCGCGGCGGATGACAGGGTTATGCCCCAGACCATCGAGGCCATAGATCATGCGAAGGCGGCGGCGGTGCCGATGATCGTCGCCATTAACAAGATTGATCTGCCTGCTGCCAATCCCGACAGGGTAAAACAGGACTTGATGAATTATGGAATAGTGGTCGAAGAATACGGGGGTGAGATCCTCTGCGCCGAGGTCTCTGCTAAGAAAGGGACTGGAATAGAGCACCTGTTGGAACTTGTCCTTCTTCAGGCGGAGATGCTCGAGTTAAAGGCAAGCCCCAAAGGTGACGCCCGGGGGGTTGTTATTGAATCCCGGCTCGATAAAGGGATGGGGCCTGTTGCTACCGTCTTGATTACAAGGGGGATATTGCACCCGGGTGACAACTTCATCTGCGGCCTCTTTTCCGGGAAGGTCCGGGCAATTCTGAACGAAAGGGGTAGCCACATTGAATATGCCGGTCCGGCCAGGCCGGTTCAGGTCCTTGGCTTCAGCGGCGTGTGCCAGGCGGGAGATAACTTTTACGTTATGAAGGACGAACGGGGAACGAGGGCGATCAGCAGCGTTCGCCAGCGCCTCAAGAGGGAACATGGCTTTAGGCGGAAGAGAACCACCCTGGAGGATATATACAACCAGGTCAAACGCGGGGAGTTGAAGAGCCTGCGTCTTGTTATCAAAGCGGATGTCGACGGCTCGGTCGAGGCCCTGACCGATTCTCTCCAGAAGATAAGCACCGACGAGGTTGCCGTAGATATTATTCACAGGGGTGTCGGGTCGATATCCGAGACTGACATCCTCCTGGCTGCGGCCTCTGATGCAGTAGTGATCGGGTTTCACGTCAAGCCGGACGCCGGTGCCAGGGCTGCCATTGCGCGGGAAAAGGTGGATGTCCGGTTGTATCAGGTCATCTATGAGGTGGTCTCCAACATAAGAGCCGCCATGGAAGGCATGCTCACGCCTGCCAAGAGGGAGATCCACATCGGGATGGCCCAGGTCAAGGAGGTCTTCAGTATTCCGAGAATAGGAACCATAGCGGGTTGCCTCGTTGATGACGGGCTGGTGAAGCGTGACGCAAAGGTCCGCGTCAGTCGCTCCGATGAAGTCGTTTATGAAGGAGAGATAGCGTCATTGAAGCGTTTCAAGGACGATGTCAGGGAAGTGGCCGGAGGTCTCGAGTGCGGAATCGCGATCGAGGGGTTCAAGGACATACATGTCGGTGATACCCTGGAATTCTTTGTCGTGGAGGAGATCAAGAGGAAACTGTGAACCGGTAAAGGGTGGGATCGGGAATGGTCATCGGAGTGATGACGCTTGAATTTTACCTCCCCTCGTGTCGATCTCTCAAGTCCAAGCGCTGCACTTTAAAGAGCCTCAAAGAGCGTCTCATCGGTAAGTTCAATGTATCGGTGGCGGAGGTGAATTATCATGACCTGTGGCAAAGGGCCGAAATAGCCGTCGTCACCGTCTCAAGAGACAGGCGCTTCGCCAACTCAGTTCTCTCCAAGGCGCTGGATCTGGCGCGCGTCGAGAGGGAAGCCATCCTTGCCAATACGGAAATCTATTTCATATAACCTGGTGCGGGTTCCATGAGATATGGCTATTCGAGGTCGGACAGGGTCTCCGAGTTGATCCTTCAGGAAGTTAGTTGGATTATCAGGAACGGGGTCAAAGATCCCGGAGTTGGGTTCGTTACATTGACCGGCGTGAAGGTGTCATCAGATTTGCGCTTCGCCAGGATATACGTAAGCGTGATGGGTGATGAGGATGAGAAGATCAAGAGTCTCAGGGCACTGAACAGGGCTAAGGGATATATCCGTTCAGCGTTTGGAGGGAGGGTGAGGTTGAAATACCTCCCCGTATTCACGTTCGTTCTCGATAGGTCCCTGGAGAGAGTGAAACGAATAGAGGAACTGCTCAGGAAGGTACCGGGGTCGGGGGATTCTGCCTGACACCTCGATCCTTGGGTATTAGAGGGAAAGATGGCGCTAAAGGGCGGTTATCCCGGCGGTTTTTTGCTTGTAGATAAGCCGCGGGGTCTGACTTCGCGTAAGGTCGTCGACAAGATACGAAATATGGCGGAGTTCCGGGGGAAAATCGGCCATTCCGGCACGCTGGACCCGATGGCCACCGGTTTACTGGTCCTATGCCTCGGCAAGGCGACGAGGCTCGCATCGTATCTCATACGGGACGACAAGAGTTATCTGTCGGAGATCGAACTGGGAGAGGAAACCGACACGGGTGACATGGAAGGGCGTGTGACTTTCGAGAACAGGGAGAAAGTAATGGAGTTGGACGAAGGGACTGTCTCCAGGGCCTTGAAGGGCTATCGAGGGGTCTTCAATCAAGTTCCTCCAAGTTTCTCAGCACGAAAAGTTGCGGGGAAGCGGGCCTATGAATTGGCCCGTCGAGGAGAGAAGGTGGAACTCCAGGCGAGTGAAGTCGAAATCAAGGAGATAGAAATATTGGAAATGGGGCTCCCGAAGGTCCGCTTTTACATCAGGTGTTCGAGCGGGACCTATATCCGGTCACTTGCCTTGGACGTGGGGAGGATTCTGGGAACGGGTGGCCACCTCGTCTCTCTGAGACGACTGACGGTTGGGCCGTTCAGCCTGGGGGAAGCGGAGGGACTGGATAAACTGGAGAAGGAGTGCCGTTACGGAAACCTGGCTCACTGGCTCTTCCCTCCGTATACTGTGCTCGGGGGCCTCTCGAAGGTAGTCGTGGATGATCGGGCAGAAGAGTTGCTGCGGCGTGGGTCCCCGGTGGATAAGGTGAGTTTTCAACTCTGTGGCGGGAACTCTTCAGTTCCTCGCTCCGGTAGGGAGGTCCAGGTATGGAGCCGCACCGATTTCCTGGCCGTGGGTAGAATAGAAATAGAAGGAAAAGGCGGGTTGCTCCTGTATCCGGAGAAGGTGCTCGGATGAATTCTTTGGCAGGAAGGGTAATAGGGCTTAGCAATGGATAGAGCCATGGAATTGCCCATTACGGGGGAAACGGTGGTCACCATCGGGACGTTCGATGGAATCCATATCGGCCACCGAAAGGTCCTGGAGCAGGTTGTAAGGGAGGCCGGAAAAAGGGGAATGACCAGCCTTGTAATCACCTTTGATCCTCATCCTCTAAAGGTCTTGCGGCCTTCCGAAGCGCCGGGACTACTGAGCACTATAGATGAGAAATTGAAACTTCTAACACAATTCGATATCGACCTCGTGGAGATTATACCGTTTACCACGGAATTTTCACGACTGACACCCAGGAGGTTCGTAGAAGAGATCTTGTTCGAGGAATATTCGATGAGGGCGCTCGTCGTGGGTTATGATCATGGCTTCGGTCGCGGTAGGGGGGGATCGCCGGCAATGCTGCGTTCGCTGTCGCGGGAGATGGGCTTTTCTCTTGTCGTAGTGGGCCCGGTTGAGGTTGATGGAGAAAAAGTCAGCAGTTCGAGGATTCGAAAGTACATCGGCAATGCCGACTTCCATTATGTCGGCCGGGCGCTCGGCAGACGGTATTCCCTGTCGGCGAGTGTCGTTCCCGGAGAGGGGAGGGGAAGGACAATAGGCTTCCCAACGGCCAATCTGAAGGTCCTGGGCGGTGGAAAACTGCTTCCACCCGATGGAGTTTATGTGGTGGAAGTATTGTTGGATGGCCGGCCCTATCCGGGAATGATGCACCAGGGAGAGCGCCCCACCTTCCCGGGTGTCCCCGCATCCATAGAAGTGCACCTTATCGGTTTCGATGGAGAGATCATCGGCAGGGATGTCGAAGTGGAGTACATTGACTGGTTGAGGGATATCAGACACTTTGACGGACCTGTAGAACTCAGAGACCAACTGGTGAGAGATCGAAGCGAGGCGATGAAGAAATACATTGAGATCTAAGCCTTTACAAAGGTGAATTTTCGTTTTAAATTGTAGACTCGTTTGGCGCGATGAATCGAAGGAGAGTCGACGATGGCACTTGATAAAGAGACGAAAAAGGATGTGATCGACAGGTTCAAACTCCATGATAATGATTCGGGGTCCGCCGAAGTCCAGATTGCATTGTTGACTCGTCGGATAGAGTCATTGACCAAGCACTTTCAGGTGCATAATAAAGATCACCACTCAAGGAAGGGGTTGTTGAGACTTGTTGGACAGCGAAGGAAACTCTTGGATTATCTCAAAAAGAGCAATATTAACAGTTATCATCACCTGCTCAGGGAACTGAACCTGAGAAAATAGGTTGTCTCAAGCGCCCTGTAGGGGCAGTATGGGAGTCAGTAAAAAAATGATAAATAAGGTTGAACTGGATATCAATGAGACCAGACTGATAATCGAGCACGGCAGGGTCGCGAAGCAGGCCAACGGGGCGGTCCTCGTCCAGTATGGAGAGACCATCGTCCTGGTCTCCGCGGTGGCGTCCGAAAAGCCCGATTACGCAAGGGGCTTCCTCCCCCTTTATGTTGATTATCGTGAAAAATCATATGCCGCAGGTAAGATACCGGGGGGATTCTTCAAGCGGGAAGGACGACCGAGCGAGAAGGAAATCCTCAATGCCCGAAAGATAGACCGTCCCCTGAGGCCCTTTTTCCCCAAGGGATATTTCCACGAGGTCCAGATAATGGCAATTGTGTTGTCATATGATCAGGAGAACGATCCGGATATTCTCGCGCTTATCGGGGCCTCTGCGGCACTTGCGGTCTCGGATATCCCCTTTCCCGTGTGCCTTGGTGCGGTCAAGGTAGGTATGGGTCCGGAAGGTTACATCATCAACCCCACATCCGGCCAGTTGGAGGGGAGCAGGCTGGATATCACGGTCGTGGGGACGAAGGATTCGGTTGTGATGGTTGAGGGAGAGGCCCTGGAGGTCTCGGAGGCGGAACTCATCGGTGCTCTCAAGATGGCCCAGGGGACAATCGCGCAAGTTATAGAGATCCAGGAGAAACTCCGGGGCCTGTGTGGCAAGGAAAAGAGGGACTTTTCCCCGCCGCCGGTAGACCCAGCCCTGGAGAAGCACTTGATCGATGTGGCGACGGATCCGGTCCGCGAGGCACTTCAGTTCCAGGAGAAGGAGGATCGGAGGAGCAGGCTGTCCGAGTTGAGGGATCGCCTGGTCGAGGAGTTTGCCGAGGAATTCCCGGACTCTGAAATGGCGATAAACCAGTACATTGATGATATCGAGAAGCGGATCATGCGCCGGATGATTCTCGATCGGGGGAAGAGGGTGGATGGCCGGGGGTACGATGATATCAGGCCGATTGACTGCGAGGTCGGGTTTCTGCCGAGGACCCATGGTTCCGCGCTGTTCACGAGGGGGCAGACCCAAGCGCTGGCTGTCGTAACCTTGGGGACATCTTCGGACGAACAGCGCATAGACAATATCGAGGGTGAATCGAGCAAGTCCTTCATGCTTCACTACAACTTTCCCCCGTTCAGCGTCGGCGAAGTTCGTATGATTCGGGGGCCGGCGAGGAGGGAGATCGGTCATGGGGCACTTGCCGAAA
This sequence comes from uncultured Gemmatimonadota bacterium, assembly GCA_964573995.1. Taxonomy (GTDB): domain Bacteria; phylum Gemmatimonadota; class CAZMKB01; order CAZMKB01; family CAZNLH01; genus CAZNLH01. Next base: position 57,502 of record CAZNLH010000002.1, read on the forward strand.
GGGCCTTGAAGGCCTCGATTCCACAGGACAGCCTATTCCCTTACACCGTGCGAATTGTGGTCGATATACTCGAATCGAATGGGTCATCTTCCATGGCAACTGTCTGCAGCGGCTCACTGTCGCTGATGGATGCCGGAGTGCCGACCAAGTTCCCGGTGGCAGGAATTGCAATGGGTCTCGTCAAGGAGGATGATCGGAGCGTCGTCTTGACTGACATCCTGGGGGACGAAGATAAGATCGGTGACATGGATTTCAAGGTAACGGGGACCAGAGAAGGAATTACGGCCTTTCAGATGGACATCAAGATCAAGGGTATCAGTCTTGAGGTCTTCGAAGAGGCCCTCGAAAAGGCCAGAAAGGCGAGGATAAGCATACTTGGCACAATGGACCGGGCGATATCCAGGCCAAGGTCAGACCTCTCTCCATACGCCCCGAGAATAATATCAATGACTGTTCCCAGGGATAGGATCGGTGATATCATCGGCCCGGGTGGAAAGATGATACGCAGGATCATCGAGGAGACAGGTTCCAAGATAGATGTGGAGGATGACGGGTCGGTTGTAATCGCCTCGGTTGACCAGGGAGCGGGAGAGCGGGCACGGAAGATGATCGAGAAGATTATCGAGGAACCCGAGGTGGGGAAAATCTATCATGGTACGGTCAAGAATACCCTGTCTTTTGGTGCCTTTGTTGAGATTCTACCGAAGGTGGAGGGTCTGGTCCACATCTCCGAGTTGGACCACAAGCGGGTCGCGAAGGTTGAGGATGTAGTAAAGGTTGGTGATAAAGTCTGGGTCAAACTCATTGGGATCGATGATCAGCACCGAATCAAATTGAGTCGCAAGGCGGCCCTCGATGAGATGACCAGGAAAAAGGGGATGGAAAACAATGATCATAGGTCTTCCGAAAGAAATAAAGAGCGATGAGAATCGGGTAGCGCTGGTCCCATCCGGTGTCGAGGTCCTGGTCTCAAGTGGGCACACCGTGTTGGTGGAGGCGGGTGCCGGAAGGGGGAGCGGGTTCGGTGATGATCTGTACCGGAAGGCTGGTGCGGACGTAGTTGAAGGCCCCAAGGAGATATTCTCCCGTGCTGAAATGGTTGTCAAGGTCAAAGAACCCCTTGAGAGGGAGTTCCCGCTGATCCGAGAAGACCAGATTCTCTTTACATTCTATCACTTCGCAGCCGATGAGGATCTCCTCGAGGGTGTCAGAGAGAGGAAGTGCATAGCGCTTGCATACGAAACGGTTCAGGAGGATAACGGTGAACTGCCGCTGCTCATCCCGATGAGTGAAGTTGCCGGCCGGATGGCCGTTCAGGAGGGTGCTAAGTACCTCGAAAAGACAAGGGGGGGGAAGGGAGTCTTGCTCAGCGGCGTGCCGGGTGTTCGCCCGGCGCAGGTAACGGTTCTCGGTGGAGGTATCGTAGGTTCCAACGCGGCCAAGATGGCTGCGGGTCTGGGAGCCAGGGTGACGATATTCGACATTAATCTTGAACGTCTGAGATACCTCTCAGATATAATGCTTTCCAATGTAAACATGGTATATTCCAGCCCGCAGGGCATCCGCGAGGCCCTGAAATCAACGGATCTCCTGGTAGGAGCAGTCCTCCGCGCGGGGGCCAAGGCGCCGAAACTCGTCATGCAGGAAGACCTCAGGTTGATGGAAGAGGGTTCCGTCATTGTCGATGTTGCTGTTGACCAGGGCGGGTGTATAGAGACCTGCAGGCCGACCACTCACAGTGATCCCACTTATGTAGTAGAGGGCATCATTCATTATTGCGTTGCCAACATGCCTGGAGCCGTACCGAAGACCAGCACTCTTGCCCTCACGAACGCGACATTCCCCTATGTTCTCGACCTTGCGAACAAGGGCTGGAAGAAGGCCTGCCTGGAAGACCGGATCTTGATGCGCGGCCTGAATCTGGTAAAGAGCAGGATTACCTGCAGGGGTGTCGCGGATGCCTTTCATAGGGAGTATTCGGATCCGAATGAGATCATAGGGGAATAAGCGGAATCTCCGATATTCTCATTCATACTGCTGGCCGGTTTTCAATCGATTGTAACAGTTTGATGAACACCCCGGGTGTTGCTTTCGTTTATTACGAGGCTCGAAGAAACTATCGGAAATAACCGTAGATCATTATCCCGCTACCAGGATGATCGTATCATTCGCAAACCCGAAGGGGGGTACTGGAAAGACTACAACCGTAGTCAATCTGGGGGCCGCAGTAGCCCTGGATGGGTTGAGGGTCTTGGTAATCGATTTGGTCCCCCAGGGAGATGCGACGTTTCTCCTGGGAGAATCATCGCTGAAAGCCAGGTACACCCTTTCGGATACACTTGTCCGGGGTGTCAGCGTTAGAAAAGCGATACAGAAGACGGCCTTACCCGGGCTCTTTCTGCTCCCCTCAAGTCCAGACCTCATTAACATCGACCTGGAACTCGCGCCCCTGAAGGGGAGGGAATGCATATTAAAGGAAAGCATTTCCAGCGGCCTCGCCGAGGACTTTGATTTTATCTTCCTGGATTGCCCCTCCGCCGTGAATCTCCTATTGGTCAATGCCTTTACGTCATCCCACTCTCTCCTCGTTCCCACGACGCCTTCTTTCCTGTCGGTCCGGGGATTGAAAGAAGTCCTGAGAGTCCAGGCAGAGATGAAGCGGAATTTGGATTGCGGGTTGGACTTCCTGGGTATTCTCCTCACCATGGTTGATTACAGGCTCGATCCCATTGAAGAAATTGTCGGGAAACTCCGGTCCAGTTTTGGTAAAAAGGTCCTCAATACCACAATAGAACGTATGGATTCGCTGATGGCCGGGCCGGCAGCCCAGCGCCCCCTCTTGCAGATGAGGCAGGGCGGTCGGGTGGTACGGGCGTATGTCCGGTTGAAAGATGAATTTATACAGAGGGCTGGTGGGTACAGGCGGATGGGTCGAAGGGGAGGTAAGCACATCGATGACGCCGCGCAATCAACCGGTAAGGCCGATACTTCTCGTCTATGACATCAAAGAGGCAAAGGGTATGCTTAATATAGCCACGGAAGAAGAGATAAAGGCGGGAAAGGTCACCGATGTCTACTTTCTCAGGTGTCGGGAGGTCCTTGAGCGTCTCGGAATTCGAAGGCGTGTCGTGGTTGAGGTTGTGGCGAAAAAATTGCCGAGTGAATATGAATGGGCCGTCCTGGCGGGAATTCAAGAGGTGGTTGATCTTGTGGAAGGCCTTGAGGTGACTTTGAAGGCGGCCCCGGAGGGGACCGTATTCGCCCCGAATCAGCCGGTCGTCGTTATCGAAGGAGACTATCTGGACTTCGGGACCTACGAGACCTCCATCCTCGGGCTCCTGTGCCAGGCCTCCGGGGTGGCTACTAAGGCGGCTCGTTGTCGTTTGGCGGCGGGCGATACACCCCTGTTCAGTTTTGGATCAAGGAGGATCCACCCGGCCGTCGCCCCCATGATGGAGCGCAGTGCCTTCATCGGGGGGTGTGACGGCGTAGCGGCCGTAAAGAGTGCAGAGTTGCTCGGCGTGAAACCGGTCGGTACAATGCCTCACGCCCTGGTTCTGCTGGTCGGTGACACCGTTGGCGCCGCGCGCGCGTTCGATGAGTGGATTCCACCCGATATAAAGAGAGTTGCCCTGATCGATACCTTTCAGGATGAAAAATTCGAGGCACTGCGCGTGGCGGAAGCGCTTGGTGACAGGTTATATGCCCTGAGGCTGGACACGCCAATGTCAAGGCGGGGCGACATGCTTGAAATCCTCCGGGAAGTTCGCTGGGAATTAGACTTGCGTGGACATCAGGATATTAGATTGATGGTGAGCGGTGGAGTCGATGAAGGGGAGATCAGGGACCTCAATGGTGTTGTCGACGCTTACGGAGTCGGAACATCCATAAGCAATGCACCCGTCATTGACTTTTCTATGGATATTGTAGAGATTGAAGGCGAGCCCGTGTCGAAGAGGGGGAAGGCCTCCGGCGCCAAGGAAGTGTTTCGTTGTATCGAATGCGATAGGACCATCGTTCGTCCGGCCGGCATCTCGACCGCGGGCGAGGTATGCGACTGCGGTGGTGAGTTCAGGCCTGTTCTGAAGGAGATGGTCCGTGCTGGAAAGGTGGTAGAGAGGCCCGAGCCTGCGCCTGTAATCCGGGACCGGGTAATCAGGCAGTTGGAGAAGGCGGCATGGAGGCTCTAAGGCTGGAGGCTCGGTCCACGTTTTGAATTGGCAGCGAATGGAGGGCTAATGACGGGAAGGATGAAAGGATGCTGGGAATCCTGAAAAAAATAAGGGGGCTCAGTCCGACGAGTGAAATAGCGATTGATCTGGGGACCGCTAACACACTCGCCTACGTCAAGGGGCGCGGGATAGTTCTCAATGAGCCATCCGTCGTGGCCATCGATAAGAAGACAAGGGCGGTCAAGGCGGTTGGTAACGAAGCCAAGAAGATGCTGGGCAGGACGCCGCAAGAGACGGCAGTAATCCGGCCCCTGAAGGACGGAGTGATCGCCGACTTTGAAGTAACGGAAAAGATGCTTGAATGCTTCATCAGGATGGTATTGAAGAACCACTTCCTTCCCCTTAGACCGAGGCTCATTATATGTGTTCCGTCCGGGATCACGGAAGTCGAGAAGAGGGCGGTGCGCGACTCTGCGGAGTCCGCGGGGGCGAAAGAAGTCTATCTTGTCGCGGAACCGATGGCAGCGGCCATCGGAGTAGGCCTTCCAGTGGAGACTCCTTCCGGGAACATGGTGATTGATATAGGTGGAGGAACGACTGAGATCGCCGTCATCGCCCTGTCGGGTATCGTGTGCAATACCTCGATACGGGAGGGGGGGGATGAGATGGATGAGGCGATGGTGCAGTTCATGAAGAAGAGTTATAACATGTTGATCGGGGAGCAGACTGCTGAGAATATAAAGATCAACATCGGTTCCGCTTACCCCATGAACGAGGAACTCGAGATCGAAGTCAAGGGGAGGGATATCATTACCGGGATTCCAAAGACCGTGACCGTACATTCAAGTGAAATCCGGGAGTCTCTCCAAGAGCCGATTATGGCGATTGTGGATGCCGTCAGGCTGGCACTTGAGAAGACGCCGCCTGAATTGGCCTCGGATATAGTCGATCGTGGCGTTGTCATGACTGGAGGGGGCTCGTTGTTGAGGGGGCTCGATGTACTCCTCCATGAAGAGACAAAACTTCCGATCAATCTCGATGAGGATCCCCTCACTTGTGTGGTGAGGGGGACGGGAAAGGTCCTTGAGGACCCCGGGAAATACGGAATCGTCGTGATTCCCGGGCAGTAGCCTTCCACTCAATTCCGGTGTTAAATTTTCTGAGATACATCTGGTTGCATCGTGAGAGGGGATTGATTTTCACGCTATCCTTCATATCAATCGTTTCACTTTACCTCCCGCAGGATACCGGATATATCTTTTATCGCCGGGTCAACCGGCTCGTGATAACGCCGTTCCAGGTCGTTTTGGACCAGGTCGAACGTTATAAAGAAGCCGCCAGGCGTTCATCCGAACTCGAAGAGGAAAATATACGACTCTCTCTTGCTCTTCATGCCATGCAAACAATTGAGGCCGAGAATATTCGCCTGCGCAAGTTGCTGGACTTCTCCACCTCGAAGGGCGTGAGGTTTGTTGCGGCGCGGGTCATCGGGTACAATCCTTCTGGACCGCTGAGTAGCATCGCCATCGATAAGGGAAGGCAGGATGGTGTCAGGCCTCTCCTTCCTGTAATGACCCCTGACGGGCTCGTCGGCAAGGTCGCGGAAGTCGATGAAAATAACAGTTTGGTGGAACTCTTCACATCGAGCGGATTCAGCGTGAGCGGGATGGTCGTCGAGAACGGGGAGGTGGGTATCGTAACGACTCATGGGTCGGGAAGGCTCTATCTTGAAGGCCTCAACTTGAGGACCCAGGTAAAGGCTGGGGACCGGGTTGTATCCTCCGGGCTCGGCGGTGTATTCCCTGTGGGGATCCCGGTGGGAATCGTCCGATCTGTCGAAATGGACCCGCTTGGGGTTCAGCGCGTTGCCTCCATCGTGCCGGAATTGGATCTCAATTCCGTAAGGGAGGTCTTTATATTGCCGGATTCGAACTACATCAAGGCTGATCCGCTATGGTTGATCACCTCGAAGGGCTCACTCTCTTCGCTATGGCCTGAATTTTCCAGTGGTTCTCCCCATGATCACGTCGCTGACGGGCGGCCGGGTAGTGATGGCCGGGATCGCGAATGATCCGCAAGATCGCACCCATCCTCCTGGTGTGTTTTCTCCTGTTCCTGCAGGTATTCTTTCATTCTTTGTATGGATGGGTGGATGAACTCCCCGACCTGGTACCGATTGCGTTGGCTATAGCCGCCCTGAGATGGGGAATGGGTTGGACAGGATTTATCGGGTTTCTCGCGGGGGTAATGGAAGATTCCTTTTCCACATCTTACCTTGGCCTTGGTTCACTTTCATGGATCATAGCCGGAATGGTCGGGGGTTCAGTTAGGGGATCATTGTACGGTAATCAGTTGAGCGTCGCGGTTATCCTGGTAGCCATCATCAAGATGATCCACGATATCATTTACAATGTTGTTTATTTATGGGATTCCCCCAGCGATATCCCGTCTCGTCTCTTTATTCATGTGCCTTTTGCCGCACTATATTCAGTTGCCCTTTCCATCGTATTGTTCTTCTTCATTGGGCGTTTTGTACTGGATACCCGTAAGAGTTCTTGATTATGCTACGATCGTGGCGAGGCTTGAAGCGGTCCGACTGGGGAAGGATAAGAGATGTAAGGGACGTGAGGTCACGCCTTGCAAAGGTGCTTATCGTGGCGATCGTCTCGTTCCTTGCGCTTATCGCACTTCACCTTCAGGTGTTTCAGACGTCAAAGTACAGGCTCCATTCTGACAGGAATCGACTTCGCAAGATTGAGATTCCTCCGCCCAGGGGGCTTATCACGGATCGACAGGGGGAGATACTTGCCGAAAACATCCCGAGTTCCGCTCTCTACCTTGTCCCTTATTACGTCGAGTCGGCGGATCAGACCTTGGCCAGGCTTGATGATCTCCTGGCCTTGAATGATCGTCAAATGAAAGAAATCAAGTATCGTATTGATCAAGGGGGATTCACCCCGGTATTAGTGGCCGACAATGTGGGTATCGCCGACAGGTCCTTCCTGGAAGAGCACCGGGACTTGATTCCCGGCTTGTTGATCCGTTCAGAGCCTCTGCGGTATTACAGGCATGGACGAGAACTTTCTCATGTAATCGGTTATGTGGGGGAGTCCTCTTCTTTGGGGGAAGAAGAGGAGTCGGGGCGTAAGGCCAGCAATACAGGTTTCGTTGGCAAGGCAGGCATAGAACTCTATTACGACAAGTTGCTGCGTGGCAGGCCGGGTGCGTACTTTGTCGAGGTTGACGCCAGAGGGAGAGAGGTCAGGGCGTTTCAGGGAAGGGAACCTGTCAGGCCGCAGAGAGGAGCCGATATCCGCCTTACGATTGACCTGGACCTTCAACTCGAGGCATATCGCCTCTTCCCGGAGGGCAGGAAAGGGGCCCTGCTCTGCATGGATCCCCGGAACGGCGAGATACTGGCCATGGTCAGTCGTCCGGATTATGATCCGAACGCCATGGTGACCGGGGTCAGTTTCATGGAATGGAAGGTGATGGTCAATGATCCCGGTTCCCCATTTTTCAACAGGGTTACCCAGGCGGGTTATCCCCCTGGATCGGCTTTCAAGCCTGTCGTGGCGCTCATGGGGCTGCAAAAGGGAATTATTGATCTCCACTTCAAGGAACCCATCCCCTGCCGCGGCGGCATTCAATTCGGCACGAGATGGTTTAGGTGCTGGAAGGAGGGTGGACACGGGCGGCTCGATCTCTATCAGGCCATCGTTCAGTCGTGCGACTCGTATTTTTATCAACTCGGGAACCGGATTGGACTGGAGGAACTCCTTGCGAACTCGAGGCGATACGGTTTCAACGAACTGACCGGGGTTGATCTTCCGGACGAGTCTAAGGGTTTTATTCCTGACAGAGAGTGGTATGACAGGCAGTATGGAAAGAGGGGGTGGGGAAGGGGCGTGGCCCTGAACCTTTCCATCGGCCAGGGAGAACTCCTCGTAACTCCCTTACAGTTGGCCGTATTCTACTCCATGATCGCGAACGGGGGCAGTTTCGTACGCCCTCACCTGTTGAAGAGTGGAGGTGAAGTTGCGGGTCCGTCTGCGTTGAGGCTACCATTCAGCGTGGTGCAACCTCTTCAGGTGGCACTGGCCGGAGTCGTCTCGGAAGAGAAGGGTACGGGGCGGTATGCGGGCGAGATAGCGGGTGTGAAAATGGCGGGGAAGACCGGGACTGCCCAGAACCCTCATGGGGAAGACCACTCTATTTTCGTCGGATATGGGCCGGTCGATAATCCCCGGATCCTGATGGTAGCAGTTATTGAAGAGGCAGGCCATGGAAGTTCGGTGGCAGCGCCCCTTGTTGGTCGACTCTTGAAGAAATACCTCGGAGGATCTCGCCCTGATCAGGGGCCCGGTCGAGTGGTAGCGGCAGAGGAGGGCTGATGTTCGGACGAGTGTTGAGGGATAGCGATCCCTATCTCTTACTGTCTGTTATGGTCCTTACTGCCTCGGGCCTCCTGCTCATCTTTTCGGCGGGTGAGGGGAGTCAATCCACCGCAACGGCCGATCTCTATGCAAGGCAGGCGATCTGGTGGACAGTCGCCGCGGCCACAGGTGCCGTTGCCTTTTCAATACCATTAAAATGGTGGGAGGTAATGGCATACCCGCTTTACTTCATCGGCCTCTGTCTTCTAACCATATTGGCATTGAATCGAGATGGAGGCAGCACAGCGGCGAGGTGGATCAGGGTAGGGTCCATTCAGGTGCAGCCGGCGGAATTCGCCAAGGTCTTTACCATCATGGCCATGGCCCGATATCTCGGCAACCGGAAGGGGCCAGTGGAATCATTCAGGGGATTGGTAATTCCTTCGCTCATTGCACTTATCCCCGCGGCCCTCACGGCACTTCAACCGGATCTGGGGACCGCCATGGTATTCATAGCCATACTACTCGGTGCACTGTTCTGGTCTGGAATACCGGCAACCCATCTCTTTTTCCTGATTGTCCCGGTCTTGAGCCTCCTTACGGCCTTTAATTCCATGATATGGGGGATCTTCACCGCATCCCTTGTGTTTTTCCTCGCTTGGCGCAGGACCTATCTCTTTGATTCCATCCTAATCATGAGTGTCAATATCGCAACGGGCCTGATGACCGTTCCCCTGTGGGAGCGCCTGAAGCCCTATCAGAGAGAACGGATAGTAGGTTTCTTGAGGCCGCAGACTGATCCACTGGGATCGGGATGGCAGATAATCCAATCCAAGGTGGCCATAGGTTCCGGTGGGCTGATGGGAAAGGGTTTCTTGAAAGGGACCCAGAAAAAACTGGCCTTTCTGCCCGCACAGCACACGGATTTTATCTTCTCCATCCTCGGAGAAGAATTCGGTTACATAGGAGTGCTCTTCCTCCTCGGCCTCTTCCTCTGGATCCTATTACGCATCGTTGAACTGGCACGAAGCGTATATTCCAATTCCTTTTCAACCCTGCTGGCGTTCGGTGTCTTCGTTATCTGGTTCTTCCACTTTTTTATCAATGTTGGAATGGCACTCGGAGTGATGCCGGTCACCGGTCTTCCGTTGCCTTTCGTAAGTTATGGCGGCTCTTTCCTGGTCGCATGTTACTTCTCGCTCGGCATTCTGTTGAGAATTTCCTCTGAGCGTTTCAATTACTGGGCGAGGTAAGGTAATAATTTTTTCTTGACAAAGGATTCAACATCCCGTACCCTATATAGTGCACGACACCATATATTGAGTGTCGACCGTGAACGGAAGATCCGGGTGGTATTATGGGGTGTTTATCACAATCAAGATACTTGACTTGATGAATAAAATGGTGTATAATGATATAAATTACGCCGTATTGTTTCATATCTGCCCCAGAAAGAACAAATGTTCCGCAATATTGACCGGTTTTTGAACTAGCGGGGAATGTCAGATGAAAAAGAAGATCCTGGTGGTGGATGACGAGCCAAGGATTGTCAATTCCTTGGAAGTAATTTTAAGCGAGAAGGGTTACGAGGTGTCAAAGGCCTCCAGTGGAATGGAGGCCATCGAGATTGTCCGCCAGGACGGTTTCAACATCGTGATAGCGGATTTGATCCTGCCGGGGATGACCGGCCTGGAATTGCTGAAGACCGTCAAGAGCGAGAGCCCTGACCTCCCGGTCTTTATCGTAACCACTTTCGCCACGATCAATGCGGCTGTAATCGCTATGCGGGAAGGTGCGGAGGATTTCATCACTAAGCCGATCTTGGAGAGCGAGATTCGCGTCAAGATCGAACGCGCCATCGAGAGATATAGTATCTTGCAGGAAAATGCCCGTCTGAAGAAAGAGATCAATGCGAGGTACTCGTTCGAATCGCATGGATATATAAGCCGGGCCATGCACGAGGTATATCATCAGGTTGAGGAATTCGCCAATAACGACCGTCCGGTTTGGATTCATGGAGAGGCGGGAACGGGATACGATGAGATAGCAAAGAGTATCCATTACAACAGCCAGCGCAAAGAGTATCCCTTCATAGCCGTGGATTGCAGCATCATCCCGAGGAACATTCAGCAAAACAAACTGTTTGGTGGAAAAACGGGCATGAGGGGGCCAAGGGCTTCGATCATACCGGGAGAGATCGATCTGGCAAGGGGCGGCACGCTGTTTATAGAGAACGTAGAGGACCTCTCCAGTGAGGCTCAGGCCACTCTCTTTCACTATATCGAACAGGGGATACTCAGGCGTGCAGGGGTTGAAGATGAGATCGATGTCAGGATAATCTGTACCTCGATAAGGGATCTCTCATCGCTCGTCTCTCAGGAAAAGTTTCGTGAAGACCTTTATTACCAGTTGTCCGTTCTTCCTATATACATTCCACCATTGCGTAATCGGAAAGAGGATATCCTGCCGCTCGTCAACAAGTTCATCGTGCGATGGAACGAGGAACACAATAGAAATGTGAAGAGTGTCAGCCAGGACGCCCTTGACCTGTTGATGGCTTACCACTGGCCCGGAAACAACAGAGAACTGGAGAACGTAGTGGAGAGGGCCGTCTTGCTGGCCAGGGAAGACCTGATCGAGCCCGAAAACCTCCTGATCAACATCGTCAGCCTAAGGGAGGACGACCCTGGCCTGAAGGAACTATCGCTCGAACTGGTGGAGAAGGAGCATATCGAGAGGGTCCTCGAGTATACCAACTATAATAAGACGAAGGCCTCCAAGATCTTGGGAATAAACAGAAAGACCTTGCTGGAAAAGCGGAAAAAGTATAATATAAGTTAGGTTTCTCCTTGCTCCCTTCTGTTCGGGTCTTGGCCTTATCCCAAGGGGTCTTGCTTTTCCCTCCCTCTCCTATTTCACGCGTCGAACAATGCTGTTTCGGCTCCTTTTAATCATCGTGCTGTTTTACGTGGTCCGCTCCCTGTTCTTGCGCCTTGTCTCGAATGGGGGTGAGGGCAGTACTACTGGAGAAGGAGCGAAGGACCAGGACCTGGATCTCAGCATGTTCGATATAGAGGACGTTGAGTATCATGACCTGGAGGAGGATTCATCCACTCCGGGACCTGGTGAGTAGTTGTACCAAACGGAGCCATGGAGGGAGAAATGGCCAATCGTGGAGTTAACAAGGTCATCCTGGTCGGGAACCTGGGTAACGACCCAGAATTGAGGCATACACCCAACGGAAGACCAGTAGCCAGTTTCAGCATCGCTACGACGGATCTATGGACGAACAAGGAGGGGCAGCAGGAGACACGGACCGAATGGCACCGCATCGTAGCCTGGGGACGGCTGGCGGAGATCTGCAAGGAGTACCTGAGCAAGGGGAAACAGGTATATATCGAGGGAAGGTTGCAGACGAGGAGTTGGGAGGATCAGAACGGTCAAACGCGCCGGGTCACCGAGATAGTTGCTGGCCGTATGCTGATGTTGGGATCACGGGGAGTGGAAGCCGTTTCAAATGGCGAGACCGATATCCAGGAAAAGGTGACTAACGCCACGGGAGAGGCGGGGGAAGATCTGCCATTCTGATGCACTTGAGATCATGTGATAGAGATGAACGGCAGGCGTATTATCAATGGCACCTGCCGCAGGGTCTTTTCATGTTTATAATTGAGAAAGGGGCGCGATGGAGAGAGAGCACTGGGGCTCTAAGGTCGGGTTTATCCTTGCAGCCGCCGGTTCGGCGATCGGACTGGGGAATATATGGAAGTTTCCCTATATTACGGGAGAGAATGGAGGAGGGGCCTTTGTATTAGTCTATCTCGTCTGCGTCGTCATGATTGGGATCCCGATCATGCTGGCGGAGTTTATCATAGGGAGGAAGAGCCAGAAGGACCCGGTCGGGGCCTATAAGGCGATCAGACCGGATTCCCTTTGGTTCTTGGTTGGTGGGATGGGCGTGCTTGCCGGATTTCTGATCCTCTCCTATTACAGTGTCGTGGGCGGCTGGACGATCGGTTACTTCGTTGAATCCGTTAGAGGCGTCTTTTATGATCTCAGTGGTCCGGGGCAGATCGGGGATCATTTCGCGACCTTCGCGGCGGATCCGCTGAAGGCGATCGGTTATCATGCCCTATTCATCGGCCTCTGCATGCTGATCGTCATCAAGGGGGTCAAGGTTGGGATCGAGAGGTGGAGTCGGATTCTTATGCCTCTCCTCTTCATTATCCTCCTCCTGTTGATTGTGCGGGGTGTGACCTTGCCAGGCTCGGAGGCCGGCCTGGAGTTTTTTTTAAAACCAGACTTCAGCAAACTTGGACCGGAATCGGTCCTGATCGCCCTGGGTCACGCATTTTTCACGCTGAGCCTCGGCATGGGCGCGATGATCACCTACGGCAGTTATCTCTCCAGCGATGACAATCTACCGCGATCTGCGTTTATTGTCTCTCTCCTCGATACCGTCATCGCCCTGATGGCTGGCATCGCCATTTTCACCGCGGTCTTCGCCATGGGCCAGCAGCCGGATAAAGGGCCGGGTCTCGTTTTCGTCCTCCTGCCGGCCGTTTTCGTCGAGATGCCCGGGGGGGCTTTCTTCGGGCCCCTGTTCTTTTTTCTCCTCGGTATCGCCGCACTCACCTCCGGGATTTCCCTCCTCGAAGTTGTCACCGCCTATTTCGTGGATGAAAAGGGATATTCACGCCACAGGGCGGTCCTGTGCTTCGGCACGGTGATCTTCCTGCTCGGGGTGCCTTCCGCACTGTCGATGGGTCCGCTGAAGGACCTCACCATAATACGATGGGACTTTTTCGATTTCGTAGATCACCTGTCATCCAACTACCTGCTGCCGCTCGGTGGTCTCCTCATATCCGTCTTCATCGGTTGTGCATGGGGAACCAGGGAGGCGGTGGCTGAGGCCCGGAGGGGGAATCCCGGTTTTCCATGGGCGAAGATGTGGAAGATATTGATCAAGTATGTCTGCCCATTTATAGTAGGGCAGATTCTACTATTCGAAGGAGTGCTGGCGGAATTCGAGGGAGAAGAGATCGAGAGGACCGTCCAGACCATCAAGTCTTGGACGGGCAAGTTCGATATAGTGATCCTCTTTTTCCTCGTATTCCTTGCCGTTTACTTCCGCTACTTCTCGCGAACAGAGGAAGAGACGGCTTGAGCCAACTCAAGAGTATGGGAGGATAGATGATATCTTTACGAGTCGATGTCGCTTCCCTGACGGAGCACCCCGATAAGGTTTCGGTCCTCTTGGCCAAGGCGTTCTTCAAGGAACTCAGGAGATATAATTTTTCGGATCGTCAGGTGATCCGTGTGGCAAGTGAGTTGATCGAATGTCTGAACAAGAGCCTGGAGGGCTACAAGGATAAGGTGAGCAGGGAGGGTGGGGGAGATGACGACAGGGTCGATGCGACCGAGTAGGCTCCTATCATTGCTGGTAGCCGGCAGGGCAGCCCCGTAACCTTATATGATGTAGACTGTTAGCGCCTCACACCGTCCTTTTAACCGGATGATCTCGTTGTATTGAATGAAATCGCCGGACCTGAATCATCGACCCCGGACAACGGCTCGATCGAGGTCGGCTCTGCAATGCCATGCGAATGCCGGCCGCGCGACAGGCGGGGACGTACGTGCATGTAATGCGGAGAGGGACAGGATCCTGGCCTCCGAGATTGGTACGGTCAGGAAGAGGGGGTCGTTTCCCGTTGAAGTTGCCCTTGTCTACCCCAATAGTTACGAAATCGGGTCCAGCAATCTTGGATTTCAGTGCGTCTATTACACCTTCAATTCCTTCGACGAAGTCCGTTGCGAGCGGGCATTCTGGGATTCGAGACTTATCGTGCCCGGGATCGGCGGACCGGTCAGTATAGAGACGGGCCGTAGGCTGCCTTCCTTTTCCATGTTGGCCTTCTCGATCTCCTTTGAAGATGATTACCTGAATGTTGTGCGGACCCTGTCCTCGAGCGGGATACATCCCCTCTCAAGTGAGAGGAGGGAGGATGAGCCCCTTGTTGTTGCGGGGGGGCCTTGTACCTTTATGAACCCGGAACCTGTAGCCCCGTTCATAGACCTCTTTGCGCTCGGCGATGGTGAAGTGCTTGTACCCTTGTTGGTGAAGAAATGGATCGAAGTCTATGGCGGGGCGTTTGCCGGGAAATCGGACTATCTCGAGGCCTTGTCCTGCGAGGAAGGTATTTATATACCGCGGTTCATGGACGTGGCGTACAGGGTGAGTGGAGAGGTAAGGTCCTTTTCTTACCGAGGCAGGGGCGGCCATCGTATCAGGCCGCTGAGGTCGTATGGGCATGGTGGGGATATGCCCAGGCTGCTTAGTCCCTATGCCCACTTCTCTTCAATGCCCCTGATCGAAGTCGGGTCCGGCTGCAGTAGGGGATGCCGATTCTGCGCGGCAAGTTTTATCTATCGCCCCGTCAGAAGGCGCGGGCTTGAAGAGATGAAGCGGGACATAGACCGTCTTATATCCGGGGATTGCAGGCGAATCGGACTCGTCGGGGCTTCCATCTCGGACCATCCCCAACTGGTTCACATCCTGGAACATATAGTGTCCAGAGGTGCTGCCGCCGCCCTTTCTTCGATGCGCCTTGACGGCATTGATGTGGAGGTGGTGCGTCTCTTGAGGCAATTAGGTGTAAGATCTCTTACGTGTGCGCCTGAAGCTGGGTCCCAGAGGATGCGTGACGTGATAAAGAAGTCGTTGACGGAAGAAGATATCCTCTCCGCTGTTGAGAGGATAATCGAGGGGGGGATCCGCGGTCTGAAACTCTATTTTATGATCGGGCTTCCCTTTGAAAGGGATACGGATGTAGAAGCGATAGTTGGTCTACTGAAAAAGGTAAAGGGGATTGCAGGCAGGCATTCTCCTGGGCCGCGTGTCGCCCTGAAGATAAACCCGTTCGTACCGAAGCCGTTTACTCCCTTTCAATGGTACCCGATGGAACGTCGCGGGGTACTTGAGAATAAGATAAAATACCTCAGGCGGGAGATCCGTAGCATCCGTGGAATCCCGTTGAAGACGGGCTCGGTTCGTGAGTCAACCATACAGGCTGTCCTTTCGAGGGGAGATCGCAGGCTGGCATGCGTTATCCTCGATGTTGTAAGCAGTGGCTCTTCTTTCATGCTCGCAATGAGACATTCCGGTTTAGATGGCGGTTCTTACCTCTACAGGGAAAGATCGGCGGGAGAAGTCTTTCCATGGGACTTCATTGATCACGATGTGAAGAGGGAGTGGTTGTACAAAGATTATCAGAGGGCTGAAAGAGTTGCCTCAAGATGAGCGCATGATGGCGCCCGATCGGATGCATCGCGTACAGACGCGCGCCTTCCTCCTGGCGTTCCCCTGCCCTATATGGACGTTCTGAAGGTTGGGTAGCCAGCGCCGCCTCGTCTTGTTGTGGGCATGGCTGATATTGTTACCGGTCCCGGGGCCCTTTCCACAGATCTCGCACTTCTTTGACATCGATAAGCCTTGCCTTAATCCTTCGAGCCCGGGCTTGATAAAAGCACCGGGCCGGTTCTAATGTCCGTTCCCTGAATATCGACAATTGTGAGGGTTAAAATATAATCGGCTATCCCACTTTTATCAAGGGTTCTCGTTCCCTGATTGACACGGCACCCGGGTGGATATAGATTATTTGCTCGGCCTGCTTCGGGCAATTCGGCGCCGGGTACGGCATGGGAAGGTGAGAATGGATCTCAAGAACAGGATTGAAAAGCGGACCGCCGGGGTAGTGGTCATAGGGTTGGGCTATGTGGGCCTTCCCCTCGCCGTGGAATACGCGGAGGCGGGCTTTCAAGTCACGGGCCTTGAGGTGGATGAAGGGAAGGTCGAACGGCTGAACCGAGGGGAGTCCTATATCCGGGATATTCCCGACAGCCGAATTCGACCACTCGTTGAGGGGAAGTTGTTGTCGGCTACGACCTCGCCGTCTGTCCTGAAGGAGGGGGATATCCTATCGATTTGTGTTCCAACCCCCCTGAACAAGACAAAAAATCCCGATATCTCTTTCATCTTATCGGCCAGCGAAGAGATCGGTAGACATATAAGGAACGGTCAACTGGTGATACTGGAAAGCACGACTTATCCGGGGACCACCGAGGAATTGATACGCCCGATACTTGAGAAGTCGGGTCTCAAGGTTGGGGTCGATTTCTACCTCGCTTACTCTCCCGAGAGGATCGACCCGGGAAACCGGGAGTACGTCATAAAGAACACTCCGAAGGTAGTCGGGGGGGTAACACGTGACTGCCTTAATCACGGCAGGTTATTCTATGAACAGGTCGTTGATCGGGTAGTCCCGGTGTCGAGTACCCGCGCCGCCGAGATGGTCAAGTTGTTGGAAAACACATTTCGGAGCGTCAACATAGGACTTGTCAACGAGGTAGCGCTGATGTGCGAGGTCCTGGGGGTAGATGTCTGGGAGGTGATCGATGCATCAGCAACCAAGCCTTTTGGATACATGAAGTTCTATCCCGGTCCCGGCCTGGGGGGGCACTGTATACCGATTGATCCTCATTATCTCTCCTGGAAGCTGAAGAGCCTTAATTACTACGCGCGGTTCATCGAACTCGCAGGAGAGATCAATGCAAATATGCCTCGTTATGTGGTAGAGAAGGTCTCCAGTGCCTTGAACGGTGACAAGAAGAGTATCAATGGCTCCAGGATACTAATACTGGGGATATCATACAAGAGGGATATCGATGACGTGCGGGAATCGCCGGCCTTGGACGTGATGAGGCTGCTCAACAGGAAGGGGGGGGAGGTCCTTTACAACGACCCTTACGTTGGAGAAGTAAGGCTGGACGGCGCGACTTTGAAGTCAAGGAACCTGACACCCGCCCTCCTCGAATCGGTGGATTGTGTGACCATCACTACGGATCATTCGGTTTACGACTATGATATGATTGTGAGGCACTCTCATCTGGTTGTGGATACCCGTAACGCAACGGCTCACGTGAAGGCAGCCGGTAAGAAAGTCATCAAGTTGTAACTTCGGGTCCGAACCCCCGATCTTGCCGTTTGACCCACGGAACAGACACCCCGGTGGCTGCGGGAAGGGATGGGCGGTAAAAGAGGAACGTGGACTCTACCCGATGCACAGGTGCCGTACATAGAGGGGAGTAATGTATGAAGGTATTGTTGACGGGAGGGGCCGGATTCATCGCTTCGAACCTGGCCGAGGCATACCTCGAAGCCGGTCACGATGTGACCATAATCGACAACCTGTCCCACGGAAAGCGTGAGAACGTCCCGGAGGGGGCCGAGTTTATAGAGATGGATATCACCGACCCCCGGCTGGGGAGTGTCTTCTCATCCGGAAGGTTTGATTTAGTCAACCATCATGCCGCCCAGATAGATGTAAGGGTATCCGTCCATGACCCTATCCTCGATGCGAGGATCAATCTTCTCGGCCTTCTGAACCTAACGGAGAACTGCAGGAAATACGACGTTGAACGGTTTATCTTCGCCTCATCCGGTGGCGTCATTTACGGGGAGACCGACCTCCTGCCGGCGGTTGAGACTCTGCCTAAACTCCCTATGTCGCCTTATGGAGTATCAAAGTATGCAGGGGAATCGTACCTCTTCTATTATCGGATGTTGTATGGAATCAAGTGCGTAACGGTGCGGTACAGCAACGTCTACGGCCCGAAGCAGGACCCGGAAGGGGAAGCGGGTGTAATAGCAATCTTTTCGAGGAATCACCTGAGGGGTGAATCTCCTACCATATTTGGCGATGGGGAACAACAGCGGGATTATGTCTTCGTGCGGGATATTGCCAGGGCCAACCTGATGGTCTCCGAAGCAGATTTACACTGGGATGCAAAGGCTCCCGACGACCTGGCGTTTAACGTTGGGACCGGCGTCCCCACGAGCGTAAATGAACTGGCGAGGCACTTCAACTGCATCACCGGGAAGAACCGTCGCGCGAACTACGCCCCTCCGAGGGCCGGCGAATTATTTCGGAATTACCTGGATTGTGGAAAGATCAGGAGATATCTCGGGTGGGAGCCCCAAGTCTCCCTCCGGGAGGGGCTTGAAATAACCTACAACTGGTTCTCGGAGCGATGGGAAGGTTAGGCTGATTCGGGCCCGTGAAGAAGAGGACCGTTTTGCTGGTGGCAGGCATTAAGGGCGTCGGTATTCTCGGAGGGAGTTCCCGCAGCGGCGAATGCCGGGTCTGTCATAACCGAGCGAATCGTTTGCACCGGTGAGGCGATTTCCACACTCGCGAGGGATTCATTGTCGAGTAGTTGCCGGCTTGACTTTAGACCTTGGGGCGTCATTTCAACATTCAATAGATTGCCGGTAAGGAAAAATATACTTGCTGATGGTTTATAGTTATCTCTCTATGGGTATTGCAGGTAACAGCGTGGCTCGCATGGTCCTTGATTCCGGTGTGTTCGTCAAGGCCATACTACTTGTACTGCTCCTTTTCTCCATCATGGCCTGGGCGGTGATTTTTCACAAGTACCGGTTATTCAAGAGAGTCGAAAGCGCAAACGCGCGTTTCCTTCGAATGTTCAGGGCGGGGTCCCTGAAGGATGTGTTCGATAGTTGTTCCTCCATGAGTTCTTCTCCACTGTCGGAGATCTTGAAGGATGGATACCGGGAACTTGAGATGTTCGGGGACGATGGGATTGAAGGAGGCGATCCTGAACTCTTACGTCAGAGCATATCGGCGGCCCTCGATATAAGATCGACAGAGGAGATTTCCCGTCTGCGTCATCATCTGGTCTTCCTTGCGGTGACGTCCAGTGTTTGCCCGTTTTTCGGTCTCCTGGGGACTGTGTGGGGAGTAATGGACTCCTTCCTCTCGATGGGTGCCTATGGAACGGCCAATATCCAGGTCGTGGCGCCCGGAGTTGCAGAGGCATTGATCACCACCGTGGCGGGACTGGCCGCTGCGATCCCGGCAGTTATAGCATACAACTACTTTGCCAGTCGCCTGAGGCGAATCATCGAGGTGGTCGACGGCTTCTCCATGGAATTTACGAACGTGGCCGTCCGCGAGGTGTTGGGGTGAAGAAGAGTACTCATGGATTGGAACAACTGCCTGATATAAATGTAACAAACCTGGTCGATGTCACTGTCGTCCTCTTGATTATCTTCATGATTACCGCCCCGTTGATGCAGAGCAGCCTGGATGTGGATGTACCGCGGACCCAGGCGGAGCGGAGGGAAATATTCGAGGGCTTGATGGTAGTGATAACCTCCAAGGGGGAAATTTATCTGGGGAATCAGCCTGTTTCGCTCAGTGCTTTTCAGTCCCGCCTTGAAAAAATGATGCAGGAGGACCCGTCGCGGCCCGTTTACCTCAAGGCGGACCGCAAGGTCTCATACGGCAAAGTGGTCAGGGTAATAGGGGGGATCAAGGAGGCAGGAGTGACGAATCTCGGCCTAGTTGTTAAACCCGAGGAGGAGAACCGGGAGGGGGGGTGATCCCTATCACCGAGACAATGAGAACGGCAATCGGCCTCTCTCTCCTGACCCACCTCGCCTTCGGCACCATGATAGCACTGATCAGTCTTCATTCCAACGGGGCGGAATTAGTGGGTGAGATTTATTCGGTCCGCCTCCTGGAGTTCCCCACGGTCGCCGAACTAAAGGTGCCGGATGTCATCGATCAGGTCCGGCGCACGGAGCCTGTGAAGCCCATGCCGCCCGTTGAGGTTGAAAGGATCAAGGCCAGGAAGGAGCGTGTCGATGTAAAGGGGTCTCGAGCGGTAGAAGTCGCCAAGAAGACCGGGCTGGCTACGAAGGAGGGAAGAAAGAGCGGAATCGGAGGCCTCCGGGTTGAAGGCAAGGAGTTCGGATATCCCTATTACTTCGAGATAGTTCGTCGTCGTCTTCAGATGAATTTCCATAACCCATACGTAACTGCGGGGGGGGCGATAGTAAAGACAACGATCTTTTTCCAGATCACCACCTCGGGGAGGATCATTAATACTCGTGTCGAAAAGACTTCGGGGTATCCCGCTTTCGACCAGGCGGCAAGACGTGCCGTCCTTGCCTCGAACCCCTTCCCGTCTCTTCCCGAACCCTACCAGGGCGATGTCCTTGGAGTTCATTGCGACTTCCTTTCGGCCAGAGAGTAATTGTGATACACAAGGCGAGGAATAGATCAACTCTTGGATTCCTTCGTGGCAGCCTTCTCGTTTATGCCGCCTCCGGCCTTGCATTGTTCCTCTTTCCGGTAAACGGTTGGGGGCAGAAGGAGATCAAGCTTGAGATTTATCCCTCGACGGACGAGAGGATACCGATCGGTATCGGAAGGTTCGACAGCAGGATCACCGGCAGCGGACTTTCCCGTGAAGTGTCGGGCCTGATCCGATCTGTTCTCGAAAGCGATCTTCGTTTCTCCCTCTACTTTCGTATCATCAGTGGCGAGGAGGGGTCCTATGGAACCGGGAGTGCTCCAGATCGAGGAACCGGGAAGCCCGCCCTTGAGGCATGGAAGGGACGTGGCGCCAAGTTCCTGGTCACGGGATCGTTCGGGCAGACGGGAGAGAGGATTCAACTTGAACTCAAGGTTATCAGCCTCTGGACGTTCAAGGAGATCGCACGCAGGCAATTTGAGACATCCATCGAATCCCTTCGGTGGACCATTCACGGGATGGCCGATGCGGTTATCGAGACCGCTGCCGGCGAAAAGGGCGTATCGCAGACCCTGATCGCTTATGTCTCCGAGAGACAAGGAAAAAAGGGGCTCAACGTAGTGGATTATGACGGTTACAACGCGCGTCCCCTGACCGTGGGGGAAGAGATAGTCATGTCACCGGCATGGTCGCCTAATGGAAAGAAGATCGTGTTCACTTCATACCGCGACGACAACCCCAATATCTACCTCAGGGACCTTATGAACCACTCCGATACCCGGCTCCTGTCATTTCCCGGCATCAACTCCGCGCCTTCCTGGTCGCCAGACGGACGTTACCTGGCCGTAACGCTCAGCAAGGATGGCGCCTCCGAGATATACAGGTATGATTATAAGAGTTCGGTGCTTAGACGGTTGACCTATAACATGTCGATCGATACGTCGCCAGCCTGGTCGCCGAATGGGAAACAGATTGTCTTTACATCGGACAGGATGGGAAATCCTCACATCTTCATCATGGATTCGGACGGCAGCAACCTGAGGAGATTGACTCGCCTGAACCCCTATAACGACACACCGGTATGGTCCCCGCTCGGGGACAGGATAGCCTTCGTATCGAGGGAGAGGGGGGAACAATTCGATGTCTATACGCTGGGTATCATGAGCGGCAAGGTACGGCAACTCACAGCCGTCGGGAACAATACCCATCCATCATGGTCTCCCGACGGCCTGCACATAGTGTTCTCCTCTAACAGAGACGGCCAGGACGAGATATACACAATGAATTGGGATGGGACCGGTTTGAAACGGTTGACTTACAACGGCGGGAACACGTCCCCGGCGTGGTCTCCCCGCCTGACATGGTACAAAGGGGGTGAGGGCCTATGAGGTTACGGGACCTGTTGAGAGTGAGGGGGTACGCTGCTTATCCGTTCATCCTGTCTGTCTTGATCGGGACGGGGTGCGCGACACGGCAGCAGGCCGTCGAGATAGAGTCGAGCATGGCGGAGGTGAAGGAACAGAACGAGAAAACCAGCAAGGATGTCGCATCGTTACGTGACGCCGTGCTTGCGGAACACGATCTAATAATGAACACGAAGGCGGACATCCTCGCGCAGATTTCCACACTGAAGGAACAGATTTCCATGATGGAAAACAGGCTAACGGAGGCAAAGAGCGAGGTACCGTTCGCACCGGAGGGAGAGGGGAAGATTGAGGAGGGAGAGATCACGCCCCCTTCATCGCCGGGAGGAGGGGAAGGCAAGAAGGCAGGTTCCGGGCCGGGGGTGGAGGCCAGGCAGGAGACCTCGGGCAAGGTGGAGGGTGGATCTCAAAGCGAACGAATTGCGTACGACACTGCATTTCTCGACATGACCAGGGGGAATTACAAACTGGCCATCGATGGCTTCCGCTCTTTCATCGAGAACAACGGGTCGAGCCAACTCATGGATAATGCTCAGTACTGGATCGGGGAGTGTTATTATGCCCTTGGAGACCTTCACAAGGCGATAGAAGAGTTTGAACGGGTGGTTGATAACTATCCACGCGGCAACAAGATCCCGAGTGCCCTCTTCAAGATCGGCAAGTGTTACTATGAACAGGGTGACATGAAGGCGGCGAGGAAATACTTTCAATCGGTTGTCGACGGCTACCCGAGTTCAGACGAGGCCCATCTCGCGGGAGACTACCTCTCGGAGATGTGACAACCCTGAGGCTGAGCCGGTTCACTGCTATTGAGAGGATATGAGTTATGAAATGCCCCTTTTGCGGCCACGAGGAAGACAGGGTCGTCGATTCCAGGTCATCACGCGAAGGAAAGGCCATCAGGCGTCGCAGGGAATGCCTGGCCTGTAACGAGCGATTCACAACTTATGAATACGTGGAACAAATCCCTCTTATGGTGGTCAAGAGGGATGGCAGCCGGGAGCCCTATGACCGCCAGAAGTTGCTTGGGGGGATCGTGACGGCGTGCAAGAAGCGTCCGGTTACCATGGAGGCAATGGAAGCGGCCGTCAATGAGATCGAAAAGAACCTGGAGGACCTCGAGGTTAGAGAAGTAAAGAGCATCGTGCTTGGTGAGAAGGTTATGGAACGGTTGAAGGGACTTGACAATATCGCCTACGTCAGGTTCGCCTCCGTTTACCGGAAGTTCAAGGATACAACCGAATTTCTGGATGAGATCCATGAACTCTTCGACAGCCAGGGCCGCCCGGAAGATGGTACTAAAGCCGGGCGTTGAGAGAGATGGAAGAGCACGCGCGGGAACCTGGAGGGGAGGGTGGTCCCGGGGATCCATCGACCGGTGTAGAGGAAGAAGACAACTATGAGATGACCTTCCTCGAACACCTGGAGGAACTGAGGTGGAGGATGCTCTGGAGCCTTGGTGCGATCCTCGTTGGTACCGTCATCGGCTTCGTGCTGACCCAGCGAGGTGGGGTCATTGAGTTCCTGATCTCCCCCGTCTCCGGGCACATAGAAGGCAAGAAACTGGCGTACCTGAGCCCTACCGAGCCCTTCATGGTGACTTTAAAGATCGCCTTCTTCCTGGGCCTGATTATCGCGCTTCCGGTTATATTCTACCAGTTCTGGGCCTTCGTGGCCCCAGCCCTCTTGAAGAAAGAGAAGCACATATTCTTCCCAGCCATCCTTTCTTCCGTCGTCCTGTTTTTCCTCGGTGTGCTGATGGCGTTCGGGGTCGTGTTGCCTCTGGGGCTGGATTTCCTGCTCAGTTTTCAGAAATCGAGCCTGAAGCCGATGATTACTATCGGTGAGTACTTGAGTTTTGCGATACATATCTCGCTCGCCTTCGGGCTCGTCTTCGAGATGCCGCTGGTGGTCAGCGTGCTTGCGTGGATGGGTATCTTGACCCCGGCCTTCATGAGGCAGAAACGGCGGCACGCCTATGTCCTGATCTGCATAATGTCCGCCCTTCTCACGCCGGCTGATGTGGCCAGCATGATCATGATGGCTATACCGCTCCTCTTTCTCTTCGAGTTGAGCATATATCTCTCCGTGGTGGTCACGGCGAGGAGAAAGAAGGGGGTGGTGCCTTGACGGGGGTACAGGACCGATGCGCGCTTGTGTAACGTTCTGGCTTGCAGGGTTTCTGCTGACCTATCCACTTGGCGTGGCATTGGGTGGCGAAGGTGAGCCTGGCGCAGGGCCGCAGGCCGTGGGCGATTCCATTCCAGGCGCCCGGCAGGCAAGATCGGACTCCATACTCTCGCGTCTCAAGGGGACCGAGGGCGCTGTGACCTACTGGGGCGATGTCATTGAATCTCGAATGAAGGAGCATGCCATACTCATCATGGGAGAGGCCGGAATAAGTTTCGGTGAGGCCACGCTCCGGGCGGATTCCATCCGATATGACTATGATAGAGGTGAACTCAAGGCTACCGGCTCTCCGGTACTCGAGGATTTGAACGGGGTGGTGAAAGGGAAAAGAATGGGATACCGGCTTGACGAGAAGAAGGGGGTAATCAAGGAGGGATCGACCTCTTATGACAAGTGGCTCTTCAAGGGGAAAGTGATCAGCAAGGTGGGAGATCGGGATATCTATGGAAAAGACAGCAGATTCACGACCTGCGACCTGGAAAAGCCCCATTACCACTTCTCGTGTTCAAGGCTCAAGTTGACCATTGGAGACAAGGTCATAGCGAGGTCGGTTGTCTTTTACGTCCGTGATATTCCGGTTTTTTTCATCCCGTTTTATATTTTCCCGATTCAAACCGGGAGAAAGTCCGGGTTCCTGAGGCCCAAGTTCGGGATCTTCAACGATGGAAGGCGGGGGCGCAGCGTAACTGATCTGGGGTATTTCTTCGCGTTAAGCGATTATTTCGACTTCACGGTGGCAAGCGATATCTATGAGAATGCCCGTTGGTCGCTGCGTGGGGAGGGACGTTACGCCAGGAGGTACAAGTACAGGGGGAACGTCTTCTATTCCTTTATCGACGACGCCCGGACACTGTCGAGGAGGAGCCTCCTCAGGTTCAGGCATGAACAGACACTCAACAGGGAGACGAACGTCATGGTTGAAGGCAACTTCGCCTCTGACCGGAGGATATACAGCGATAATTCTTACAATATCGACGAGGTCCTTCAGCGATCGCTCAAGTCACGTGCTACATACAACCGCAGGGCTTCGTGGGGTTCCTGGTATCTCACCGGTTATAATGACTTCTCTCTGGAAAGGGATCGGACCAAGACTCAACTCCCCATTTTCAGCCTTTCCAAGAGCGCATCGCCCTTGTTCTCTGGAGTGCGCGATAGTAAGTGGTCCAACGGGATAAGTTACGGTCTCAGCACGCGATTCGAATCGACCCATATAAAGGATCAGGAGGACATCACGACTTACCAGGCCGCCAGGACAGACCTGGATTTATCGGATCCACTAAAACTCTGGGGATTCCTCAACATGACACCACGCCTGAGAGTAAGCCAGTCCTCATACCATAACAGGAAAGGAGGGACCGGCTTCCTTCATCAGGAAGTTTACGAGGGTTCCCTCTCCCTCTTTACACGGCTGTACGGGATATTCAAGCGACCGGCGGTCGGCCCGTTGACCAGGTGGCGGCACACGCTGTCGCCCCAGGTCACTTATCACTTTCGGCCCGATTTCGATTCATCCCGTTTCAGCGGCCTTACCGGTTTTCCGGGCGTAACGGGTGAGGCGAATTCCTTTGGGCTCAGCCTGACGAACGACTTTGATGCGAAGTATCTCGATGGGGGAAAAGAGAAGCAGGTCTCGCTCTTCAGCCTCGTCCAGTCCACCTCGTACAGTTTGGTCAAGGCCAGACAGGAAGGGCAATCCGGGTGGGGTGATCTCTCCACGAGACTCGAATCGAGACCGAACAGGCGTTTCAACCTCTCGATCCAGATGTCTCACTCCCTATTTGACGGTGAGACCTTCGACCCCTTCCTCTCCTCATCCACGATCTCTATGTCGATCAAGGGAAGGGGACATGACAATGAAGCCGACAGCCTCGCGTCACTCGGTACCGCCGGATTGAACAAGGAGGGTAATGAACTGAGCGAGATCGTTTCACAACAGGAATACGCGGTTCCGAGGGAGATAGGCCGGTTGCCCTGGTCGTTGTCGCTCACGCATACCCTTTCAAGGAGCCGTATGGGTACCGGCCCTCTGCAGAGCCTGTATGGGACGATCTCCTTCAACCCCACACGAAAGTGGCGTCTTACCTACGCGGCGAGGTATAATGTCGAAGAGGGGCAGGTACAGAACCAGAGACTGATCCTCCGGCGGGACCTTCACAGGTGGGAGATGCTCCTCTCTTTCAGCAAACTGCCGGGGAATCGCTTGAGTTACGAGATGCGCGTGAACCTTATCGATTTGCCCGCGCTGGAGATAAAGCGGGCCATAAGGGAGTTCTGAGGAAGATCGTGCAATATGTCTCATTCGGAACATTGCCGGGATCAAGAGTGTATCCCTTCGCACCTGACTCACTTGCGGTTTTCGACCGACTGTATATAATATCATGACACGTGATGACGATGATCGACATGGCGGACATGAAAATATGAAAGGATTCCTTTGCACCCACGAGCATTGATCCTGCGGATCATCGCCTTGACCTTCATTGTAACCATCTCCTCCCAGCACGGCCCACTCCGTGGGGCAACCACGTTCCCGGAGCAGGCAATGAGGCCCAGGATGCGGTGCATCGGATTCAATACCGAGGCGGAGGCCGCCAGGCGGTTTATGGAGGGGGTCCCCCTCGAGCAGGCCCCCGGTTTGAAGATGACTCCAGTGAGGCATCACGTGGCCGTTATCCTCGCAGAATTCCCACCTGACCAGGATGAACTCACTACGGGAACAGGCAGGTTCGGGGACCTCCCGTTCTATATGCCCGACCCCGACAGTGCCCGGGCGGCCCAGGGTTTTGTCGTAAGGGACTCGTCCATCAACAGTCGCTCGCGGGCCTATTACGCCCGCCACCTCCTCTGGATGGCCCAGTATTTTTCCGCAGTCTCGGGCGGGCTCTTCACCATCGAGGAGCCCGACACGCTGGTCGACATTACGCCGATCATACAGGTGCCGAACGAGATGGGATATTACGGGGATGACGATCCCGCCCTATTCGCAATGAGGCAGACGGAGTTCGTGCGTGACGCGATAGTGGCGGCGGACACCCTCTCGGACCTTGATTTCTCCCAATATGATGCCGTGATGGTCTTTCATGCGGGCGCGGGTGAGGAGTCCGATTTTGGCCCTCCCCCCTCGTATTCTGGAGATACGCCCAACGATCTCTTCTCTTCCTATATCCCATTCGAGGCGCTCAAGACCTATGTCGGTGGAAACGATCCCGCGTACCAGGGGATCGAGACCATGGGTCCTGGGGGATCCGAGTATTACGTTAGGAACGCGATCATCTTACCGGAGACGATCATCCAGGACAGTATTTATAATCCATCTGCGGTCTACCTCGATATCCTGGGAGTCATGGCTCACGAATACGGCCATCAATTGGGCCTGCCAGACCTGAACGATACCGATACCCCCACGCGGCCGGCCGTGGGAAACTTCGGGCTGATGGCCTCCGGGCTCTTTAATTCGTCGGGGCGCCTGCCGGCACAGCCGATCGCCTGGTCGAAACTGTTCCTGGGTTGGGAGACCGCGGAGACCATTACCATGGATACAACAGGCGTGATCTTGAAGGGTATAGAGGAACCCGGAGAGGGGGCGAAACTACTGAAGGTGCCGATCTCATCCTCCGAGTATTTTCTCTTGGAGAACCGACTGCGCGACAGTAACTTCGATGGTGAATTCCGCTTCGACGACAGGGACGGCGACAACTGGCCCGACCTGATGGATGATGACTACCAACTCGATGACGGCACCTATTCCGAGTTCGACTTCGGCTTACCTGGGATACTGACCGTCAACCCAGGCACAGGTCAACCCTATGACAACCCCCTGCTCGGTTCGGGTGTGCTGATCTGGCACGTAGATGACGAGGTGATTCGCAACAACTTCAACCTCAACTACACCGAGAACTGCGTCAATTGTGATGTCTTTCACCCGGGCATCGACTTGGAGGAGGCCGATGGTATCCAGCACCTCGATGAAACGCTGCCGGCAACCATCGATCCCGGTTACGGCTCTCCGTTCGACTCCTACGGCGGCGGCGTAGAGGGAATCAAGGATAGCCCGAACACGGACTTCTCCAGCGGGACCTCTCCCTCATCGGGGAGTTACACGGGTGGGCCGAGTGAGATCGCGATCAGGGGCTTTCGATCCCACACGCGCGGCGAGCCGGGTGAGGCCCTGGTTGATTCCCTGGTCGAAGTTGACGTCTCCTTTGGCCGGTCGGTTGCCGGCTGGCCCGTACGTGTGAGTTCACAGGACGATTTCGATTTCGACCTCGAGCCGGATGTCTTCGGCGGGAATGGAATCTGCGCGGCGGATATCGATGGGGATGGCCTGGTGGAGATAGCAAGTGTCACCCGGCAGGGAGACCTCTTCCTCTGGCGGGGTGATGGGACGAATTATATCGGGGGAGATCGATCCATCTCTCCGTTTTACTCGACCGGGGGCCTGATAGATGGGACTCCCGCCATGGGAGACCTGGATGGTGACGGAAGGATGGATATAGTCGTTGTGAGTGAGGACGGCTCCATCTATGCAATATCCGCTGAAAAGGGGCATGGGGCCGAGTTATTGGGCGACTTCCCAGTACAACTGGGAGAGCGCGTGACGTCCTCTCCCCTATTGCTCGACCTCGACTCCCCCCCGGATGGGGTGGTCGATCGTATTATCGTCGGCACCAATCCCTCCGATGGGTCCGATGGCAAGGTATATGCCATCATGCCGGATGGAAGTATACCCGATGGCTGGCCGGTCGATGTCGTCGGGGCAATCTTTGCAACCCCGGCTGCGGGAGACCTCGACAGGAACGGGGAGGTCGATATCGTGGCCGGTACGAGTTCCGGGTACTTATATCGTATCGGTCGGGATGGAGTAGTGCAGTGGAGCCGGTCGGAGGCTGGAGAGTCGTTCGCCGTTTCACCGAGCCTCGGAGATATAGACCGTGATGGTGACGCAGACAGGGATAATATCGCGGAGAGGTTGGGTGATATGGAGGTGGTCGTCGGCTCTCAATCGGGACGGATCTATGCCTATAAATCGGACGGCCGGGAATTCGGCGGCGGCCCGCTGGACACTGGGGGGACGATCAAGGTCCCACTGGCCCTTGGGGATATCGACGGCGACGGGTTTGTCGAGATCGTTGCCCTGGTCGACGGGGAACGGAAGGTGGCGGTTTATCGTTCGAACTCAAGCAGGAGCAGCCTCACCGGCGTAGATAATTTCCCCAAGTACGTTTCGTCGTCCGTCTCCGGGGATTTCTTCTCGCCTCCCCTCCTCGCTGACCTCGACAGGGATGGGAAGGAGGAGATAGTCTTCGGCACGGGGAGCGACCTCGTCTACGCCTATGACCTGGGCGGGAACACGACACCGCTAATGCACTTTCCGATGGGTGGAAGGGGGCTGAGCGCGCCATTTATCGGGGCAAGCCCTGGAGATACCCTTGCGATCTTCGCCGCGGATGACCGCGGCATGGTCTATGGCTGGCGACTCGATGTACCTTATACGGATATGTCCCTTTCATGGGCCCAGGAAGGCCGGGACCCCTTTCATACTGCCGCAAATGGTGACAGTTTGGGTATCAGTAGTGGAGGAGAGCCCCCTCCCTTCGCAGCAGGGACCTTTACCATTTATCCCAATCCTGCGCCGGGGAGAGATGAGACTCGAACGGTAAAGATCACGTACAGCCTCGATGAGTCGATTTCAGGCCTGGACCTCGATATATATACACTCTCTGGTCGACATTTCATGAAGATCGTACCACCATCTCCGTCGTTTCTCCTCCCCGATGCGCGGCATGTACTCGACTGGGACATTACAGGTGTCCCGAGCGGGGTATATATCCTGAGGCTCTCCATAGAAAAGATGGATGGGCGGAGGGAGCACCTGATCAAGAAGGCTGCAATAGTCAAGTAAAAGAAGGAGAAGTATTCGTGTCGATACCATCCGCGCCCATTCGTCGAGTCCGTCAACTCTGGCCCATCCTCTGCGTGGTTGCCCTGTCACCGGCGATCGGCAGGGCCGAGGTGATCAACGGTCTTGATTTCTTGAATATAGGTATCGGTTCAAGGGCCGCCGCCATGGGGGGAGCCTTCGTGGCTGTATCGGATGACGCCTCGGCGGCCTACTGGAACCCTGCGGGGTTGAGCAGGGTGCGGTCTCAGGTCATGTTCGCGCACAATGCCTACATCGTCGACATGAAGCAGGAATACCTGTCGCTGGCGAGCCACATTGGTCCTTGGGCGCTTGCCGGTTCGTTCAATATCTTCGACGTAGGATCGATCGAAAGGCGTGACGAGGCCGGGAACCTGGTAGGTAAATTCCGCCCCTTCGACCTGGCGGTCGGGTTCTCCACCGCTTATGAAGTCAGGGACGGACTGAGCCTGGGGGCCACAGCAAAGGGGATCATCTCGGATATAGATGTCCAGACTGCCACTGGTATCTTGGTGGATATCGGTGCACTGTGGGAGAGTGGCATCGAGGGCCTTTCCCTCGGTTTGAACGTCAAGAACCTGGGTCCGTCGCTCACCTTCATCAGCGAGCCGTTCGACGCGCCACTCGCCGTACGCGGGGGAGTCGCCTATCAATATAGCCTGTCGTCCGCGAACAGCCGGATCGTACTTTCGCTCGACGTAGAAAGGATGAGAGGGGGGGATGTGGAGACATCGGTGGGAGGGGAATGGTATTACGGCAGGTATCTGGCTGGACGCCTTGGATTGAGGCCAAACGCCGATACGAGGGATTTTACTGCCGGCCTTGGAGCACATTACCGTGATTTTATCATCGATTACGCCTTCGTCCCCTTCTCCTCCGACCTGGGGAGCGCCCATCGTATCGGTGTGACCTATCTCTTCCATCGGTAGCCCCATGTGGAGTGGTTTCCACAATTCTTTTCAATGTGACCAATCTCGAGGGCCTATCGCATGAAGATTGCCGTAACGGGACTTCAAAATTCCGGTAAGACCACGGTGTTCAACGCCCTAACGGGCCTGAACCTCCCTGCCACTCCCTATCCGTCTGTAGTAGAAGAGCCGGGAATCGGCGTGGTAAGGGTACCGGACCAGAGGGTGAAGTATCTTGCTTCCTTGTACAAGCCCAGGAAGACGACTTATTCCACAGTAGAGTATATCGATTACAATGGGCTGATCCCCGGTGACCTGGAACACAACAAGAAGGTGTTCGATTTAATTCTTAATTCGGATGCAGTCGTGCGGGTGGTCCGTGCCTTCGACGATGAGGCCATCGCCCACCCAGGTGGGGGGGTCGACCCGAAGCGGGATGGAGGTTTCATTGAAACAGAGTCCCTCCTGTTCGACCTGGAACTCGTTGAGAAGCGGCTCACGAGAATGGATGAATCGGTGAAGAGGGGCAAAGAGATCAATGCGGGAGAGAGGAAGACGCTCCTGCGGTGCAGGGATGCCCTTGAGGAGGAGATCCCTTTGAGGAAACTGGATCTTTCAGAGGAAGAGATGCGGTCAATCGGGCACCTCCAGTTCCTCTCTATGAAGCCGGTCATCACCGTGTTGAACGTCTCAGAGAAGGATGTCGGGATCGTGACGGTGGTTGATCCAGTGGACTCAGCGGCAGGGGGTAAAGATGGCATGGATGGTGTGGTCGTCTCACTCAGCGCCAAGATCGAGATGGAGATAGCACAACTGCCCCATGATGATGCCTTGGAGTTCATGGAAGACCTCGGCATCGAGGAGCCCGCGCTCAACCGGTTGATAAGGGTGAGTTACGGTATGCTGGGTCTCATCTCCTTTTTCACGGTGGGTAGCGATGAGGTCAAGGCCTGGACGATAAGGGATGGAACCATCGCCCGGGAGGCCGCTGGGAAGATACATTCCGACATAGAGAGGGGTTTTATTCGGGCCGAGACCGTGGCCTACGATGACTTCCGGTCCGCCGGCAGCATGGCGGAGGCGCGGAAAAGGGGTCTCCTCCGCCTGGAGGGCAAGACATACCAGGTAAGAGATGGGGACATCATCGATTTCAGGTTCAACGTCTGAACACTGGCCTTGTATATCTTGTATATATGGTGTGGTGTCCAGGAAGTTATTTTGCAGATGTTCCGCGGTGATCGGCGCGGGTCCTGTCGCTGAACACCCCTATCGTGCTCACAGGGGCTGCGCGCGGTTGGCGGCCACCTAATTCCCCCGCGGAGTAGTCAGTCCTCCAAATCGCCTGAGCAACGGGAACTTACGCAACTGAGCACTCGCCTGAATCAATGAGTTCCTGACTATCACCGTTTCCGCGGGAAGCGGTTCTCCAGATTGCATGAAGTCAAACGGCTTCAATCGTCCGCCTCGAAGGGAAGCAGGACTCTAAATGAAACCACATGCCTGGAGAACTCGACCGCGGTATCACGGCAGGATCCAGAAGACCCGTCCATTGGTCAGGTGCGGGCTCATACCTCCAGTTAGCAGGGCCTGGGTCGCCACCTTCCGGCCGAGGAGCGATGGGTTGTTCGGGACTGTGACGTTGAGTTCCAGCGTCCCGGACTGCGGGATAGTACCGGTGCCGAGTGTAGCGTAGTTGTAAGGGTCGACGATCAGGGTGCCTGCCCCGGTCGGGATCTCTACCTCGTTGAGGCTGCCACCAAGCAGGACGTTCTCTCCAGGAATACCCTCGACGTAGAAGGTTACCTGCCTCGATAGGGAAGGGACCCCGTCGAAGTAGAGGTCCTGTGCCCCCATGTAGAGGCAGGAGTGATCGCCCCCGTTTCCCCACCCGTTTGCGTGTATCGCCTTCGATCCAGAGGCGACAAAGACGCCGTCCGAGGACATATCGACGTCGAATACAGAGCCTCGGGTGTCGATAGAGGCGACCGGTGTCGGTCCGCCCTCGAAGACCATGACTTCGGGATTCGTATTGAATTGGTCTCCCCAGCCTCCGTAAGCGATCCTGGATCCGTCCGAGTTCGTGACGATCTGTGAAGGATTGTTCTGGTATGAACCGTAGCCGGTAAAATCCGCCTCGAAGTTGACTCCTCCAGTCGCGGCGTCGATCGAGACGACCTGGAAGTCGAGGCCGGTCCCGTAGTTATAGAATGCGGCGGCCAGGGTACCGGCGTCTGCTGAGAGATCGCAACGCGCGCAGTAAGTCAACCCGCTCATCGTGTACTGGAACTGGTACTCATAGGTCGTCCCGTTCCACTGGTAACACTTTACGAAGTTGAACCCGCCGAATGCGAACCGGCTCCCGTCCCCGGAGATCGAGTGACTGTCAAAACTGGCCCCAGCGTCGACGGAGTAAATGATCGACCGGGTGGCAGTGTCGTATATGTGGACCATCGTACCCTCGTTGATGTAAAGGAGGCCGCCGTCGTCGGTCATGTCGAGTGCCCGGATGTAACTCCCCGGGAAAGAATCGGTGAAGAGGGGAGTCCCCGAGTTGCTGTCGAAGAAGGCTATCTCTATGTTGCCGGCAGTGTCATCCGTCAGGGCGGCGGCGATGTAAGAGCCGTCCCGGCTGACCTTGACGAGCGCTCCTGCGTTGATCATCATCGGGAAGGTATAGGTCCAGTCCGGCGTTGCGCTGCTCGAGGTGTACTTGTAGACGGTGACCTCGCGGATCGTCGGATCGCCGTTGTAAGGAAACTGAGCGATTGCTGTCAATATGTTTCCATCCTCTGAGGCGTCCACGTTTATGTCGCTGTTTGCGTCGAAAAGTCCCGGGTCCTCCCAGATCGGGGCGTCAATAGCGGAAGTGGTGGTTGTAGAAAAGAGGCGTGTACGCTCATTATTCAGGTAGCAGCCGTAGAAGGCGAGGCCGCCGCGTCCTCCGAGGGCCACCCGTGTCGGGATATATGCGAGGCCACCGTCGTCTATGACCCATTGGAGGTTGGGCGCGGAAAGCGTGACCTCCCCGGTGTCGTCATTGAATGTGATCGATTCCGATCCCTTCCGGACCGTGGTCTGCATGTGTGAGCCCCCGGCATCGACCAGGACCTTGGTCATCGATGTGATGCCGCTGCCCCCGGTGGACCCTCGCATAATTGAAGGTCCTGAGACAAGGACGAGTGAGCAGATCATAATGGACAGGGTAACGGGTATTCGCCTCGAAATACTCAACTCTTCCTCCTTTTATCGGGCCGGCAACTCTGGTTACCGGGAGTGGACTCCGCGCCTGTATTCTATGCCATTCGATAATGAGCATATCACAAAAGGGGCTGATTGTCAATAGGTGATCGGGCATGTTAAAAGGTCTATTATTACGAGTTGGATAGTAGTATTCCCTTTCACATGACGTTTCGCTGCATCAACTTTGGCGCAATCGTTTCAAACAGTGATTTCGCAATTATTCTATGTGCCAAAGCCGTCGGATGGTAAGTTCTATCGTATAGTACGCCTTCGTTAGCTCTTTTCCTCAGCATAGGTCTAACATCAACATGATTAATCCCCTGTTCATCGAGCAGCGAAATGAATGATTCGTACAGTCCGTCTTCGATCTTCAAAACGCTCCTGTCAAATCCACACACTTCAAGTGTCCTCTGAAGTACTATTGGATCGGAATCCGGCTCAATCTGGAGCTTGGTAGGAAGAGGGATATAAAGAAGATCCATGCCGTTTCTTTCTGTAGTTTCCTTCATCATCTTGGTAATTTGGGAGTTGACCCTGTCAATGACTTCTCGTTGTTCCGGAAATAGTTCGAGAAATAGCAGTTGTAGCATACTCTGCCTAAAAATATGCTGATTGATGAAGAAACCTCTTATACTTGGGTATAAGAATTTCGCAGCGGCAACATCCCCCCCTCCTGCCTTTTTCCCGATTCCCCACAATATCTGCGTTCTATCCGCCAGATAGCCTATTCTTGGAAACCTCGTACGCACTAACTGCAGGAGCCTGGATGACTCCAGTATGCCTCTGCTCCCGAGATTTGGATCACGAAATTTATAGAAGATCGGATCTCGGTGTACGAAACGCCCTCCTTCGAATGATAAGTTGGGCCTATCATCATTTCTGTAAAGATCGAGAAAATCATTGCCGATATATAACCGACTATCACGAGATCCGGGTCATACTGCCTTAGTCTCCTGTCAAGATACAGGTAATATTGATAGTGCGAGTGTCCCGGACCTGCCGCATTGTAAACTTCGACTCGTTTTCCTTTAAGATCGATTCCATTTAAGAGGCTTTCCAGAACTTCTGGATATGTTGATTGGTTCGGTACAAAGTACGAACCAGCGGTATGTGAGTCCCCCAAGGCTACAATCCTGTACACGTCTTTGGGCTTGACCTTCTCAGGAAAGTCCTTGGAAATATCTGGTTGGGCTGGTGGAACGCCGAGAAGAGGATCACCTTCAAAAACTTTATTGTAGTCGGTTAATCCTTGAGGCAGCAGGCGTACTATGCCCTCGCTGATTAACAGCCCGGCCAGGGTAGACGCAAGAACCAGGAGGACCTTCGATGTAAATGATTTTACAGTTTTGACATTGATCATTAAGATACCTCATAGTTATCCAAGGAGTATTTGCACCTCCCCTGCTGGTGCCCCGTCCATGAAATCCCATGTCTTTTCACGTGGGTGGCACTGAGGGGCTCCCCTCATGCACAGTCTTAACAAACACGGGCGGGGTAATCGGCTACAGGACCCGCGCCCATTCAGGGAGAATATCCGTAGAGGTTTTTCAGGGACACTGCCCTACTTGATCATAGGACAAAGTCCGATCAAGGGTAGATCTGAAAATAAATGAAACGGGTTTTCATGAATAAGAACGCTGATAATTCCAGGATCAGATTATATCCCCTAAGAGGTGAAGTGTCAAGACAGCCCTGTTGTCGGCAACCGGGCAGATTCCCGGCGGCCAGTCTCTCTTGACATCCACGGGGAGAACTATTAATATAACATGTGACTACCAGTCATGCGCGCATCGCAGGGTCCAATATCTTCCGCTCCCGTCGCTGGATATCGATGGGAGCCTTCGTCTATAGGGTTGTGATCATGTTGCATCCGTGGTGCGCTGCCGGATAGGGGGTTATGTAGTATGCTCCTCCTCCAGGAACCCGCCGGTTGATTTTTCCGCGGTCTTATCGTATATTTAACTTATGTAACAGGATAGACCTCATTCCCTCTCTCTCCGGATAAGCACGGGTCTTGAGTCAGGCAAAGACAGGGAGGGTGATACAATGGTTAGAGGGGAAATCGGGTCTACCATCATGGAATGGCCGTCGAATGAGAGGCCGAGAGAGAGGTTTCTGAGCAAGGGAGCCGGTGCCCTGTCGAGCGCCGAGGTCTTGGCGATAGTCCTCTCCAGTGGCGCCCTCGGGCGGACTGCCGTGGATGTTGCAAGGGACCTCCTCGCTCATTTCAAGGGCCTGAGGCAGATCTCCGCATCCGACGTGTCGGAACTGACCACCGTCCGCGGTATGGGGAGGGTAAAGGCGATCCGTGTGCTGGCGGCTCTCGAATTGGGAAAGAGGATGGCGAGGGAACACGGGGAGTCGAAGGTCAGGCTCGGCACCCCTGAGGAGGTATATCGGCACCTTGCCCCTGTCCTGCAGGATCTGAAGGTAGAGGTCTTCAAGGTCCTGATCGTCAACACGCGAAATGATCTTTTGGGTGAGTTGCTGGTCGCGCGCGGAGGGCCCTCCTCCAGCATGGTTCATCCGGGCGAGGTGTTTCGGCAGGCTATCCTGAGATCGGCGAGCGGCATCATCCTTGCCCACAATCATCCGAGCGGTGATCCCTCACCAAGCCGGGAAGACCGGGAACTTACGCTGAGATTGAGCAGGGCAGGCCGTCTGCTGGGAATTCTCATACAAGATCACATCATAATCGGTGATCACCGGTACGTCAGTTTCCTGGAGTGTGGCCTGATGGAAAAGACTTAGGGTTTGGATCAATGGTTATGGACAAACGCAACTTCTTCTCCGAGGTCAAGAAGCAGGGTGCCAGGCTCGACTATGACCTGATAGTGAGGGCCTACGAGTATGCGGAACGTGCCCACATGGACCAAAAACGGGTATCGGGAAAACAGTTCATGACCCATTGCCTGGAGTCCGCGAAGATCCTTCTCGATCTCGGCATGGATTCCACCACGATCGCCAGCGGGCTGATCCACGATGTAGTGGAGGACACCGATGCGACGATTGAGGATATCAGGGTGATTTTCGGGGATGAGATAGCCGGGATGGTGGACGGAGTAACCAAGATCGGCGGCCTGGACTTCCGTTCCACGGAAGAACGCCAGGTCGAGAACTATCGGAAGATGCTGCTCTCCACCGCGAGGGATGTGCGGATCATCATCATAAAACTGGCCGACAGGGTCCACAATATGCGTACGCTCGACGCACTTCCCATGAAGAAGCAACGGAGGATAGCCCTCGAGACCAGGGAGATCTATGCGCCTATGGCCCACAGGTTCGGGATGGCCCTGGTACGCGCCGAACTCGAGGATCTGTCCTTCAAGTACTTAGAGCCCGAGGAATACCTATCGCTTGTAAAGACCGTGGCCCATAACAGGCGCGAGAGAGAGCGCTTGATAAATGCACTTAAGGTCCCCCTGCAACGGGAGTTGAAGAATATGGCAATCAATGCGGAGGTGACGGGGAGGGCGAAAAACCTCTACAGCATTTACAAGAAGATGGAGACGCGGGGTCTGCCGTATGAACAGATCTATGATCTCCTGGCCATCCGTGTGCTGACGGAGAGCGTTCAGGATTGCTACCATGCGCTCGGGCTTATCCATTCACTATGGAAGCCCAAGCAGGATCGGATCAAGGATTATATATCCATGCCGAAGGCCAACATGTACCAGTCGCTTCACACCACGGTGTTCGGGCCCGGCGGGCACCTCTTCGAGATTCAGATCAGGACACGCGACATGCACTTCACGGCTGAATACGGGATTGCAGCGCACTGGCTCTACAAGGAGGGAAAAGAGGAGAAGAGCGAACTCGACAAGAAACTGACTTGGTTCCGGCAGATCATCGAACAACAGAAGGAGATGACGGAGCCCTCAGAATTCATGAATTATCTCAAGACCGATCTCTTTCAGTACGAGATATACGTCTTCACACCAAAGGGGGATCTCAAGCAGCTCCCCGTGGGATCGACCCCGATCGATTTCGCCTTTTCCGTCCATTCCGAGATCGGATATCATTGTGTGGGGGCCAAGGTAAACGGGAAGATCGTCCCCCTGAATACCCGTCTGCGCAGTGGGGATACGGCGGAGATCATCGTCAGCCCTTCTCAAAAGCCGAGCCTCGACTGGATCAACTTCGTCAAGACGTCGAGGGCAAGGAGCAAGATACGGCATTGGATTCGCGAGGAGGAGTCGGCCGACAGTCTCAAACTCGGCCGGGAAATCCTCTCTAAGGGATTGAATCGATTGGGTAAGAAGAAGATCGGTGAACAGCGCCTTAATTCCATTGCCGGCGAGTTGAACCTCAAGTCGGGGGAGCATCTACTTTCTTCCTTGGGCAGTGGAGATATCTCTTTAAGGCAAATCATGGATATTGAGTATCCTCAAGATGGCAAGGAGGCGCCAAAGGGCTCGACACTGGATAAGGTTATCGGGCTGGTAAAGCGAACCCCCCGTGGGATACGAGTCCAAGGGATGAGCAACGTAATGGTGAAATTCGCCCAGTGTTGCCAGCCTGTGCCTGGAGACGACGTAGTGGGTTATGTAACAAAAGGCCATGGGGTCTCGGTTCACAGGCGCGACTGCCCGAATGTCCTGCAATTCAGTAATACGCCGGAACGGCGCGTCGATATTGACTGGAAGTCATCACGAGACGAGTCGTTCCTGGTAAAACTGGTTGTAAGGGGAAACGACAGGAAGGGCCTCTTTGCCGACGTGGCCGCGTCGATCAGCAATGCCTCGACGAATATCACCCGCGCGGAGATTCGCACGAGCAGTTTGGAGATGGAAGGATTGTTCGTCATAGAAGTGCAGGACCTGGATCATCTCCGGAAGGTAATATCCTCCATGCGAAAGGTGAAAGGGATTTACCAGGTTGAAAGAAAGGATTATATCCCCGGTGAATTCTTCATTGAAGAGGGTGGCAAGGAATGAAGCCAATCCCCTGGTCTTTTCCCTCCAGTCCCCTTATTCTCCGAAGGGAGACCAGCCCCGGGCAATTGATGAATTAACCAGGGGACTCGAGGAGGGAAGAAAGTACCAGACCCTCCTGGGGGTGACCGGCTCCGGTAAGACGATGAGCATCGCACACGTTATCGCGCGATCGGGGCGGCCGGCCCTTATCATGTCCCACAACAAGACCCTTGCCGCCCAATTGTACGGAGAACTGAGGGGCTTTTTCCCCGACAACGCGGTAGAATACTTCATCAGTTATTACGATTATTACCAACCCGAGGCCTATATTCCGGCGACCGATACCTATATCGAGAAAGACGCCTCGATCAACGACGACATCGACCGCCTTCGTCTCAGGGCGACCTCTTCCCTGCTCGAGCGCAGAGACGTGATTATCGTAGCGAGCGTCTCCGCGATCTACAACATCGGTTCACCCGATGAGTACAGGGACCTCTTCTTTAGCCTCTCCGTAGGCATGGAGATTCCGCGGGAGGAGGTCCTCGGACGCCTCGTTGCCATCCAGTATCAACGAAACGACCTCGTGCTGGAGCGTCGCGGTTTCCGCGTCCGCGGAGATGTTATAGAGGTCTTTCCATCGTACCTGGAGACGGCACTCCGCATAGAGTTGTTCGGTGACGAAATCGAAAAGATAACCCACATCAATCCAACGACCGGTGAAGGCCTTGAAGAGGTCTCCTCCTGCAACATCTACCCGGCAACTCACTTCGTGACATCATACTCCCGCATCAGCGAGGCAGTAGTGCAGATCCGTGAAGATCTGAAGGCGAGGTTGGCCGAGTTCCGTGCGATGGGAAAGATGCTTGAGGCCCAGCGGCTCGAGTCCCGCGTGAATTTCGACATCGAAATGATGCTCGAGATGGGCTACTGTTCAGGTATCGAGAATTACGCCCGTTATCTTTCAGGTCGAAGCCCCGGGGAGCGGCCCGCCTGCCTGATCGACTACTTTCCGGATGATTTTCTGCTGATAATCGACGAGTCCCACGTGACGATTCCGCAGATCAGGGGGATGTACAGGGGGGACCGTTCGAGGAAGGAGACACTCGTGGAGCACGGATTCCGTCTCCCTTCGGCCCTCGATAACCGTCCCCAGCGCTTTGATGAGTTCGAAGGGCTCGTCCGGCAAGTGATTTTCGTCTCGGCCACCCCTGGTCCGTACGAACTGGAGCGTTCGGGGGGGCTTGTGGTGGAACAGATAATCCGGCCAACCGCGATCCTGGATCCCGAGGTGGAGATCAGGCCAGTGGAGGGACAGATAGACGACCTGATCCACAGGTGCCTGGTGAGGGTGGAGAGGGGGGAGCGTGTCCTGGTCACAACCCTGACCAAGCGGATGGCCGAGGATCTTACCGATTATCTCCTGGACGCGGGGATACGTGCGAGGTATATGCACTCGGATATAGATGCGATCGAGAGGGTTGAGATCCTCAGGGACCTCCGGCTCGGCAGGTTCGATGTCCTCGTCGGGATCAACCTCTTGAGAGAAGGCCTCGATCTGCCGGAGGTGTCACTTGTAGCCATACTCGACGCCGACAAGGAAGGCTACCTCCGCTCCGATACCGCACTGATTCAGACGATGGGCAGGGCGGCCAGGCACGTCCGAGGACAGGTCGTGATGTACGCCGACCGGGTGACCGGTTCGATGCGCAGGGCCATCGATGAGACCGACCGTCGCAGGAAGATCCAGCAAGAGTATAACCGCGACCATGGCCTTGTCCCGAAGTCCATAATAAAATCGATCGGGCAAGTGATGGCGACTACGGCGGTGGCAGATTCGAGGGCCTCGGCTGGGATATGCGAACGGGGGGCAATTTATGGGGAGGGACTCGATGGGGCGGATCTCTTGAAGGTCCTAAAGGCAGAGATGGAGGAAGCAGCCGGGAGGATGGAATTTGAAAGGGCTGCCTTGCTCAGGGATCAGTACTTCGAGGTCCTCACGAAGTTGGAGGGGGACCGGCGTGCCTCGAGACCGAAGAGGGGGAATGCCTCTCGATGAGCAGCCCGTGCCCTGAGGGGCCTTTCCCCCCGATTTCCATTACAGGTGCAGGGATGGGGGTTGTCAGGAAGATCGGGCGTGTGATAGGCAAGTCCCTTTCCGCCGGTATGACCGTCGCCCTCCATGGCGATCTTGGAGCGGGAAAGACCTTTTTTATCAAGGCGATCTGCGAAGGACTCGGGGTTGACGAGATGGTTACCAGTCCTACTTTCGCAATCGTAAATCGGTATCATGGGAGGTTCCATATATACCATATAGACCTTTATCGGTTGCGAAGGCGGGAGGAATTCTTCGATCTTGGCCTTGATGAGATCATCGGGCTTGATGATAATGTATGCCTCGTGGAGTGGGCGGAGAGGGCGGAGGGATGCATGCCCAGGCCGAGGCTTGACGTTGAGATGAAGTGGGCGGGAGAGAAGACAAGGGATATGCGCTTTTCGTTCATTGGTCATGAGGCCTGCAGTGAGGTCTACAAGGCGATTCGGAAAGAGGCCGGGGAATAGGATGGAAGAGCGGATCTTATCGATCGAGTCGACTACTTCATGTTGCTCGGTTGCTGTTTCGTCCTCCAGGCGCATCCTCGAGGAAATCACTTTCAACCTGAGGTCCGATGGTGTACGAAGGCTCGCATCCGTCATACGGGACGTGATGAAGGACCTCTCCCTCTCTTTCGGTGATCTATCTGCGATAGGTGTCTCGCTTGGGCCAGGCTCGTTTACCGGTTCGCGGATCGGTGTCGCGACGGCCAAGACGATTTCAAGGGCCAACGGCCTCCCGCTGTATGGGGCCAGTTCCCTCCTGTTGCTCGCCTATCCACTATCCATGTTGGCCATGGATATATGTCCCTTGCTCGATGCCGGCAGGGGGGAGATCTACGCCGCCATCTACCGCTTCGAAGGGGGTGGGTTTGTGGAGAAGAAGGCCCCCATGGCCGTCTCGACCTGCCTGCTGAGAGAACTCTTGCCGGCCGGGGCCCTGCTTGTCGGCGAGGGATCGATTTCTTTCAGGGAGGCGTTCGGACAGAAGAAGGCCTTTTCTTGGCCCATGGCACCACTGCCGCTCGCCTTCCCGAGGGCGGCCAGTCTGGGAGCAATGATCCATGCCGGGATGCTTGAAGGGCCGGTTCGGGAGGTGATGGAACTCGAGCCGCTGTATGTAAGGAGGCCTGAGGCCGAGGTTATGTGGGAGAGAAGGGGGGGGGCGAGGAAATAGAGGTCGAAGTAATGGAAATGAGGGAGTGCCACATCGACGATGTGGCACGGATCGAGTTCGATTCCTTCTCGACGCCGTGGAGTCCTTCATTCTTTCAGAAGGCGATGAGGGACGAGAAGACCCACGCCATCGTCGCACTTGTCGACGGTGATGTGGTGGGGTACGCAGTCTTCTGGGTGATCGGCGACTATGCGGAGGTCGGTGACATCGCGGTGCAACGGGACCGTCGCGGCATGGGGATCGGTGACAGGCTGCTGAAGGATGCGACGGCCATTTGCCGGCTCCTGGGCGTGGCGTCCCTCTTCCTTGAGGTCAGGGAATCGAACACTGCCGCTCGTGGTCTTTACCGCAAGAATGGGTTCATGGAAATTACGCGTCGAAAGGGGTACTATTCGAGACCGGTTGAAAACGCCATTGTGCTCGGCCTGGATGTTGCGAACATGGATAGCGCGGGAACCTGTCAGGATAAGGAGTGATAAAAAGAGGTCCGGAGATACATAGATGATCGCTGGTCGTTGACAGGGTCACCTCTAATGAGTTAGAATCTTACCGTTCGTTTCGATCGTCGTTCGTTCAGGTCGCTCGGAAGGTTGCCGAGACAGCGAGAGAAGGATGGCATCTTGGTCTGGTTCAAGAAGAAAAGGAAAAAACTGATCTCCCAGCCGAAGAGAGACATACCGGACGGGGTCTGGGTAAAGTGTGATGGCTGTGGGGAGATAATATACAAGAAGGAATTGGCCAGGAACCTTTGGGTCTGTTCCAAGTGCCGCCACCATTTTCCCATATCCAGCAGGTCCTATTTGGACATCCTGCTGGACGAGGGATCTTTTGAGGAGATGTACGCCGAGATGGAGTCGGCAGATCCACTGGGCTTCAGGGACAGGAAAAAATACGTCGACAGGCTGAAGGAGAACATCGAGAAGACTGGAAAGAAAGAGGCTGTAGAGATCGGGACCGGCCTGGTGAATGGTTGTCTCGTCTGTATTGCAGTGATGGATTTCCAGTTCATCGGCGGGAGCATGGGTTCGGTTGTAGGCGAGAAGGTGGCCAGGGCCATCAGGACATCGCTCGAGAGGAAGATACCCCTCATCACGGTAAATCGATCGGGTGGAGCGAGGATGATGGAAGGGATTCTATCGTTGATGCAGATGGCCAAGACGAGCGGATACCTGGCCCGTTTATCGGAGGCCGGCATACCCTATATCTCTGTCATGACACATCCTACAACCGGTGGTGTCACGGCGAGTTTCGCCTCCCTCGGTGATGTGGTGATCGGCGAGCCCAAGGCCCTGATAGGATTCGCCGGTCAGAGGGTCATAAAGGACACTATAGGCCAGGACCTTCCAGAGGGATTTCAACTCTCGGAGTTTCTCCTCGAACATGGGATGATCGACATGATTGTCCAGAGAAACGATCTCAAGGAGACTATATCCCAACTCCTCCGTTTTCTCTCCGCGGATAGCCGGGAGCCCTTTCGGGCCGGTGGCTGAGGGAGGAGCGACGGGATGGGGTATCGTCAGGCGTACCAACTTATCACTTCGCTGAAGAGGTTCGGTGGAGGCAGGGGCCTCGATGCTGTCAGAGAGGCACTCGAGTCGATAGGAAATCCACAGCACAACTTTTCATCAATCCACATTGGAGGCACCAATGGGAAGGGATCCGTTTCTTCCATAATCGAGTCGGTGCTACTTCGCTCAGGGTACACCGTCGGCCTGTACACCTCTCCTCATATCCTGAAGATCAACGAGAGGATCCGGTTGAACGGCCGGATGGTAGACAACCGGACCTTTGCCTCGGCCGTCGAGGTCCTGGTCCCGGTTATTCGAAGGAATGACCTGAGTTTTTTCGAGGCCCTGACCCTCGTTGCGTTCAAGATCTTTGGCGATGCCGGGGTAGATATCGGTGTGATAGAGGTGGGACTGGGAGGCAGGCTCGACGCCACAAACCTGGTGAAATCGATACTCTCAGTGGTGACCACCATCGATTATGATCATGTCGCTTGCCTCGGTGATGACCTAAAATCGA
Source organism: uncultured Gemmatimonadota bacterium (assembly GCA_964573995.1). GTDB lineage: Bacteria > Gemmatimonadota > CAZMKB01 > CAZMKB01 > CAZNLH01 > CAZNLH01. The sequence continues at coordinate 102,061 of CAZNLH010000002.1, forward strand.
TCGCCCGTGAGAAACTCGGCATCGCAAGACCTGGCATCCCCCTTGTAACAGGCCTCGAACAGGTGTGGCTAAGGCCCGTTTTCGAGGATGTGTCCGCCGCTCGCATGGTCCCTCTATATTTTCTCGATGATGATGTCCTTTGCGGGGTCAGTGGGCTTTCGCCCGAGGGAGTGAGGTTTACTTACAGGTCGCCCGGGTGGTATTGTGACGACCTGTTCGTTCCCCTTGCGGGGGCGCATCAGGCAAGGAACGCGGCACTGGCCGTTCGGGCCCTTGAACTCCTGGATCATAGGATAGAGGTGGGTGGAGAAGATCTGAAGGATGGCCTCGCGGAAGTCGCCCTCCACGGCAGGTTTGAAATCGTTAGGAGGGCGCCTCACTTCATCGTGCTGGATGTCTTTCACAATCGGCAGGGTGCCAGGGTGGCGAGCAGGGCCCTCGGCGACCTCTTCAAGGATAGGGACTGGTACCTTATTATCGGCGTCGCGGGCGATAAGGATATAGATGGGATAGTTGATGAGATGGCCGCCCACATGAACGGGGTAATAACGGTGCGGCCCTCCTTTGGTCCCCTCGACCGTGAGGTGGGACCCTCCGATCTCGCCCCTGCCTTTCGTGGCCGGGGCGTTCCGGTCAGCAGGGCGCCGTCGATGCGCCGGGCTTTATCGAATGCCAGGTCTGTGATGAAAGACGGAGATGTCCTCCTGGTGGGGGGGTCGTTCAGGACGGTTGCCGCTGCCGTGTCATGTCTCAGCCGCCACTGAGGCGGTCTTTCGGTGGGTACGCTGCAACCCCTGCGCGGTGTTGCGCTGGATTCAGGTTGTAGGCTGCCTTTCTTGGTCTTCCGTATTCCCATCGAAGAACGCTAACGCGGCTAATCCTCGGAAAAAACTTTTTTTGCGTATGCCGACTCTCCTGCATCATCGCTATCCGGCAACTTTTTCGATTCTGCGTTGCGCAGGTCCTCCAGTGGCCTCCACGGTCCGCTGACCGCTTCTGGAAAGACCAGGAATCGCCTGCCAGAAAAGTTCAAGGACAAATCGCACATTGTTGCCCCGAGTTTGGAGAGCGCGGGAGATATACCCAGGCCGATTAGTCCGTTGGTCAAGAAGAGGTCAATGAGCCCCACCGCGCTGATCACCATAAGAAAAATCAGAAATTCAGAGAGGGTGTTCCATCTGGCCTTGTGTCTGAACAATGACAGTATACAAATGAGATAATTGAAGAAAGCGGCCAGATAGAAAGCCGTCAGGGCGGAGATCGATACGCCCCAACCCAAGTTTAGTAAGATCAGAAAGGCAGTTAGGTTCAAGATAGCGGCCAGACCTCCGATGAAGAGGTATATCATGAATTGGATGGGCCAGGGGGCATGATGTGCGTTGTAGCGGATAATGCAATAGAAGGCCCATATCCCATCCTTGGCTCCGATCTTTTTCCCTTCTTCATAGGTTCTTCCGCGGTAGGTGATTCCATCCTCGAATATGCGTAATCTCCGGTGGGCTACTTTTGCTACTATTTCGGGTTCGAATCCGAATCGATCCTCTTGAATCTGAATGGATTGGATGACCTCTCGGCGAAAGACCTTGTAACAGGTCTCCATATCCGTAAGATTGAGGTCACTTAGCAGGTTGGAGAGAAGCGTCAGGATACGGTTGCCCAGATAATGCCAGAAATAGAGAACGCGATGAGGGCCAGTACCCAGAAACCTGGATCCGAGGACCACGTCCGCCTCACCCTTGATCAGGGGGATCAAGAGCCTTTTCAGGTCCTGGGGATCATATTCCAGGTCTGCATCCTGCACTGCGACGTAATCACCTGTTGCTTCCCCGAAGCCGGTGCGAAGGGCGGCCCCCTTGCCTCTGTTGAATTCATGCTGTCTGAAGACGACCTCCGGGTAAGCCTCGTCCAGCATTCGGCCAATCGCCGGGCTCTGATCATCGGAGCCATCATCTACAATAATGATCTCCAGTTCCAGGTGCTTGTCGGCCAGTTTGCGAACTTGATCCACGCAACGTTCTAACGTCCGCTCCTCGTTAAAACAAGGGATCACGATACTAAGTTTGAAGTGTTTTCGGCCTCCTTCTTTCTCCTGCACTTTCATCTCATTCTCCCCTGTTAGCCGATCTTCAAATTTGAAGAATTGGATCTATCGGCGGAGTCTCATGCAAGTCTCAGACAGGATTGCTGAGTGATGCCTGGTCACCATCGCAAACTGCCTGAAACCTTGGAACGTGCGGTCCCCTTGGAAGTTAGAAGAGATGGTAGTGGCCGTATCCTGCGGTACGTCCAATACCAACCTGCTCCTGACAGAACAGCGAGCAAAGGCACGATAGGGACACGGAAACGTGCATATGCCTCAGGTCCGGCGGAGATCAACAGGAAATAGCCGAGAACGCTCAACAGGATCAATAATTTCTTACGGGCCCTTTGAACCCACATCATGATAATCCCCAGAACTACCCCCGCATAAAGTATACCTATGGAGAAGAGAGCCGCCGGGAGTCGGAAGATGAACGAGGGTTTGTCGTGGCCCCGCACCGAGATGCCGGCCAGCGTGAGAGTTTGTATCCAGCCGGTATCCCTGACCATCACCCAGGCGCCTTTTATCCATACCTTAATGGCGCACCACGGATGCTCACGCAGCACACGCATGGCCAGATCAATTTGTTCTTTACGTAGCCGGGCGTAATCTGCCGGTGTTGATAACTCAGTATCTGGCAACTGCTCACGCAGCCGTTGACGTTCATACTCAATGGGAAGATTGTCTACCTCTGCCATGGTTCCCGCGGCCCTGTAATACAACAGGTTCACGCCGTCAATAGTCGATAGTAAAAATGACCCGGTACGAACTTGGTTATATGCCATCCAGCTGCCCGCTGGTACAGCGAAAGCAATCAACAGGGCGGCTGCCTTCCATACCCTTTTACTCCGGTCTGAAAACCCTGTGATGAGAGTGATCGGCAATAGTAAAAGAGGGAAGTAGAGAAGAATAGGGCGGGTGAGTGTGGCAAACCCAAAGAGCAGACCTGATAAGGCGTGGAAAATTAATTTCCTGTGTGCCAGTCCATACCACCAGATGACGAAAGCGGCCGTGAAGAGAAATGCGAAGAGATTTTCCGTGAGTACCATCAGTGAGTAACCAATGGAGACCGGATCGAGGGCAGCTACAAGCGCTGCCATTAGGGCTGCTTCGGGAGCGAAGAGATTGAGAGCGAGGAGGAAAACGAGAAGAACAACGATCACACCAAGGAAGACCTGTGCCAGGAGTGCTCCGCGATAGTCGCTATTGGAGATGGTTTCACATAGGGCGAGAAAGGCTGGATAGATCGGGGTACGCACCAGGCTGAGGTGGATCATAGGGATGTCTTTTTCGCTTGGACCGTATGCATCCCTTAGATTGTGGGCAAGCGTGATGTAGCCTGGAGAATCCTTGTCCATGAAGGAGATGTCCGGTCGCTTTAGGGCCATGACAAAGAAGAACAAACGCAAGAAAAAGGCCAGGGCAAGGATAAGAGCCAAGACCTTGAGATGATTAACACTTGTGTGTAACACACAACCACCACTCGTATCTCCTGTTGCTAAAAAACAGGTTCTCATTCGCTTATCAGCCTGACTGCCGATTGATCCCCCAAGAGTATATGTTCCCCTGCACCTTTTTCCTTCGTGCCCGAAGGCCTCATGAATATTAATAAGTAAAGATGGGGTAGAAGAGAATACTATAATTACAAACTAATTAGGACTCTTACAATCTCGAAATTTAATAATACTGGCTGATCCGGGAGAAGTCAAGCGGGAACGGACACGGAACAGCGCGGTCAACCTGAGAAGATGAAGCATGCGCCCATACAGAGTGGAACAAAGAGTGGAGCAGGTGTTGGTCGAATTCGATCTCTGTTCCTCTTTTCGCGTCGGTACCGGTCGAACACCTTGAGTTGCAGTGTCTTCCTGAAGAAGTTGTGAATCTTTCCGGCCTCAAACAAGGACAAGAGGGTACGGGATCACAGGCAGGGACTGATCGAGCGGTTCATCGAGAAGTGCAGTGTCTACAACATCGCCGGGTATGATGTGTATGGCACTATGGAGTCGGCGATTCAGCGAAAGAAGAATAGATCCAGGAAGTGTCACGTTCGCTGCCGGCGGAGATCCGGTCTCACTCAGCCGCCGGATCGGATCCTCGATCCGGTCTCCTTGTCGAAGAGGTGGACCGCCTCCGGCCTGACTTGGAAGAATGCCTTCTTCCCCGGGGAGATCGCCTCGCCCGGCATGGCCCGTCCCTTGATCGGCATGTCCCGCCACTGCGCGTCGACCCAGAGCTCCCTTCCCGTCGGTTCGAGGAGGCCCACCTCGCAGGTCAGCGTGTCACGCCGCTCCCAGCCGTATACGGCAAGGTCCGCGGGGCGGATCCCGATGAGGACGGAGTCCCGGTCGAGGCCATGGAGGACGGAATCGAACGGGGAACTCTCTCCGAGCCGGGCCCCGTCGACCAGGTTCATCGGCGGCGTCCCGATGAAGAGGGCGACGAAGAGACTGGCGGGGTCCGAGTAGACCTCCATCGACCGGCCGCACTGCTGGATGCTCCCGTGGTGGAGGACCGCGATCCGGTCGGAGAGCGCCAGGGCCTCCTCCTGGTCATGGGTGACGTAGACGGTCGTCGTGCCATACTCCCGGTGGAGTCTCTTGATCTCCGCCCGCATCTCGATCCGAAGCGCGGCGTCGAGGCTCGATAGGGGCTCGTCCATCAGGAAGACACGCGGCCTGCGCACGATCGCCCGGCCGAGCGCGACACGTTGTCTCTGGCCGCCGGAAAGGGCGGCGGGCCTCCTGCCGAGGAGGTCCTCCAGGCCGAGCATTCCCGCCGCATTTCGGACCTCCCGATCGATTGCCTCGGGCGGCTCCTTGCGGATCCTCAGGGGGAAGGCGATGTTGTCATAGACGCTCATGTGGGGATAGAGGGCGTAACTCTGGAACACCATGGCCACGTCCCGCTCGCCCGGGGTGATGTCGTTGACTGTCTCGCCGTCGAAGGTGATCGTTCCATGGTCGATCTCCTCGAGGCCGGCGATCAGGTTGAGAATCGTCGACTTTCCGCTGCCGCTCGGACCGACGAAGGTGAAGAACTCGCCGTCCGATATCGTCAGGTCGATACACCGAACCACCTTCGTGTCCCCGAAAGACTTCTCCAACCCCTTCAACCGGATCTCGGACATCTCGCTATCTCCTGACGGCACCCGCGGTCAACCCCTCGACGATCCGCCGCTGGAAGGCGAAGGCAAGGAAGACCAGCGGGATCGTCACGACCACCGAGGCCGCCGCGATTTCGCCCCATGGGACCTCGTGGATCCCCGGGAAGAGGGCGATTCCGACCGGGATGGTCCGGGAGGCGGTGGTCGCCGTAAAGGTCAGGGCGAACAGGAACTCGTTCCAGGAGAATATAAACACCAGGATCGCAGCGGCAAAGAGACCCGGCGTGGCGAGGGGAAGGATGATCCGGGTGAGCGACTGGAGCGGCGAGCAGCCGTCCAGGCGGGAGGCGAGGTAGATCTCCCGTGGAATCTCCCGGAAGAAGTGGGTCAGCACCCAGATCGCCAGGGGGAGGGAGAAGGAGGTATACGTCAGGATCAGGGCGTAGAGCGTGTCCCTCAGGTGAAGAGATCGGATGATCAGGTAGAGGGGACTGACGGTGGTGATCGGCGGAAACATCGACGCGGAGAGGATGAGGCCCAGGATCAGCCCGCTTTTCGGGATGCCAAGGTTCGCCAGCGCGAAGGCCGCGAAGGATCCGAGGAGGAGCGAGAGGAGGGTTGTCGCGGCGGCCACCGCGAGGCTGTTCGTGATCAGCCTCAGGAAGGGACGGTCCTGGAAGATGGCGATGTAGTGGGCGACTGTCGGGTGCCCGGGGAGTAGGGGGGGGAGGGAAGAGAGTTCCGCGTCGGGCTTGAGGGACGTGATGACCTGCCAGGCCAGGGGCCACAGGAAGAAGAGGCCCACGAGGAGGGTCAGGAGAGAGAGGGACCACCGTCTCATCTCACGGCCCTCCCCAGGAGCCTGGCGTAGAACAGGGTAAGCATGCCGACACAGGCGAAGACCGCCAGGGATATCGTGGAGCCGTAGCCGAACTCGAGGGTCTGGAAGAGGACCTTATAGGCGTAGATCGACAGGGTCTCCGTCGTGTTGGCCGGTCCTCCGCCGGTCAGGACATAGATGGAGTCGAAGACCCGGAAGGCGTCCAGGGTCCGGAAGACGAGCACGATGAGGATGACCGGCCGGAGCAGGGGAAGCGTGATCCTGAGGAGGATGGTTCCGCAGGAAGCTCCGTCAACCCGGGCGGCACGGTAGAGATCGCCGGGGATCCCCTTCAGACCGGCAAGGACGAGGAGAACGACGAAGGGGGTGGTCTTCCAGATGTCCACCAGGATCGCGGCATTCATCGCCCAGAAGGGGCTGCCCAGCCAGTTGACCTGGACCCCCAGGAGATAGTTCAACAGGCCAAGATCCGGGTGATACAGCCATTCCCACATCCGGGCGGAGACGACCGTCGGGATGGCCCATGGGATCAGGACGATGGAACGCATCAGCCCGGTTCCCCGCCTCGATCGATTCAGGAGAAGGGCGATCGATACCCCGATGACCAGCTCCAGGAAGACAGATACGCCGGTGAAGTAGGCCGTGTTCCAGAACGCGTTCCAGAAGCGGTCGTCGCCCAGGAGATGGGCGTAGTTTTCCAGGCCGGTAAAGTGGGCGGTTCCGAACAGGAGGAGCCGTCTGTGGAGGCTGAGCCAGAGGATGGAAAGGAGGGGGTAGACCGTCACCCCTGCCAGGAGCAGGAGGGAGGGGAGGAGGAAGGAGATCCCCCTCGTTCTCTGTCCGGCTCTCTTCATCTGCCGTCGGCCTCCATGAGGAAGTCGATCTGCTCCGAGGCATCCTCCAGGGCCTCGCCGGGCTCCTTGATCCGGGAGATCACGGCGCTCAGCTCGGGCTGCATGACCTGGGAGATCATCATGTAGTAAGGTGTGACGGGCCTCGGCCGGGCATGCTCGAAGATGACGTACAGCGGGGCCATGAAGGGCCGGGCCCGGATCAGCTCCTCGTCGCGGTACAGCGCCTTGCGTGACGGCATGTATCCGACGCTCAGGGCGAGTTGTTTCTGCGCCCGGGCGGAGGTGAGGTAGCGGACCAGCCGCTCCGCCTCCTCCGGGTGCCGGCTGTTGCAGTTGATTCCGAGCTGCCAGCCGCCGAGCGTCGAGGCCTGTTCCCGGCCGGGAGTCCCGGGAAGGGGACAGACGCCCACCTTTCCCCGGACAGGAGACCCCTCCCGCTGGAAGAGCGTCCAGGCATAGGGCCAGTTGCGCATGAAGACGGCCTTCCCCTCTCCGAAGATCCGGCGAACGGGCTCCTCAGTCGACGTCAGGACGAATTCCGGAGTGATTCGGTACCGGTAGATCATGTCCCGCATGAAGGCGAGGGCGAGGCGGTTCTCCGGGCTGTCGACCACCGCCCGACCGTCTCTCAGGATGTCGCCGCCGTAACTCCAGATATACTCGAGAGCGTTGCAGACGAGTCCCTCGTACTGTTTCCCCTGCCACAGGAAGCCGTAGAGGCCCGGCTCGGCGCGTGTGATGGTTGTCGCCTCCCGCACGAGCTCGTCCCAGGTCCCCGGTGGGTCGAACCCGTACAGTTCCAGCAGGTCCTTCCGGTAGTAAAGGATCCCGGCGTCGATGTACCAGGGAACGGCGAAGACCCCTCCGTCCTGGGTGACGGCATCGATGGGCCCCCGGAAGAAATCGCCCCGCCGGTCGGGTGGGAGGAGAGGACTCAGGTCCCGGAGCCAGCCGGCCCGCGAAAACTCGGGGACCCAGATAACGTCCATCGAGAGGACATCGAGATCGGAGGCACCCCCCTCCAGGTTGATCACGAAGTATTGGTGCTGCTCGTCGCTGGAGGAGGGAAGGATCTCGTCGCGGACCCGGATGCCGGGATTCTCCGCCTCGAACCCACGGAGGATCTCCTCGAAGGCCTCCGGGTCGCCGGCGATCCTCCCGTGCTTGAAGACGAGGCTGACCGTCGCGGTCTGACGGGGCCTCTCCCTGGAACAGCCGCCGAGGAGACTGATAGATGCCGGGATCAGCAGGATAAGCACGAGGAGATTCATTCGCATCGTTGCACCGTGTTCCGGATGAAATTGGTTGGGAGCGGGTCAACTCCATCCATTCCTTCCCTAAGAATACGTGGATGAACTCCTGCCTGTCAATAGCCGGCAGGATCTGGATCTGAGCCTGTTGCTAAGTCGACATCAGGGAAGCGCTTTCTTTGAGCATAGGTAAAGGGTGACTAGGGGACCTTACCCGGCAACTTGCCCACCACGAACGTGGTCCGTAGAATTCATTTGCAGAGGCGTTGGATAACGAGGATGCCGGTCACGAGCGTGGCAGCCGGCGCAGTGAATACGTCCCGGGTATGAGGTGCAGCAAGACCACGTTACACTAAGCAGTCCCTGGGATCCACAAGGTCATGGCGAGCAAAGGGTGCTATATATTCAGATATCGCATATGTCAATAATATAACGCGTCGATATGTATCAGGACGTAAAATTAAAAGTGCATTGTTGGGGATATTAATATATAGATATATGGCATTAAGTCTAATGTTGGTACTTATAGTCTTATAACCATGCGAAATTTCAGAAAAAGGGGGAAGGCATCCTTGACATTACCGGTGGGATGTGATAATATTATATAAAGCGTTTGTGCTTGTTCACCCTATTCACGTGGTTAAGACACTGGTGATAGGGTCATAAGTTCAGGACTTAGACTTCTGAGCTTAACTGCCGAAGGCCCCGCTCTTTTAACACCGGAGTGGGGCTTTTTTAATGAGATGAGTTCTATCTCCCGAGGGACGGATCAGGCCAGGGGATAAGTGTCGTACGCGCCGCCTGAAAACGTTTGTGATCACGAAGACTGAGGGAAATAATCGTATCCATCTACGAATCCCTCGCGTTATTCCAGCCAAACATGTGCCCCGCAACAGGGGCTACTCTCTGTAATATCATGGCGTTGGGCGAGCCATCATCCAATCGGCTCCTGCAGGAACACCTCTTGCATCTTCTTTCCGGCACCCCCACCTTACTGAACTTCTATCTCCCAGTGCCTTCTATCTCCCACTCTTCTCGCGACTGAAAACAGGCAGGCCACTGGACCTGCGGGGAATCCGTGCTCCCCGCCCTGGAGGGCAAGTATGTGGTTGGAACGAATGGCCACCCATCTCTGGGTGTTTTTGCCGAGGCGGGCACTGATCTTGTTGCTGCTATCGGCTGAGTTGACGATATATGCGGGGCGAGTCGACTCTCAGATAGTCATCAATGAGGTCATGTCCAACGCCCCCGGCCTCGAAACGGGTTCAGGCAGCCCGGGGGACCGGATGGAGTTCATTGAACTCTTGAACCTCTCCACCTCGCAGGCGGTGGACCTTAAGGGCTGGACAATCGAAGATGACGATGCCTCCGATGATCTCACCGAGTGGGATAGGAACCCCGGTGATTCGACGGGCTCCTCGACTGTGGTCAGTGGGACCACGATTCTCAAGGCCGGCGGGTTCGCGCTGATCCTCGATCCCGAATACTTCGAGGGAGGAGAGGGGGGATGGTATGACATCGCGGAGAGTACGCTCGTGATAACGGTCGGAAATACGACGCTGGGTAACGGGTTGTCGGGCAATGATCCCCTGGTTCTGCGCAACAGTGAGGGGGATACCGTTTCGACGTTCGGCACACCAGGCTGGGATGATGATTTCCCCCAGGACCCGGGAGATGGGATCTCGTGGGAGCGCTTTGACCCGTCGATGGGTGATGAAGCGGCCAACTGGATACGATCGGAGGACCCTGCAGGATGCACGCCAGGGAGGCGGAACAGCCGGTCCATCCGGATAAATGTCTCTATCCCTGGGTCCACGCTCGTGGTAGATCCGGCCCGGCCGGAGGCGGGCGGCAGTCTGGACCTTACCGGGACTGTCATCAATCGTGGATTGGCGGCCACACCACCGTTCGAGGTGCGTTTCTTTCTTGACTCGAACCAGGATGGGAGGATGGGCCCGGGGGAGGCCCAGCGGACCGAGGGCATCAATGGGGCGATAGAACCGGGCGAGCACCTCTCTATTTCTGCACGACTCGATCTTGGTCCGAGCGGCTATTACACGATCGGGATGACGGCCGTCCTTGCCGAGGACGGAGATACAACCGACAACACGGCCGGCGTGGAGATAATGGTGGGCGATGCTAGTCGCAGGGTCGTCGTGAACGAGGTCTATTACAACCCCGGGGATGGAGAGGAAGAGTGGGTGGAAGTCTATAATCGCTCTTCCAGGACAGTCGATATGAGCAATTGGAGGCTTTCGGACAACAGGACTACCGGTCTCCTGCCGGGCCATCCGCTCCTCCTCGGAGAGGGAGAATATGCGGTCCTGGCCGGCGATTCCGCCTCCCTTGTCACCTCTCGGTCCTACCTCTCAGGCAGGCACATCTTTGAAGTGGACCCGTTCCCATCCCTCGGCAATCGAGGTGACACCCTTAGCCTGGAGACTGCGAGTGGTTACCTGTCAGATCGGGTGGAGTACAGTTCAGGATGGGGAGGTAGGAAGGGTGTCTCACTGGAGAGGGTAAATCCCGATGAACTCGAACCCGGTCCATCCGGCTGGGGCTCTTCGGTGGACCCGGTGGGCTCGACGCCGGCGGAGCGGAACAGCATCTTCCAGGGTGCTGTGGTGAGTGGGGCATCCCTACAGGTCTCCCCGAGTGTCTTCTCCCCGGATGGAGACGGCCGGGATGACAGGGCCGTGATCCGGTATCAACTGCCCGTTCCAAGGGCCCGGGTGAGGATGTTGGTGTTCGATGTCACGGGACGGCGTCGTAGGATCCTGCTGGACCAGGTCGAGAGCGGCAGCGAGGGCCTCGTGGTATGGGATGGGAGGGACGATGGAGGGCGGACCCTGCCGATCGGGATCTACGTTGTTTTCATGGAGGCGATAGAGGGTTACAGCGGCTACCAACTGCGGGAGAAGACTGGAGTGGTCCTGGGGGGGATACTTTGACGGCCTGCGGTCGCAGGATGCTCCTGGTGTTGCTGATCATCCAGGCCGCCACGTGGCACGTTGCTCGCCCAGCACGGGCGGCATTCGAGGGGTGGCAAGTGGGGGCGGATGTGTGTGGGCTCTCCGTGAGCGGTGTCTCCCTGGACGATCCACTCTTCATCCCCTTCATCAATCCCGCTGCCTATCGCGAGGAAACCTGCTGGCGCCTTTCCACCTTCTATTCCCGCAGGTTCGACATGAGGGAATTGACAAGGATCGCGCTCGCCTTATCCCGGGGCGGGCACAGGTTCGTGTGGTCCATGGGTGCGGAGAGGTTCGGCAATGATCTCTATGGGGAGGAGGTGATCGTCCTGGGGCTGGGATTCCCCTTCTTGGGGCGGTCGAGGGTGGGCTTGTCGGGGAAGTTCTGCAATCTTTGGATCAGTGGATATGGGACCGCTGCCGCTCCCGCCCTGGATATAGGCTGGAGTACCCTGGCCGGTGACGGCCTCCGCCTGGGGGCGGTCTGGCGAAACGTGAACCGACCCGAACTCGGCCTTTCAGGGGAGGAAATCCCCGGAGGCCTGATCGTCGGAGTAAGCGGTACTATTTCGGGCCGTCTGAGTTGGACTGTTGAGGACAGGAGGTTGTTCCCGGGCGGAAGCGGCGTTGGGTTCGGAGTCGCCGGGCGACTTTACGGGGGATTCCGTGCCGAGATGGGCTATCGTCGTGAGACGGGTGAGTACAGCATGGGCGCAACGATGAACCTATCCTTGTTGCGCTGGGACTATTCGGTTTCTATCCATCCGATGCTGGGGATCACCCACTACATCTCTATGGCAATCGGGTTCGGCGGCCCGGGGCCCAGGTGGTGATGAAGGGCAGGTCGAGCGCTCGAGGGATGGCCTCAATGCCATTGATAATGATGGTCTTGACGGCCTTGCTTGTTGCGCATTCAGGTCTATCGGGCGCTACGGAGGTGGAGGGGGAAGATGGATATGCCGAATTCAGCGAGGAGTTGGCTATACGAGGGGTCGATATAAACCGTGCGACGATGGAAGAACTTGCGGTGCTGCCCGGGATTTCGACGGCTATTGCGGCACGGATCGTAGAAAAGAGGAAGGAGGTCGGCGGCTTCACCTCTCCTGGAGATCTGGTCCGAATGGGCCTCGTATCCGAGCGGCTTTACCTCGCGCTGCGCCAATACATAGTGGTTGGGAGGCCTGAAGATCGTTCGGTTGATCGTGTATCCTTCAGGGCACGTGGCAGCGGCAACTGGCCGGAGGGTGGAGAAATCATGCCGGCGTTGGGAATTTACCAGCGTATCCAGTGGGATCATGGTGACACGTGGACGCTGGGAGCCATCACTGAACGAGATCCCGGAGAGCCTCGCCTGGCCGATCAATGGAAGATCTCCCTCGCCTGTCGACGGGAAGGTTTGATCAGGAGGGTGATCGCTGGTAATATGAGGTATGAACTCGCAGGGGGCCTACTATTCTTCACGAGGAGCCGGATCAGCATCTCTTCCTTCGAGCCGGGCGTAATCGGGAGGAGGGGGCGAGGACTCGGTATCGATCTTTCCGCCTCGGAGGGATATCCTCTCAGGGGCATCGGAATGGAGGTGGAGGCCTCTCCGCGCCTGTCGGTGACAGTACTCGGCTCTTCTACGCCGCTCGATGTGGACCGCGATGAGGTGGGGAGGGTGACCAGCATTAGATCGTCTGGTTATCATCCTTCCTCATCGCGAGCCGATCGAGGCGGGGTTCATCTGAGGACTCTTGCCGGGCACGCGGCTATACGCATCAACGGCAAAAATTCAGTCGGACTCACCATGGCGGATCTCTCCTATTCAGAAGAAATCTTCCCCCCACTCGATGAGGTAAACTTCTATTCCTTTAGAGGCTCGCGCAGGGACTTTGCCGGTATCGACTGGGATTTCACTCCCGCTAAGGTGGGCCTCTTCGGAGAGGCAGCAGTAGAATTCGACCGAGGTCATGGTCTTGTTGCCGGAGTGGAGGGTGGGAAAGGACTGATCAGGTGGAATTTCCTGGTCCGGGATTACAGCCCTGATTTCTCCCCGCCATTCGGTAATCCCTTTCAAGACGGAAGCGGTCAACCTGCCAATGAAAGGGGTATATATACGGACGTGGCATGGAGATGGTCGCCGGACCTCCTCGTTGCTCTCTACCTTGACACGTGTCATAGGCCATGGAGGAGGGAGAGGGAGCCGTTTCCATCGAGCCGGAGCGAGGTCGGCGTCGAGGCGCAATGGCGGATGGAAGAGAGAACACGTATAACGGTACGTTACCTGGAGAGCCAAGGAGAGGCTGGTGAAATGGGTGGGATAATGGAAGAAAACCGAGGGCAGAGAAAGAGGAAACTGCGGCTGCAGGTGGACGTAGACAATTCGAGGATCAAACTGAGGGGGCGCTACGAGTTGGTGCTATACCGGCCGGACCTCGCCCCCGGTGCCGGTGGGAGTCTCCTCTACTTTGACAGTCGGGTGCGGCCCCGGGACTTTATATCCATTTATTTGCGCGTCTCGTTCTTCGGGGTTGAATCGAGCAGGGCCATGGTGTATGCCTACGAGAACGATCTCCCCGGGGTTATGCACATATCCTCTTTTTCCGGCGAGGGGATGAGGTGGTACGTCTACGGCCGATATCACCTCGGCGAGCACCTGGCCTTCAGCGCCAAGTACAGCGAAGAGGCGAGGCTCTTGGTGGAAGGTAGCGGGCCGAACAGTGGGGATGAGGTCATTGAGAGGGGCTTCGGCATGCAGATCGATGTTCAGTATTAAGTACCAGAGTGCGCGATCGGCTCAAGGGTTTCTTCGGGGAGATGGCCCGATGAGGGGAAAATCACGGCAGTCACGAGCGGGTGTCGTGAGATCTATTCGGGCCAGGTAGGACACCTCCCCGGAGGGAGGGATCAGGGGCAGTGAACCACTCGAGTTCTATATCTGGAAAGATCTCGTCTCGACCCGAGTGTGTTTCGAGGTAGGCCATATCCTCCCGTCCGGGTGTCTTTCCACTGGATACCTTTTCAGCGATGTCGCACAGCCGATTGAAGGCCTCCAGGTGTTCGAGAAACCTGGCCTCCGCGTAGTCTGGAGCCCCCTTGGTGCTTATAAGGAACTGCCAGTCGGAGGATTGCAGCAGGAGGAGTTGAATGGCCGCACCCTTCAGGAGTTTGATCGTCATCGCGTCCGTGTTGCCAAGGTTTCGTTTCGCAAGATCGATCATCCTGTCCTCGGCGGGGTAGATATGACGCCAGGTCCACTCGGTGTCTTCGTTGAGCCAGATGAAGTGGTACCCGCCTTCTCCCCAGGAGCCCTCGGGGAGATGAATGACCTCATTCGGGTGGTGGGCCTCGAGGTATTCGCTGCAGGTGATGGCCGTGACGTCTGGATCTTGATGGATACGCCTTATAACTGCCTCGATCCAGTCTATCCCCTCGAACCACCAGTGCCCGAAGAGTTCGGTGTCGTAGGGTGAGACGACGATTGGCGGGGATTGTTCTCCCACTGGCGACTGCAAGATTTCCCGGCGGACCAGGTCGGCAAAGTGGGAGGCGTTCTCCTGGTATCGCTCCCGGACCTTGTCCGGGCGGTAAAGGGCCTTGTTGGCGAGATCGCAACCGCTGTCCGTCACGCGCCAGTACCGCAGGCCCCCCGGGAAGTGCTTCTTGTGAAAATCGAGGTACCAGCCGTCGCCGGGGTAGCCGTGTTCTCCGCTCCAGACCTGCAGTGAGGTCGTCGGGTCGCGAGTGAAGGCCGCCACTGGCGGCTTGTCTTCGCCCGAAGAGTCGACGAGATACACGCGGTGGCAATCACCGACGAACTCAGAACGTTCGAATTGCCTGTACTCCTTACGGTATTGTTCCAGGAGGCGCCTGAGGGCGTGGAACCGATCCGCATATGTCCCGATCGCCTTGCCACCGTGGAGCAGGTGCGAGTCTATGAAGAAATAACTGAAGCCCTCATCCGCCAGGAACTCCTCAGTCCCCCTTCGTAGTTCCGCATTCGCCGGCATCCCCTTCAGGGGGAACTTCCAGCGATACCTCGGCCTGTAGGCGCACTCCGGCATCCAGAAACCTGACGGCTGGAATCCGAGGAGCCGCGTGCACGCCCTCTTGGCCGTTTTGACCTGGGCCGATATTGAGATGTCTCTTCCGAGCAGCGGCAGGTAAGCGTGAGTGGCGGCGGACGTGATCAACTCTATCTGTCCATCCCGGTGCAACTCCGAGAAGGCATTTACTATATCTTCCTTGATCTCCCCGCGGTAGAAGGCGCCCAACCCAGAGTAGTGATTTGTCCAGAACCTTGCCAGGTCGGCCATAGCAGGTTGCCCGCTCCGTTCAAACTCTGCCAGGTCGGCGTTGGCGATGTCGATTCGCTCGTCAATATAGTGGGGGAGCGCCTCCCGCAGGTGACCCGATGCGAGTTGTTCGAGTAGAACGGGGGTCAAACCCACAGTGATGGAGGGGCGGATTCCCTCGGAGGATAGCCTCCTCAGGGTCTGAAGGAGGGGGAGGTAACTCTCGCATGTCGCCTCCAGGAGCCAGTCCATCCCGTGTGGCCACTGGCCGTGCCTGAGGACGAAGGGTATATGTGAATGGAGTACCAGGGAGAAGCATCCGCGCATGGTCACTTGTCATTTTCATGGTTGGGTGGCATCTCTCTGTGGAATCCGATATTCTTTTCACCCTTCCGATAGGTCGGGATCGTGCCGAACTGGCCTTCATACTTTGCTATATTGTCTCCGAGGGCCTTGTGAAACGACTTGAGATTCTGGGGGGTCATGATGATCCTGGCCTGTATCTTTGACTTGGGAAGCCCCGGCATCAGCCGGGCAAAATCGATGATGAACTCAGAGGGGGAATGGGTGATCATCGCCATGTTGGCATAGATCCCCTCTGCTTCCTTCTCCCCCAACTCGACATTGATGCGGCGCTGATCTTTTCTCTCCATAACGGATCTCCCTTCTATTGATCTCAGGCATCACCGTATACCATAACCAGGGGGCTCGCAGGTGTCAAGAAGGCATGTTAGGGGGTTGCTCAAAGAGTGGATGATGATCATGGCATTTCTGAATTGGCTTGATACCAGACGAAACAACTCATTGACATTTCACAAGGTGTGTGATAGTATAACCGGTTGTCTGTTCGATTTGCCCCAATATGAAGTGACCAGATAGTGGGGTCTTACCTGTAAATGAAAGGAGAAATTTAGGAAGGTCCTTACGGTCAGGAAGGCGCCGGGGGACATGTAGATGTTTTTCCAACTCACCCCCACGGTGGTATTATCCCATGTATGGATCATACCGTCCATCGAGCGTGGATCGCATGGGGAGAGGGGGTCCAGAATGGGGAAGTTCACCCATATCAACGACATCGACAAGGCGACTGTCTTGGCCATGGAGAAGTCCGAGGTGAATATCCGGGCCCTGAGCATGGGGACGGAGAGATTTCTGAAAAGGGGCCGACGATCTGAATCGCCTGATCGCCGGCCGTGGGATTTGTGCATTGAAGAAGGTATCGATCAACATCCTGAATTTCAACGATCGTAAGTACCTCGAAAAAACACTCCCGCTCATCCTCGCTCAGACATACCCGAACTACGAAGTCGTCCTTACTGACAATGCCTCCACCGATGGTTCGGTCGAGTACGTCCGCGAGCATTTCCCCGGGGTCCGGATCCTTCAGAACGAGAAGAATCTCGGGTACGCTGGAGGACACAATCGCGGAATCTCCGCGACCGACGGGGAGTATGTGATGCTCCTCAACACAGACATCTTCCTGACGCCCGATTTCCTCGAACATAAGGTGAAGGCGCTGGAATACTCCGATGAGGTGGGCTCGGCGGAGGGCAAACTCCTCCAGATCAACCCTGACGAGGATGGATTTCCAGATTACAAGATCTTCGACTCGACGGGACTCGCCCTCAACCGGATGAGGAAGAACTCCGACCGTGGATATGGCATAGAGGATGTGGGACAATATGACCACGAGGAGTTCGTATTCGGCCCCTCGGGTGCCACACCGCTCTACCGGCGGGAAATGCTGGAGGATGTCCGGATCGACGGGGAGTATTTCGATTCGACTTTCTTTATCTACCGGGAGGAGGTCGACCTTGCCTGGAGGGCGCAAATCCAGGGGTGGAAATGCAGGTACACCCCCAAGGCGGTCGCCTACCATGTACGTGGCTATTCGCCGAAGAGCCGAAAGAGCATGCCCGAGTACCTTCGCCAACTCCAGTTCCGGAACCGGTATCTCATGCTGGTGAAGAACGAATCGGTCCGGAACCTGCTGTTTGACCTTCCTTACATCCTCCTGTACGAGATCTTGCAGTTCGGCTATGTCCTGACGCGTGAACCGCACCTGCTCAAGGCCTATCGACAGTTCTTTGAACTCTGCCCGGAGGCCCGGAGGAAGCGCAGGATAATAGCCTCGCGTAAACGGGTCAGCGACGCCTATCTTAGACAGTGGTTCAGGTGATTGCCCGATGAAGATTAGTTGGCAGATGGTCTCGACGATGTTGTTGGCCTGGCTTGCTCCAGCGGGCATATGCCCGGCTCAGACGGCCCGCCCGGTATATTCAATAGGCTGGAGCCCTGAAATACTCTACCGCTCGGTTCCGTCCACTCATCGCAGGTACCCCGTATCCCTAGACTGGAAGCATCCCCTGCCCTTGGTTCGATAGGCGCTCAGTCGGAACACCCGGGCGGGACGATCTCTGTCTCCTCTGGAGGAGGCGTATTCGATGTCCTGGACCGGGTTTGACGGTTCCGTATGAGTTCGGGGTCGATGGACGGACCATGTGGGGTGGGGGATGTACTGGTCATCGGAGACGGTCCGCCGGACGAGATTGTGACGATCGACCGGGACACGACTATCGTAGGTGATATCTGCATCCTGAACCGGGGGAACCTCGCATCGATGGGGCGGAGTTCACCTTGTTCGGGGACATTACGATCCAGCAAGGCGGCAGGATGCAGGTCAGTGGTGGAGGCTTTCGCGTGCCGGAGGAGTGGCGCCTTCAATTTCGATGCCTGGTGATGGACAGCGCCCGATTCGAGATTGATGACTCAGAGGTCTTCTTCAATGGACAGAACTGGAGTCTGACTTGCGCAGGGAAGGCTACGGCCCGTGTCTCCCGCTGCACGTTCCCTTCCGGTATCATCACCGGTCTCTTCCTGGAGGGATCGAGTATGGAGGTATCAAACTGTACGAGGCCGGGTGAGTTCATCCCTATGGATAGTTCGAGCATAGCAATCTCGGACTGTGACAGCGTAATCGCCTGGATTGACTTTCCAGAATCGTCCGGCGGGACCTTCGAGGCGCCGTCAGGAGACACGCTCATCGCCCACTGGGAGTTCCCTTCGCAATCGGTTACGGCGATCGATTACAGTGTTGATATCGACAGCACGTCGAATGTGCTTACCGGGCTCCTCTGCTCGGAGGAGACCGCCCTTACGGTTGAAAACTCGGACATTGTCGCGAGCGGGATCATATTCTGGAGAGGGGGCACCGATACCATCCGTGTCGAGGGGCTGATCGGCGACACCTATTACGCGGATTACACCCTCGACCTGCCGGATCACGAACTCAGGCTCGTCAACACGCATGTGGGGGCGTGGAATTATTATCCGTTCGATGCGACGCTCCTGAGGCTCGATAACGACATCTTCGGGGAGATCATGACCTCCGACTCTTCCCGGACAGATATTTACAACTCGATCTGTGATGGGACCGGTGGGCACGTCATGACCGAGATAAAGTCGGAACTGGTAGCCGCTTTCACATCAATACCGACCCAGGTCATCGCACGTAACCGGCCCCTGATGCTCTTCTTGGGGACGAGTTTTCCTTCCTCCAGCGTGACGGCCGACGGATCAGCGGTGATTATGTTCCTCAACAGCGTTCCCGTCATGCGGCCCACTGTGCGGGATACGGCCCTAACGATAGAGTTGTTCATAGGCCTCCCATCCGCTCCTACGGTCGATTCGGAAGTCCCGGTGACCGGAACCGCCCTGATGGCCAATGCGCCCGACCCCTTCAATCCGAGCACCGATATTCGCTTCACCCTCGAGATTGATGAGCCGGTCACCCTGTCGGTTTACGACCTGAGGGGGCACAAGGTACGGACACTGGTTGACATTGAGATGTCGAGAGGTAATTTCGACGTCAATTGGGACGGAACGGACAATCGGGGAATCCCTCTCCCGTCCGGTGTCTACCTCTACCGCCTCGATGCCGGGGGCGAGCGCCTTACCCGCAAGATGATGTTGGTAAGGTAGGTGCCGGGACTCAACAACTACCCCTTTGCGGTGGCCTCGACTCCAAATCGCCCCAGGTAATGGGAACATACGCGGCCGAGCACCGGAGGAGACGAACCGATTGAAGGGAGTTGACGGAACGGGCGGCTCCTGTTATTGTAAAATGCACGATATCCATTGTTTCACGGTCGATAACGGGAGTAGGGATTTGAGGATATGAAGGGGCCGGAACTTTCCAAGACATACGATGCGTCGGCGGTGGAAGAGGCGATCTACCGCTGGTGGGAGGAGAACGGCTTCTTCGTCCCCTCCGGTGACAATGGCAGGGAGCCTTATACTATCATGATGCCCCCGCCTAACGTGACCGGAGTCCTCCACATGGGTCATGCCTTTAACATCACCTACCAGGATATCCTGATCAGGTGGAAGCGAATGCAGTCCTATCGGACCCTGTGGGTCCCTGGTTCCGACCATGCGGGCATCGCCACGCAGAATGTCGTAGAGAGGGCTCTGGATAGAGAGGGCCTGACGCGTGATGAACTTGGCAGGAAGAAGTTCATCGAGAAGGTCTGGCAGTGGAAAGAGGAGCATGGCAACAGGATAGCCTTGCAACTACGCCGGTTGGGTGCCTCTTGCGATTGGAACCGCGAGAGGTTCACGATGGACGGTGGGCTCTCCCGGGCGGTTCGCAAGGCGTTCGTTCACCTGTTCGGGAGGGGGCTGATATACCGCGGGGAATACATCATCAACTGGTGCCCGAGGTGTACTACGGCCCTCTCCGATGAGGAGGTGGAGCACAGGGAGGTCGAGGGCAGGCTCTACTATATCCGCTACCCGGTGAAGGGTGAGGACCGGCTGATAGTTGTTGCTACCACCCGTCCTGAGACGATGCTGGGAGATACTGCCGTCGCCATACACCCTGAAGACGAGCGTTACAGGGACCTGAGGGGTAAGCACGTGATACTCCCGATCATGGAGCGCGACTTGCCCGTGATAGAGGACTCTCACGTCGACCCCGAGATGGGGACCGGGATCGTAAAGATCACGCCGGCCCATGATCCCGAAGACTTCGAGATGGGACGGCGTCACGACCTGCCGATGGTAAACATCCTGAACCCGGACGGGTGCCTGAACGAGAGCGCCGGTCCATTTGCCGGCATGAATATTCTTGAGGCCAGGAAACGCGTATTGGAGAGGCTTCAGGCAGGGTCACTCGTTGAGAGGGTGGAGCCTCATACCCACATGGTTGGCCATTGCTACCGTTGCGGGACCATCGTGGAGCCATATGTCTCCACCCAGTGGTTTGTCAGGATGAAGCCGCTGGCCGAGCCGGCACTCGAGGCGTTCAGGCGGGGAGAATATCGCTTTCACCCGGAGAGGTGGACAAAGGTCTATCTCGATTGGATGGAGAATATCCGGGATTGGTGCATATCACGGCAGATCTGGTGGGGACACCGGATACCCGTGTGGTACTGCGAGGATTGCGGAGGATTGACCGTTCGGGGCGAGGACCCGTCCCAGTGCTCCCATTGCAGTTCCACGTCCATTGGGCAGGATGAGGACGTCCTGGACACCTGGTTTTCCTCCTGGCTCTGGCCATTTTCCACGCTTGGATGGCCGGACGGGGGTGATGACCTCCGCACCTTCTACCCGACGAACACACTCGTCACCGCCCCGGAGATAATCTTTTTCTGGGTGGCACGCATGATCATGGCTGGGATCGAATTCATGGGCGAGGTCCCCTTCCATGACATCTACATACACGGGACCATCCGCGATGACACGGGCCGCAAGATGTCCAAGTCCCTGCAGAATACGATAGATCCCCTCGACGTGATCGCCGAGTTTGGTACGGACTCGCTGAGGTACAGCCTGGTCAGCATTGCCTCTGAGGGACAGGATGTCTACCTGGCCCCGGAGAAGTTTCACGTGGGCCGCAACCTGACAAACAAGATCTGGAACGCGGCTCGGTTGCTGCTCCTCAACATGGGCGATCCGAGGCGGCTGGGGCCTGGACTACCGGAGCGTGACCTGATGACGCTGGCCGATCGCTGGATCCTGTCCCGTTACAAGGGTACCGTCGAGGTTGTAACGGATTCGCTCGAAGGGTTTCGTTTCAACGAGGCGGCGTCGGCGCTCTATGACTTCTTCTGGCACGACTATTGTGACGCATATATCGAACTGACGAAATCGAGGTTAGTATGCGATTCGGGGCAACCCGGCCTGGACAAGGAGACGGCCTGCCAGGTCTCGAGGTATGTATTCGAGGGGGTGCTCAGGCTCTTTCATCCATTCATCCCGTTTATCACGGAGGAACTCTGGAGGAGATTCGCCGGTGATGGTCCCACCATAATGAAGGAACGATGGCCGGCAATTGGGGCGGACCTGCTGGATCCGGAGGCCGAAGAAGAAATGGCTTATCTGAGGGGTATCATCCACAGGTGCCTGATGCTGAAGGGGGATTACGGGGTGAAAATCAGCAGGAAGGCCGCCGCTCATTTTCTCGAAGGGGACGGGGAAAAAAGAGAGGTTCTCAAGGCCCACGCGGATTATATCAATCGCTTGGCCGGCATCGATCCTGTCAACGTTCACTCGGCTTATTCCCCTCCACGGCAGGTGGCGCGCTCTGTCTTCGAGTCGACCGAGGTATTCATCCCGCTCGAGGGCCTGATCGATGTCGATAAGGAGATAAAGCGGTTGAGGAGGGAGATCGATCGGATCCAGGGCCAGTTGGATCGCCTTGATCGCAGGTTGAGCAATGGTGATTTTCTGGAGAAGGCGCCCGATGACGTCGTGCGGCGGGAGAAGTCTAAGCAGGCAGATTTCAGGGAAATGCTGGGGAAATTGGAGGGAAACCTTCATGCGCTTCACGGGAGGTGATGGGCCGGCGATCCGTTGTCATGACAAGGATCCAGGCCGGATCTTCCCCCTATTTCTATTCCACCTGATACCCCTGGGACTCCTTATCATGAGTTGTGGAAACCGTGTGCCGCCTCCGGGGGGCCCCGTGGATGATGTCCCGCCCCGTGTTGTATCGATCCGTCCCGACAGCAACGATGTGGGTGTAGACCCCCATGCCCCCGTCCGGGTGGACTTTGATGAAGAGATAACGATCCCCACCGGCCATAGGGGGATCCTCATCACGCCCTACCTTCCCGGTCTCCGGGTGAAACGCGGATGGGATAATATTGAAATCAGGCCTGACAGGGGGTGGAAGAGGCAATGCACGTACTGTGTTCATCTGAGCAGTGACATCGTGGACCTCCGCGGGAATTCGTTCGATGGGCCGTTGAATTTCTGTTTCAGCACAGGAGATTCGATCTATCGGGGCGTCATACGTGGAAGGGTCGACCTGAGCGGGAATAGTCCCGGAATGATCGAAGTGGGGGCGGTACACCTGCCTGATACGCTGCGCTATCGAACGACTGTCGATTCGACGGGCATGTTCACCTTGGGACACATCCCACGCGGTTCGTACCATATCTTTGCCTACATCGATGCAGATGGAGATAATCGTTACGACCCGGCGAAGGAGATCGGGGATGAAAAATATGTCCGGGTTGCGGGCAAGCCGGTGGAAGTGGAATTCTTGTTGCCAGTCCCCGCCGGGAGTCCCAAGTTGGAAGGAAACGGAGCGCATCAGTGAAGTATGGCGTCAATATCCGTTGCGGCTGCATTGGGAGGAACAGTGTCTTGAGAAGGGGTCAAGAGATATCCTGGGTCACTCTTCTGTTCCTATTCGCAACGCATGGCCCGGGGCTGGCTGCATCCACCTGGACGGATTTCACCAACGTCAATACGGTCAGGGCCATGGCGGTGGATCCCAAGACGGATCGTGTCCTTATGGCCACCTGGGGCGGATTTTTGATGTATGACCAGCAGACTGGTGACGTCGAGGTGCAGGGAAGGCCGGACGGGTTTTCATCTGTCGACCTGAAAGATGTGGCGGTCGATTCGAACGGCACGGCGGCACTGGCCACCGCCGACAGGGGCATGGACATCCGCTACGAAAGCGGTACCATCCGGAACTTCACGGACCTCGACGGCCTCCCATCGAACGACATGACCTTCGTCACCTGGCACGACGGGGATATCTGGGCGGGAACGACAAAGGGCGCGGTTCAACTGGAACTCTCAGGGGGGATTCTCAAGCCTGTGAACCTCTTTTTTGCAGAACCATGGAACCTGGAGATTCGCGACATAGCCTTCAACGGCGACACGACCGCCTTCGCCACGAATGATGGACTGTGGCTGGCCGTCGGTGGAGAGAACTTCCAGCACTTCACCTCGCAGCAGGACAGTCTCCTGGACGATTCGGTCAACTGCCTCTTCTACGACTCTACAGGGGTGCTCTACATCGGGACGAACTCCGGTGTCCAGCGCCTGGAGACGGGTGGGGCCCTGGAAAAATTGTCCGGGATCCTAACAGGGAGTTCCCTGGATGCCAATGATATCCTGAGGTGGAATGGACAACTGTGGCTGGCAACCGAAGGCGGGGTCTATTCCTACGATGAGGAGGGTGACCAGTGGATAGCGCGCGTGGATGGTCTCGCTACCTCAAGGGTACTGTCCCTCCTGGTAACTACCGAAGGTTACCTCTATGCAGGGACGTACCTCGGCGGATTCGCCCGGAGGATAGATGATGGATGGGCCGCAGTGACCTCCTCAGGCCCGTCTACCAACTTCATGACCAATGTCGCCGTGGACCCACGTGGGGCCCTCTGGGCCTCGACGTGGAAGGCGCCGAGGAGCGAAAGTGCCCTGGAGAGGTACGATGGATTGAACTGGGTCTCCTACGCTGAATCTAACAGCGGATTGGCCTACAATTATGAGAGTGCCCTGAGCATCGCGCCGGACTCTACTGTCTGGGCAGGGTCTCCCTGGTACAACTCGGCAACCGGCCGTTCCGGGCTCAGTGTTCTTGACGACGCGGGGACACCATCCCTGGGCGACGATCACTGGTGGCGTTTCTCCTCCGATTCGAGCGGACTATCAGGTGACGCCATCAGGACCGAAGTCGTGTTTTCGGGAAAAGATGCGGCCTGGGTCGGCTCCTGGGAGCAGTTCAGTGACTTCGGGCTGAGGGGGGGGCTGGACCTCCTTCAGGACTACAAAGGAGAGGCTCGTTTCCGTTCATTCGTAGACTACCTGCGCGACGAGGACGTCAGCGCCCTCGCCCTCGACCGTCAGGGGAACCTCTGGATAGGCTACAACGAGGCGGGAGTGGATGTATTCATACTGGAGCCGGTGAGTGGGACGGACAGCCTGATCCTCCAGGTAGATCCCGATGAACATTTTTTACTCTCTTCGGCGGTCAATGACCTCAAGGTGGGCCCGGAGAACCACCTCTGGATCGCGTCGGCCACGGGGGTGAACGAGGTCGACTTTCTCTCGAACCCGGCTGATCGGTCTTCCTATTCATGGAGATCATTCACACGCGAAAACACTGGAGGTGGAATCCCCGACCTGTTGGTCAGGGATATCGAGTTCCAGGGGGGTCAATACGTGTGGCTCGCCACACCGTCTGGCGTTAGCCGGTACGATCGGATCAATGACCGGTGGACGGTCTTCAATGAAGGGAACAGTGGACTGATAGACAACAGGGTCTGGGATATCTCCGTCGACGAGGTACGAAACGTGGTCTGGTTTGCTACCGAGAAGGGGATCAGCAGGTACAGCCCGCTGGCGGACCAGCCCCCCGTCGAGTCGTCACGGAAGATCATCGTCTTCCCGAACCCGTTTACCCCCTCTTTGGGCCATACCCGTGTATCGATGGGTCCCTTTTCCTCTCAGGCATCCATAACCGTCTACAGCCTCGGTGGCAGGGAGGTCATGAAAATCAAGGGGGACTCCGAATGGATCGAGTGGGACACGCGTGATTCAACGGGGAAATTGCTTCCAAGCGGCGTCTATCTCCTCGTATCGAGCACGGGCGGGGGAGGCGCGGCCGTGGGGAAGTTGGCCATTGTCCGTTAGTGATCCCATCGCGTCCATCGTACGTCTCCAACGGTTGAACAATGGAATGAGATGAAGGCGTCGGTTGTCATCCCCGCACACAATAATCCCGGAGCGGTTAATAGGGCGATAAGGAGCCTCGAGGTGCAGGTGTCTGCACTCGGGTGTGTCGAGATATTAGTCGTGGACGACGGGTCCGATCCCCCACTCGTGGAGGGACTGGAGGTGGGTCTTGATGGAGGCTGCCTCGAGGTAATCAGGAACGATCGAGTGATGGGGAGGGCGGCGGCGAGGAACGCGGGCGTCAGGCGGGCACGGGGAGATGTCATCATATTCATGGACAGCGACATGAGCGCGCACCCAGATTTCATTGCACGACACCTGGAGGTCCATCGGGCCCGGAAGGGGGTAGCGGTGGTAGGCCATGTGGACTGGACCGGCACTTCGACCCTGGATAGGTACCTCGAATCCCGGGGCGTAAAGAAGGTCCGTGAGGGCGATGAAATCCCGTGGAGGTACTTTGCCTCCGGTAACGCCTCGATATTGAGGTCCGACTTCGAGAAGGCCGGCCCCTTTTACGAGGGCTTGAAGGCATGGGGGGGTGAAGACACCCTCTTGGGCTACGATCTCGAGGTTCACGGGATCTCGCTTGTCTACCTGAAAGAGGCGGTGACATATCATCACGGTAGGATACGATTGGACGACCTGTGCGAGAGGAATTATGCCTTCGGGAGATGTTCTCTTCCCTTGATGGTCTCGAAGAGGCCCGGTATCTCGAGGGAAATGAGGGTCCATTACCTCTCGCGCCCCGGGGATGGTGAGGCGGGTGTGGTGGAGCGCTGGGTCAAACGCCTCTTTGTGCGCGGGTTGCTGAGGTTCCCGGGGCATCTCGCGGTGAAGGCCGTCCTACCTCTGACATGGAAGTGGCTATCGTACTATTGTTACGACTATCTGGTATATTCGAGTATCCTTCGCGGCTACCGGGATTTTCTACGAGATGAAGTGGAGGCAAGTGTGGATGGGAAAGAACTCGGCATTGAACGGACTGCCGCGAGACATGGCGGGGAGGGACGATGAGCCGGGAGGCCTTGAGGCATATCCCCTCGATGGACGTTCTGCTGAACGACTCAAGGTTGCAGGATTTGGTGGGGCGGTTTTCAAGGGAAGAGATAAAGATGGAACTTGAATTGGTCATTGATGAGTTCAGGAGTGACATCCTGGCCGGGCGGACCACCGAATACTCGGGACTCGGAGAGGGGATTATCGAGAGACTGCTGAGGCGGATCGACAGAGGGGGTTTCTCGTCCCTTAGGTCTGTAATAAACGGGACAGGTGTGATACTTCATACCAACCTCGGGCGTTCCCTGCTTGCCGATCAGGCGATCAAGGCCATCGAGGAGGTGTCAAGGGGCTATTGTTCGCTTGAATATGACATCGAACAGGGAAAGAGGGGCTCTCGGTACGTTCACTGTGAGGGGCTTCTGAAGAGACTTACAGGAGCGGAGGCCGCCCTCGTGGTAAACAACAATGCGGCGGCCGTGACGCTCGTCCTTAATACCTTCTCAGAAGGCAGAGAGGCGATCGTCTCCAGGGGAGAGTTGGTGGAGATAGGCGGTTCGTTCAGGATGCCGGATATAATGGCGAAGAGCGGCGCTACCATGGTGGAGGTTGGAACGACCAACAAGACTCGGATATCAGATTATCGGCATGCGTCATCTGAAAGGACGGGCGTTGTATTAAAGGTTCATCGAAGCAATTTCAGCATGGCTGGTTTCGTGGACGAGGCCACTATTCGGGAACTGGCGGAATTCAGCCGGGAGATCTCCGTTCCATTCCTGTATGATCAGGGGAGCGGGGTCCTCATGGGACTCGATTCATTCGGGATCATGGGAGAGCATACCGTTAGGGAATGCCTGCAAATGGGTGCGTCGGCCGTCTGCTTCAGCGGGGACAAACTGCTGGGAGGACCGCAGGCCGGGATCATTGTAGGTGCCAAGGAGGTCGTAGAGCGGACCAGGGCCAATCCATTGACTCGGACATACCGGGTGGACAAATTTACCCTTGCCGCCCTTGGGGCCACACTCAGGCTGTATCTCGATCCGGATAGGGCCCTCAGGGATATCCCCGTACTTCGCATGTTGACATCGCCTTGCGGTGAACTGGAAGTACGCGGTCGATCGATAATTCGATCTCTCGGTAAGGGTAGTTCGGTGGGTGTATCCATTGAAGAGGTCTCCTCCGAAGTCGGGGGAGGTACCCTGCCGTCACTTTCCATCCCTTCTCTCGCCCTTTCCATCGAAATGCGTGGAGGAGATGTAAATCGGCTGGAGAGGTCGGCCAGGGGATGGAACCCTCCCATAATAGGCAGAATTTCCAGGGGCAGGTTCCTCTTGGATCTCCGGACCATCCAACCTTCCGATGATCCGGCGGTCATCTCCTGCCTCAAGGCGTGCCTTTAAGGGATGGGGTGATGGAAGATATTGCCGCTTTTCTGGATCGGGACGGAACGATTATAGAGGACATACCATACCTATCAAACCCCGATGAGGTCTCCCTCCTGCCCGGTGCAGGATCAGCCATAGCACGTCTGAACCGGAGCGGCATAAAGACCATCATGATAACCAACCAGTCCGGGATAGCCAGGGGCTATTACACCACCGAGATCGTTGAGGCGATACACGAACGTCTGCGCGGGCTCCTTGCGATGGAGGGGGCGTTTCTCGACGCAATCTATTACTGTCCCCACCTGCCCCCCGAAATGATAGGGGAGGAGGAGGACCCCTGTGACTGTCGTAAGCCGGAGTTGGGGCTCGTCTATCAGGCACAGCGAGACCACAAGATCAACCTCGACGGATCGTTCTTCTTGGGGGACCGGTTGACCGATATGGAACTCGCCCGGCGAATCGGGGGTGTGGGAATCCTGGTAGAGACCGGCTATGGACCGACCGCCCTCGAGGAGTACGGGACGGCGATACGTGATTTCCACATCTGCAAGGCCCTCCCCGAGGCGGTTACCCTGTTGCTCTCCCTTCGTTCTGCCTCCAGGTGACATCCACCTCCCTTATCGTCGAAGATAATGCCCCGATTACGGTGGAGATCGTCCCTGGCGACGAATTTCTATTACCCATCCAACCGGACAAGAAGCCGCGACTCCAGGCCTTGCTTGCACCTGAATCGTGCGATCCCTATCCATGCTGGTATGATGTTTGCTGCATTGGTTGGGTGGA
The DNA here is from genome assembly GCA_964573995.1 of uncultured Gemmatimonadota bacterium. Lineage (GTDB taxonomy): Bacteria > Gemmatimonadota > CAZMKB01 > CAZMKB01 > CAZNLH01 > CAZNLH01. The sequence goes on from CAZNLH010000002.1 coordinate 130,580, forward strand.
GGTAAGTCGGAACCATGACAGGCAATAGGAGATTCTTGATACTTCAAGACAATCTCGCCCGCGCCGAGCGGTCCGGAGATCTCTTTTCCATGGCGAAGGGATATATCATCCTTGCGGAGAAATTGATCAGGGCAGGCGATCGTCGGCTCGCGAGCCTCTTCTTAAGACGGGCCGGTGAGTGCCTCGATGGGACCGGGGTCCCTTCGGCATGCTGTTACTGGGCACCCGTGAAAGGGGGACGCTTGTGCAGCGCCAAGGACCTGGTGGAGAGGTGGGTAGCGAGTCGATACATGGGTGACCATGGGGCAGGACACAAGGAGCCGCTTTCTTATGCGACCTCCGCTGGAGAGATGGCCCCCCCTACCGAACAGAGCCAAGGGCACGGTCGAGGTTGAACGCCGCACTAATCAGGGCGAGGTGGGTGAAGCCCTGAGGAAAGTTTCCCAGGGCCTCGCCGCTCAGCCCTATTTCTTCAGCATATAGGCCGAGGTGATTGGCGTGCCCGAGCATCTGTTCAAAGATCAGCCGGGCATCTTCGAGTCGTTTTCTGTCTTTACGGCCGGCCCGGGTCATCGCCTCGACCAGCCAGAAGGTGCATATGTTGAATGTCCCCTCTGTTCCGGGAAGCCCATCGGATGATTCTTCCACGTTATATCGGTATACCAGGCTGTTGGAAACGAGACCTCCGGCATTGGGTGGGCGGCTTATGGCGTCGAGTGTCTTGAGCATCCTGGGATCAGTTGGAGACAGGAAAAAGATAAGGGGCATTATGAGGCTGGATGCATCCAGGACATCGCTTCCGAAGGACTGTACGAACGCCTCCACGTCCGGATTCCATCCCTTCTCCTGGATTGCCGTGTAGATCTGATCCCTCACATCGCGCCACCTGGCGTGGTCCGACGGGAAGGATCGCTTGTCCGCAAGGCGCATACCCCGGTCCAGCGCCACCCAGCACATCAGTTTGGAGAAGATGAAGTGATCCCTCCCTCCCCTTACCTCCCAGATACCCTCATCCTTCTCCCGCCAGTTGTCACAGACCCAGTTGAGTAATCTCCTGAGGTGACTCCAGAGTTCATACGAGATAGGATGGCTGTACTTGTTGGAGAGGTAGACTGAGTCCATCAGTTCCCCGTAGATATCGAGCTGTAACTGGCGGTATGCCCCGTTCCCTATTCGGACCGGGCGTGATCCCCGGTAGCCGTCGAGGTGATCCAGGGTCTCTTCGTTCAAAGTGTGGCGCCCATCGATACCGTACATGATCTGTAGGGAATTATCGGGGTTGAGTTCGTGGCAACGTCTATCGAGCCAGTTCATGAAATTCGCTGCCTCTTCGGTGAATCCGATGCGGAGGAGCGCATATATGGTAAAGGCGGAGTCGCGAATCCAGGTGTACCTGTAATCCCAATTCCTGGCGCCACCTATTCTCTCGGGCAGGCTGCACGTGGGGGCCGCTACGATGGCGCCGGTTGGTTCGTACGAGAGGAGTTTCAAGACCAGCGCCGAACGCTGGACGATCTCCCGCCACCTTCCGGTATACGTGCAACTTGAGAGCCACCTGCGCCAGAAGTCGACGGTACGTGAGAACAGTTCCTCTTCTTCCGGCCAACTCAGCGACCTTGGATTGTCCCGCTCTTTGCGGAGTTCTTCCAGGCAAAATACAGTCGTTTGTCCCTCCGACAGCGTGAATTCCGCGACAGCGGCGCTGTCTTCACGTTCGAGCGGCACTTCAGCGGCAAGCCCGAGGTGAAGCCCGGCGGAGTGAAATCTGGCACTGGTGCCGTCGATTGCAACGTCGTGCTGATCGCGTGCATAGTTGAACGCGGGACGGCACTCCATCCGGTAGCACAGGGCTCCCCTGATCACGTGTACTCTTCTGATGAGCGTTGGAGGATTGCTGTTGTGACAGAGTCCATTATGTATCGGCATGTAGTCTATGATTTCAGCCACTCCGTCGGGTGAGAGGAAACGGGTCACGAGGATATTGGTCTCGGGCCAGTAAAACTGTTTTGTCTTGAACCGGGCGCTCGTTGGTGCGATCTTGAACCGGCCGCCGATGCCGTCGTCCAAGATGGCCCCGAATACGCTCGGAGAGTCGAATATGGGGAAGCAGAACCAGTCGATGGACCCATCGAGCCCCACGAGTGCAACTGTGCGCATGTTCCCTATTATACCGTAGTTTTCAATCGGTTGATACGCCAACCTGAAACTCCTTGTCGGTGGATGTCAATTCCTTGCCGCCGCGACGGCCTTTCCAGGATTAATCCTTCCTCTTACGAATGACTTGTAAGCATGATTATAATGAGAGAGTGGAAGAAGTCAATGGAACCGTGGTAACTGCGGAAATGAATGCCTTTCTTGCTTCTGAAGGGTCCTTTGCTTAGATTTCACAACTTGGACTTAGCGCAACGATGGAACTCATGAGGAGGCTATCATGACGAATACGATACAGGTGGGTTGGGAAGAGGTCGAGGGGTATTGCAGGCAACTGGCCAAGCAGATCCAGGGAGATATTCGCGGCAAGCCCAATACCCTTGTAGCAGTCAGCCGGGGGGGAATTGTTCCGGCGACATTGATGAGTTATGAACTCGGGATGTCGGATATCGAGGTGATCCATCCGATGCTATCACAGGACCGGCTGGAGAGCGATGTAAAATTCTTGCAGGGGCTTTATACCGATTTTTTCAACGTTCTCATCGTGGATGATATCCTCAAGACCGGCATTACCATCGAGGCCGTGATGAAGTTTCCCCACTTCAATGGGGTTCGCGTCGCCTGCTTTCACGTCATGAAGGGCCTGAGGGCGGACTTGAGGCCCGATTATTTCATCGACGAAGTGGATCAGGAAGTCATCTATCCATGGCGAAAGCCGTGATAAGTTCAGGTCCGATGGGACGTGTCAATTCTGCGATGAAGAAGCGGGGGAGACAGTCTAAAGAGCCGCTGCACCGGGGTGTGGTGGCTCTATGATTCAGCGATTCACCCTTCTTTTTCTACCCTATCCACAAGTGTCTCCTCCGGACCGGTAACGGCTCAATCATACCGCATCGTTCATTCCACAGTGGTGGATACAGTGATCGGTAATATTCCGGGAGACATCAATAACAAATGCATCTCCTTCCGTCGAAATCGCTTGTGATGGGCCGCCTGTCGGTCCTGGCGATTTGTCCTTTTTACCTCGTTGTTTTGATTGCCTCATCGCCTTCCGTCGCGGTCTCCAAGGCCTTGGAAGTTTCAATGGGCGGGCTCAAGGGGCTCACATTGGACAACTACAATAGAGTCGACGGCTTGCCGATCTCATACGGTCTTCATGGTCGAAGCACCCGGTTCGATTTTGCACTCAGGGCGATCTATAGAATAGCAAGCGAACGGGTCGGCTGGAGGGGTGAATTGACCGCACGTATTATGCAAGACGGGGACCTGCGCCTGGGTGTTGAAACCCACTCGTTCTCCGACACGAATGACAGGTGGAGGGTCGGTGACTTCGAAAATTCCCTCTCTTCCATCCTCTTCAAGGAGGACTTCCGCAATTACTTCCAGCGCCAGGGTGTCTCCTTCTTTCTAAGTGGGAGGTTGGAACCGGTCTTAAGGGGAGGCATGGAGTACAGGTACGATCGGTACTCTTCTCTATCCACCGTGGCTGATTTCAGCCTATTCGGGTGGGGCAAGACGTTCCGGCCCAATCCGGAGGTCAGTGAGGGGTGGATGGGGTCCGTCCGGTTCAATATGGAACTCGATTCGAGGAATGCCCGGGAGAACCCCACGACAGGCTGGTACCAATCACTCTCCTATGAGATCTCCGATCCAGCCTTGGGAGGAGACTTCGGGTTTCAGTATGCCGACATTACCGTTTACCGTTTCAACAGGATCGCCCCGGGCGGGAACCTGGACATGAAATTTCGTGCCGCTCTCGGATCGGGCGGCGCGCCCCCGCAACGGGGGATCCACATCTACGGGGTTGGTGGACTGAGGGGCTACCCGGACGATTTCACGCCCCATCGAAGCGCCTTTGTTGCCGGAATAGAGGCGAGATTCACCCTTGCGGGGCGTTTTAGGCACGTGCCACTATATCGCGACCGGGTCAAGGTACTCATCTTTGCCGACGCGGGCAAAGTACAGGACTCTGGATCCGGGCAGGATACCGGGCTTAAAGGCGACATCGGTCTCGGCATCGAGGGCTCAGGCCTGCTCTCGTACAGCGGCCTTTTCCTTGCACGGGGGCTGAATGGAGAAAATGCCTCCACGCGACTGATATTCCGGGTAAGGAGGGAGTTTTAAATGCGTGACCGCAGGCAGAAGAGCAGGGGTGGATCGCGTCCCTTTCGATTGGGGATATATCTATTGCTGCTGTTTGTCATGGGCGCATCCCGATTGCCTGGAGAGATTTCTTTCATGCCGGTTCAGGAACTGAAGGTGAAGGACCGGATTGACGATATCAGGACCTTCGACCTTGACGGTGACGGCCGGGAGGAGATCATTGTGCTTGGTGAGTCGGTTGAATCGAACAAGTCGGAGTGGTTCGTTTCGATCTTCTTTGAAGGAAATGGGGGTACCTTCCAGGGTCTCCCGGACAAGGTAATCGAGTGTGATTCTACAGTCTCCTTGCTCAGCACAGGCTTGATTCCTGGTTCACGGGAGGGAGTCATATCCTACCTCGCTCCGGCTGGTCTGGGATACCTCTACCCCGAGAGGAAGGGCGCAGGTGCTGCAGTAGACGGCGAGGTTGAAATCACGAGCCCCGTCTTGACATCTCATAGGGGAAAGCCGGTGTTTTTCGACTTCATGAGGGACTGGAACGGGGACGGCTGGGATGAGGTCCTCGTGCCCGATTATTCCGGCTTCTCCATGATTATGCCCGGCAGGGACGGTTCTGTGAGTAGAAGGGCGCATATAGACGCTCCACCCGCCCTCAAGGCCTCCGGGGTACCAGGTCACGGCATGAGGTTTACCAGGGAAGGGGGCGAGCGGCTGGTGGCCCGGTACATGTTTCCGTGGGTGAAGCCGGGTGATTACGATGGGGATGGGAGACCGGATTTGTTCATATTGGACGATGAAAGGATCCTGCTGGCCTCGCAATTAAGCGATGGATCGTATTCCGACCCGGTGCCGATAAGAAACTTCGTGAGACTGCAGGATTCGGGGAAGGGAGACAAATGGGTCGAGCATATGCTGACGGATATTAACGGTGACGGGTTGATGGATCTCTCGAACGTCCTCTGGAAGGGGACGGGCCTGTCGGGGACCGAGGTAGAGGCCCGGCTCTTCATCGGACGGAGGAGCGGCGGCTTTCGAGACGACCCGGATCAGGTGATAAAGGTGGCAGATGCACTGCCCGATCTCCTTTTCTTCAAGGACCTGGATGGTGACGGAAAAGAGGAATTGGTCATCCCGACTATGAAACTCGGTATCATGTCGTTCGTCCGAATTCTCACAAGTGGGGTATTAAAGATAAAGGTTCTCATCTTCGACGATGATCCGAACGGAGTGTTGGAAGCAGAGCCGAGATTCGTGCATCCGCTGACTGCGCATTTCGATTTTTCCGGCACGAATCACATAGCGTCGGGTCTCGACGATTTCAACGGAGATGGGAAGATGGACCTTGTCTTCGGGACCAAGAAGGATGAGATATCGGTATTCAGGGGATACGGGGGGAGGGGGAACAGGATGTTCGGCAGGGAACCGGTCAGGGTAATCCATGGAGACGCCACGGATGCACTCATCACGAGCGACCTCGATGGAGATGGAAAGGGCGATATCATTCTTTATCACCCCCGATCCGGGTCCATTCTGGTCTATTTCTCCGCGTCATGATCTGCCGCGCAAATTCAAGGGGGTGGACTTCGGGGGGAAGACTGCAAGCATGGAACCATTCGTCACCTGAGGAGTTTTCGACCCTTGGCCATATTCGAATCCAGAGGTTACCGTGGGTTCTTTTTTGTCTCCCTGATCCTGTCCACTGCCATCCACCTTGTTTTTATAAGATTTTTTCAATTGGAAGTCGGCCCGGCCAGGGTCATTGGCCGCAATTCAATACTCATACTGGGGGACTTCAATTTCACTCCTCCGGGCAGGGGGCCTGGGAGCAAAATACATGGCATGGAGATGGTCAAACTGTCCGAGAAGGGGGAGCCGATTGCCAGGTCCCCAGAGGCGGTGGAAACGGTGCCGGAGAGAGTGCCGCCCGCGCAGGGACGAGAGGTGGAGGCAAGAGGGATGGGACAGATGCATCTCAACCCCTTCGAGCCCGATTCCCTCGACCTTCTCTTCGCATTCCCATCTCTGTGGCCGTATGGACGAACGGGGAGTGGGTCGAGGCGTCTCTTCGGCCTGCAGAGGGCACTGCAGGCACTCCGCCGGGAGTCCGAGGGGAGTAGTAGTAAAAAGGGGTTGACCCTTGACACGAAATATGGTCCATTCGGGATATCCTCGCGCGGTATCCTCCTCGGGCCGCTGACCGTCCCGTTACCCCTGGCCCCTTATTCATCGGATGAGGCGAGGAGAGAAGCGGAGTCTCATGAAGAGATCAGGGCTCAGGGACTTGCGGAGTATCTCGAGGACCCTGATTTAGGGCGGCAGCGCGATCGAGTGTTAGAATGGAAGCGGCGTCGAGAGGGTGACAAATGAGTCGAAATGATCGATGTCGTGAGGCGAGTCTTCAACCTGACTTTGGGGATTTTCACGGCACAGTAGGAAGGGAGTAATTGAATAATGGCCGCAATCAGGTCTCTCGGGGTGATACCTGCGCGGTATTCTTCATCCCGGTTTCCAGGCAAGCCCATCGCCATGATCGATGGTGTCCCGATGATCAGGCATGTCTACGAGAACGCCCGCCGGTCTTGCAGCGTCGATCGCCTGATAGTAGCCACCGACGATGAACGGATCGCTGCCGTGGTCGAGGCCTTCGGAGGTGAAGTGCAAATGACGAGCAGAGATTGTCCGACCGGGATGGACCGGTGCGCGGAGGTCTCCAGGGTGCTGGAATCCGATATAGTCCTGGATATTCAAGGGGATGAGCCGCTCCTGGAACCTGAGGTACTGGATCGGTTAGTCGAATCCCTTGATGAGGCGCCGTGGGCGGATATCTCTACCCCCGTGAGGGCCTGCCGCTCTGACGAAGAGTACCATGATCCTGATTGTGTGAAGGCAGTGGCCGCTCCTGGTGGGAGGGTCCTCTACTTTTCAAGGAGCCCCGTTCCACATGGGATGGATGGACACCTTGAGGGTGTTTACATTCACGTCGGGATATATGCCTTCAGGAGGAGCGCCTTGTTGGAGTTGGTGGGAAGGGAGCGTGGCCGGTATGAAGTGGCGGAGTCGCTCGAACAATTGAGGGCACTTGAGGTGGGAATGGCGGTACGGATGGTATCGGTCAAGGGGACCGAAGCGGCAGTTGACCGGCCAAAGGATATCGAGCGTGTGGAGGAGATACTGAGACTCAGGAGAATGAAAAAGTAAGGCTGGAAAAGAGGTGGTGAATATATTATTTTACCGTGCAGGAAGCCTGCACGAACTAGACTGACAATCGAATCCACGTTGTGAGAGAGGCCGTTAGATGAAATCGTCCGCCCGTGTAAAGTATATCTTCGTTACCGGAGGAGTCGTCTCTTCACTTGGCAAGGGGATCGCCTCCGCATCCCTGGGGATGCTACTCAAGTCAAGGAAGTTGAAGGTGACCCTACAAAAGTTCGACCCATATCTCAACGTGGATCCCGGCACCCTCAGCCCTTTCCAGCACGGTGAAGTATTCGTGACGGATGACGGTGCCGAAACCGATCTCGACCTCGGGCACTACGAGCGCTTCATCGATGAATCGCTCAGCCAGGACAACAACGTCACGGCAGGGAGGGTGTACCACTCGATCATCACGAAGGAGCGTGTTGGCGATTACCTGGGAGCGACGGTCCAGGTGGTCCCCCATGTAACGGACGAAATCAAGTCTTTTGTCAAGAAGGTGGCGGGCAAAGACGATGTCGATGTGGTCATCACTGAAATAGGGGGGACAGTGGGGGATATAGAGAGCCTGCCTTTCCTGGAGGCACTGCGCCAGATCCGCCTCGAAATGGGTCCGACGAACGTCCTCTTCATGCACCTTACGTTGATCCCCTTTATAAAGGTGACGGAGGAATTGAAGACGAAACCGACACAACACAGCGTCCGCGAGTTGAGGTCGATCGGGATTCAGCCGGACGTTCTGCTTTGCAGGACTGAGTATCCACTGACAGAGGAGGTGAGGGAGAAGATCGGTTTGTTCTGCAATGTCCCACCGGAGATGGTTATTGAGGCCCGGGACACCGAATCCATTTACAAGGTCCCTCTCATGCTGCACAGGGAGGGGCTCGACCAGAAGGTCATCGACAATCTCAATATCGATGCACCCGAGCCGGACCTGGTGGAATGGGGAGAGATAGTCAATAAGATCGAGAATCCGGAGAGGGAGGTTGAAATTTCAGTATGCGGAAAATATGTCGAATATCAAGACTCCTACAAATCGATAAAAGAGGCCTTTGTCCACGCAGGAACTGCCAACAATGTCCGGGTAAATGTAGATTGGGTGGACACCGAAAAGATCACCAGCGAAAACGCCCATCGTCACCTGTCTAAGTATGCCGGTATTCTTATACCGGGCGGGTTCGGACCCAGAGGTGTTGATGGGATGATAGAGGCGGTTCGGTACGCGAGGGAAAACAAGGTGCCGTTTTTCGGCATCTGTCTGGGACTACACTCGGCAGTGATCGAGTTCGCCAGGAATGTCTGCGGATTGAGCGATTCCCACAGTTCCGAGTTCGACAATCACACAAAGAACCACGTGATCGATCTCATGCCGGAACAGAATGGGGTCGTCAGTAAGGGGGGGACGATGAGACTCGGGTCATATCCGTGTCAACTGGCAGAGGGGACGCTGGCAAGGAGGATATACGGGGTGGAGATGATAGATGAGCGGCACAGGCATCGATACGAGGTGAACAATAAATACCTTGCTATATTCCAGGAGAAGGGGATCGTGCTGTCGGGAAGATCACCGGACCGTACCCTTACGGAGATGATAGAACTCAAGGACCATCCCTGGTTCATAGCATGCCAGTTTCATCCCGAATTTAAATCGAGACCCACGAACCCCCACCCCCTCTTCAGGGATTTCGTCCGGGCGGCAATGGAGTATGAGGATGGTGCCAAGAGGGGCGCGAGGGGCTGATGGCCGGTGTGAGTGATGAGTGGTTCCCGGGGGGGGTGAAGGGCGATCGGCGACGTGGCCTGATCCTCGTTGCGGGGCCGTGCGTGATCGAATCGAGGGACACCACCCTCTTCATTGCGGAGAGGCTTGCCGGGATTACGGAAGATCTCCCAGTACGCTTGCTCTTCAAGGCCTCTTACCTCAAGGCCAATCGATCCCATCCCGATTCTTATGCAGGCCCCGGTCTCGAGAAGGGTCTCGAGATCCTCGGGGAGGTAAAGGCCAAAACGGGTCTGCCCCTTCTCTCGGATGTCCACTGTCGTACGGAGGTTCAAGCGGCCTCCGATGTATTGGACGTATTGCAGATACCGGCCTATCTTTGTCGTCAGACACCGTTGATCAGGGAGGCCGCCCGTTCCGGGCGCGTGGTGAACATAAAGAAGGGGCAATTCATGGCCCCTGATGATATGAGGGGAGCGGTGAAGAAGGTAACTGGGGAGGGAAATGAGCGCGTAATGCTTACAGAGCGCGGGACCTTCTTCGGATATCACAACCTGGTAGTAGATTTTCGCTCCATCGAGATTATGAGGAGATGGGGCCACCCCGTCCTCTTCGATGGGACACACAGCATCCAGCGTCCGGGCGCAGGCGGCAAGGTGTCCGGGGGAGAGCCCGAATTTATCTCTCCCCTTTGCAGGGCGGCCGCCTCGGTCGGCGTCGATGGCCTGTACCTGGAGGTCCATCCCAACCCTGGGGAAGCGCTCAGCGATGCCGCTTCCATGCTGCCGCTGGACGCGCTGCCGCGGCTTCTTGAAGAGGTCCTCTCGATCAGGGAGGCGACGAGCGGGGTGAACGACCGGAGTGGGTGACATGGACGATATCCGCCGGGATGGAGAATTCCTTGTAGGAGTGAGGAGTAGAGTATGAACGAAGGAGATGGAGAGTTCCTCCTCGAGAAGGCCAGGGAGGTGTTCAGGATAGAGGCCGAGGCGGTGAAGGCGCTTGAGTATCGATTCGGAGACGAGTTTGTCGATGCGATCGATCTGCTCGCCAACTGCAAGGGGAGGGCCATAGTGTCGGGAATAGGGAAATCTGGCAATGTGGCCAAGAAGATCGCTTCCACGCTTGCGAGTACGGGGACTCCCGCTCTCTTTCTCCATCCGACCGAGGGGATTCATGGTGACCTGGGGATGGTGGTCCGGGGGGATGTCGTTCTCTTCATCTCCAAGAGCGGCGAGATGGACCAACTTGCCCAGATATTGAACCTCTTCAAGAGGCTCGAAGTAAAGATCATAGCGGTAACGGCCTCTCTATCATCCACGCTGGCCGTGAACAGCGACCTGGTGCTTGACATGAGCGTCAAGGAAGAGGCCTGCCCCTACGGCCTCGCCCCTACGGCAAGCACCACGGTGGCTATCGCCATCGGTGACGCCCTGGCCATTACCTTGCTCTTGAAGAGGGGTTTTAAGAAGGAGGACTTCGCCCTCATTCATCCGGGAGGAACCATAGGGAAGAGGCTCCTCTTGAAGGTCAAGGACCTGATGCTCTCTACCGAAGATGAACTCCCGAAGGTCTCCGTGCGGGCCACGATGAAGGAGGCGGTATTCGAGATGACTGCCAAGCGCGGGATAACGAGCGTGATAGATGATGACGGAAGGGTTGTCGGGGTGGTGACCAATGGTGACTTGATGCGGCTGGTGGAGAGGACTGAGCAGATCTTTCATATCCCGGTCCGGGAGGTCATGACGGCCACGCCGAAGGTCATAGAAGTGGATGAACTTGCCATTACGGCCGTCAAGATGATGGAACAATTCGGTATCATCTCTATGCCCGTCGTCGACCATTCAGGTGTCCTCCGTGGAGTCATTCACCTGCACGACCTGATGCGAGCGGGGATCATATGAAGTTCGCCAGGTTGATGATCCTCTCCGTGTTGCTCGTGTCAGTCGCAACTGGTTGTTCTTCTCCATCTCCAAAGGCACCCTCCGGGGAGAAGGCTTCAAGGACGCCGGACCAGATACTCGAGGGGTTCACCATGATCATCACCGACAGGGGTGTCGAGAAGTCGCGTTTCAATGCCCTGCGGGCGATGGTCTTCAACGACGAGAACCTGGTGGAGGCGGAAGACATACATGTTGAATTCTTCCGGTCCAATGGGGAACTTTATTCCACTCTTCGCGCCGACAGGGGAACCTTGAATACGGAGACCAAAGACATGGATGCCCGTAACCATGTGGTGGTGATTTCACATGATAACATCCGCCTTGAGACCGAATCCTTGCACTGGAACGAATCTGCCAATCTCATCACCACGGAGGACCCAGTGACACTCGTGCAGGGCGGGAAGAAGATCCGGGGGATCGGTATGACCTCGGACCCGGGCTTGAACGATGTCAAGATCAGGCGTCCAACGGGTGTCTTCCGGGATATCGAGGCCCCCGACGAAGAATGAGGATTCATCCCGCAACACTCTTCACCACATTGGCCCTCTGCGCCTCTATCATGCCGTTCAAGCCGTCGTCGCTCGCAGCGCAGGATAGCCCGCCGCTTGTACTGAAAAGAGCCGAATATGTCCGGCAGAGGAAGATAAAGGGAAAGACCACGATCATCCTCGAGGGGAACGTGATCTGGACCCGGGGTGACCAGCGCTTGCGGTGCGGCAGGGCAAGGTATTACGAGGAGGATGGGCTACTCTTTCTTTCTGAGGATGTCTACCTCTATGACAAGGGGAGGACGGTCTCGGCTGATTCCGCGAGGTATACCCGTGGAGAGGGCTCGGCGGTGGCCATCGGAGGCGTCAGTGTCGAATTATCCGGTGGTGAGGTGGTAGTTACGGCGGACAGTATGGACTTTGCCCTCAATGAAGGTGAATACTGGGCCTACAAGCGCCCCAGGATATTCCTTCAGGAGTCGGGTGGGGGGGCGTCAGGCGGCATAGAGATCCGCGGTGAACGGTCTCACATGGTTGAAAATCGCCTGATGGCACTCTCCGGGCCGGTGGACATCTCCGGGGACTCTCTTACCGGTGGAGCCGATTCGCTGTGCTACGATATGGAACGGGAGAAAATCTTTCTTGTAGGTGCATCATGGATCGAAGTCGGTGCCTATCGCCTGCGGGGAGATCGGATAGAACTGTTTGTACCTGAAAGGGTATTAAGTAGAGGAATCTCGTGTGGAAACGCTCGCGGGGAAGAGACTGAGAAAGAGCCGAGTGTCGCCGGGGAGGAAGAAGGGAATGGTCTTTTGAACTGGATAGAAGCGGATTCCATCGCTCTGTCCTTCCGTGATAATCGGATCGACAGTCTCCTCGCCTGGCCGGACGTTAGGAGTTTTTATCAAGTCCACCGGAAAGAGGGGAGGGAGGAGAACTACATCGTTGGAGACAGGATCTTGATGATTTGGGATCATGGCAAGATCGGCGAAATCAGCGTGAAAGGCAGGAGTGAAGGGGTATATCACAGGCGCGCAGAGGGGGCGAAATAGACCATGGAGGCCTCGCTGAGGGCAGAAGGGCTGGAGAAGAAATACAGGGATCGGAAGGTGGTGGACGGAGTCGATCTTGAACTGAGGAGGGGTGAGGTTGTGGGGCTGTTGGGTCCGAACGGGGCCGGGAAGACCACCACCTTCTATATCCTGGTGGGCTTGATAAAACCCGGCCGGGGTGGTATATTTCTAAATGGCACTGATATCACCCGCGTGCCCATGTACAGGCGGGCGAGAATGGGAATCGGTTACCTGTCACAGGAACAGTCGGTATTTCGCAAGTTGACGGTGGAACAAAACTTGCTAAGTATCCTGGAGACGATCCCGATTTCCAGGAGAGAAAGGGAAGAGCGGCTCGAGAACTTGTTGAGTGAATTGAAACTCAAGCACTTGAGGGGCCATAAGGCCCTATCCCTATCCGGGGGCGAAAAGAAACGCCTTGAGATCACAAGGGCGCTCGTATCCGAGCCGAGTTTCTTGCTGATGGATGAGCCCTTCGCCGGAGTTGATCCTATCACGGTGGCCGATGTCCAGTCTATCGTTATGCGCCTTCGAGAGAAGGGAATAGGGATCTTGATTACCGATCACAATGTCCGCGAGACCCTGGAGATTACCGACCGTTCATATATCATGCACGAGGGGCGTATCATCCTATCGGGGAGGGCGGAAGAGTTGATTAACGACCCTACGGCAAGGGGGGTCTATCTCGGTGAAGACTTCAAGATGTGACGGCGTTCGATCACCATGGGGGATCTGACGAGGTGGGAATGAGGAACCAGCTTAGTTTTACGCTGAAACAGGAGCAGACGATCAATCCGCGGCTGTACCAGGCCATGGATCTCCTCTACATGCCGTTGCTGGACTTACAGCAGTATCTCAAGCAGGAACTCGTGGTAAACCCATTCCTCGACCTGGTGGAGGATCAAGACGTCTATGAGTCCGCCCCGTCGGATGAAGCGGAACAGAACGATGACGGCGAAGAGGACGGGGAGGTGGACTGGGAACGCATCCTCCTCGATGGTTTTGACAGCGGATACCGGGGGAATCCCCAAGAGGTCATCGAGTATCACGAGAAGGTGCCTGTAACGACCATTACCCTTTATGACCACATGCAGAAGGAGCTCTATCTCTTGAAGATCTCCGATAGAGAGCGAGAAATCGGTGAAGAGATAATCGGGAATATCAACGAGGACGGCTACCTGACGTGCAGCCTGGAGGAGATAGCAGAGGGCCTGAAGGCGGACGTCTGCGAGGTGGAAGCGGTTTTGAAGATCATTCAGGGCTTTGATCCCACCGGTGTGGGAGCACGCAGTCTCAAGGAGTGCATGTTGTTGCAATTAGAAGAAGAGGATGGGGTCGACTCGCCGGCATATCTGATTGTACGTGACTTCTTCGAACAATTGAGCCAGCACAAATGGAACGAGATCGCCCAGCAGACCGGGATGACCGTCAAGGAGATCCAGGCTCATTCCGACAGGATCGCCCTGCTCGAGCCCAAGCCCGGGAGATTGTTTTCCACGGTGGAAGATCAGTATGTGATACCCGATATAATAGTGGAGAAAAAGGACGGCGATTATCTCATATATCTCAACGATGGCAACCTGCCGCGCCTGAAGAGGAGCAGTTCCTATTACGAGGTGGCCCGTAACAAGAAGATGTTCAAAGGTGAGACGAAGAAGTTCATCTTTGAAAAGATGAACAGCGCGAACTGGCTCATCCAGGCCATTGAGCAGAGGCGCCAGACGATGCTCAAGGTCATGACCTATATAGTCGATCGCCAGAGGGAGTTTTTCAGCAAGGGCATAGCGTATCTCAAGCCCCTAACGCTGCGGGAGGTGGCCGAGGCGATCGAGATGCACGAATCGACCGTGAGCCGGGTGACCAACCAGAAATACTGCCAGACCCCGAGGGGTGTGTTCAAACTGAAGTTTTTCTTCAGTAGCGGGATTGAGACGTATGACGGGGAAGAGGTCTCCGCACGCGGGATCAAGGCCAAGATTTCTCAACTTATCGAACAGGAAGAACCTTCCAAGCCTTACACGGATCAGGCGATCGTGGACTACTTGAAGAAAGAGGGAATCAAGATAGCAAGGAGGACAGTGGCAAAGTATCGGGATCAAATGCGGATCTTGTCTGCTCGAATGAGGAAGCGGTTTTAGTTGCTTGAGACCTTTTCCGATTACTTTCAAGGAGGACTGAATGAACGTAACGATCACAGCCAGGCACTGTGAACTCTCCAATGAGCAGAAGAAGTTCATCGAAGACCGTGTAAGCGGTCTTTCGCGTTTTTATGAGCACATAATAGAGGCCCAGGTGATCATCAGCGAGGAGAAACACCGCCATCATGGCGAGTTGAAGATCAATATAAACAATAACGTCTTTTTCAGTGAGGCTGAAACGGCGGATTTCCGGCAGACTATCGATCAAGTGATCCAGAGGTTGGAACGCCAGATCAAGAAGCACAAGGGGCGCTTTCACAGGAGGACCGTGAGCAAAGAGGACCTGGTCTCGCTGGGGCGGGAAGCCTCGCCAGATGGTTACATGGATGATATGGAACTCGACATCATGCCTGGTGAAGGTGGCATAGAGGAGATGACACTCAACGAGGCGGTCAAGAAGGTGAAGGCCGGCGCGACATCCCTCCTCTTCAAGGACAGCACTTCTGGCAGGACGAAGAGCGTTTTACGCAGGGGTGATGGCAGGATCGATATCATGGATTTCAGGCCTGAGGAAGATGGATAGTTGGTCAAGTTGAAGGTGAGAGACCTCTTCGAGGAGAAGGGGGTGATCTATGGCCTGAGGCTCCTCTCTGATGAGGCGGGTCTTGATAAGCCCATACATACTAAGGAAATATATCGACCCGGGCTTGCCCTGGCGGGATACACCGAGCGCTTCGCCTTCTCCAGGATCCAGGTGCTCGGTGAGACGGAGATGTGTTTCCTCAAGGGTTTGACCCCCTCCAAGCAGCGAAGGGCGATTCTCGATTTCCTGGAGTTCGATATCCCCTGTATAGTCATCACCAAGGGGCTCGATCCTCCTCCACTGCTTGTGGGCGAGGCCAACAAGCGGGGCGTTCCCGTGATTTCTACTACACAGAGCACGACCCGGTTTTCTCACTTCCTGAGCGCCTATCTCGAGAACCGATTTGCTCCGCAAACAACGCTTCACGGTACACTTGCGGACGTGTATGGTGTGGGTCTCCTCTTCCAGGGGAGGAGCGGCATCGGAAAGAGCGAATGCGTGCTCGACCTGGTTGAAAGAGGTCACCGTCTGGTTGCAGATGACTTGGTAAGGGTGGTCCGGAAGGGCAACGAAGTCTTGATAGGCACGGGCCATGAGAGCCTCCGTCATCATATGGAGATCCGCGGCCTGGGGATAATAGATATCACGTCGATCTTCGGTATCCGTGCCGTACGCCTCCAGAAGAGGATCGAGGTCGTGGTTCTCCTGGAAGATTGGAACAATGGGGTGGATTACGACAGGACCGGTCTGGACGAAAAAGTGACGACCATCCTCGATGTTCAACTCCCGGTGGTGACCATTCCGCTCGTGCCGGGAAAGAATATCACTGTACTGTCGGAGGTTGCCGCAATGGATCATCTCACGAAGTTGTATGGGTATCATCCGGCAAAGCGGTTCAACGAACGACTGATCGAGTTGACGAGGCGGAAGGATAAGGGAGCCAACTACCTGGACCTCGAAGAAGACTACGAATAGCAGGCTGTATCTTTGCGCCGGACATCTCAATCCCTCCATCCGATACGCCACCCGCGCCCTTAACAATTTGCCCCAGCATTGTCCCTCTCTTATATTATAGCGGTCGAGCGCTTGGCGATGAAGGGAGACTTTGACTGAAATGATAGGCGCAGTTATCATATCCCATGGTATGCTCTCGGATGCTGCCCGGGAGGTGCTCTTTCGCATATCCGGTCAGCATACGGATATCATCGCGGTGAGCAACTCGGGGAGGGATCTCGACCAGATGGAAAGGGACCTCGTTGCCGCACTTGAACGATTGAAAGATTGCGATTCTGTGATCTTTTTCTCAGACCTTCATGGAGGGAGTTGTTCACTGATCTGCCAGAAACTGATGAGGACTCAAAGGAACCTGGTCCTGATGACCGGTTATAACCTTCCCATGTTGATTGAGTTTGCGTTTAATCGGCACAGGCGACTACAGGAAGTCGTGCCGATCCTGGAAGAGAAGGCGAAGAAGGGGATCATGGTAGTGCAACCCTCGGATTTGTGAGGTCTTCATGTCTGTCATACTTTACAGGGTGGATGATCGATTGATCCACGGGCAGGTTACGGTTGGTTGGGCGCGCGCTCTTCAGCCGGATAGAATCATCATCGTTGACGACGAAGTCGCCGCGAATCCGTGGGAGGAGAAGTTGTTTCGTTCAGCGGCACCCGAGCCGCTGGAAGTGAGCGTCTGGTCATCAGGAACCGCCCTGGACAAGGTGCCTGGTGTCCAGGAGAGCGAGGAGAAGGCATTTCTCTTGACAAGAGACCTGGAAACGATGGTGGGATTGATGAGGGGAGGAATTGAGATCCCCTCCATCAACCTTGGCGGTCTTCATTTTTCATCGGACAAGAAGCAGGTGCTGCCTTATATCTCATTCAGCGCCAGTGATCTCGATATCCTTCGAGACTTAAAGAAAGAAGGGATCGAGATCGATATAAGGGATGTCCCGACCACGGAAAAACGGGACATCTTCCAGTTGCTGAAGTCCAGGGGCCTGGAATAGCGGATGATGTAGAATGGGCATCTACGGGGGGACGAAGTGTCCTTGACGCTCGATCTGCTTAAACTGGCTCTTTTAGGTGGTTTCATCACGCTGGATGAGACGGCCTTCCTGCAGGTGATGGCCTCCCGGCCTATTGTTGTCGGGCCACTGGTGGGTTGGTTGATAGGTGACCTCGAAAGCGGATTGCTCCTCGGCTCAATTCTTGAACTGATCTACCTCGATGTGCTCCCGGCGGGTGCGGCCCATTTTCCCGACAGCGGCCTCGCAGCGGTGGTGGGGACGGGTGTCCTGGAGTTATCGGAGAAATATTACATGAAAATATATCCTGGCACCTGGCTCGTAGTTATAATGATCGCCATCTTGACTGCGTATTTGGGCGGGCACTCGATCACCTTCCTGAGGAGGCGGAATGCCTATCTCTTGAAAAAGGTGGAGGGCCACCTTGCGCAAGGGAGGTTGTGGGCAGTGGCTGTCTTTCAAGGTATCGGGCTCATATTTTCCTTTATCAGGGGCTGGACTATGACGCTTGTACTTACCGCCGTCTTTCTCGCCGTGGTGAAATGGGCAGGTGTGTCCCTTGGTCTCGCCGTCCCTTTTCCCCTGATCGCCGGGAGGAACTTGATTATTTGTGCCTCACTGGCACTGGGAGTCAGGCTGTTCGTCAAGAGCGGCACTTTCATCTATTTCGTGTTCGGTGCGTGTATTGCTTTGACATTTCTCAGGTTTGGAGTCTGAACCGATGCACGGGAACAAGCCTGAACGATCCGGTTTGAAGTTCATAGACCTGGTTCGGATTTTCCTTCGATCGTTTCTTATCCAGGCGTCTTGGAACTACAAGGGGATGCTGAGCCTTGGTTTTCTATACACGATAATGCCCGGCCTGAATCGCCTGTACAGCGAGAAGGAAGACAGGAGAAAGGCGGCGGTTCGACACCTTGGTTTTTTCAATACGCATCCCTACCTGGCCTCTTACGCCGCGGGCGCTACCCTTTCACTGGAGGAAGAGGCGATCTCCGATGGTGGAGGGGATGCATTGGATGATGTGATCCGCATCAAGGGTTCACTGTGCGGTCCACTGGGTTCTCTGGGAGACAACCTGTTCTGGAACCATTGGCGGCCTGTGTGTGCCGTAATCGGCATCCTGGGGGTGTACCTGTGGGGGGTTATGGGACCTGTTATCTTCCTTGTGTTATATAACATTCCGCATCTCGTGGTGCGATCCTGGGGACTGGTGTCAGCATACAAGGACAGGGTAAATTTCATAGATGACCTTTCAGGACCGGTATACAGGTTTGTGCCGGCGTTCAGTGAGCGCATGGGATCCTTCTTCATGGGCTGCCTGGTAGTCTTCTTTGTCGGTTATTCCGGCGCTTTCAACCTAAGCATGCGTTTCATCTTTCTTGCAGGGCTGCTGGTCTCTTTTTTACTCCTCTCGAGGTTCCGGAGGTACCGCATCACCTATGGAGTAATAGCCATTGTCGTATCAGCCGTTTCGTTATCAGGGGTCTCGGCGTGGTTGAGGTGACAGTGAAGATCAGCAATGAATTGGGCCTTCACGCAAGGCCTGCGGCCCTGCTAGTAAAAAAGGCCGCCAAATACAAGTCCGACATCTTTTTGAAGAAGGATGACGTGGAAGTCAATGGGAAGAGTATCATGAGCGTGATGATGCTGGCGGTCGAGTCAGGTACGAAGGTGAAGATCCGGGCGGTCGGAGAGGACGAGAACGAAGCCGTCCAGGACCTGAAGAGACTGATTGAATCGAACTTCGGTGAGGAGTAATGATAACCTTCAAGTGGGCAATATATTTTCTTAATTATAGGGAAGACGTTGGAGCAAGAAGGTAGAAAAGGAATTACACTGCGCGGTTTTCCGGCATCCCCGGGCATCGTAATAGGGGAGGCCCACGTGATTTCTCCCGTCGAGCCGGAGGTGATACGGACCCAGATCCTCGACGTCCACGTCGATCATGAGATCAATCGGTTCAAGGAGGCGATCGCCAGGACCAAGGAGCAGATCCTGGAAATGAAGCAGAGACTGGAGCAGAAATTCGGGGAGGAGGAGGCGAGGATACTCGATTCGCACCTCCTGATCCTCGAAGACGTGCTCGCAGTCGATAAGACGATTGAGACTATCCGCGAAGACCTTGTATCGGCGGAGTATGCCTTCTCCACCGTCATCTCCGAGGTGATCAACAGGTTGAGAGGGGTGGAGGATCGATACCTGAGGGAGAGGGCAGGGGATATCAAGGATGTGAAAAAGCGGATAATCAACAACCTTCTCGGTTTTGAAGATGACTATGAACTGGAGGACCTGAAGAAGAGGTGCGTGATAGTAGCCAGCGAACTGTCGCCGTCGATGACGGCCAGGGCGGACCGGCACAGGCTCCTCGGGATAGCCACCGACCTCAGCGGGACTACCTCTCACGCCGCAATCCTCGCCCAATCATACGAGATACCGGCTGTAGTAGGCCTGGGCAATTCAACCTATCACATCGAGACAGGTGATATGGTTATTGTTGATGGTTCGAACGGCGTCGTGGTCGTCAGGCCGACCCAGGGAGAGATCGAGGAATATGAGGGTCGCATTCGAAGGTTCCGCGATTTTGAGGAAGAACTTGCCCTGTTGAGAGATCTCCCGGCCACCACGATCGACGGCTATAAGATAGCGCTGGCGGCAAATATGGAGTTCCCGGATGAATTGCTGTCCGTGGTATCGCACGGGGCGGAAGGGATCGGGCTCTTCAGGACCGAATACCTCTTTCTGACCAGGAGGCACCTTCCGACGGAGGAGGAACAATTCGAAATATTCAGAGAGGTCCTCAAGGGGGTCAAGCCGGGGCCCGCGGTGATCAGGACTTTTGATATAGGAGCGGACAAGCGCACCGACCTGTTCGAGATCCCGGATGAGAAGAACCCCTTCCTCGGCTGGCGCGGCGTGCGATTGGCACTGGGGAACGAGGAGATCTTCAAGACCCACTTGCGCGCATTGCTGAGGGCTTCCCCTTTCGGGAACCTGCACCTTATGTTCCCCATGGTCTCCTCGGTGTCCGAACTGAGAAGGCTGTACGGCCTCCTCGAACTGGTAGAGGAGCAACTGCTGGAAGAGGGGCACGAGGTCAACCCCAATTACCGAAGAGGGATCATGATAGAGACACCGTCTTCGGTCATTACCGCCGATTTACTGGCCGACGAGGTGGACTTCTTCAGCATCGGCACAAACGACCTGATCCAGTATGTACTGGCGGTCGACAGGGGGAACGAACGCGTCGCTCATCTGTACGATCCCTTTCACCCGGCGATCGTGCGTTCGATCCGGGATGTCGTCAAGGCGGCTCACGATAGGGGCAAGTGGGTGGGTGTGTGCGGCGAGATGGCGGGACAACCGGTGACGGCCCTGCTGTTGATCGGACTGGGAGTGGACGAGTTGAGCACGAGCCCGATCATGGTCCCCAAGATCAAGCGCATGATCCGGGACATCACGATCAGCGAGGTCCGGGAGATGGCCTCCGTGGCCTTGGAGGAGAGGGTGGCCGAAGAGGTCCATTCCATCTACGAACGATTTGTAGTGGAGCGCTTCGGAGACGGTTTTTAACGCATGCCTCGAGATCGGACCTTCGTTGGATAGATAGAGTCGGGCGATGGATTGAGGTGAACGGTATGAATATGAAGGACATTATCTGCGATCTGCCCGGCCAATTGGAGCGCGCTTGGCTCAAGGCGGCCTCCCTTGGCGTTCAGGCCTCCGGCAACGGATACGGGGCGATATACATAGGCGGGATGGGTGGGTCGGCGATTGCCGGTGATATCCTTTCAGACTATGCTGGGAATTCCATGACCGTTCCGATACGGGTCGTCCGGGGCTACACGCTTCCACCTTCGCCGGCCGGCCGGCTACTCTTCCTGGCGTCCAGTTACTCCGGGAATACCGAAGAGGTCCTCTCCCTGCTCGATCAAGCGGAAGAAGCAGGTGCAGATATCCTGGTGGCAACATCGGGCGGCATCCTGAAGCAACGGGCGGAGGACGAGGGTTATCCCTCGATAGATCTGCCCGCGGGCTATCCACCAAGGGGGGCCCTCGGCTATTCATTTGCATCGATCCTCTTCATGCTCAGGCGCTTCTATCCCGCGCTCGATGTCGAAGGTGACCTGGGCCGGGTGTCAGACCTGTTGAAGGGCCTTACAACTTCCTATGCATCAGGTGGAGAGGATAGCGAGCCGTATCGCCTGGCAAATATCATATTGGGAAGGATACCGGTCATATATGTATCTTCTCATATCGCCTCGGTGGCCGTAAGGTGGAAGTGCCAGTTCTCCGAAAATGCCAAGGTCCTTGCCTTCGTAGGGGTCCTGCCTGAGATAGACCATAATGAGATCTCCGGCTGGGAGAATTACCCCGGGATACTCAAGGACCTCCACGTGCTGATACTAAGGGATTCGGGGGAACACCGCCGGGTGGCCGCCAGGATGGAGATCACCGGGGATATGATAAGGCCGTTTTCGGGAGGTGTTACGGCGGTAGAATCCATTGGAAAGTCGCTTCTGGAGCGAATATTTTCCTTGATTTACAAGGGGGACTTTGTTAGTTTTTACCTTTCGCATCTTCTTGATACGGATCCGATGACCGTGTCCAAGATCGACGAATTGAAGGACCGGCTATTGCGGATTCGAGGGGGGTGATGCGCAGTTCCTTCGGTCGGGGAGGCGGAATCCGGTTCCATGAAGGTGATCATTCCAGTTGCCGGTATAGGGTCTCGTTTGAGGCCTCATACTTTTTCTATGCCCAAGGCCTTGATCCCTGTGGCCGGAAAGCCCATGATCGAGCACATACTCGATCGATTGAGGGGATTGAAGCCCTCGGAGGTCTCGCTCGTTGTCGGCTTCCTGGGGGATAAGATAGTGGATTATTTAGGGGATGAGAGTTCTCTTCCCCTTCGTTTTTACTATCAACGCGAGATGTTGGGGCTCGGTCACGCCATCTGGCAGGTTCTCAAGGAGGTAGATGACGGCGATGCCTTGATCGTACTGGGCGATTCGATCCTTGATGTCGATTATGATTCCGCCGTGAAGTCGAAAGAGACAGTAATCGGTGTTAGAGAAGTCGATGATCCGAGGCGTTTCGGGGTGGTGATAGTCCATGACGACGGCTACATTCATCGACTGGTGGAGAAACCGGACGAACCGGTGAGCCGCCTGGCGATCGCAGGCCTCTACTATTTTCCTTCAGTCCATGGCCTGAGGGAGGCGCTTGGCACACTGATAGAGAAGGACATACGGACGAAGGGGGAATACCAGTTGACCGATGCCCTTCAGATTCTTATAGATAAGGGAGAGAATATGCGGCCATTCACGATCGATGGATGGTACGATTGCGGAAAACCGGAGACGCTCCTGGAGACTCAACGACTGCTCCTCGACAAGGAGGGGGGAACGCACCAGGTGCTCGACGGATCTATCGTTCGACCCCCAGTGGCCATATCTGAACGCGCGGCCATAAGTGGTTCGGTGATCGGTCCCTACGTGAGCGTGGATGCAGGAGCCACGATCCGCGACTCTGTCATCAGCGATTCCGTGGTATTCCGTGGAGCGGAGGTCGAGGGTTGTCGGCTCAGTGCTTCTTTGATCGGGATCGATGCGAAGGTGCAGGATTACAATGGAAGCGTAAACGTCGGACAAAAGGCGGAAGTGTTGCCTTACAGGGATGGGGCATGACACTTGCTGAAAAAACCACCGAGACCGGAGGGGCCGGCCTTGGTGAACACACTTAAAAGCAGGAGTTCGTTCAATGCGGAATCATCATCTTTTCACCTCGGAATCGGTGACGGAGGGACATCCGGACAAGATAGCAGATCAGGTATCAGACAGCATTCTCGACGCGATAATGGAGGGCGATCCCTTCGGACGAGTGGCCTGTGAGACCCTGGTGACGACCGGCTTGGCCTTCGTGGCGGGAGAAATTAGCACCAAGAGTTACGTTGATATACCGCGAGTGGTCAGGAACACGATAAAGGACATCGGTTATGTGGATGCCTCTTTCGGTTTCGACTTTGAGACCTGTGCCGTTATGACTTCCATTGACGAGCAGTCGCCGGATATCGCCCTTGGAGTGAACGCCAAGGGAGCGGGCGATCAGGGGATGATGTTCGGCTACGCCACGGATGAGACTCCGGAACTCATGCCCATGCCCATTACGCTTGCGCACAAACTGGTGAGGCGGCTTAGCCAGGTCAGGAAGGAGGGCGTTATACCCTGGTTGCGCCCTGACGGCAAATCTCAGGTTACGGTCGAATATCTTGAAGGAAGACCTCATCGTGTCACCACAGTTGTCATCGCCGCACAGCACAGTCCGGATGTAGGCCTGGACAAGATCAGGGAAGAGATCATACGGGAGGTCATCCTCCCCGTCATTCCAAAGGAAATGATCGATTCTGAGAACGGCGTAAATTATCTCATCAATCCGACCGGTCGATTTGTCATCGGGGGTCCCCAGGGCGATGCCGGGGTGACCGGTAGAAAGATCATCGTCGATACGTATGGAGGCCTTGGAAGCCACGGGGGAGGCTGCTTTTCGGGGAAGGATCCGACAAAGGTCGACCGCTCCGCCTCTTACGCGGCCCGTTACGTCGCCAAGAATATCGTGGCTGCGGGCCTGGCGGAAAAGTGCGAGATACAACTTGCCTATGCCATAGGCGTCAAGGAGCCGGTCTCGATCATGGTCGATACATTCGGTACGGGGAAGGTAAGAGATGAGGAGTTGGTGGAGGTCATCAGGAAGGTCTTCGACCTCACACCGGCGGGCATCATCGAAGAATTGAAACTTCGCCGCCCGATATACAAGAGGACGGCGGCTTACGGGCATTTCGGCCGGGATGAAGAGGGGTTCACCTGGGAGGTGACCGATCGTGTGGAAGACATCAAGGGCGCTGTCAGATAGGGGGTAGAGACTTGAATTTCGATATAAGAGACGAGCAACTATCTGAAAGGGGAAAGTTACGAGTCGAGTGGGCGGCCAACAACATGCCGGTCCTCAAACTAATCAGGGAGAGGTTCGTGAAAGAGAAGCCGTTGGCCGGGGTGCGCCTATCGGCATGCCTCCACGTGACGACGGAGACGGCCAACCTCATGACCACGCTGAAGGCCGGAGGGGCCGAGTGCCTGTTGTGTGCCTCGAACCCGCTCAGCACCCAGGACGATGTCGCGGCCTACCTGGTCAAGGAGCATGAAATCCCCGTCTTTGCCGTGAAGGGAGAAGACAATGATACCTATTACGAGCATATAAGAGCCGCCGTTGAAAATCGACCAATGGTCACCATGGACGACGGCGCCGATCTGGTATCCACGCTCCATTTTCTCGCCCTTGGAAAGATCGATCAACTTCATCCCGTCATCAAGGAGTGGGTCGAGGAGGGACTCGATGAGGGATCGATCAAGGAACTCCTCTCCGGAGTGGTGGGGAGCACGGAGGAGACCACTACCGGGGTGATACGCCTGAAGGGGATGTCCTCCAAGGGAATACTGCAGTTCCCCGTCATTGCGGTAAATGACTCTCAGACGAAACACTTATTCGACAATCGTTACGGGACCGGGCAGAGTACCTTAGACGGAATTATGAGGGCCACCAATCACCTCTTTGCCGGCTCCACGGTTGTGGTGGCCGGATACGGCTGGTGTGGAAGGGGGGTCGCGATGCGGGCGAGGGGAATGGGGGCCATCGTTATCATCGCCGAGGTCGACCCGCTGAAGGCGCTCGAGGCGACAATGGACGGATACCAGGTGATGCCGATGGCCTCCGCCGCGATGGTTGCGGATGTCTTCGTGACGCTGACGGGAGACATCCGGATCATCCGCGATGAACACTTCATGGTGATGAAGGACGGCGCGATCGTCTGCAATTCTGGGCACTTCAACGTCGAGATCGATGTCGAGGCACTGGAGAGGTTGAGCGTCAAGCGGAGGGCAGTCCGGGACTTCGTGGAGGAATTTACTCTCGAGGACGGCAGGCGGATATATCTCCTCGGTGAAGGACGCTTGATCAACCTGACCGCCGCAGAGGGGCACCCGGCGCTCGTCATGGACATGAGTTTTGCGAATCAGGCCCTTGGCGCGGAATATCTGGTCAAGAATGGGGGCGGACTCAGCCGTGAAGTCCACCGCCTTCCAAGAGATATCGACATGGAAGTGGCCCGGCTCAAGTTGAAGTCGATGGGCATTGAACTGGATGAGTTGACCCCGGAACAGGAATCATATCTTTCTTCCTGGGAAATCGGGACGTAATCGCGGGTGTGAAGATGACACAGTGGAATGAGAACATGATCGAAGTCAACGTATCTGGATTGGGGATCGATGGGTCGAGTAACTCGCCCGTCGTGATTTTGAAGGAGAAGGATGGAAAACGGGTCCTTCCGATCTGGATCGGACACAACGAGGCCAGCGCGATCGCAATGGAACTCGCCGGTATCAAGTTCAAGAGGCCCCTGACGCACGACCTGCTGAAATCCTTCCTGGTCGCATTCAAGGCGAACCTCATCCGAGTGGTTATAGGGGACTTGAAAGACAACACGTATTACGCCTCTCTCTTTCTAAAACGGGGCAATGATACGATATCAATCGATGCGAGACCGAGCGATTCAATTGCACTTGCCCTTCGTGTCAAGGCACCCATCTTCACGAACATCGAACTCCTGACGGATATTCCGATCAACGTCTCGGAGGAATACAATCCGGAACGCCTGAGGGAACGGTTGAAGGACATGAATCCGGAAGATTTCGGGAAATTCAGCCTCTGAGGCAGGTTCCTCTTGCTTCCCTTCGTCGAGCTGTTTGGTGTCATCGTCAAAGGGCACGCCTCCGATAGCCTTATCAGGCCCCTACAGATAGGACATTGTATCTCCACCTTGCCTCGTAAGGCACCCGGGTAGTTGATACCGGGTCCTGCCGATACTTCGGGCGGTAATCCATTGACACTCATGCCGGATCGACTCTCAATCCAGATCCGCTGATAGATGGCATGGCCCTTGCCTATCGAGGTCTCGACGGTAGTTGATAGTGAAGCGCTTTTCAAACTAAAAACGGTTCAAGGAGGTATGAGATGGATTGTCGTCCTCTCGAGAGACGTCCGGAATCCTCCTCGACCCTTTCTCCCCGCGTCGCAGTTCGATGGGTGTTGCCCATCGTTTCGTGGTTGTTCCTGCTCGGCCTCGAGTCGCCCCTGTTGTGGGGGATCAGCCAGGATGCCCCCGGGCCCATTTTAGTTATCAACGAGATAATGAAAGATCCCTCTTCGGTCACCGATTCACACGGGGAGTATGTAGAAATCTACAACCCGGATTCTTCTGCCGTCGACCTG
The DNA here is from genome assembly GCA_964573995.1 of uncultured Gemmatimonadota bacterium. Lineage (GTDB taxonomy): Bacteria > Gemmatimonadota > CAZMKB01 > CAZMKB01 > CAZNLH01 > CAZNLH01. The sequence goes on from CAZNLH010000002.1 coordinate 157,322, forward strand.
AACGGCTGGGCGATCATGGACCTCGGAAGCGACTATCACGTCATCGGGGGCCCCGGGCCGTTGATCGTCGAGCCTCATTCCTTTTTCGTCCTGGCGAGGGATTCATCGATCGCAGAGAACGGCGGCTTTTCTGCGGATTATCAATACGACTCCTTCACGCTGTCGAATGGATCGGACGAGGTCATACTCCTGGATCCTATTGGCGAGGTTGTTGACAGTGTCGGTTATGATTCCTCGAACTTCCCCGATGATCCGGGGTGCTCAATGGAACTGAGAAACCCTGGCTTCAACAACGTACACGGTTACAACTGGGTGGGTGCCGATACATCTTTCGGGATGGGCGACCTTGGGACTCCCGGCCGGGTGAACAGCGGCTGGGAGGAATACAAGGACATGACGCTCGACGTGGCGGTGGACTCGATCGGGGTTCGGGCAGGCGAATCGTCTGAACTGGAATTCTACGTGACCGCCCAGTCCGTGGTGCCGGTCAATGGGTACCTGCTGGCTGACCTGTGGCTGCCGGGAGGCGATCAGTTCGGCAACAATCCCGTTTACGGGCCGGCATCCCTCTTCTTCGATGCAGGTGATAGGCTGGTAAAGGTGCTCAAGATCGACGTGCCTTATGGTGCGGATACCGGTAATTATTTACTGCAGGGCCATCTCCTGGACAGCGCCGGCCTGGAGATTGATTCAGAGGAGGTCACGATAAATGTCTACACTGCCGCGGAGTAGGAAGGTCGAGGATCTTGCCCGCTCCGCCCCATCGCGCCTTACCTGCGGGAAGGTCCATGACGAAGGAAAATGCAAGGTTATGAGGGGGAGTAGGGAGAAGGTAGTGGGGGAGTAAATCCCCCCACGACCCTACGAGGAGACCGCTGCAGCCCTGCGGGGTTGCAGCGGTTTTTTTACCACTCACGCCTCTCTTCGGGGGAAGGGATTGTGCTTTCAGTTCTCTCCCACGGCCGATACCTGGACCGTGAGACCCGTAACATCGACGCTCCCGGAGATGTTCTCCGTACCGCCACCCGGCTCGATCTCGATCTCCGACGCCATTGCAATCTCTTTGTTCAGGAAGAGGTTTAAGACCCGCTGGTCGCCTTCTATCAGGATCTCCTCATGTGATGTGGAGTCTGAGACCAGGTAGACTTGCTGTTCGAGGATGGGGTCGGTATTGAAGATGTTCTCTTCGGTGTCGTTGAAATATACCCGGTAGGTTATGGCCGCGCTCCCTGTCCTGTTGTTGAAGTCGATCGCGGCCAGTATCTCGATCGCACTGATGTCGGTGATGGTGTTGATCTCGTCTGGAAGAGGTATGATTTCCACGGGTGTCTGGATTGAAACCGCGGGAGAGTTGCCCGGTATGATAAGAGGCGGATCTCCATAAGAGATCGAGAGTTCATCCTCCGAGAGGAAACTTCGGACATCGACCCTTATGGTTACCACGGTGGTCCCGCAGGCGACTAAGACGGCGGCCAGGATAACGGCGAGCCGCCTTCGACCTTTAACGCGCGATCCGGGATGATGGGCGGTCTTTCTCAATTTCTGTACCCTCAATGCAAGTGCCCCCAGCGTCATGGAAAGGAGATGGACGTCGCCAGAGTCAGCCCTCGATGTTGATCGTAACTTCGGTCATGGGTTGTAAGAGCGATGTCGAAGTTGAAAATTTTCAATGGAATTCCCACTCCGAGGCTGAACTGTGCCTTGCCTCCCTGGTTGAATGCCCCGAAACGCAGGGCTATCGGGCCCGGACCGTAATAGGTCTCTCCACCGACCCGCATGATGAGGTCTCCGCTCGCCACTTCGGCGTTGTAGGCGAGGATGTAGTCTCCCACCTGTGGATTCTCTCCCCACCCGGTCTCTTCCATGCTCCGGTAAGCGAGGGAGAGTGAGAACGTACGTGGTGCGGTTACACTTAAGCCTCGGTCTTCGAAGATCGTTGTTCTTTGTAAGTCGTTTGTAGAGTCCTCGTAAACGAGAAGGTCCCTGCTTGCCCGCCAGTGGATCTTGGTATACGCATCCTGTATGCCGAGACCGATGTCGAGGGAATTGAACCTCGCAAGGAAGCCGACATCGATACCGTAGCCGCTGCCCTTGGGGCCTATGTCTCCGCTCTCCGGTATTGCGTAATCCATAGTGGTCGTGCTCGTCAATTGGGGGGGATTGTCGGAGTCAAAGATTGGATCGTATGTATGTATGTTGGAAGAATTGTTGAGATCGGCATAGGCGAATCCCATGATATATTTGACATTGATGCCCATCGAGAACTGTGGCCCTTCTTGCATGGACAGCAAGTCCGTAATATTGAATACGTGCCCGGCATTTATGGACAGGCCAGAGTTGATCCTGCCGCTGCTCGTGACCGAGTAATCGGTGTTGGGAGCCATGGGCTGGGCTTCCGCCAGGACGTTCTCTAAGTTTTTCGACAATTCGAGGCTCCCTTCCATCAGGATGAATGGGGAGACGCTAAGGTGGATATCTTTGAGTGTAAGGCCTATCCTTGGCTGGCGGATATCGAACAGCCCAGTCTCCACGGGGCCGATTGGCGTGAATTGCTGCAAGTTGTCGAGGTCGACCATCAGGGAATTGTTGCTGATGTCGATGAAGATATTGGTGGAATCCGCCTTCTTCTCGTTGCGCAGTTCGAGATAGAATGGGGGATTGAGCAGGAGGTTGGCCAACTCCACTGCATCGAACGACGGGTCATTGGGGTCGAAGGAAGGGAGATCCGCGAGGAAGGCGAACAGGCCGATGGGGATGGGGATTGTGTGCGGTGCCTTCTCTTCTATGTCGAGGTAAGCAGGATTTAGTATTGAAGATTCGCTGTGGTAAGGGAGAAGTGCCCCTCCCATCGCGATCCTCCTGGCATCGAAGGAGAGGGAGAAGAGTCGACCGGGTGACAAGACGAGAATGAGCACGAGTAGAATCGCCGCCTTGATGGGCTCGCCGTTGATGCCGGGGGACGTTTTTTCCGGGAAGAGGTTCATTTGACTTGTTGAAGAATCTCCATTTTCGTATAATTGGTATTGCGGTAACGCCTCTTACGGACAGTCGGACGGATTGTGAGGGTCTTACCATGATCCTTCGGCCGTCTGTTTGCAACAAGATTTAGCAATAATTATGCCATTGCACAACGGTTTGGAGATTTATGAAGTTATACAAACCGCCGAAAGTTTCAAGATTTTTTTACACGATGAGGCCTGATGGTGACAAGTCGGTCGCGCATCGGGGAATCCTCCTTGCCTCGATCTCTGATGGACCGTCCAGGTTGCACGGCATCCCTCGATCGGAAGATGTAAAGAGGACGATCTCTTCCATTCGGGCCCTCGGCGTTAGTGTGGTTCGGGAAGGACCCGACCTTGTCATTGCTCCGGGCCGAGGGAGGGAGTTGAAGGAGCCGAAGGGGGTGATTTCATGCGGCAATTCCGGCACGACCATGCGTCTCCTCGCCGGACTCCTTTCAGCCGGCGGAGGGCTGGCGGTACTCACGGGGGACGCCTCCCTCAACAGGCGGCCAATGAACCGGATAATCATCCCCTTGAGGGAAATGGGGGCGGAGATATACGGCCGCGACCACGACCGCTATCCGCCACTGGTGCTGATTGGCAGGCCCTTGAGGCCGATAGAATACGAGTTGCCCATCCCGAGCGCCCAGGTGAAAACGGCCATTATCCTCGCGGGACTGCTGGGAGGTGTGACGGTTACCTTGAGGGAGCCGGTCAGGAGCAGGGATCACATGGAGATAATGTTGAGGGATCAGGGGGTTGGGATTGTGAGGGAGGGGGAGGTGATCACGCTAAGGCCGCCTCCCGGCCTTGGACCCCTGCACCTGCATGTTCCGGGAGACATCTCATCGGCTGCCTTTTTTATAGTCCTTGCGGTCCTGAGCCGGGCCGGGAGGATTCGAGTGAAAGATGTCCTCCTCAACCCGACTCGTACCCGTTTCATCGAGGTGCTCAGGAGGATGGGGGCTCGCATCGAGGTTCGGGAGGGGGGGGAGTGGAACGGAGAGGTGGTAGGGGATGTCACGGCGTATTCATCGGAACTACACTGCACCGCCATCGGGGAAGACGACGCCCCTTCGATCAACGATGAGGTGCCGGCCCTGGCAATTGCGGCATCGCGGGCCGAGGGGGAGACCCTTTTCTCTGATCTCGAAGAACTGAGGTACAAGGAGAGCGACAGGATTTCGGCAGTGGCGCGAAACCTCCGCGGGGTCGGTGTCGATGTGGATGAAAGGCCCGATGGCTTCCTGGTAAGGGGGTCTCGCGGCCCGCTGAGAGGCCTTGTTAGGTCTTGGGGCGATCACCGCGTGGCAATGGCCTTCTCCATACTCGGCGCCCTTCCCCGCTGCGACCTGGCCGTATCCGGGATAGGATGCGTGGGGTCTTCCTTTCCAGATTTTTTCAGGCATCTCGAACTGGCGGCATCAGGGGCTGGAGGGGTTAAGCCGTGAAGCCATTCTACAGGTTTTCGTGGGTTGTCGTCAGGTTCCTCTTCAAGGTGATCCTGGGTTTTAGGGCCGAGGGGGCGGAGTTGGTCCCATCGGGTTGCCCCGTGATCCTCGCGTCGAATCATCGCTCCTACCTTGATCCCCCCCTTATCGGGGTCTCCGTGGACCGTGAAGTTCACTTCATGGCCAAGGCCGAACTCTTTTCGTTCCGTCCGTTCGGCAAATTGATATCGGCTCTCAATGCCCATCCCGTTCACAGGGGAAAGGGGGATACCGCCGCCGTGGATTGCATGGTAGATCTCTTGAAGAAGGACTCAGCGGTGGTGATCTTTCCTGAAGGGACAAGGATACACACGAAGGGCGGGGTTGGAAGGGCAAAGTCCGGCGTGGCGCGTCTCGCGCTGGCCACGAATGCCCCGATCGTGACTGTCTGTATAAAGGGGAATCTCAATATCTGGCGCGCCATATCGAGGAGGGAGCCGGTAAGAGTCTATTTCGGACGAGTAATCAGGCCGGAGGAATACCGGTGTTACGGCCGGAATACCAGGGGATACAGAAGGCTTGCAGCCTACGTGCTGGGTGAGATCGAGAGGCTCGTTGAATCCGTGGAAGGGTGAAGCCCCGGAGACCGGGCAACTCTGGGTGGCTGGTCGGCATGGGAAGACTTCGAGTTGCTCCGAGAGATATCCTTCAGTATTGGCGAAAAAAAATGGGAAAACTCGGAAATCCGAAAGCCTTGACATATACACGAATAGGAAATATCTTTTCAGTTCGACTTGGTTCGGGATTACCCCGACTTTGACCGTCATTTTACCGTAGAGATTGATTAAATCTCCGTACTGATCATTTACGTGGAGGCCTTTCTTAATGAATTCTGATTCACCTATCGAGGAGAAAGAGGAAAAGCAGGGAGACAACGAGGACACGAACACCGGGGGTGCCGAGGAATTACAGCCCCAACCTCTCTCCTCGCAGGATGATAACGTGGAGCACGATGACTTAGAGGGTGTGGAGGAGGAAGATCAGGGGGAGGCCCATGGTCTAAAGGAGGAGGAAGAGAAGCCCGTGGAAGCCCCTGTGGCTTCAGGGGACAAGAAGCAGGGGGCTGATCCCCTCCTCGGTGATGAT
>CAZNLH010000003.1:0-23502 GCA_964573995.1 uncultured Gemmatimonadota bacterium
CGGGCCCCACGCTCAGAAAACGAGGTCGACTCCGAAATAGATCCCGCCCGGATGGTATACATGGCGGTGGTATCCGAAGCGAGGGCTGTAATAGTAACCTGACCTCCAGACACACGCCGTATGATACGCCGGGACGTAGCGTACTACTACAGGACGGGGACGAGGAACCACAACCCGGTGCACCCTTGCCCGCCTGACCACCACATATCGCCTTCCGCAGTATGCAGCCGCTTCTCCGGCGCCGGCCAGTGACATCGCCGCAAGGAGTAGTATCAGGATCGCGCTCCTCGGGTGTATCTTCGATATCTTGCTCTTCATCGTACTTTCTCCCCTCTGGTGAAAATGCCTAAAGCAACGTCGCTCGTGCATCCAGGAAGCAGGAACCGTACCATGGAAGACAAAAGAGTAGAATAGTCCTCCTAAAGTGGATTACAAAATGTATATAACTTATTATAATAAGAACATATTATATAGGCAGCACAGTACCCGGTGAAGAGTTGATGGATTGTGTCCTGGGTGGGTGTTAAAGGCCTGGAAATGTCCTAATAAGTAGACAATACTGCAAACAGACAAGGTCGCGCGACGGCCCTGAGTTGATAAGTTAATGGACCTATTCCGTCATGTCTTATTTATCGACGTCATCCTTCGGCAGCCCTTCGGCCATATTACCACCGATGTCCTTCCCCGCGGTATGCTGAATTGAACCAAGTGCCTGCACGAATGGCCTGAAGAGATCGATCGGAACCGGGAAGATCGTTGTGGAATTGTTCTCGGAAGCGACCTCCGTAAGAGTCTGCAAGTAACGGAGTTGTAGGGCAATTGGAAACCTCGAGATGATTTCCGCTGCCTCCGTAAGTTTCTGGGCCGCCTGGAACTCTCCCTGGGCATTGATTACCTTCGAACGTCGCTCCCGCTCCGCCTCGGCCTGTTTTGCCATAGCGCGCTGCATCTCTTGTGGTAGATCGATGTGCTTTACCTCCACGTTAGAAACCTTTATTCCCCATGGATCGGTGTGCTTGTCGAGTATTATCTGGATCTCATGATTGATCTTCTCGCGTTCGGATAGGAGTTCGTCCAGTTCAGATTCACCGAGAATGCTCCTGAGGGTAGTCTGAGCGAACTGAGATGTGGCATAGAGGAAATCCTCCACCTCGACCACGGACTTCTCCGGATCCATTACGCGGAAGTAAACCACCGCATTCACCTTGACCGAGACATTGTCCTTGGTAATAATATCCTGGGGCGGCACGTCCATGGCGACTATCCTGAGGCTCACCTTTACCATCCTGTCGATCATGGGTATCAGAATGATCAGGCCCGGCCCCTTGGCGCCTATCAGGCGCCCCAATCGGAAGATAACCCCGCGTTCGTACTCCCGGAGTATCCTGATGGAGTTCATCAGGAACAACACGATGATGACTATCAACGTAAACAGGACAGACATGCTAACCTCCTTTATCAGGCACCGTACTCATGGTCGATCGGAAGACTCTTCCACCTTGAGTGTCATATGGTTCCGTCCAATGATCCTGACCTTGCACCCTTTCTTTATTGGCTCCTCGGAGACCGCCGACCACAACTCTCCGTGCACAAAGACCCTCCCGCCCGGCTTCAGGTTCGTTTGGGCGGTACCGATCTCCCCGATGAGGCCCTCTCTCCCGGTCACGGGTCTCCTGTGGTGCGCCCTGAGCACAAGGCCAAGTGCAAGGACGAAGAAGGCCGCGGTGGCCAGGACCGTCGGGACGATTACACCCCATGAAATCCTCATGTAGGGGTAATCTGGACCTATAAGCATCAGGGAACCAAGGACCATCGAGAAGATCCCACCTACCGTAAGCAACCCGAAACTCGTGATCTTCACCTCTGCGATAAACAAGATAATCGCCAGGATGATCAGCGCCAGCCCGGCATAATTTATCGGAAGCCATTGGAAGGCATACAAGGCCAGGATAATCGAAATCACACCAACAACCCCCGGGAGGATCGCTCCCGGGTTCGACAGTTCGAAATAGATACCCACAGCCCCCAGCAGCATCAGGAGATAGGCAACGTTGGGGTTGGTTATTATCCTCAAGAAGCGATATCTGAGGGGCATCTCGACCTCCACTACGGCCGCCCCCTTAGTGTGCAAGGTCCTCTCCTGATCATTCACCAATACCGTGCGCCCGTCGATCTTCTCCAGGAGGTCCACCAAGTTTGGACAGATGAGGTCTATGACCCCAAGTCTCAGGGCATCCTCCGCAGTGATCGACACCGATTCGCGAACCGCCTTTTCGGCCCATTCCGCATTTCTCTTCTTCTCGCTGGCTATGGCCCGGATATAGGCAACGGCATCGTTGAGCACCTTCTCTTCCATGGTCCCCGACTCGCTCTTCCCCTTTTCCTCCTGCCCACCACTACCTCCAAGCCCACCCACTCCCATCATGACCGGATGGGCGGCACCGATGTTTGTCCCGGGCGCCATCGCTGCAATGTGTGAGGCGAGGGTTATCCACACCCCGGCCGAAGCGGCCCTTGAACCCTTCGGGTATACAAAGACCACAACCGGGATGGTCGCCGACATGATCTCCTTAACCATCTCCCTCATGGACAGATCGAGACCGCCCGGCGTGTCGAGTTTGATCACGAGGCACTCGGCACTTTCTTCCTCGGCACGCTTTAGGGTCTCTATCGAGTAATTGGCGATGGCCGGGCTTATGATCCCATTGATCTCCATCACCCAGACCGCTCCCGAGTCTTCACCGAGTGCCCGATCGTGTGGGTACATGAGGGAAAAAGCGAAGAAGGCCGCGATCATAAACCGACCAACGATCCGTCCTCCCTTGCACGCCCTTATCATCCAAACATTCCTTTCTCGTGCTATCGCTTGAACATCCACCTATCCCCTCGGATGAAAGGTTCGGTGGACCCTCTTCAGGTAATCCCTGCTGAGGTGGGTGTATATCTGGGTCGTCGAGATGTCCGAGTGACCGAGCATCTCCTGAACCGCCCTCAGGTCCGCTCCTCCCTCCAAGAGGTGAGTGGCAAAGGAGTGGCGGAGGGTATGAGGACTCGCCTTCTTCTTTATCCCGGAAGACTTCAGGTACCCGTTGAGAATCTTCCACACTCCTACCCTCGAAATCGGTCTCCCGAGATGGTTGAGGAAAATCCTCTCGCTCCCGGCATCCCCGGCCCTCCTCTCCCTCAAGTAACGTCTCAGCCATGTTATTGCACTTCGCCCGATAGGCACGACTCTCTCTTTTCTACCCTTACCCATTACACGGATGAACCCCTCTCTCATGTCTATGTCGTTCAGGCGCAAGTTTATCAACTCGGAGACGCGCACACCGGTCGCATATAGCACCTCCATAATGGCCCGGTCTCTGGTTGAAGATGCCTTCCCGGAAGGGGATTCCAGCAACCTCTCAACCTCTATTCGATTCAAGACAACGGGGAGCCTCCTCCATCGCTTTGGGGAATCGATGAACTTAGTGGGATCTCTCGCCACAAGGCCCTCCCGCTTCAGGAAGCGAAAATATGCCTTGATGGAGGATATCTTGCGCGAAATAGAAGTCTCCGCGAGGCGCTTCCGTTTCTTCAGGAAAAAGAGGTAATCCAGTAGAATATGCTGATCAATTCCGCCCGGATCGCCGATATCCTCCAGTCGGACATATTGAAAGAACTGCTTCAGATCCCCACGATAAGATGCAGTTGTGGCACGCGATAGCCCTCGCTCGATCTCAAGGTGATCAAGAAAATTTAACAGGAAGAAGTGGTCTTCTGATCGTCCATCCGATACCCAGGTGTTCATCGTCTCATCACCTCAACGATCAAGATGCGATTTAACTCTCCTTGACAGTCCCTCGGAGAATCCCTTGATGCGGCTTATCTCCTGCACCGATGCGTTCTGAAGCCTCGCGACAGATCCGAATGCACGCAAGAGTTCCCTCTTCCGAGCACTCCCTATCCCGGGTATGTCATCGAGTATTGATGCCTTGTAATGCCTTGACCTGATCTTCCTATGATATCCTATTGCAAAACGATGCGCCTCGTCCCTGAGACGGCACAGTATGTGAAGGGCCGGTGATTCCCCGGGTATCCGAATCGGTTCCCCACAATCCGGTCGATAGACCTCCTCCTCCCTCTTTGCCAGGGCGAAGATCGGTATGTCCTCGAGGTCGAGGCCCTTGAGGACATCCACCCCGGCCGATAACTGGCCTTTACCCCCGTCCAGCAGTATGAGGTCGGGCAGGTCTCCGATGCCGGCCTTTCGAAGGAGATACCTCTTAAGGACCTCCCTCACCATAGCAACATCATCCTGTCCAGATACCTCTCGGATCCTGAAGCGACGGTACTCGTCCTTCCGCGGCAGACCGTCGTCGAACCTGACAAGGGAGCCGACTGCGTCACACCCTGCAATCTCCGAGATGTCGACGCATACAAGCGTCCTCGGGACAACCTCCAGGCCCAGATAGCGCCTGATCTCCGCCAGGGCGAGCCCCGAGCGGGATGAGGTGCTGTTTCTCTTCACCTTTAATTGAGCCATTAGGAAGCGACAGTTTTTCATGGCCAGGTCGACCAATTTCCTCTTTTCCCCCCTCCGGGGGACCCTAAATGTAGGGGCCTTGCGGCCGCGGCCTGCGAACCAATCTGCCAACAATGAGACTTCATCACACGGGCAAGGAAGGAGTATCTCGTCCGCCACATCCTGCTCGGTCTGGTAATAGAGGGTGAGAAAGAGGGACAGGACGTGCGATTCTTCATGCCCTTCGGCATTATCAAGGTAAATATGGCGACTCCCAAGGAGCCTCCCATCCCTTACCTTCATTACCAGTCCACATACATCACTCCTATCAAGGCAAAGGGCGACCAGGTCCTGATCCCCTCCACGGACGGACAGGACCTTCTGTTTCTCCTGCACGGTCTTGAGACATCCAATCCTGTCCCTGTACTTCAACGCGGATTCGTAGTCCATCCGCTCCACGGCCTTCTCCAGCCTCCGTTCCAGGTCCCGTATGATCTGCTGGTTCTTACCCGACAGGAAGAGGATGACCTCTCGTATTACCTGCCGGTATTCCTCGCTTGTCTGCCTGCCGATACATGGACCGTTACACTTGCCTATATGGTAATCGAGGCAGGCCCTTCCAGGGGTGTCGTTCGGTAGATCATATCGGCAACTGCGGACCGGAAAAATCTTTTTAATCAGTTTCAAACTGGCCCTCATCTTCTTTACCGCCGTATATGGACCGAAGTACCTGGAACCATCGCCCGACACCCTTCGAGTGACAAGGACTCTCGGGAAGGCCTCTTTTACAGTTATCTTTATGTAGGGATAGCGCTTGTCATCCTTGAGGTTGATGTTATACCGCGGAGAATGTTCCTTGATCAGGTTGCTCTCCAGTATGAGGGCCTCCACCTCGCCGTCGGTTACAATCCATCGGATATCCTCGACCCTGGATACCATCGAGTCGATCCTCGGGTGGATGGGCCTCGATGGCTGAAAATAGCCCCGGACCCTCGTCCTGAGATCACGCCCCTTGCCGACATATAATATCTCTCCCCTGCGCCCTATCATCAGGTAGACACCCGGTTCATTGGGGATGGAGGCAACCTTCGCAGGTAATGATTCTTTAAGAGCGGAGTTCATGATTCACCAAGAATGAAAGGAGGCCATCCTGATCGGCCGGCGTTTCAAGTGATTTTACGTATGGAGCACAAGTGACCGTTGGATGGCATCGACCAAATACACTCAACGATAATAGTATAAATGATTTCCCGCCACTCATCAAGTTAAAAACTCACCGCCCCCTGATGCCCGCCAGGCGGGCCACCAGGAGATACGTTCCAGCCATCATTCCTGCAACCAATAGCAACCAGAGGGACCGCTGTATAAATCCGCCTGCGACAGCACCCGCCGGGGAACAGCGCCATGTCAGCAGTCCTACACCCAACATCACGGCACAGGCGGCCAGCATTATCGCCAGCCTCATGCCGGCCTTCCTGTCCATCACTCTGTTTCCTGCCTTGCCTGAAAGCCCGACCGCAAGGAGACCGACATGGAGATAGGCGGCAACAGATGTCGCCAGCGCGATTCCCCTGACACCGATCCAATGCATCAGCAAGACGCTCAGGAGGATATTTGTAAGCGTCGCTATGACCGCCCGGATCATTGGTGACCTGGTATCCTGCAGGGAATAGTAGCCTGAAGCGAGTATCTTGACCGAGCCGAACGCCGGGAGACCGATCGCGTAGAGGAGTAAGACGCCTCCCACGCGCTGAACCGCCTGAGATCCGAATGATCCCCGTTGATAAATGAGGGCGACTACCTCGTTCGGGAAGGCGATGAGGAAGACCGTGGCGGGGAGGAGATAGAAGAGGGTCCGCTGCCACCATTGCACAACCTCCGCCAGGTGATTGGAGGTGGACAAATCATGATCGGCGTTTGTTCTTGAGAGCGATGGCAGGGCAACCATGGCCACGGATGCCCCGAAGAGCCCCAGTGGGAATGTATAGAGGCGGGCTGCAAAGTTGAGGGCGGCCAGGCTCCCCTGCTCGAGGAAGGACGATAGGAAGGTGTCAACGAGAGAATTGATCTGGTTCACCCCGAGAGCGATTACAACCGGCACGAACAACACCCCTATCCTCCGGATATCCGACAACCCGGGGTCCCATTCAAGGCGGATTGCGTATCCCTCCTTTACAAGAGCGGGGACCTGAACCAGGAACTGCAGGGCCCCACCTATGAGCACTCCCCAAGCAAGGGCATAGATGGGATCCGGCTCAAAGTAAACACCAAGAACGAGAATAAAAAATATCTGTGAGCCGGAGAGGCAGATCGGTGCCACAGCAGGCAGGAAGAACCTTCCCCGGGTGTGCAGGATACCCATGGACCAGGCCCCAAGGGTCAAAAAGGCAAAAAAGGGGAATGCGATCCGCATCACATGTGCGGCGAGATCGTGGACCTCCGGGGAGAAACCTGGGGCGATTGCCGAAATAATCGTCGATGAGAAGGTAATGCCTACGAGACAGAGCGCGCCTGAGATAACCAGGAGAATAGAGAAAAGCGCACGCGTGAGATGGACCGAGGTCTCCCTCCCGCAAGAGGCCTGTACCCGAGACAAGACCGGAATGAAGGCCGCGGAAAGACTTCCCTCACCAAGGAGAGTCCTGAAGAAATTGGGTATCCGGTAAGCAGCATAGAAGGCGTCCACCTGAGGACTGAGGCCGAAAAATCCCGCGATTACCATCTCTCGCAGGAAACCAAAGATTCGGCTGATCAGTATCCCGGACATGGCGGAGATGGTAGATCGACTGCGAGTTGTTTCTCCTGTTTCCATGGAGCCTTCAGCAGCGGGTGGAAGGAGTTGAGGGCTTAAGGGTGATGATGGTGGAGCAGAGCGGAGTCGAACCGCTGGCCTCATCCGTGCGAGGGATGCGCTCTCCCATCTGAGCTACTGCCCCACCTTCTGCAACAAACCGCAAGCCGCTGAAGACATCGAGTGAGCGGGATGTCACCCGATCGGCCAACAATAAGATGATCCCCCTGAGACCTTCCATATCCCCAGCAACTTTTTCAATGTCCCTGCCACGCGGCCCCAGGATGACTCGGCAGGGACTAAATTCGAGGACGCGAGCAACGTCAAGTATCTCCTCCGGTCCCAACAGGGTGAAATCTCGAATCGCCATTTCTGGATAGATATTAACCCCTCGTGGCATGCGAGTCAAGACAGGCAGGGCAGCACCGGGAGAGGTCTTGACTGGACCCGGTTTCCCTTGTATCTTAGTATGATGTGGCCCAACGCCCGTTTCGATTCTATGGTCAAGGAGGAGGTTATGAAAGGAATTGCCGGCCTGTTCGTCGGCCTCGCGTTGACACTCTCATTCCTGCCGGTTCCGCTACTGAGCCAGCCCCAGGACAAGATTGAGATCTCCCGGATGGTACTATGCGAGGGGATAAATGGCCGTGAACCAGTCAACCCGTCCGAGGATTTCTCTCCAGACATAAACCGGATTTATTGCTTCACGGAAATCAGGAATATCGGCGCTCCCACCACTGTGACCCACCGCTGGTTTTATAATGATAAACTGGTGGCAGAAGTTCCACTCAACGTTGAAGGCAGCCGTTTCAGGACATGGAGTTCGAAACGGATACCTCCCCAGGACGGAGGCATTTGGAAGGTAGAAGTAGTAGGCGAATCCGGACAGGCATTGGGTGAAATCGACTTTCGTGTAAGCGCGGTAGACGCGGCAACCGGCAATTAATCCACCTGGTTTCAAGCCCACGCATGAAGAAGGCATATATCACCGAAGAGAGCCTGCCGGCAAAGGCTGCCGAGTGGAAGGCCCGTCTCGCACCGTTCGACCACCACCACATGGAACCTAGGTGGAAGGATACCGCCCTCCTCGTCATCGATATGCAACTCTACTTCCTGGACCCGGAGAGTCCGGCGCTCACTCCTGGAGGACCTCCGATAATCCCCAATGTAAGGCGCCTGATCAAGGCATTCAGGACGAATCACCTCCCAGTCATATTCAGCCGACACGTGCATTCAAGTTTGGAACAGGACGGCGGCATCATGGCCCAATGGTGGAAGGGTCTTCCCATGGAGAGTTCCCCGGGATCGGAAATCCACCCGAAGGTTGCGCCGGAGCCAGGAGAAAAGATCATCATAAAACACCGGTACAGCGCCTTTTACAACACAGACCTCGAGACGACTCTAAGGTGCTTGGGCGTAAAAGACCTTATATTGACCGGCGTCATGACCAACCTGTGTTGCGACTCTACGGCCCGGGATGCCTTCTTCAGGGACTATCGAGTCTTCTTTCTACTCGACGCCACAGGGGCGATCAACGAGGAGTTTCACTTTTCCACTCTGATCAACCTGGCCTATGGGTTCGCGCGCATAATGTCCACGGAAGAGATCTTAGATGGTTTGTCCTCAATATCTTTGGGCTGAAGGCGATAATCTCCAGTCCCCTTTTGACATCCATTCTGAATAAGCGGTTTGAGGTCATCCCATGGTAGTAAGATTACGGGGGAACCTTTATATGCCACTGTCTTGACTTCGTCTGACTTTGGCGGATCGGAAATCAACCCTAAGACCTAAGATCAGATGCACAGATATACATCTCCTCCCGTGGGCCTGTGACATCGCACCTCTCCTGCCCGGCATCCTCCTCCTCTTCGTGTCATTGTCTCGGAGATCATCGTGAGCGTAATGACTTGTTGCACGACAGGCGATGGCGGAGAGAGGGGGATTCGAACCCCCGAGGGCTTTCGCCCCACACGATTTCCAGTCGTGCTCCTTAAGCCAACTCGGACATCTCTCCGCGTAATTCCTTACTATTCAGGATCGATTTCCCGTTCCAGGCCGGGATCACTTCTCTCTTTCTTTTCTGTAGTCAATAAAACCGCCCGTTCGGTCTGGCGGAGAGGGTGGGATTCGAACCCACGTCCCGCTTACACGAGAAGCGGTTTTCGAGACCGCCGCCTTCGTCCACTCGGCCACCTCTCCGGATCAATCCTCAATGGCAGTGTTGCCCGGTAATCCTTGACGTCATACAGCAATAAGTCTAATCACTTTGAATGATTCAGTCAATTGTACAGCTGCCTGGAGCCTCCCCGGCTTTCCCGTTCTCTCTTCTCGCTGATAACTCGTCTGGTCGTTACATTCAAGGGAAAAGGTTGAAAAATCGGGGAAAACAACGGCATGGACGCTTGAAGTCTCCACACATTGCGGTAGGGTACTGTCAGGGGGCTTTGAACGAGGACAGGAAGGCCGTCGTCCGAAGGAGCCCGGTCGATTCGCGAACACGATCGATTTGTGGGTGCAATGCCGGGAGGGAAAGAATGCGTCATGCCTGATGCTGAGAATCATTCCCAACGTGGCGTGCGATTCCCGAAGCGCCATCCTTCTGAAGCAGAGATTCGCCGGACCGGCAATCTCTTTTTGCCGCACTTTTCAAAAGACGCTTGGCACGAAAAAATCTCTCCAGCAGACGCGATGCCTCTTCCACCATGATCCCGTAGTCAACCACCAGACCCCGGCAAAAAGTTTCGCCTTTCCTGATGTCCATGGCGGAGCCGAAAGCGCCCTTCCTGGAATCGCCCGCGGCATACACCAGTCTTTCAAGCCGACACGCATCTATCGCCCCGGCACACATGATACACGGCTCCAGGCTCGTGTACAGTGCTGCGCCATCGAGACGCCATGTTCCGATGGTCCGCGACGCAGCTCCAATGGCGATGATCTCGGCGTGGGCGGTGGGATCCCCCAACTCCTCGACCATGTTGTGACCCCTGCCCAGTATGATACCCTCAGAGACCACAACCGCACCCACTGGCACCTCCCCCCTCTCGGCAGCCTTTTCTGCCTCGAGGATTGCCTCTCTCATCCACCGCTTGTCGTCCGATCGGTCCAACATCTGCCTCGACGAAAAAAATAATACGCCCGAGAGGAGTCGAACCCCCAACCTTCTGATCCGTAGTCAGACGCTCTATCCAGTTGAGCTACGGGCGCATCAAAAATAATAATAACTGCGAGACCATCACATGTCAACACGGAGCATCCTTGACTCTCGATTCAAAAGTTGATATCATTCTTCCACACTTACAAATCGATCGAACCAGTCCACCTTAGCCCTATACGTGATAACCGGAGGGTCTCATGCTTAAAAATTTTCTCCTTCTCTTCTTCTGTGTAGCCCTTGGCGTCGTCGGTCAACTATCCTTGAAACACGGCATGAGCACGGTAGGAGAGATAAAACTCGATATCTCCAGTATTCCATCCATGCTCCTCCGGTCCTTCGGCAATCCCTACGTCCTGCTGGGATATGTCCTCTATGGCATCAGTTCATTGTCCTGGTTGATCGTAATATCAAGGGTGGAACTCAGCCTCGCGTATCCCATGATCGCCATCGGTTACGTCCTTGTCGTCTTCTTATCATGGCTGATTTTCTCTGAGCACGTTACCACCTTGAGAGTAATCGGGACGCTCGTAATCTGTTTCGGTGTATTCCTGATGTCGAGGACATATTGATTAAAGAGGGCATATCACATCACAGCAACTTATTCAATCTTACCTCCGCCATCCATATGGAATCTTTATAACCCTGTCGTACAAGGCAAGATCCAATAATAACATTTCGAGTTTTGTGTAATACTGGTACGATATTTGCCCATCTCAATTATCGTCTTGATTGTTGACATTGTGGAAGGAGGCTATTATAATTCGTGCGATATCTTTCGGGAATTCCCTCCCTCACCGCCATCTTTTCTTCGGGTGGGATGTGTTGAAGACGTTGAGGGTGCCCATAGTAGACCGCGAGTTCTTGATCGGCTACAGTACCAATGGATGGATCGGGCGCTATATCTCAGTCATACCAGCAAGGAGTAGTTTCGAAGATGAATAAAGACCAAGCCAAACAACTGTGCCGAAACCTCATCTCCTATTCCGTAGACCTCAAAAGGGGAGAACACCTCTACATTGAACTAATAGGAAAGGAGACACTCGATTTCGGCAGGCTCCTTGCGGTCGAGGCTGCACGCGCCGGGGGGATACCCTTCTGGTATTACAATGACGAATACATTCAACGTTCCTGGCTCTTGACATGCACCAAGGAGCAAATCAGGCAATTTGGCGAATTCCACCTCAAGATTATGAAAGAAGCCGATGCCTATATCTCAATTCGGGGAATTGAAAACAGGTTTCAATTTGCAGACATACCCAGAGAAAAAATGGATTGGTACAACATCTTGTTCTATAAGCCGGTGCACCTGGAGGAGCGGGTGAAAAACACCAAGTGGTGCGTGCTTCGTTACCCTAACAATGCCATGGCCCAGATGGCAGAGACATCGCAGGAGAAATTCGAGGATTTCTATTACAAGGTCTGCAACCTCGACTACCGAAGAATGTCACAGGCCATGGACCCACTTGTCAAATTGATGGAAGAGACCGACAGGGTACGTATAACTTCTCCGGGAACCGACCTGTCTTTTTCAATAAAGGGCATTCCCGTTGTAAAGTGTGACGGCAGGAACAACATACCAGACGGCGAGGTGTTCACAGCGCCGATCAGGGATTCCATCAATGGACACATTACCTTTAACGCCCCGAGTATTTACGAAGGGACCCTCTTTAGAGACATACACTTCGAATTCAAGAATGGGAAGATCACCCAGGCCAAGGCTGCCATGTCCACCAATGCACTCCGGAAGATACTCGATACCGACGATGGAGCAAGGTACGTCGGGGAGTTCTCGTTTGGCCTGAACCCCAACATCAGGAATCCGATGCAGGAGGCCCTCTTTGACGAAAAGATCTTCGGGAGCATCCACCTGACCCCCGGGGACTGCTATGATGAGGCCCCCAATGGAAACAACTCAGCCATACACTGGGACCTTGTACTGATCCAGACGAAGGAACATGGCGGAGGAGAGATCTACTTCGATGATCGTCTGGTGAGGAAAGACGGGGTATTTGTACATTCGGGTCTCAAACAGGCGTTGAGCGAAGAGACCCTTCTTGCCTCCGCCTGATACCGACCAGGCTGGAATAAGGCCTTTTGTACCGATGAGACAATTATGGCGGGGCCGACCGGGATCGAACCGGCGACCTCCGGCTTGACAGGCCGGCGTTCTAACCAAACTGAACTACGACCCCGCCTTTATCGTGAGAAATGATACTTATCCACCTTCCAACTTCAGTTTCTTTATAATCAAATTCGCTCGATCTATCAGGCTCTTGTTCCTCTCGATGTTTTTCTTCGCGTACTTGCCGTACTTCTTATCCGTGACGACCTGTTGATAGTTGCTGCTCGAGGCCTTGTAATTATCGATCGCTTTCTGGTAACTCTCCACAGTGTTTTTCTTCTCCAGGTCCTCACCCATCGCTTGGTATGCATCCCCCAAGAACACGTATATGCGTTTATTGGGCTTATAATTCAATGCCTGCCGTCCAACATCGATCACCTTCCGATACTTACCCGCCTTCTGATAGATATCCACCAGCGATAGGTAAATCTTCGACTTCTCCTCTTCAGGAGAATATTTCAAGCCTTTTTCGAGCGCTGCAATCGCCTTGTCATACTCTTTCAATTGCCCATACCATATACCAAGGTACTCATAACCGCTCGGGAAAGAGGGGTTGATGGCCACGATCCGTTCATAGGCCTCAGCCGCCTTGGCGTAATTGGAGAGTTGATTGTAACAAGCCGCAACCAACTTTAATGCGTCGATGTTATCCGGTTGCAGTTCAAGGAGTTTTTCATAGGCCTCGGCCGCCTGCTCATATTCATGACGCTGGTAGTGTATCTGACCTATATATTCTGAAAATCGGCTCTCCTGCGGATTCAGTTCCCGTCCCTTTTCAAATGCTTCGAGGGCTTGATCAAACTTCCCGGCATTCTGAAAGGTTATGCCGAGATAGAGGTGATAATATGTATTCTTGGGATCCAGCCTTATGAGGCGCTGATAGAGATCTATGGCCTTGTCGAAATCGTTCTTCCTGAGGTATATATTGGCCAGGCGGAATCCGGCCTTCTGATAGGTCGAATCAATCCTTCCGGCGGCTTTGTATTCTACGATTGCCTTTGCAGTATCCGGAACCTGGAGATAACTATTGCCGAGGTAATAGTAGGCCTCAACGATAGTGCTGTCCAGTTCGATTACCCGCGAGAAGTTGTCTATGGCCCTGTCAAAGATATTGCTCCTGAGGTAGTCCATGCCGAAGTTCATATATTTATCAATATCTGCACGCTTGAATATCAGGTCCGCCAAGCTCTTAGATAATACAGAGATATCGGTTCCAATGCTGATCTCCGTCGAGCCTATATCCTTCTCTCTCCCGGACTGGATGTCTGTCATCTTGGCCCCTGCCCATATCGTCCCCCTCTGGGTTTGCTCGAGATCACCCCGGAGTATGATCCTGGCACCCAGTTTCTTTGCAATTGGAACGGCAAGCGAATCTGGGATAAGAGCCCTAACGTTCAGCCCAAAGTCTCTCTTTATCTCCTTGAGTTCATCACTCGTGATGACGTCGTACCTCCCGGACTCCCCAAGGATTCGTCTCAATTCCCCTTCAAACTTGTCGGCGTCTTTCCGGTATAAGTCCTTGACCTTGAAGGGAAAAACAAAGAGCCGGAACTGCCCGGTGTTTGTCTGAGAACTCCAAGACCACCGCGGTTGTAACGAGATGCACACCGTTAACAGACTCAAAAGACGCCACGATGCTTGTAACCGATGCATAATCTAACCCTCTGTGCTTATTGAGATTTCTCGATAAGGCCTGCAGAATATAGCGAGAGATCCGTTCCGTGTCAAGCCGTATCGGTCTTCTTAGTAAGAGATCCAGTAATGCAGTTCAATGCTATACTGACGGCCCCTCGAATCTGTCTGTCCCAGAATGGAACTCTTCTTCCCAAGAAAGACTTCAGCGGCAATGTTGTTTATTGATGGATCGATTATGTCCTGTGAATAACTGACAAAAAAGTCTTTCATCAAGTATTCTCCCACCGTCACCTGTGCCCTGCTGGCTTCCCCGTCCCCGGAAAAGAGACTTGTCCTCAGTTCAAGGACATCGAGCCGTGATATCGGTTGGATCAGGGAACTCGTCTGTTGAGCAAGGATCCTCTCGATCCTGCCTATCAATTTCTGCTGGTTGAGAGCCGCCCTCTGATCGAACTCCTCGTTCGTCAAGTTCAAGAGTAACAACGTCATTGCCCGCTGTTCGTCCACCGGGACAGCCTCGCCGTTCTCGTCATAGACAGTGATGCCGAACTTCACATCCCTGTATGTTCCATAAATATTGAGATGAAAGTCATTGATTACTCTTACGTTCTTGCCGCTGTCGACAATCTTCCCCTGTACCCTGTGCATAGTCTGAACGTTCAGGTAGGGATCGATGGGGTCCGATCCATTGAAATGAATCTCCCCTCCATCAATATCGAATATCGTTCCAAAATATGTATAAGTCCCGCGGATGACATCGACATCACCGACAGGAAGGACTTTCCCTTTTCTCGTAATCAACTTCATATCTGCAGCGATTTCCACGTTTACATTGCTGTTTCGGATCCAGAGATCATTTTCTGCATGGATACCCAAGTCGATCAAGAAGGGAATTGAACCCTGCGAACCACTCGACGCGTTGGGCTCTCCTCCCTTCCCGACCGGGATGTCCAGAAGTCCGTTATTGATTACGACGTTGCCGCTAACGTCCGGTTTGTAAAGATCACCGGAGACGTGCAGGTTAGAGTCTAAGGAGAGGCTTGATACATATTGCACCTGATTCACCGTGTAATTTTTCATCGCGATATCGAGATCAATCTTACTGGGTACGAATCCATCCATCTGTATGTTGCCGGACCCCCTCAACGACCCACCCCCCATCAGGGCGGCGGCCAAACTTGATATCGTCAACTCCTCTTCATGAAAGGCAAACTCTGCCTGGAGGCCGCTGAAATAGGTATTTGAACGCATGATAACACCTTCCCCCCCATGGACCCCTCCCCTTCCAT
Organism: uncultured Gemmatimonadota bacterium; assembly: GCA_964573995.1. Lineage (GTDB taxonomy): Bacteria > Gemmatimonadota > CAZMKB01 > CAZMKB01 > CAZNLH01 > CAZNLH01. The sequence continues at coordinate 15,496 of CAZNLH010000003.1, forward strand.
TCCAGATCGTTCGGGCGGGGGTACCTCCCAACCTTACCTTCCCTTCCATGTACCCGTCCACGAAGTTTATCTCCCCGGTCAGCAACTTCAAGGAACTCAGGTCGAAATGGGCGATACCCGCCTCGAGGTCAATGGGCGCGTCCGCAAGTTCGGCTACACGAAATGGTTGGAGGTCCAATAGAAGGGGAAACACCCCTCTGACATCACAGTCATATCCACCTCCCTTGATTACAAACCGCTCGATGTCAAGTCGATAATCGCCATATTTCACGGCCAGTACCAGGGAATCGGAACGCACGCCTTTGATCGAGGGGGCATCGATCCGGGTCGTTAAAGAGATTTCAGGGTCGTGGAAGGTGCCGCCTACCAGGACGCGCATGTCGAGATCGCCCTCAATGCCCAGGTTCATCTTAGAATGGGCCTCGAGTGAATCGAGGTCCACGGAATGAGCCTCGGCCTCGAGATTGATTTGATCCGGCCATGTGGCGCCTCCCTCCAAGGAGACCTCCCCCCCCCCTATCGCCAGCCCGAGACGCTTGATATCAACTCTACGTTTTCTCCACTCGACCCCCGTCTCCAGGTCCTTGACGGAGGCATCGAGCCCATGGTAGGTCACAACAAGGTCATGGCCGGAGATTTGAAGGCTATCACCTGAAAAAGTAATCTCCCCGGAACCCCGCAAGACCTCGCTTTCTTTCCTCTTTACCATGAGAGAATCCAACCGGATCGCCCCCGGCTTGATCTGTGCCTCCGCCTCTATTTCTTCCGCCACAGTCCGCTCTCTTCCGACCATGAAGGCATGAAGGCCAATATCACCCCCTATACCGTCCTTGAATTTGTGAATATCCATCTTGCTCTCTACCCCTGCAAAGGACCACCCATACCCACCCCCGTTCCTGATAATCACCTGCCCCTGCACGGACGGACCGGTATATGAGCCACCAAGTGAAACAGAGGCGTTCAACCTGCCTCTCAAATCGTAGGGAAGACCGAGGAGGACCAGCAGGGGAGATACAGGCACGGAGTCTACCCTTGCGGTAACCTCGAGGTCGGACCATCCCAGGTCGCCGGTCAATTCCATCCGGCCCCCCTGCAACCCTATCCGCGATGAGAGGAGGTGAAAACCATCCTGTTGCGCCAAAACCTGGGCCTGTACTATACCTATTGGAATCCCCTTCAGCCGGCAGCTTTCGAGGTCGAGCAGAATGGTCGAACTGTGGTCCCGGCGGTGAAAACCTGCACCGTACGCTATCACCTGGCCGTTGAGGATACTACCGTACTTTTCCGGTATGTTCATTGGCAGGGACCGTATATCAATCCCTGAGACCTTGAGATCTACCCTGAAGGCGCGAGGCGATTCTCTCAAGAAGAACGACACATCACCCCCGATCGACCCCTTGAGAAAACTGGAAGATAGTCCCGTGATGTCGATCTCACCATCCGCCATGTGAAAGAGACAACTCGTCTCGCTGAACCGGTAATCGAAAGCCTCCCCGTCAGCGCGGTAGATTCGGCCCTGGATCAGTGGAGACTTGATGTATCCCTTCAATGTCATCTCGAAATCGACCTGCCCGGCTACCCGGTGCCTTAGGCCATACCTTGGCGGCAGATGCCCCAGGTCAAAGTGGCTCCTTGCTATCTTGATATCGACCTTGTCGTCTCCCTTGAAGTCGATCTTACCATCGAGGGTCATATCGGTGGCATCCCTTAGGAGCCGGAAGGACTCGAATCCGAGCACCTTATCTTCCACGACGAGTCTCCCGGATGCGGTCATGTCAGTCAACGTGAGGTAGGTGGAATTGAAGTGGGTCTCCTTGAGTGTTATCTCCTGCCTCTTTGCAGTAACGTCGAGTGAGCCGCGGTGATCGAGTACGGTGACGATCTCCTCACCCAGGACCCCGCGCAACTTGGTCACACACCCCTCCAGTACAACCTCGTCAATCCTCAGCCTGAACCTGCTCTTTTTCTTTTCTCCCTTCGATTCCTTGTCCTCTTTTTTCCCAAAGGCCTGTACGTTCCACTTCCCATCCGCACGGCGATAGATCGATACCATGGGTCTTCGTATATAGACCCTTCGCAGATTGATCCCCTCTTTCAACAGGTTCAGAGGATCAATTGTAACCTCAACTCGGGGGGAATAGAAGAAGGTCTCATCTGGGGTGAGGGGATCGTGTATCATAAGGTCCCTGACTACAATCGTCCCTCCCCTCGTGACCCCCACCGATTCAAAAGAAGCCCGGGTCCCCAGGACCTCGGTCAACTTCTTGCTTCCCCACTCGGCAAGGCGTTCATTCGCCCAAGGCATAACAATTATGTAGGTCACCGCCGCCAATCCAATGATGACGATTATCATAGATAGAAACAAGATTCGATCTTTATTAAACATTGAACCGCCACCGGTATCAGAAGGCCTGCCCGACGCTGAAGTGTACTCGTCCAACCCCTGAGCGTAAAGAGAGATTGCTATCTATGCGCAGGGCCCCCTCGAGTCGTATTGGGCCGATGGGAGAACGATACCTTACACCCATGCCGAAGGTAGTCAGGAGAAATGGGGACCGTGGCTTGAAATCACTATCATAGACATTCCCGCTGTCGAAGAAGAGTACTCCCCCGATCTTGTGCCATATATTGAATCGGCCTTCCAAGTTGAAGAGGACAATATAGTTTCCCGAATGAGTGTTCGGATCTCCCTCCTCTCCCAACGGTCCGATGCTCTCTTCCTTGTAGCCCCTCAGCGTGTTGGCCCCGCCTATCGAAAACTGCTCTCCCGGGAGAATGGAGCCGGTGCCCTTGAATCCCTTTATGACGCCAAGCCTGAGACGGGCCGCAATGACGGGCCTCAAGAAACGGCCTGGAACCCTCGCGTAACGGGCGTAATCCGCGTCGACTCTATAGAAATTCACATCTCCATACAGTGGGCCGCCCGAAAGGGTGGATTCCACGGTCAAGAAGTCCTTTTCTTCCGGATAAAAGAGATCCTTCCTCTTATCCAGGACAAAAGTCGCCGTAAGGCTGTTCGAGATCTGTCGGCCCTCGTTCAAGATCACGTCGTTGCTTGCCTTATCCTCATCGACATTGAATATCCTTGTGCTGTTCATGTCGGCCAGGATACTGAACCGTTTGAACACACCGATAATTCGGGTAAACATTCCCTTGAAAGAAACAATCTCCTGTTCATAGGTCAGGTACTCGCTGAGTGCATATGAAAGGGACCATTGCGCCCGGACCAGGGTGCCCAGGAAAAATGGCTGCGTGAAAGCGGTAGCGTAGGTATTGGAAAAACGGATTCTCGAGAGTTCAAAGGGCTGATATGTAACCTCGCTCTTTGTCTGTATCGACTCTGATCCTGAGAAGATGTGGTGTTGATTCCACTCGATGCTGGCCTTTATCCCATCCACCGACCCATAGCCACTGCCAAAGCCGAGTGTCTTGAAATCGCTCTCCCGGACTGTGATCAAGACATCCGCCGTGTCCGGTCTCGCTGTTTTCTCGATCTTAAAGGAGACATTCTTGAAGAGTCCGGTCTGGTATATGCTCTGCTGGCTCTCCTGAAGGCGCCTTGGAGTGATTATTTCTCCCCTCTTTAACCTGGAACCCTTGAGGACAATATCTCCGTCGACCTTGTCGTTCCCGACGACACTCACTCTCCCGACATGGACACGGGAGCCCTCATCAAAGGTAAGATATACATCAATGGAATCGCCGCTTGCGGTCATCTCCGACCGACTATTGACCTTTAGGTTGATATACCCCTTGTCCGAATAATGATCCGTGATATACCGCAGGAGGTTGTCGACCTTTTCCGGGCGAAACGGTTTCCCCCTCTTAAGACCAAACTCGTCCCTAAGTGTAACGTCCGATAGAAAGCGATTTCCCTCGAAATGGATCTTCCGGAACAAGGTCCGCGGCCCCTCGCTTAGAGAGATCTTCAGGGTTATCTGCGACTTGCGAACATCGACCTCTTTCTTGACATCGGAGACCGAGAAATCAACGAACCCATGTTTCCTGTAGAAACGCCCGATTAATTCAAGATCTTCATCAAGTTGCCACTGTCTGAATTCCTTCCCCTCGCGAACGTTCATCATGCCTCGAATTTGTTTGTCAGAATAGTGGTTATTTCCCTCGATGACTATCTTCTTGACCTTCCACTCGGGGAATCTATTCCCCTCGTCTTTTGCTTCTATTGCCCCCCCCGTAAATACCATGATAGAGACAACAATCAGGAGTATCCAACACTGTGCCGATCGCTTCATGATACTCTTATTCTTCCCCGCTGAACTTGCCATCCTCGCACAAATCACGAGGTGAGAGACCATAAGGATTGGATGGTGGGCGAAACAGGATTCGAACCTGTGACCTCCTGCTTGTAAGGCAGGCGCTCTCAACCTGCTGAGCTATTCGCCCATACCATGGACCCCTACCGTACAATGATTGCAACGGGGATGATTACACAATAACCGAGGATTAACAGGATGGGAGCGAGGGTAATCGATCCCCTGGCCAGGAAAAGATATCCGGCCACGATGACGCCGATCCCGATCGCGAGGAGGAGGTAGTTCTTGCGGGTAAATATCAGAGTTCGCTTCATCGAAGCACCGGACTCGCGGGGGGTCCTGCGCCCCTTGACCCGCCTGTCCTTTATTTGTTTTTCCCTGTTCATTCTTTCCGCCACTGAATTATTCGCCTTGTATCTCTTTAATGGATAATAATATATCCCCATCAACCCCGCGAGTCAAGTCATGACAAGGCGACCTCCCCCCTAACCCTCATGACTACTTCCATGAGTGATAACCCCTTTTCCCTGGCGATACGCATGCAATCTTCATGTTCCGGTTTGAGGCGTCTCTCGCCGGAAGGGAGGACGACTTCCTTGACTCGTATCTTCCCCAGCGAGGTCTCAACGGTCCTTATCGTCCGCGGCAGTGTCAACCTGGACGCCCCCCAGAAACGCAACCCTATCGTGGTCGATTCTTCAAAGATCACAGATGTAACACGATCGAAAGATTCCCGCGGGACCAACGCCCTTAATAAAATACCCGGGCGGTTCTTCTTCATTTGAACATGCGAGCGAAAGGCCTCGACCGCACCGGCCTTCATGACCTCTTCCTGCAGGTGGGGTACTAACTGCGGGTCCATATCGTCGATATTGGTCTCAACGACATAGACATAATCATCCGACCGGCGGATATCCACCTCACCGATGAGCACCCTGAGCAGGTTGGGGAACGCCTCTGAATCCACGGTTCCGGCACCGTAACCGACCCGCTCTATGCAAAATGGAGATGGTAGCCCGACACCAGAAGAGAGAGTGGATATGAGGGCTGCTCCCGTGGGTGTCGTCAATTCCTGTCTCCGCCCTGTTCGAGTTACAGGATAGTCTCTCAGCAACTCGATCGTTGCAGGCGCAGGGATCGGCATCAACCCGTGCCTGGTCTCTACAAAGCCCTGGCCAAGGGGCAGTGCTGTCGAGTAAACGTCGTCCACGCCAAGCATCCTCAGTAGCGTCAGTACACCGACGACATCTATAATGGCATCTGTAGCACCGACCTCGTGCAGATGAACTTCGCCGACCTTCTCCCCGTGGACCCTGGCCTCCGACTTCGCCAGGTTGTGAAATACGGCAATGGCCTTTCGACGCACCCAATCCTGGATACCGCTCCTCCCTATCGCATCGAGGATCTCCGCAAGTGAGCGCACCCGTTCCGGTTCATGTACTGCAACGTTCACTCTTGCGGCACGAATTCCATGGCGAACCACCTTCCGTCTGGTAATGGAATAATCGGTGAGACGGAGACTCTTCAGTTCTTTCTTCAAGTTGGGCAAGGCGATTCCGCAGTCGAGCAAGGCGGCCAAGGCCATGTCTCCGCTTATTCCTGAGAATGCATCAAAGAAGCAGATCCTCAACTCGCTACTCCTTAATCCGCTCTACCAGCACTACCACCTGTGCTGCAATTGCTTCACCAGCGCCGACAGGACCGACTCCCTTGGAAGTAGTGGCCTTGATCGAGATACCGGTATCATTGATATTCAATACAGCGGCCATACCGACCCGCATTTCGGGAATCCACCGGGCGAGAGGAGGGGCCTCGGCAATTACCGTCGCATCCATGTTCTTTACTTTATATCCTTTGCTTTCGATCAACGACATCGTCTTTCTCAGGAGTGTCAGGCTGCTGATGTTCCGCCACCTCTCGTCCGAACTCGGAAAGTATCTCCCTATATCACCAAGGGCACATGCCCCAAGGAGTGCATCTATTGTGGCATGCGTCAAGACATCGGCGTCGGAGTGTCCCAGGAGCCCCATTTCAAAGGGAATCCGGACACCTCCTATTACCATTTCTCTCCCGCTAACGAGCCTGTGGATGTCAAAACCTATTCCCACGCGTATCATTCAGCAACCAAGCCTTCATGCCACCCCACGTGCCCTGAGGATCATCTCGGCGACGAGAAGGTCATCCGGCACGGTAATCTTTATATTCCAATGGTCACCCCGGACGGCCTCGACCGGATACCCAAGACGCTCGCACAGCGCCGCATCGTCCGTCGTGTAAAACCCGTCCCTCATTGCCTCTCTGTAAGCCCTATAGAGGACATCCGCCGGAAAGGCCTGAGGGGTCTGGGCAGACCATATCAGGCGTCTCGGCAACGTCTCGACCACCCTCCCGTTCACCACTCTCTTCACGGTCTCACTGACCGGCAATGCTGCAATGGTTCCAACCCTTTTCCGGGCGGTATTTTCGACGACCGCCCTTATGAGTTGATCTGTTACCAATGGCCGCGCCCCGTCATGTATGACAATCACCTCTTCTTCACCTTTAAGGCATTTGAGGCCTTCATACACGGAATCCTGCCTCTCACGCCCACCCACCACAACCCGGATCTTATTCGATGAGCCACCAAGGAGTTCTTCGCAACGAGATCTATCCTGGTTATGAACGACAACGACGATCCGTTCTACGCAGGCGATTTCCAGGAAAGGAGCGACGGTAAGGGTGATCATGGGCCTCCCGCCGATACAAATGAGGAGTTTTCTCCTCCCCATTCGCTCCCCCTCGCCGGCCGCGACTATCACCACCGAAACATTCACCCCGACGTTACTCTTTCAATTGGGCGAATACCAGGGTGCCGGCCTTGGTCTGATGAATTCCCGTCACAGTGATTCTGACCGTTTTCCCTATCTCCTTCCTTGAATTTTCCACTACGACCATGTTCCCGTTTTCAAGATAACCGACTGCCTGATCTAATTCTTTCCCGGCTTTTACCAGTTTGATGACCAGTTCATCTCCCTGGATCACCTCTGGGGCGAGCAACTCGGCCAGTGAATTAAAATTTATCACCGGTAACCCATTTTTTGCCGCCTGTCTCTCAAGATCGGCATTCTTGCTGATAATGGTTGCTCCATGTTTCCTGGCGTACTCAACGATGGAACGACCTTCCTGTCCCGATTTAGAAGTTACCTGTCGCACGTAAAGACGTACCGCCTGCTCCCTCTCCATGGAACGCAAATTCTCCAAGCCCCGTTTGCCGCGGAACCTCAAGACCTGATCGGCCGAAGCCGCCATGCTCTCAAGGGAATCGACCACAAGTCTCGGAACCACGATCTCGCCCGGGAGGATGGGGGTCTTTGCCAGTTTTACAACCCGGCCGTCTATCATCGAGTCCTGGTCCACGACAAAGAGCAATCTCCCTTCCCCATCTTCTCCATCGGTATTAAAGACTCTCAATTCTCCCACACTCCCCTTGCCTACAAGGAGTCCCAGGTAACCAAGTACAAGGGAGATCATGACAAGGACTGCCGGAGACAACGACTTGTCAGTATAACTGGAGAGAATCGGGTCTGCAACCTGGTAAGAGATAAGCCTCGCCAACAACAGCCCCAGGATCATCCCAACGATCCCAGCCAGCAGCCTGCCTGTGCGCCGATGATGAAAGCGGATGTCCATAAAGAATAATAGCGCAATGAACAGCAACGCACCCAATCCGGCCCAGACCTTCAAAAAGATATCA
>CAZNLH010000003.1:23602-105490 GCA_964573995.1 uncultured Gemmatimonadota bacterium
TGGTATCGATAAACGCGTAAGTAACAAAGACTGCGCTTATGAGGAAGATGAAACGGATGAAATTCAACATTGACCTCCTATTCAGTGTATGCTATAACACATCTCCCCTGCCCGCCTTCTTATTGTGTCCGGGGCGCCTACCAATCATCCCAAGGCCGGCCCGGTGTCGTACGATGGTCACGAGGGCGGTTCGAGGAACATCATGCAATCGTTGTTATAAGATCGAGATTGGCTGGATGGAATCGTTACTCGACTCCGGCAAATCACCTCCCTTCCCGGAACGAACCTGCACTTAGACACCGGGCGTCGCGCATCACCGGCCCTCTTCCCTGGCCGTGTAGTTCACGAAACGCGTGCACTTCTTCAAGAAGGTCAACTTCACCCTGCCGACAGGCCCGTTTCTCTGCTTTCCAATAATCACTTCGGCCTCACCGACCTTTGCGGTATTGGGCTTATATACTTCCTCACGATAGATGAATATCACCACGTCGGCGTCCTGTTCTATCGCTCCTGACTCCCGCAGGTCGGCAAGGGTTGGACGCTTGTCCGGCCTCTTCTCCGGTTCCCTTGATAACTGGGAAATGGCGATTACCGGCACTCTCAATTCCTTGGCGAGGGCCTTGAGTGAACTCGATATCATCGAAATCTCTTCCTGGCGGTTCTTCCTCTGCTGCCCTGGCCTCATCAACTGCAGGTAGTCGACGATCACCAATCCCAAGTCTGCCTCGCTCCTCAAGCGCCTGGACTTCGCCCTCATTTCAAGTACGGTCAACTGGGGTGTGTCATCGATATAAATCGGCGCGTCACCGAGTATCCCGGCCGCCTTGGCCAGTTTGGGCCAATCCCTCTCTCCGAGGAAACCCGTCCTGAGTTTCATCGCGTCAACTCCCGCCACCGAACTCAAGAGCCTTTGTACAAGTTGCTCCTTGGACATTTCAAGACTGAAAATGCCCACCGGCACGTCAGTTTCAATAGCACAGTGTTGTGCTATGTTCAAGGCAAAACTCGTCTTGCCCATGGAAGGGCGTCCAGCGATCACCACCAGGTCGGCATTCTGAAAACCAGCAGTGAGATTATCCAGGTCCGTATAGCCCGATTCCACCCCTGTGATCCTCCCCTTCTTCTGGTGGAGCATCTCGATCAATTCAAAAGTGGGATGGAGAATCTTCTTGACAGGAACGAACCCGCCCTTGATACGCTGCTCTGAGATCTGGAAGATCATCTGTTCTGCGCGGTCAAGGAGGGTGTCTACATCGCCCTTGACGGAGTAAACCTCGCGGATAATATTGCCGGAAGCCTTCAGGAGTTTACGCATTACAGCCTTCTCAAGGACGATCCTGGCGTAATACTCGATATTTGCCGCCGTGGGCACGGTATTCAGGATCTGAAGGAGATATGGACGCCCGCCGACCGATTCCAATTTCCCCGTCTTCTTCAGTTGTTCCGTGAGCGTCACAACATCCACCACCTGATTGCTTTCGAAGAGGAGGCGCATGTTATGAAACATATCACGGTGCCCCTCATGATAGAAGCATTCCTCGTCAAGCAGTTCGAGTGCCTTGGTAATGGCCATCTTATCCAGGAGCATCCCACCCAGGACCGAGACTTCGGCCTCATAATTGTATGGAGGAGACCTGTCGACCTGCGTGTCGCTCCGGATCTTATCGGTTGCATATTCCATTATCTTTTCCCTCTTTGACAGGACCTTCACGGACTGAACCCTGGTGTCGACCAGATCCAGGGGCTTCCTATTGACGCCTCGGAGACCTTCCGAGAAGCGCCAATATTACCTTCATATCCTCCCAGGTCGGCCTCTTCCAGGCCGCATGCCTCAACAGCGCAGCAGGATGATAGGTCGGGACCACGTCAATTCCGCGGAATAAATGGATCCTGCCCCTGAGACGGCCGAGTGGCGCATGCGATCCCAGTAGCGTGTGCGCTGCATAAATACCGAGTGTACATATAACCCTCGGCTTCACGGCATCGATCTGCCCTTCCAGAAAGCACCGGCAAGATTCCACTTCTTTCGGCAGGGGGTCGCGGTTTTCCGGTGGGCGGCACTTCAGCAGGTTCGCAATATAGACTTCCTCTCTGTTCAAGTCCATCGCCGCCAGTATACGGTCGAGCAACCGTCCCGCTGCACCCACGAAGGGCTCCCCCTTCAAATCCTCTTCTCTGCCGGGCGCTTCACCGATGAACATCAGGTCCGCCCCGGGATCTCCTACCCCGAACACCAGTTTCGTCCGGCTCTCCCACAATGAACATGCCCTGCAGTCCTCTGCGGCAAGATGGATATCGCGGAGCGAATTCCTGGGGCCGGACCTTCGAACGGCCTGGGGTACCGGCTCCAGATAAAGTTCTTCTTCACCGAGATCCGAAAGGTACAGAAAATAATTCCTGATCACATCCTTCAATTCCGAATCCCGTCCACCGTTCATCGAGAAACTCAACCTCACATGGCCCTGACGGCAAACTCCAACAGCCTCTCCGCGAGGATATCTTTTTCCAGTCTCGGGAACCTCTCTCGCACTCCCGTGTGATCGATAATGATCGCCTGGATGAAGTCCTCCCCAAAACCGCTATCGACCTCCAGGGGATTGTTCGCGACTATGATATCTATCCCCTTCTTCTCAAGCTTATGCCGGGCATTCACCTCCAAGTCCGATGTCTCCATGGCAAATCCGATCATCAGGGGGTTCTTCCCGACCCTCTTGGCCGATAGCATCTGCAGGATATCCTCCGTTGGGCCGAGGGATATCCCCGCGCCTTCTCTGCGGAGTTTCTCGCTGGAACAGGAGGACGGTGTGAAGTCGCATACCGCCGCCGCCATGACGACCATGTCCATCCCCTCCATTTCCCCTTCAAGGGCGTGGCTCATCTCCGCAGCACTTCTCACCCGGATCAGGCGTACGCCCCTCGGAGACCTCAACTCGGCGGGCCCCGAGACGAGGGTCACTTCTGCACCAAAACGTCGTGCCGCCCGCGCGATGGCATAGCCCATCCTGCCGGATGACCTGTTCGTTAAATACCGTACCGGGTCAAACGGCTCCTCTGTCCTACCGGCACTGACCAGTACCCTCTTCCCCTGCAGACAATCCTTCTTACGCAGTATATTGATTAGTTCCTCTACGATCGTCTCCCTGTCCGGCAACCTGCCGAAGCCATACTCCCCACACGACAGAAAGCCCTCATCAGGTTCCAGTATGTAATATCCAAGGCCCTTCAGCCTTTGCAAGTTCGCCTGAACAACACGATTCTCATAAATGCGCCGGTTCATTGACGGTGCCACCAGGACCGGGGCCGTGGTTGAAAGTATGATAGTGCCGGCAAGATCATCGGCGATACCCGCTGCCATCTTGCCTATGAAGTTTCCCGTTGCCGGTATTACACCTATAACCTCGCCAAACCTTGCCAATTCGATGTGAAGGTGACGTGTATTCCATCCATCCCCCTTGCCGCCGAACGTGTCCAGGGCGACCGGGGCCCCCGTCAGTGCCTCCATTGTCATGGGCGTGATGAACCGCGCAGCGTTCCTGGTCATTACCACTCGAACGGCTGCTCCGCGCCGGACCAGCCGACTGACTACGTCGCATACCTTGTAACAGGAGATACTCCCCGTCATGACGATGCAGATCCGTCGATCTTTCAAGATCTCCCGCGTATTATCCACATTCTTATCCGGCATGGCGCTACTCCCATCACTCCTCTTTGTACTGGAAAGATTCCATAAAGGCCTCCGCCCCTCTGAGCCGCTGGACCCTGTACTTCTCGACCTTGATGATCTCTTCCACGATCGAAACGGACTCACCCAAGTCTGAATTTACCACCAGGTAATCATAATCGACAAGGTCCTGCACCTCCCGTCCAGCCTCGTGTAACCGGCGTTCAACCATCTCCTCTCTCTCTGTCTTCCGACCTCGCAACCTCCTCGCTAATTCCCGCCTGTCGGGCGGCAGGACAAAGATGAACACCCCTTGGTTCACCCGCTTCCTTACTTGTCTTGCACCCTGGACATCGATGTCAAGCAACACATTCCTCTCATTCTCAAAGGCCTTCATCACGGGAGACCTGGGAGTCCCGTAGTAGGCGCCATGAACCATTGCCCATTCGAGGAATTCATCTTCCCTGACCTTCTTCTTGAATTCATCTTCTGAAACAAAACGGTAATCGGCTCCCTCCACTTCACCCTTCCTGATGCTCCGTGAGGTACACGATACTGAATAACACACCTCGGGGTTCCTCTCCAGGACCCTTCGGGTGATACTTGACTTACCGGCCCCCGATGGTCCGGATATGACTATCAAGAAGGGTGAAGGTCTCAACAATAGATCATTCATCCTGTTACCAGGCGCTATCGGGCTGATCACACAAGGAATTACACGATCTTCGAGGTACAGCCGGGCTTCACCGGACAGCAGTCCGAAATTCAGACCAGCAGGGGAACTGGTGGAAGGAGGGCGTCTCCGGGCACTGATGTGCTGAAATACAAGTTGCAGATATTCTACCGCTCCTGTTCCCTGGGCGACGCCTATTCAATATTTTCAACCTGTTCTCTGATCTGTTCGATGATCTCTTTTATTTCCACCGCCCGATGAGATATCTCTACATCATAAGCCTTCGAGGTGATGGTATTCACCTCTCTCTGCAATTCCTGAAGGAGAAAATGGAGACGGCGACCAACCGAACCCTCGGATTTAATCGTGCTTTCACACTGAAGCACGTGCGACTTGAAGCGATCAAGTTCCTCGGATATATCCCACCGATCCACGAGGATGGTGGCCTCCATCATGATCCTCGAATCATCGATCTCTTTTCCCTGGAGCACCTCCTTGAACCGCGTTTCCAGCCTCCGCCGGGCCCTGTCGTTCCGCTCGGGGACGAGGTCTTCAATAGTGGAACCTATCTCAGAGACAGCCTCGAGAGACTTCTCAATGGACGCCTTGGTTGCGCTCCCCTCCCTCTCCCGCATCTCAATCAGGCCCTGGAGGGCCTCCACGGTCGCCCTGGATACCGGATCCCACATCCCATCCGTATCCCCCACCGGCTCTCCTTCGTAGTTAAAGATGCCCGGCAGGCTCGCGATCATGCCTATACCTATCGCCCCTTCGAGGTTGAATCTCTCCGACAGGTTCTTCAACCCGCTCAGGTAGGCCTCAGCCATCGCAAGGTCGAGTTCCGGCCTGCGCTTCAATCCATCGCTGGGACTCCACAACAACCAGTACTCGATTCGTCCCCTGCTGAGATAGCGCTTGATTAACTGTTGTATCTTCAGGTCCAGCGAGTGGAAGGACTCGGGGAGGTGAGTCATTATGGAGCAGAAGCGATGGTTCAGGCTCTTGATCGTGACATCGAAATGTCCCAGGGGCGAATCGATCGAACTGTGCCCGTAGCCTGTCATGCTCCTCATGCCCTGCTCCCTCTATAAACTAGTGTCACGTCCCGGAACTTATTTTGCAGATCCCCGCCGTGAATTGCGCGGGTCCTGTCGCCGAACACCCCCACAGGCTCCACCCACGCGAAGGGATAAGAGACTTCCCGGACAGGACGCTAAGAAAGTATAACCCATCGATCCAGGCATGTCAAACGAGGCCTCAATCCTCACCGCCCCCACTCTCCTTCCCATCCTTCTTCTCCTTGATCGCCTCCAATTCTCCCTGTCGAGCACCGATTTCTTCCCACAGGCCCTTCAATGCTTCCAGGTGAGACCGAGCCTCTTCGTCTTCCGCTGGAACGGCCTTTTTCTTGTCCGACCACAAGAAAAAGACCCGCCTGCCGAGTTTGATCTCTCTGCTCTTGACCTGTCTCTGGAGGTTAAATACCTCGAGTTTCAGCCTCCCCTCCCTGGAAAGTTCATCCGTCTTTTCCGTAAGGAGGTTCGCTACCTCCCGGGCAACATCTGAGATGTCGTCCACGCTGCGCTTTACTTCATCCCACACGCTCATGATCACTCCCTCCATCTACACAAGGTTCCAGGCCATCGTGTACAGCAGTTCGTCTTTCACCAAAGGATGTTTAGCAAAGGCGGTTTATAAGGCTCGCGGCGACACCGGCCCCAAAGCCGTTGTCTATGTTCACGACCATCACTCCCGAGGCACAGGAATTCAGCATGCCGAGCAGGGCGGTCACCCCGTGGAAACTGGCGCCATATCCGACGCTCGTCGGAACGGCGACGACCGGCTTGGAGACCAGTCCGCCTATAACGGAGGCGAGCGCCCCTTCCATTCCCGCCACCACTATGAAGACCCTGGCTTCATTCAATATCTCCCTCGCAGAAAAGAGCCTGTGAATACCCGCCACACCGATATCGAAAAGGGTTGCCACCCTGTTCCCCAAGACCTCAGCGGTCACTCTTGCCTCTTCCGCTACAGGGATATCCGAGGTCCCGGCGGAAAAGACGGCTATGAGCCCCTTCCTCTTCCGTTTCTTCCTGACCGACGTGATCATCCGGGCGGTTTCATGATACTTGACGCCCTTATCCACATCCCTCAGCGCCCGGTACATATCCTCATCGGCCCTCGTAAGGATCAGGTCGTCTCCCTCCCCCAATATCTTGCGGGAGATATCCACGACCTGGGAGATGCTCTTATTTTCACAGAATACCACTTCAGGCACTCCACGCCTGATCGACCTGTGATGATCTATCTTGGCGAAGCCTATGTCTTCATAGGGGAAATTCCTCAGCGCCTCAAGGGCGCCCTCCACAGAGACCTCTCCCCGTGACACCCCCTTTAGCAAGTCCTCCAATCTCTCTCGATCCATAGTCCATCAGGCAAGCAAAAACGGGAAACTGTCGACCTTCGCGCGACACGGGATTCATACCTCGCTAATAATAAGGCAATACCAAATCGGGCGCAACCATTTCCCAAAGTTCCATTCAACTGGCACAGACTCTGCTGTAAAATCGATCCCAAGATAAGGCTGATCTCAAATGCCCCTGATAAAAGAGGTACATGGACGGCGATGCCGGGAGATCCAAACAATGTCGAGAATCCCACTCCTCCTTTATTTGACAAAGCCTTCAAATGCTGATATCTTATGCGCCTTGTCTTATCATCACCTGCTCGATACCAATTCGCGCACGGGGATCATCGCGTGAGAATTCGGTCGACTCACACAAGTGCACACCCCAACTTGATGCTCATCTCGCTTCTCGCAGCCATCGCATGGTTGTCATCCTACACTCCGCTGTGTTCCACAACCGCGGAAGAATGGAACTCAGATGATTTCGACGATAATAGCGTGTATATCGAGTTAAAGGGATTAAGAGGCTTCTCCTTGAAGGAATTCAACCGGGTCGACGGATTCGCTCCTACCTTCAGGGTCGGAATCCGTCCCGTCGAAGAGGGGCAATACCCAGATATCCACCTCTCGGTCACCTATTACATTGAACGGCGGCGGGCCGGGTGGGACCTCAGTATCAAAAAACAATACGAATGGTTCTCGAGGCCCTTCATGGGAGTCGATGTGTTCCGCTCCACGGATACGAATGACCGATGGAGGATATCGGACCTTGAAAATTCTCTTTCAGCATTCCTCTTTAAGGAAGACTTCAGGAACTACTTTGAGGGTAAAGGGTTCCGTTGTTTTATGGAACTCGAACCGATCTTTCTCCACAAGTTTCGAATAACTTATGCCGATCGAGACATTAAATCTCTGGAAGCGGGCAATCCATTCACGCTCTTCGGCTGGGCGAAGGAGTTCCGGAGCAACCCCCCGGTAGAAGAGGGCCGCCAGAGGAGCCTAACAGTCAGGTGGACCTATGATTCACGGGATAACACGCGATTCCCTCGTGTGGGATGGTTCAACAGCGTCTCGTTCGAGACCGAACCGTCATTCTTCAACGGTGATTTCGCCTACCGTCAATTCGTAGCACACCTAAGACGGTATAACATAATTTCCAAGGGGCAATTTCTCAACTTCAGGATGTCTATTGCATTTAGCGGGGCCGATCTACCCCTTAACCATTACTTCACCCTGGGAGGGATCGGCACCCTTCGCGGGTACCCCGACCTCTCGGATAGAGGGAGGAACTTCGTCCTCGGAAACGCAGAATACCGGTTCCCCATCAGGGGACTCAAATGGAAGCCCTTCCGCATCGTATTCAACGAACTGCAGGGACTCCTTTTCGCTGATGTCGGTGATGCGTGGTCCGAAGACTGGGACATCGGCAACCTCAGGACCGACCTGGGCCTTGGAATTTCGGGCGCCAACATCTTCTCGTACTTCGGCCTCTACATTGCCCAGGCAATAGAACACAACCACAGATCGCCGAGGATCACGGTGAAGATAGAAAGGGATTTCTGACCTTAGTAAGGATATTTCTCTCAATTCATTGACATTCCATGTGTCTCCCTATTATTCTAATACGGCAAAACGACCATGTGATCAATCTACGAGACCAAAGGGGTGATTCAATGAAACTGATAGACTTTTTTTCCGAGGATACCATTAAACTCGACTTGAAAGGGGGCACAAAAGACGAAATATTGAGGGAACTCGTGGACGTGCTCGAACTGAACGACAAACCTCGACAGATAATCTACGAACTCCTGAAAAAGAGGGAAAACCTCGGCTCGACGGGCATCGGGAAGGGAGTTGCCATACCCCATTGCCGATCTCTGGTCGTCAACAGGCTCATGATGGCATTCGGAAAGAAAGAGGGAGGGGTCGACTTTAACGCGATAGATGGAAAACCGACTTATGTCTTCTTCTTGATTATCGCCCCGCCCCTGGAGATCTCCAACCTTTACCTCCCGGTCCTTGGAAGAGTCGCCCAATACTGCAAGGAGAGGAAGAATATCAACAAACTCAAGAAGGTGGAAGCACCAGAGAACTTTCTTGCAATGATGGAGGAACTGGAAGTAAAATAGCCTCCTTCTGCGGTCCACTAAAACGGAGCAAGTGGAAAAATGGGAGAGCAACTGGAATGTCTAATCAAGATCCAGGACCTGGTAAACCGCAGGTATGAGATGGAGAACGATACCACGGTAGAACAGTTCCAGGAAATGGGATTCAAGATCGATCGGAAGAGGGAACTCAAGGTCTTAAGCGAGACGATAGAAGACCTGGTAGGTAAATTGAACCAGTCGACCCAAGACCTGTACAAGCGTGTTTCCCGAAAATACACGCGCCCCCTGGCGCCGGTCATCAACGGGATCTGTTACGGGTGTTTCGTCGCGCTGCCCACCGCCCAGGATACGGGCAAAAAGGACGGCAAAACGGTAGAGACATGCTCAAGTTGCGGAAGGATCATTTATTGGATTTAGCCGCTGCTGTAACAATTAGAAGAACCAGACGACACGACGCCTTACCGCCAATCCCCACCCATCCACCCGAGAAACTTCATTACTACCCTATTACTACCCTGCCGGATACCGGTAATCTCCCTTTCTGTAAGTCACGCCTGCCCCATCCAGGTATTCAAGGATCGGGATCGCGTATTTCCGGCTCACGTTAAGTACCCGTCTTATCTCACCCGCCGTCGCCTTCCCGTTTTTCTCGAGGTATTCCTCGACCTGCTCTCTTGCAGACCGAAGGCCGGCGCTCGTCATCCAGATCATATCATCCAACTTTACAACCTTACCCAGCCTTTGAAGGGCGCTCAACAACTCGGCCACCTTGCCAGCATCGATCTCCAACTCCGAGGACAACCTCTTCACGTCCGGTGGCGCAAGCGGGTTTGACGAGAGAAGAGCGAGGATCCTATCCGCCATCTCGTCCAGCCTCCCGCTAAAGACTATCCTGTGCGAAGAGAGCCCGACCTCTCCCTCAGACATGTCAACTTTCCCCTCCACAACCAGTCCGTTCAATATCACCTCCAGCAACCTTGCGGGGAAGACCCCGGGGATCCTGTGCCTCAACTCCTCACGTTTCACCCCCCGTTGCAGAGGGTTTTCTGCGTGGTAAGAGCGCAGCCCATCGAGTATCCGCCGCCGCAACTCATCCAGGGCCGTGCGGTGAAATAATTCCCCCTTGATACCAACAATCTCACCATTCTCTTCCATCGCACTTCGAATCGTCTCTATGGACTTCGGTCCCATACCCATATCAATCGGCAGCCTGTACGCCGGATATCCCCTCATACCTTTTTCCCTTATCAATGAAACCATTACCCGTTCCGGCGGCGAGGCTCGCAAGATCCTTAGGTGCTCCCCGGCCCCCCGATCAATGGTGTTCCGCTTCCTTGCATACGGGATCAAAACACTCCCGCCGCCGATGGTTGCAAGGGGCGAATAGGAGCGTATTACAAACCTGTCTCCCTTTCGTGCCACCACAGGCTTCTCAAGGCGCAACTGGACGTACCCACCCTTTCCACCGGCCAACTCGCGCCCTTCCAGCATAACGACCCGCCCCATTACTTCCTGGGTTGCCAGGTGGAACCTGATACGCGTCCTGTTCTTCAAGGGGCCCGCGGCAGTCGGCAGGTAATCCAGGTACGCGTCTACCATCATAGTAGGTTCCCATTCAGACCCCCACAAGGCTGTAGCCCCGCGTTCGATCTCGTATCGCGAGAGCCCGCTCAAGGCCAATGCAACCCGCATACCCGCGACTGCCCGGCTGCGATCTTTCGAATGTACCTGGATCCCTTTGACCCGCGCCTGCTTGCCGGGTGGATGTACCGTCACCACCTGGTCGACTTCAATGGAGCCCGACCATACGGTCCCGGTCACCACGGTTCCCATCCCCCTTATGGTGAACACACGATCTATCGGGAGCCGGAAGAGGTCTTCTGCGGGCCTTGCCTCTATCTTGCCCGCAACTTCAGCGAGCCTTTGATTCAATTCTTCCATGCCCCTTCCGGTCCTGGCGGATGTAACCACTACTGGCGCTTCCTCGAGGAAGGTCCCCCTCATGAGTTCCCTGGCCTCGTCCACGACGAGTTCAAGCCATTCCTCTTCGACAAGATCCGCCTTGGTTATCACCAGGATGCCTTGCTTCACGTCGAGGTATCTCAGTATATCGAGATGTTCCCGGGTCTGGGGCATGATCCCCTCATCCGCGGCGATCACGAATAAGACGAGATCGATGCCCGTCACGCCGGCCAGCATGTTCCGGATGAATGCCTCATGGCCAGGGACGTCCACGACACCGAGGACGGTCTTCTCGTCGTTCAGCGCGAAACGCGCAAAACCGAGATCGATAGAGATCCCCCGCTCTTTTTCATCCTTAAGACGGTCGGTATCGACGCCGGTAAGCGCCTTAATCAATTCTGTCTTTCCATGGTCGATATGACCGGCAGTTCCAACAATCAGGTTGTGCATTATTCCCGCCGCAACCTACTCATGTACCCTACCTCGTATCACCATCCACGGGAGATGATGGCCCGCTCACATCTACTGGTGATCGCGATGCCGATTCACCATGGTCGACTGACTTGCCTTCCCCTCCTTCATCGGAGCCATCCACATCGTTCCACAATGTCCGAAGCATATCCCAGCACGCAAGGGACCGCCTGTCCTGGAGGTGGTAATTCATATATTCCTCTGCGAGCGCCAGCGATATCATCTCTTCGTCGCGGCGCAAGCCTATTACCTGGCCGAGGTTCCGGAAGTTCAAGGCCCTTCGCATATTGCTTGAGAGACGGTAAGTATCGCTCTCTGAACCTCCTCCACACCGGACACACAGTGTACCTCCATCAGGGACCGAAAGAAAGACGGGCCCGTTACTATCGTTCGATCGCCCGCAACGGATACACGAATCGACCTGAGGGGCGTAACCCAGGAGATTGATCATCCCCCAGAAGTAGGATATAAACCTGTCTCCGAGGGTCTCTACCGGCCTCCTCGAGAAGGCATTAAGGGATGAGAGGAGGAGACGGAATATCGCTTCATTTCCCTCTTCCTCCGTACCAAGCCGCAGGACTATTTCAGCCAGTGCCGCTGCCCTATAAAATCGTCGGACGTCGCTCGACAGACGGTCGAAGTCCTCAACAATGGATGCCTGAGAGAGGATGCCGAGATTCCCTATCCTCTTCTTATAATAGATCACCTCAACGTGGTTCAGGGTCTCCAGGATTCCGGACATCTTGCTCCCCCTTCGTCGAATTCCCTTGCCTATCAGGGATTGCAGTCCGAACGATAGAGTGTACAGGCGATAGACTCTGCTGGTCTCGCTGTAATTTGTCACTCTCAGGACAACTGCTTCCGTCCGTATCGGGGCCATGGCTTATACCAGGTAACGCAACAGCAATGTACCTATACCCAAGAGCAGGAAAAAACCCACAAGGTCTGTGAAGGTGGTGATAATGACTGACGAGGCTACCGCCGGATCGATTCCGAGGTCCTTCAGCGTAATCGGTATAAAGGCGCCTATGAGCCCAGCGGCGCCGATCTCCAGGAACATGGCAAGGCCTACGACCAGGCCCAGGTACGGGTTTTGCCCCAGGACCAAGGCCACCAAGGAGGTGGGGAGCCCGATTAGTACTCCATTGAGGACCCCCGCCAGGAGTTCCTTCTTGATGATCTTGAGTTTAGAACTTGTTGAAACATCTCCGAGCGTCAATCTCCTCAATGTCACTGCAAGTGACTGAGTAGCGGCGTTCCCCCCCATCCCTGCAATAACAGGCATGAAGACGGCCAGGATGACTACCGTGTGAATCGTATCGGCGTAAAGCCCGACGACGGAAGCGGCCAAGAAGGCCGTGACAAGGTTGATAAGGAGCCACGGCAGCCTGAACCTCACGGCATGGGGAGTGTCGCCATAAATCTCCTCGTCTATATCAGCCCCGCCCATGCGGAGGAGGTCTTCGGTCACTTCGGCCTCCATGATCTCCAGGACATCATCAACGGTAATCCGCCCTATCAACCGCTTGCTATCATCTATTACGGGCAGCGCCACGAGGTTGTAGCGCTCCATCAGCCTCGCGACCTCTTCCTGGTCCATATCCGGAAAGACCGAGATCACGTTGGTATCCATGATCCTGTTGATCCTGCTGGTGGGTTCGGCCAGCAGTAGGTCCCTGAGGGTCACCGTTCCCTTCAGGACCCCACTTCGGTCAGTGACAAAGACGTTGAAAAAATCTTCCACTTCCCTCGCCTGCTTACGAATCACCTCCATACTCTCCCGAACCTGGAGATCCTCCTGCACCGAGACCACCTCGGAGGTCATGATCCCGCCGGCCGATTCCTCGTCGTATTCCAGGAGGGCCTTGACATCTTCCTGGTCCTCGCGTTTCATGATCCCGAGGATCCTCTTGGTCTCCTCTTCCGGGAGCCCGCCGACGATATCTGCCGCGTCATCGTCGGCCATCTCGTGAAAGATGCTACGGATCAGGCGCTCATCGAGTTCTCCAAGCAGTTCAGACCTGAAGTCATCGCCTGTCTCACTAAGGACCTGGGAGGCCCTCTCAGGGCTCAAGAGGCTTACAACAAAGGAGCGGTCATCTTCCTCCACATCTCTCAAGATATCAGCGATATCCGCCTCGTGGACGTCCCCAAGGAGGCTCTTTAGGGTATCAGCCTCTCCCTGGTCGATGAGCCTCCTGACCTCCTCCAGTGTCTCTTCCCGCTCTTTATGCTGCTGGTTCACTCTTCTTCCCCACCGGTTCCAGGTCTCCTCTCGACTTCATCGGCGTTCCCCCCCGTCACTGCCCGCGAGGCTCCAGGGGGGATATAACCGGGCGTAACCGCTCCTCCCGATATCACCATCTTGATCCCCTCCTCCACAGACATCGACAGGGGGATCAGTTCGTCCTCGGGGACAAACAGGAGATATCCAGAGGTCGGGTTAGGGGTCGTCGGCAGAAAGACATTGATCATCTTCGTCTCCGTCTTTGCCATGATCTCCCCCCCGCTCTCCGAGGTTACGAACCCGATCGCATAGATGCCGGGCCTGGGATATTGAAAAAGGACTACACGCTGGAATATCGTCTTCCGTTCCCCGAGAAAGACCTCGAAGATCTGTCTCAAGGCGATATATATCTTGTTGAATAGCGGGATCCTGAAGAGAATCAGGTTCCCCCATCTTATCAAGCGCCTCCCTATATAATTCCTGGCAAATATACCTGCACCGATGACAAGAAAGAATAGGAGCAACATACCGAGGCCAGGTATATATCGCCCGAGGAGCCGGGTGACAATGGCCCCGAGGAGGCCGTCAATCTTCTCGAAAAGATTATAGAGGATCCATACGGTAATCGCCAGGGGGGTGATGACCAGTATCCCGGTAACAAACGCCTTTCTGAACTGAATCCCGATAACATTGAAGATGGAGCGAGGCCCCTTATCGTTCCCGATCTCTGCCACTCTGATCAACCTTGTCTATCTGACCGGATTCTAATACCTTCAGCAGTACCTTCTCGATCCGGTTGGGTTTGGATTCTACTATCTCGATCTTGATGTTATCCAGCCGGAACTCCTCACCTCTCTTCGGGATGCGGCCCAGTTTGGACACAATGAACCCCCCGATGGTCTCGACATGGACATCCTCGAACTCGACCCCCAGGCTTGCTTCCACTTCTTCGATCTCGGTCTTCCCGTCGACGAGTAGCGTGCGGTCATGGCCCATGGCCAGGACCTGCACGCTCGCATCGTGCTCATCCCGGATATCGCCGACCAGTTCTTCAACAAGGTCTTCCAGGGTGACGAGCCCGGCGGTTCCGCCGTATTCATCCAGGACGATCGCCATATGGTTTTTCTCGGCCTTCAGTTCGAAAAAGAGTTCGTCGCAGGGCTTGCTTTCAGGAATGAACACCAGCGGATGGTACTTTATCTCGCTCCCCTCCTCGTATTCCAGGATGTTGAAGACATGCACCATCCCGATGATGTGGTCGAGATCCCCTTCATAGATCGGTATCCTGGAGAAACCGGTCTCTTCTATCAGTGAGGCGATCTCCCTGACTCCAGCCCCCCTCTCTATGGCAACGATCTCGGTCCTCGGCGTCATGACCTCCCTCACGGCAGTCTCACCGAATGCAAAGACACCTGAGATAATCTCCCTTTCATCGGGCTCAAGGACACCCTCTTTACCACTCTCCCGCAACAGGAATTCGACGTTTTCTTTCGAAAAAAAATGACGCTGTCCCAGATTGACGCCCAGAGACCTGAGGATTACCGAACTTATCCCGTCCACTACCATGATCAGCGGATAAAGGAGAAAGTATGCGCCCCTCAAGGAAAAACTCAACCGTGGAAAGAGGCGCGTGGCATGCTCCCGGAAGATGGCCTTGGGGACCATTTCGCCGAAGACCAACAGCGGAGTGGCGATAATCATGGACACCATAGCGCTCGAATAGAGGATGGAAGAGACGTCCATAGACGTCGAATGGCTGAAGTATCTTGATGTCAGGGCGGAGGCCGTCACGTTCATGATGTTGGTTCCCACCAGTGTCATGCTGATCAGTTTCTGCGGATTCTCAAGGAACTCCTCCGCCAACTTGGCCCCCTGCGCATGCTTCTCTACCCAGTGCCTCAATCGCAGGCGGCTGATGGAAATCATCGCGGTCTCAGACCCCGAGAAGAAGGCGGAACCGAGGACGGCAAGGATGATCAGGAACGCGGTCATTCCGCCCCCTCTTGTTGTTGAGCCTCTCCCTCCACCCTGATGACCTTGACCTTCGCCACACGCTTGCCGATCACCTTTGAAACGATGAACCGGACATTGCCATGAACGACCACTTCACCCTGATGGGGAATCCTTCCCAGTGCCTGATAGATAACCCCACCGACCGTCTCCACCCCCTCTACTTCAATCTCGGATCCGATCAAGTCCGAGAGGTCGTCGATATCCAGCCTTCCATCCACCAAATAGGCATTGTCATCGAGTTTCTTGAACATCTGTTCCTCGGCATCGTACTCGTCATGGATCTCGCCGACGATCTCCTCGAGGATATCCTCCATGGTCACGAGACCTGCCGTCCCGCCATATTCGTCCACCACGATCGCCATGTGAACCCGCTCCCGCTGCAATTCCTTCAGGAGGTTGTTGATCCTTTTCGACTCGGGGACAAAGTAGGCGGGCTTCAGCAACGCTTCAATGTCCTCACGATTTTCACCGTCAAGGAAGATGTGCTTCAGCAGGTCCTTGGCATAAACAATCCCCACTATACGGTCGATATTCTCCCGATAGACGGGAATACGAGAATATTCGGTTTCCCTGACCAGGCGGAGCAACTCCCTTATATCCGTCTCGATATCCACCCCCACGATGTCTATCCTCGGAACCATGATCTCCTTTACCCTCGTCTCTCCAAAGTCAAAGACGCTGGAGATCATGTCCCTCGCCTCCAATTCCAACTCCCCCCCCTCAGCGGAGATGTCCAGCAGGGCCTTCAATTCTTCAGGCGTGTGGGCCCCGGAAGGGCCTTCCGCATGGAACAAGCCCGCGAAAAAATTGGAGAACAGGGTTATAATCCTCAGTATGGGACTCCAAATGAACATCCAGGATCGAATCAAAGGAGCGAGTCGCGGGATGATCCGTTCTGCATTCTGTATGGCGTAGGCCTTCGGGGTAACCTCACCGAGGATCAGCAGCAAGAAAGTGACGCCCAGGATGTCCATGAGGAAGACCAGGGTCTCATTGAAGCCCCTGCCGGCAAGGAGGAGGTAAGACAGGAGCGTTGCTGTTGCAGTTAGGAGGACATTGACGATGAGGTTCCCGAAGAGGATCCCGTTCAGCAGTTGATCCGATCTCCTCATAAGGTTCCTGACAATGCCTGCGTTGGCCACCTTCTCCTCTTCCATCTTCGAGATCTGGAACGTGGAGAGGGAGAAAAAGGCCGTCTCTGTCCCGGAAAAGAGGGCGGAGAGGGCCATCAGGAATAGCAAGAGAAGAAAGAGGATCCCCAGGGTGAGCGTCATGATGATCCTCTCCTTCCCAAGAACTTCCGTACCCAGGACTCCTGCCTTTCCCACATAAGGTGGTCTCCCCCGTCGTGATCGTATCCCACCAGGTGCAGGATACCATGCAATTCAAGCCTCAAGAGTTCTTCTTCGAGGGCGACTCCGAAGTCCTCGGCCTGTTCCGCCGCGCGCTCGACGGAGATATATATATCTCCTACTAGGTAATCCTCACCTCGAGACAGGTCAAAAGCAATAACGTCCGTCGGGCGATCCCGGCCCAGGTACTCCCGGTTGAGCCTTCGAAGGGATTCATCACCATCGAACGTGATGCTCACCTCACCGCCACCACCCCATTCCCGGCTGAGCACCTCTTCCGCTATTTCACCGGCCTTATCCCTGTCCATCGGCTCCATCGACATTACGTCGTTGATGCATATTACGAGCGACGGGGGGCTTCTTCTCATTGCTCCTGTTCTCTTCCTTGGAATATTCTATCCTGGAGTGGAACCTTGCAAGGAGGATCTTTACAAACGCCTCTTCAATCAAGTGTACGTCTCGAAACGTCAGGTCGCACGTCTCCAATTGATCGGCATCGATCTTCATCTGTATCGCACTCTTTACCATTCCTCGTATCCGGCTCGGAGAGGGATCGACCAGCACCCTGGACATCGACTCCACGGAGTCGGCAAACATACAAATCGCTGTCTCCTTGCTCCTCGGCTTCGGCCCCTGGTACGAGTAATCGTGGACGTTTACCTCTGAATTTTCCTCTTCTCCCCTCGCCTTTTCATAGAAGAAGGATACCTTGGTCGTCCCGTGGTGCTCCGGGATGAAATCGATGATGCACTGGGGAAGTTTCGCCTCCTTCGCCAGTTCGATCCCCTCCTTGACGTGATTCTCGATGATCATGACGCTCATGCTCGGGCTGCAGTGATCATGAGGGTTGTTCCCGGAAGACTGGTTTTCGATAAAGTACTCGGGCTTCTTGATCTTCCCAATGTCGTGATAGTAACATCCCACGCGCGTCAACAGGGAATTGGCCCCTATCACCTCCGCCGCTTCCTCGGCAAGGTTGCTTACCCCCATGGTGTGGGCCCACGTACCAGGAGCCCGGATTACGAGGCTCCTGAGC
Organism: uncultured Gemmatimonadota bacterium; assembly: GCA_964573995.1. GTDB lineage: Bacteria > Gemmatimonadota > CAZMKB01 > CAZMKB01 > CAZNLH01 > CAZNLH01. The sequence goes on from CAZNLH010000003.1 coordinate 41,513, forward strand.
AGCGGATGGTTGAAATCGGACAGTTCCATCAGCGTCAGGTCGGTCGTTTCATTGAACAGGACCTCGAAGAGGGGGAGCAGGGCCATGGCCACGAGTGTCGACAGGACAGCATTTATACCGCCCCAGCCACATGTTTCCACCGTCTTGATCCAGGGGGAGAGGCGAATCATGTTCATCGATAGGATTGCCAGGATATACCCTCCTGCGATATAAAGTATGCTCTCACCGAGTTGCCTTCTCTTCCTGATGATACGGATGCTGAGTCCTCCGCTGATCCCGCCCAGCAGCGAAATAAAGAGCACATCGTAACCGAAATTCTCCTGTCCGCCAAGCAGTATGGACAATACCAGAATAGCCACCACCGCCACCCTTACATCATAGAGGATCGCTATGAGGAGGGAGGCGAGAGATATGGGGATCATTACGGTGGGGATTGCTGGCATCCTCGCGATAATCGAAGCAGGGAACATGACCAAGAGGAATATGAGGGAAAATGCCAGGAGAGAGGAAATGGAGTCGTAGAGTTCCCTGCGGTAGAAAAGTAGGTATAGGCCAAATATCATGAGAAGGAAGGCGTTGACCATCAAGGTGCCCATATAGGCAATGAGTGTGTTGGTTGTAGTAAGACTCGGCTCACGGGCCAGTATTTCACCCTTCAGCACACGGAACTTTTCGAGCGCCTCTTCCTTTATGCGATACCCCTTTTCGATGATCTTCTCGCCCTTCAGGACCTGCCCCTTGATCGGTGAGACCTCCGCTTCCGCCTGGACCACACGCCTCGATGTCTCGAGTTCGTTATACACGATATTGGGCTTGAGGTACATCGTAATCAAGTCCAGGAAGATAGACTGGCTGATCTCCGCCTCTTCGGGATCGACCTGTTCCTTCCACGCAAGGGCAAAGGCCTGTGATTGAGTGACAAGTTTATCGGTTCGCTGGAGTTTTTCCTTACCCTCCCTGCTGATAGTCACCATGTCCCTGCTGATCTTATCCATTGAGTCATCGGTCAGGACCCCCTTCTCCAGTTTAGCGGTGATGTACGCCTTTACCTTCCGCGAGAGCAAGGCCTGCTTCTCCTTCTGAAGGAGGTAGGGAAGTTCGCCACTGCCCACCTCTATCCCCTCCTTGCCCAACCAGGCGATCAGTTCCGCCTCACGTTGCCCTATTTCTTCCTGGGTCAGTCCGGCAGGGGATTGTTTCCCGTTCGATTGGCCTTCCCCAAGGCCGGCGTCGGTGATCCGCTGGTCGAGTTGCTGGAAGAACCGGTCGACGCGTGCCAATGCACTGTCGAGGACATCTGGAATGAATTCCAGCACTGGCAGGACGGTACCCGCCTGCTTTTCCTTCTCCGACGCCAATTCCTCGGGGCTCTTATATACATTGTACGAAAAGGGAGACACCACGTCCTTGGGCGCGACCATGCCCACTTCAAACTCCGGGAATTCAGGCGTCGAGGCAACAGGGAAGAGGAGCCTGATCGTAATCGCCAGGAGAATAACCAGCAGTATCCGGAGGCCATGGCTCCGCAGCCAGACCCCAAATCCCCCCTTGCCCTCCACCTCACCGGGGTCAGCGCCCTTGGAGAATCGCGAGGCCTTCCTCCTCCTCCAGAGTCTCCTTATTCGGCGAACAGTCCTTGGTTTCATCCTATGGATTTATCTCCTTCCATTACACCGAGATTCTAATGCTCGCAACGGGTAGAATCAGGCAACGGTGCGGCAGGCAAGAATCACTTCTTCACCTTGGATTCATACGCCTTGATTATCTCTTGAACAAGGGGATGACGCACAACGTCCCGTTCGTTGAAGTAGACGAACTCGATCCCGTCGATTTCCTTCAGGATTTCCTCTATCTCCAACAGGCCCGACTCCTCGGGGCGGACGAGGTCTATCTGTGTCTTATCACCCGTAATGACCGCCCGCGAATTAAGCCCGAGCCTCGTGAGAAACATCTTCATCTGGAGCGAAGTCGTGTTCTGTGCCTCATCAAGTATGACGAACGCCTCGTTCAGGGTCCGGCCTCGCATGTACGCCAGCGGCGCAATTTCTATCACTCGCGAATCGATTGCCCTCTGAACCTTTTCCATTGGAAGCATGTCCTGCAGGGCGTCATGGAGCGGGCGAAGATAAGGATCGACCTTCTCCTGTAAGTCACCCGGCAGAAATCCAAGGTTTTCTCCGGCCTCCACGGCCGGCCTGGCAAGAATAATCCTTTTCACCTTCTTCTTGTGGAGGGAATCGATCGCCATTGCCACGGCCAGATATGTCTTGCCCGTTCCGGCGGGGCCGATGCTAACCACGATGTCGTAACGTGTGATTGCCTCTATGTACCTCTCCTGCCCCTTACTTCGCGGATGAATCGACTTCTTCTTGCCGGGAAGATATATCGTAGTGCTCAAACGCCGCAACCCCGCCTCGAGATCCCCCTTACGTATCTCAGTGAAAATCCTCTTGATATCGGTGGGATCGAACTCTTCCCGACGTTGGATCATGTCGATCAAGCGGCTGCACAGAGCGGCGCCCCGTTCGACCGCCTCACTATCTCGCCCGACGAGTTTGAGGTCGCCATCCCTCAGGAAGAGTCTGCAACCGGTCAACGCCTCGATTACTCGCAAGTTACGATCCTTGAGGCCCAGCAGGAGCAACTGGTCCACTCCTTCCAGGGAAATTCGCCTTTCAAGGGAAGATGGTCCTCCGCGTCCGGCGCTTTTCACACATTTCTCCTTTTTTCTCACGCGATCCTATCCGTGTATCACTCCGATACGATACAGAAAAGGCCCTCTCCCCATCACCGCCATGGCAGGCGGTAATGGAGGCCAGGGCTTATATCTCTTCCAACTTGATTTCTAACGTATGAAACGCCCTTCCGATAAACAACTTATATTATGATAAATCCTCTCCGTTGTCAAGTTTTTTTATATGTAACTCGCGTAGTTCCTCATCTCCTACAAAGGAGGGCGATCCTTCCATGAGTCCTTGCGCCGTAGTTGTCTTGGGGAAAGCAACAACCTCTCTCAGGCTCGCAGCCCCGGCGACCATCATTGCGATCCTGTCGAGGCCCAGGGCGATTCCTCCATGTGGTGGAACACCATAATTCAGGGCCTCGAGCATGAACCCGAATTGCTCCCGGTACTCTCCTTCTCCCAGGCCGAGCGCCCTGAAAACTACCTCCTGAACCTCGCGATCGCTTATCCGGATACTTCCTCCCCCGAGTTCCACCCCGTTCAACACAATGTCATAGGCCCTTGCCCGTGCGGCGAGGGGTTCCGTGTCAAGGGCTTCCAAATCATCCTCCCGTGGCGATGTGAAGGGATGATGAACGGATCCCATAGAGCCGTCTTCCCCGGTAATCTCAAAGAGCGGCGGGTCAACAATCCAGGTGAACTCCAGCCTATCCATATCAAGCAATTTCATCCTCCCACCCACGAATCTCCTCAATTCGTCGAGGGCGGGCGAGGTGATACGATCGGGGCCAGCGACGAGGAGGATCAGGTCTCCATCCGAGCGGGCTTTCGCCGTCTCGTATGCCGAACGGAGTTCATCTTCACAGAGGTGTGAGCCCGCGCTGCTCGACCACTCGCCCTCCTTGGATCTAAGCCAAACCAGCCCGCGAGCGCCACCTTTCCTTGCACACGCCTCATACTCCTCGAGTTCCCTCCTGCTGGCCTTGCCCCCACCCTTAACGACGAGCCCCCTGATCCTTCCCCCTGATTCGATTGCCGAACGGAATACGCGGAAAGCGGTCCCCGTGAAACAACGAGAAAAGTCTACCACCTCCATCGAAAACCGCATGTCGGGCCTATCGGTGCCATATCGTTCCATCGCCTCGGCATAGGTAATCCGGCGAAATGGACGGGCAATCTCAACATCCATCAGACGGCGATAAAGTTCGCAAAACAGGTCCTCGGTCAATGCCAGTACATCCTCTTCGTCGACAAACGACATCTCGATATCGATCTGTGTAAACTCAGGCTGTCGATCCGCCCTCAGGTCCTCGTCCCTGAAGCACCTGGCGAGTTGGAAGTAACGATCCATGCCAGCGAACATGAGGAGTTGCTTGTACAACTGGGGCGATTGAGGCATGGCATAGAACTTTCCCGGGTGGATCCTGGAAGGGACGAGGTAGTCGCGGGCGCCTTCCGGGGTCCTTCGCGTCAGGATGGGGGTTTCGATCTCTATAAATCCTTTCGAGACAAGGAGGCCGCGAGCCACCTGCATCAGTCGACTCTTCAACTCGAGATTTCTCTGCAAATCCTCTCGCCTCAGGTCGAGATACCTGTATGCAAGACGGATATCCTCCGAAGCCTCGATCGGGCCTTCAATCTGGAAGGGCGTGGGAGAGGACCTGGACAACAGTTTCACGCTCCTGGCCAACACCTCTATCTCGCCTGTTTTCATCGTGCTGTTGACCATTCCATCAGGCCTTTCCCTGACTTCGCCCTCGACCTGGATTACATACTCCAGGCGGATCGCCCGGGCCTTACTACCCGCACCGCACTCCAGCGATGGATCGACCACGATCTGCGTAATGCCATACCTGTCCCTGAGATCGAGGAATATCAACCCGCCGTGATCCCGCCTGCGGCCGACCCACCCGCATAACTTGACTTCACGCCCCTTATCTCCACCCCTCAATTCTCCGCACGTGCAATCACGAAATCCCGTTTCAAAGGCACCCATTACACCCTCGCATCCTTCACGATACCCCATCCTCTTCTAAAGCGTCAGTGAGATCGTCAAGGCGAATCTCTTCTTCCTTTCCCCCAGCCATGTCTCTCATACGGACACACCCTCTCCTCAACTCGTCCGGCCCGAAGATCAGGACCCTGCGGGCGCCGAGCCGGTGGGCCTGCCGGAACTGCCCCTTGAGACTCCTCCCCGTATAGTCTATGTCGACCCTAAACGAGCGCCTCAGTTGAAACAATGTTCGCAAGGCCTCTTCCTTCGACCGTTCGTCCGTGTAGACGAGGAAATAATCAGGGGTGCCCTCCCCTGCCTGCACTTCACCTCGGCTGACGCCCTCTTCATCCATGGCGATGACGATCCTCTCGAGGCCTGCGGAGAATCCTACCGCCGGCACATCCCCCCCATCCAACACGGCCACCAGGTCATCGTACCGTCCGCCACCGCCAAGGCTGTTCTGACTCCCAAGGCCACCGTGTACTACCTCGAATGCGGTCTTCGTGTAATAATCGAGCCCGCGCACGAGGTGCGGATCATCGATAAAGTCACACCCCCACTCACCCAACTTCTCCCTGACGGTCTCGTGATGCCTACGGCACCCCTCGCAGAGGAAGGTCATGATCGAGGGCACCACCTCGCGCAGTTCACGACACCCCGCCACCTTGCAGTCGAGGATCCTCAAGGGATTGTGCAGGTAACGACCCTGGCAATCCGTGCAGAGGCCATCCTTCACATCGGCCAGCGCATCCCGGATGGCCTCCTGGTACATGGGCCTGCATGACCTGCACCCTACGCTGTTGAGCGCAATTGAGACCTCCGAGAGACCAAGACGAGTGAAAATATCCCGCCAGAGCATGATTGTTTCAAGGTCGAGAAGTGGTGAAGCACTCCCGATGGCCTCGGAACCTATCTGGAAGAACTGCCGGTTCCTGCCTGCCTGAGGACGATCGTAACGGAACATCGGACCGAGATAGTAGAGTTTCTGAATCTCCCGCTCCGCCTCAAGGTGGTGCTGGATATAGGCCCGGGCAACGGACGCTGTCCCTTCAGGCCTCAACGCAAGCGACCTGCCCTTTCGGTCCTTGAAGATATACATCTCCTTGACGACTATGTCGGTGGCCTCGCCGACCCCTCTCAAGAACAGGCCAGCATCCTCGATCAGCGGAGTACGAATCTCACGATATCCATATCGCCTCAGTACATCCCTGGCTGCGCCGCATATCCACTGCCACTTCGCCGCCTCCTCCGGCAATACATCATGGGTCCCCCTCGGTGAACTAAATCTTGGCATCTCTCAGGCCCCTCTTCGCTGTCTTAAGATACCTCAGGTATATCCATGAACTCAACACGACACCAAGGACATCGGCCGCAAAGTCAAACGGATCGGCAAACCTGCCGGGCACGAAATACTGGTGAATTTCATCGACCAGCCCGTACGCCACAGAATATAACACCCCCCACCTAAAAGCCCTCTTTCCTCCTCCCGTCTTACCACATCCCCTCTGAACCAGGAGGTTCAGCACTGCGAATACGAGGATATGGATTACCTTGTCTATGGACTCGATGGGTGGCAGATGAATCGCCGAACCGGGAAGGGAAGAAAAATAATATATTGTAATCGACCATAAAACGGGCGGCGACCAAGTCTTCAGCATCTTCGGTATGGCCGCCCTCCGTATACCTGATCCATTGCCTCCACTGGAGGTTTGTCCCTCTCTCATTGCAGGTTAGTATAACTCCACCGTCAGACACTGTCAAGGAGTCCGCAAAAAGTGCATGACATCGCTCCGCGTTGCATATTGAGTGGCCCTGCACGGTACCGGAAGACTATTTGAGGACGAGCCTCGTAAAGCGCTCATAAATATCCTTGTGCCACCTAACCCAGCCCGACACAAAGGGTTCCATGCACCTCACAGTTCCATCTAATCGGATCCCCTCGACCCACATACTCCGGCCTTAGGTTGGCCTGTGAATTGCGATCAGATGCCATCGTAAGGAGAGGGGGCCTGAGACAAATGGAACGCGTGATGCTTGAATCAAAAGACAGGCTGAGAGAGAATTATATCGATTTCCTTTATCGTCATCGAGATGAGATATTAATGGAGTGTAGACAACTCCAACTTCGCCGCCCTGGTGATCCGCACCCATGGTCCGGTGAGGTTCCGAAATATCAATCGATAGATCCCACTCAGAAATATAATGACAATGAAGACAGCCCGCTCGCCGGTGTGATCTCTTCCTTTCTTTCACTCTGCATCCAGGAATGTGAAACGGGCGCCGACGATGGTCCCGGGAAGAGGCTCTCCAGGTGGATCGGAAAGACGCAGGAACTCGGCCTCAGGTTGCCAGACCTGGTGGAATCTCTGTTGAACCTGAAACAGATCATCCATAGATTCGCCACAGAACGCCTTTACTGCAAGCCTCTTGAAGTAAAATACCTGAACCGGACGATCGACACCCTCTTTGATTACTCGCTCTTCCAACTCAGTTTGGCCTTCAGCCGCAACGGGAAAGACAACCTTAGAACTACACTCCCCGGCGAAGATCCCCATCGGGATCGTGATGACAGGCTGAAAATCCTCACCACGCTGTCTCACGAACTGCATACCCCTCTCACCTCCATTATCGGATATGCGGACGACCTAATCGAGAGTATAGATGAATCAGGAGACCAAAAGAATACCGAGATACGAGAACACGCGAGCAGGATCCTCAGTAACGCACGTTACCTAATGGAAATCATTCGTAATTCCATGGAATGGAGCCGCCTCGAAATACAGGAAACGTCACTAACGCCTGAGAGTTTCGACCTCAAGGAGTGCATATTCGAGGTCTTGACAACTCTGTCGAGAATGCTGGCCGAGAAGGGCATACGCGCCGTTCTCCGTACACCCGCCGAGTTTCCAAGGCCCTATGCAGATTATCAACGGACCAAGCAGGTCCTGCTGAATCTCCTGACCAATGCCGTTAAATACACCCCCGCCCATGGGAAGATCGCCGTGGAGGTCGCCCCTTTCAGGAGAAAAGAGGGGAGTGAAGGCACATCCGTCTCCCAGTTCCTCAAGATAACAGTGATCGATAACGGGATTGGGATCGACAGGAACGAACTCCCCCACATCTTTGAAGAATTTCAGCGCGGAAGGGGAAAGGCGACGGGCGAGGCTGATGGAGTGGGTCTCGGCCTGTTCATCGCAAAGCGCCTCGTCGAATTGCAGGGTGGACAGATCTGGTCAAAGAGCAGGCCCCATAAAGGGAGCCGGTTCTCATTCACCCTGCCGACAGTTTTCCACAATATCGATCAAGTGAGCAACCGACCCATGGCAAAGATGGGGCGGTAACGACTGTCCCCCCGAGTTTACTCGCCGCAGGGCGCGGCGATTCACCTTGCAACCCCCTATTTCAACTTGTCACCGGGGTGCCTCGCCTGCCATTCCTTGCGGATCTCCGCGGCCTTATCCACCTCTCCCTGTCCCATGTATATCCTGTCCAGCAACTGGTATGGCCTCTTCAGGTCCGGGCTGAGGCTTATAGTCTCTTGCAGGTATCGACTCGCCCACGATGAGTCGCCGCCCCTGATCATGAAGGCAGCCATCTGATAAAGGTAGGCGGGATCAACCGGTTTCTCGTCCGCGAACTGCTGGAACAGGCTGTCCGCCTTTGCGCCGTCACCGCCCTGTGCATAGAGCGAGGCAAGAAGGTATAGAAATCTCCTGTTGTTGGAGGCAAAATGGTAGGCATTCGTGTACAAGGCCTCTGCGGACTTCAGGTCATTCCTTTCAATAAAAGCGCGCCCGAGATAACTATAGGCCACCGCGTAGTTGTTGAGTAACTTCCTGGTATTCGGCGTCTTGTAGACCCCTTCATCGAACACGCTCCGGTACTGATAGACATCGTCCAGGAGGTGCTTTGACCTATCCACGTTGATGTACGTCTTTGTCTCGGGGATATAGGCGATCTCAGGGTGTCCATGTATAAGCGAATCGGACGGCTCCTCGTGGATGCGATAAACCAGTCCCTCCATTACCAGGTGATCGTAGAGATCCACCTTGTTGTCATCCGAGACGGTTACTGCGAAGTAGATTGGACGCTTCCAGTTGTTGGCCTCTATCATGTGGAGGATCATGAGGTCCTTTACGTAAAATATCTTCCCCCTCGGATAATCCTTGGACAATTTTCCGGCGGAAAAGTGGTATTTCCTTCCAATCCTGTGTGGTATCAACAGGTCTACGTCAGCATCGGTCAACCTTATCACTGGCCCGGTCGGGTAACAATCCTCGAGGTTGTATCCCTCCCCTTCGAGAAAATCCCGGGTCTCTTGAGACAGTTCTTCCGGGCGTGGGATGTGCCTGTCCCGAATCTGCTTGATATACCAGGGCGTATTCAGGAGGCTGAGGTTGGCGATGGTCACATCCTGCCGGAGCCCGACCACCTCCTGCAGGAACCAAAGAGGAAAGGTGTCATTGTCCCCGTTGGTAAAGATAACACCGTATGGCTCGACCGATTGCAGGATATTGTACGCATAGTCATAGGCTATGTAATTGCCAGAACGATCGGAACGATGATAGTTCAGTATCATCGGGAGAAATGCAGGAGAAAAGCAGAGAAACGCCAATCCGTAAACGAGGGCGCCCTTCTCCAAGGATTGGCGGGAGAGTCTACCTCTCAATCTATTGAAAAGGGACGCCAGCCCCATTCCTATCCATATCCCGAAGACCATAAAGGAGATAAGGAAGAAATAATCCCTCTCTCTCACCTCGTGGAGCTTCGGGTCAGGAACCTTGTCCAGCGCCTGCGTGTGTCCTATGGCAAAATTCAGGTAAACTACAAGCCCGAGGCTCGTCAGCATAAAGAGGAGCGCCATGAAATAGAAACTCTTCCGGTCTCTCCTGAAGTGCTCCCAAATCCCCCACAACCCCAAGAGGCCAAAGGGCACCGTCAGCCAGTGATTGCCGAACTGGTCGTTGAAGTAGATAAAATACAGCGGTATCTGGTACTGGAAGAAGTCCGCGGTCCTGGTCATGATCCCCCGGGATCCATACTGTTTCCGTGTCAATACGTCCCAGAACGCCTGCCAGTTAACCGGGTCGGCCTCGTTGATAGCAGGGTTGAGCGAGGCGCGGATGGGGAGATAGAGGTGAACCGAGAGGCCGATGAGAAAGAATAGGAGCACGGCCGGCAAGGTCCTGGAATTTAGCAGCGTCTGCCTGTCCACCAACAGGATGAAGAGTATGACCGATGGTCCTACCAGCAAGGCCATCAGGTGGTTGCCCACTGAAAGGCCCGCCATGAATCCCATCAATACAATTAGGTTGGTTCGCCTTTCCCGCGCGAGGTTGTCGCGCCAACGGAGGCAGAGCCACGTGAAGATCAGGATCGTCAACTGAGCGAGGCCGTAGACCTCGGTCTCGGTGCAATTGTCCCAGACGGTAAACAGGAAGGAAGTTGCCACTGCGGCACTGACGCCACCGCCATGGACAACGATTCGTGCGAACCTATCCCCCTTGCCGTCGACCCACTCCCGGAGCACCCTCGTAACGATGAGGTAGATGAACACGGCGGAGAACGACCCTATGATTGCGGCGGAGAGATTCATCCTGAATGCCACCGACCAGAAGGGCAACAACGTGCTCCACACCCTGCCCAACAGGACGAAGAGCGGCGTTCCGGGCGGATGAGGTATACCCAGGATGTGGGAGGTGGCTATAAACTCCCCCGCATCCCAGAACGTAACGGACGGTGCCATCGTGAGGATATAGACGAGGAGATGGAAGACAAAGACCAGGCAGGCCACGACAATGGAAGGCACTATCACACTGTTTCCACCTCCCTTACCGTTGTTCATGCCTGTGGTCTCCTCCCCTTTATCGTGAGTTTGTAAAGACGATCACGCAACCGTGCCGGCTCCAGATCTCTTTCAAGGTTGCCGCCGACGGCCAGCGAGATCGATCGGCTCTCCTCCGAAACCACGACAACAACTGCGTCGGTCTCCTCGGTCAGGCCTACAGCCGCCCTGTGCCTCGTCCCGAGATTCCTGTCGAGGAGCGGGTTCTGAGTAAGTGGAAGTATGCAACCGGCCGCGACAATCAGGTTTTTACGAATAATGACTGCACCATCGTGGAGTGGGGTATAGGGGCTGAATATCGTGGTCAGGAGTTCTGAAGACACCTTCGCCTCGATCCTTGTCCCTCCTTCCAGGAAGCCCTTGAGGCTGACTTCTCGTTCTATTGCTATCAGGCCGCCCAATTTTGACGTGGACAACTTGATTGCCGTATCCTCTATTTCCTCCACAAACTCCGCCTCTTCTTCCTCTTCCACCAGGAACCTGAAGAGCCTTGTCTTCCCTAACTCAGCGAGGGCCCTCCGCAGTTCAGGCTGAAAGACGATGATAAAGCCTATGACCCATACAGCCTCCAATCCAGATATCATCGTCTGCAGGGCATTCAGGTGAAACCACTGTGCGACTATCCCCGTCAATAGCAGGAGCAGGAGCCCGAACAGCATCTGTGCGGCGCGTGTCCCCTGGAAGAGGAGGAGGATTCGATAGATTATATAGGAGGCGATCAAGATATCGATAACATCCAAGGGGCCGGGCCGCAGGAAACTCATCGTCATTATCCGGCACCCTCACCGACAAAACGACCGGCGATGGCCAATGCCCTGCGCATCGGCCCTACATCATGGACCCTTATTATATCCGCCCCGTATAGGTAGCAGAATATAACGGCGCTGATCGTCCCCTCGAGCGCATCCTCAGGTGTACAGTCCAACACCTTGTATATAAAAGACTTACGCGATGGGCCTACCAGAACGGGCTGCCCGTGCCTGCGAAAATAAGCTATAGCCCGGATAAGCGCGTAGTTGTCTTCCAGCCCCTTGCCGAAGCCTATGCCTGGATCAAGCACAATCCGCTCCCTGGAAACCCCGGCATTTACTGCATGATTCATCGAGGCCTGGAGGAATCGATCGACCTCGGCAAGAAGGTCATCATACACGGGATTCTCCTGCATGTTCCCGGGCACACCACGAATGTGCATCAGGATGAGGCCGGCATCATGCTGGGCCGCCACATCCGCCATTGCAGGGTCGAAGGTCAATCCGCTTATATCGTTGATGATCTCGACACCCTCTTCAAGGGCTGCCCGAGCCACACCTGCCTTGTAGGTGTCCACCGACAACGGCACCTCCAATCTCCCCGCGAGGCGCCTTACAACTGGTAGGATACGCCTTATCTCTTCCCTCTCATCAACCGGCGTGGAAAAAGGCCGTGTTGACTCCCCACCGATGTCGATGATATCGACCCCCTCCCCCACCATGCGCTCGGCCCTTTCCAGCGCCTGCTGGGGACTAAGGTATCGGCCACCGTCATAAAAGGAATCGGGAGTCACATTGAGGATCCCCATCAGGATGGGTCCTCCCCCGATATTAATGACCCGCCTGGAAGTCTTCCAGTCAGGTGAGCGAACCCTGGAATGTCTCCTGGTCAAGGTACCGATAACGGCATCTTGTCGTATCATGATTTCTTCAAGGTCGGCTTTACAGGTGGAGCATTGTCAGTAGATTGGATGGGCGTCCCTGTTCCATCACCCCTCGATCCGGCGTCCTTTATTGCTTTGTCATCATCCACCCCGGGGGGCTGGTCTCCCTTTGAGATCTTTTCCTCCCCCTCCAGGGGCTGAAGTTTCTTCCCCTGGATGATGAGGTCCAATTCGTCTCCTTCGAGGCTTTCCCTCTCCAGCAAGGCCTCAGCCAACCGGTCGAGGCTCTCCCTGTTGTTCTTGATGAGACCAAGCGCCTTGTGATAGGCCTCGTCAATAATTCGCCGCATCTCTGCATCTATAGTCTTCGCCGTCTCTTCACTGTAATTCGCCTGTTGCGACAGGTCCCTTCCAAGGAAGATGAGTTCTTCCTTCTTGCCGAAGGTGACAGGGCCCAATTTCCTGCTCATACCCCAGTTCGAGACCATCCTCCTCGCCAGTTCAGTGGCTCGTTCGAGATCATTTCCAGCCCCGGTCGTAAACTCTCCAAGGGCGACCTCCTCGGCCGCTCTGCCCCCCAGGAGGGCTATAAGAGTATTCTTGCACCACTGCTTCGAGTAAATGTGCTTGTCATCGACGGGTAAAAACTGCGTCACACCAAGTGACCGCCCCCGTGGTATAATGGTAACCTTGTGAACCGGGTCGGCATCCGGCATGAGTTTTCGAGTCAATGTATGGCCCGACTCATGGTAGGCGATGGAACGTTTCTCCTGTTCGCTGATAACGAGGCTCTTCCTCTCGGCTCCAATCATCACCTTGTCCTTGGCCTCCTCGAAGTCCTCCATCTTCACCTTCTTCCGCTTCTTTCGGGCTGCCAGTAATGCGGCCTCATTGACTATATTCGCCAGGTCGGCACCCGAGAGGCCGGGAGAACTCTTGGCGAGGATCTCCAGGTCGACGTTGTCAGCCAGGGGGATATTCTTCGTGTGAACCTTGAGGATCCCCTCCCTTCCCTTGACATCGGGGCGATCGACAACGATCTGGCGATCAAACCTTCCAGGCCGCAACAGGGCGGGATCCAGCACGTCGGGGCGGTTGGTGGCGGCGAGGAGTATCACTCCCTCGTTCGATTCAAAACCATCCATTTCAACCAGCAACTGGTTCAGGGTCTGCTCACGCTCATCGTGCCCCCCACCGAGCCCCGCGCCCCTGTATCTCCCCACGGCGTCGATCTCGTCTATGAAAATGATACAGGGCGCGTTGGCCTTACCCTGCTCGAACAGGTCCCTGACCCTCGACGCGCCGACGCCCACGAACATCTCTACGAAATCCGATCCGCTCATGCTGAAAAACGGCACCTCAGCCTCGCCGGCCACCGCACGGGCAAGGAGCGTCTTCCCGGTGCCCGGCGGTCCAAGTAGCAGCGCGCCCTTGGGGATCCTCCCTCCAAGGCTCTGAAATCTCGCCGGATCCCTCAGGAACTCGATGATCTCCTGCAGCTCTTCCTTTGCCTCGTCACACCCCGCCACTTCGCCAAAGGTGACCTTGGGCATATCTCCCCTAAGGAGTTTCGCCTTGCTCTTGCCGAAGGAGAAGGCCTTGCTGCCGCCCCCCTGCATCTGTCTCAGGAAAAATATCCACAGTCCGATCAAAAAGACCCATGGAAGCCAACTCAGGACCTGGACCCACCACTTGCCCTTCTCCGGGTGTGAAGAAATGCTCACCCCTTTCTCCTCGAGCGCAGTCACCAGGTTGGGATCCTCGAAGGGGATATAGGTTCGGAACTTGGTATATTTCACCTTGAGCCCCTCGCGGTTCAATGTGCTGGGCTCGTTGAGCTGCCCCGAGATCTCCTTCTCCACTATGACAACCGAAGCGATGTTGCCATTCTGGAGTTCCCGCTTGAAATCGGTATAATCAATACTTACGGTTTCCTCGCGGTTGATATTGAGAAAATTATATATCGTCAGGGGCAAGAGGAGAAGCAAGATCCAGAAGGCCAGCGTCTTGGATACGCTTGTAAACTTAGGGCCCTTCGGCATTGGGAGTTTTCCACCCTGGAAGTGATTCCTGGACTTGCCCTTCCCCTTTTTCTTCTCAGTCATTTCCTCCAGCCCTTCTAACGGCGACCGGCGCCAAGATCATGAAGTCAATAAACTAACTCTCAGGCATTACTGGAAACCAAACCCCATCCAACGGGTCCGTAACAACAGGAAGCCTGAACGCGGTCCATACCATTATTATATCAATGCTGTGCCCGGCGCGAATCACCCGGCTCAGGGGGACCAGGCTTGATCTCTCCCCGGCTGGTCAACGAGCCTGCCTCACCCTCTTGACTGTAGATGCGAATATCTGGCAGGTTGCGATACCTCCCGCGATAGTCCATTCCATAACCGACTACAAAGACCTGCGGGATACTGAAACCGAAATATTTTACATTAATATTATTATTTTCCGGGATGTTCTTTTGCAGCAAAGTACAGATTTCCAAGGTGTTAGGCGAACAAGCCCGCAGTTTTTCAATAATATAGCGCAGTGTCAAACCGGTGTCAATGATGTCCTCAACAACCAGGACATCTTTACCCGTGTATCCACCTCCCCCCCCATAAAGGATCCTGCTTCCCTCGGACAAGGGCCTTTTTGAGTGGTATGTCTCCACGCACATAATGTCCAGGGCCATTGGAATATGAATATTTCTCAGCAGGTCAGAGAGAAACACCACCGCGCCCTTCAGGATACCCACGATCACAAGGTCCCGCCCTCGATAATCATTGCTGATTTCCTTCCCCAGTTCCAGAACGCGCGCCCTGATCTCTTGCGCCGTCAACAATATCTTCTCGACACGATCCATAGGCAAGTTTCAGGCCTCCCCGCTCAACTCTCTTTCAATGGAAATCGAAACGGCCGTCTCAGTCTCCACTGAAACCGCGGCCCGGCGGCCGCGCCTGACGCCCACAACCCAAAGCACGGACCTATGGTCCTCCAAAATCAGCACCTCACTCCTGACCCTCGAGGGGATCTTCCGCTCGGACAGTATGTCCGAGACCTTCTTTCGCCCCTTCATCCCCACGGGTTCGAGATAATCACCCTCTTGCCATGGGTGAATGTACAGGGGAGGCTCAAGACCGTTCAGATCGAAACACTCACGGGAAGGTGAACCCTTTAGATCCCGAGAACGCGCATTATTTATAATATCGACTTCAATCCTGAAAGTTGATCTGCCCAATACGAGCCTTGAACTCCAGACAGGCTCAATCGGGAGCCTTACGGCACCTTCAAAGTTGAACCCGTTACTACCGACCCTGTGCTGGAGGTAAATACCATCGAAGTCCCTGCCGAGCAGCAAAGATCCCGAAATGTCCATGCGATGCCCATTAACTGAGCACCTCACGAATCGGAGCGCCCGCTCAAGTATCGCGCTGCCAGGGCCGTAATCCTCACCGAGGTCTATCACACCTCTCCTGATGATCTCCTTGATGACATACGGCGGCTGTTCGAGCAACCGGTCCCTGTCAATTATCACCTCGTCACCTTGCCTCGTGAACCCTACGGATTCAAGCGCCTCGTCCACAATGGAATCGACCACCTCCCCCTCTTCCGTGATCCACTTCGACAGCCTGAACAACGCACTCTTCACCCGAGGATTATACTCCTCCAATTCACCGATGAGGACGTTCCTGATCCTGTTACGATGGTATTGAAGGCCCATGTTCCCGGGGTCCTCACGGTACGGCACGGCCATTTCCTCTGCATAATCCCTGATATCCGACTTCCATACCGGCAATAAAGGGCGAACGTATACACCCTCTCCAAGGACCGGTATCCCTCGCAGGCCCCGGGGACCGGTACCTCTCAACAAGCGCATCAATAGGGTCTCCACTTGGTCATCGGCATGGTGTGCAGTCGCAATCTTGTCTCCACCGATCTTATCAAGCGATTCCCGGAGGAAGGCGTAACGGATCTTTCTGGCCGCCTCCTGCAGGGAGACGCCCCCCCTACCAGCGGATTGAGACACATCTGCCTCTCCTCCCAAGAAAGGAATACGGTTTACTCTGCAAAAATCACAGACCAGCCTTTGATCTTTCTTCCCCTCCAGGCCCCTCAGCCCATGGTCGAGATGAGCAGCAACCACTCGAAAACCCACAGGTCCACTGATACGGTTCATTACGTCGAGTAGTACCATCGAATCGACACCCCCGGAACAAGCGACCAGCACAATCTCACCCGGTCCGACCAGGAACTTCTCCTCGATCTCGCGCTGGATTCGCCGGGTCAACGTCTCCATGTCAGGCCCCTATAATAAGACTGATTTGGTGTCCCGGAAGTTACTTAACACATGTTCTGCTGTGAACTACGCGGAGTGCTCAGTCCTCCAAGTCGCCTGACTAACGGGAACTTATGAAACTGAGCACTAGAACTGGCAGTCCTCGATATCTCATTATTAGTGACAACCGGCCTGGAATGAACAAGTAGAATGTATAAGAAAAGGGGACACGTCGATTCAAGTTGTCAACGCATCCCCCTCTCCTCATGGTAGCGGTGCAGGGATTTGAACCCCGGACACAAGGATTATGATTCCTCTGCTCTAACCACTGAGCTACACCGCCGTTTGGATCGTTTATAGTGGTCCCTCTTCCCCTGTCCCCTCACCTTCGACCGGCTTCTACACGCTCAGGGAGCCACGGTTTCCCACGATCGCTCCACCGCACTGGCGGTCCGACCGTAACTCCTCATCCGTGATAACGTGATAATAATAGAGAAATCTGGAAATCTTGTCAACATGCTGTATGCGTGATCGATCACACACGATAAGGTGTCTAAATATGAGTACAACAATCCTCAATAGTCCACACCTCCTCCCAACCGATACCCGCGTTTCCGAGCCCCCGGTAAATCGGATAGACACCATGCAACCACTTGTATTATTTACAGTTGTAGACTATAGTATCACGATGATTTCCCCTGGATTTATCCATGGCACACAGGTTGCTTTCACTATGGGCGGTCCCGAAAATTTACCTCACGAGGCGATTGATCGGCCGATCGAATTTCCTGGGACCCAGGAGATTTCATGGAACAATTGGAAACCTGAAATGTAGCAATATTGATCACACAACTGGACGGGATACTAAGCATATTCCGTAAGGAGGTAAAGATGAGAAAGAGAGTCCTAACAATCGCCCTCGGCATATTGTTTACAGCAATCGGATCCAATTCACTGCTTGCCCAGGATAATCAGGGCACTACCGCAAAGGAAAAGTACAAAGACCGCTACACCAAGGACCTCTATGAACAGGCAGACACCAACCGTGACGGTTACGTCAGCCTCGACGAGGCCAGGGCGGCAAGCAGCGACTTCGAGAAGAATAAACTCGGAGAGAAGCGCTTCAACGCGGCCGATCTCAACCACGATGGCAGGCTGTCAATCCAGGAAGCAAGGAAGTACCGCCTGTTCGAGATGTCCAACAAGAATGCCGCGGCCCTGAAGTACAAGGAACGTAAGGGTCTCGGCAACACCGGCCAGACAAACGGCGAAACCGTCACCGAACAGGGGACAGTCGCCTCGCAGGATAATCAGGGCACTACCGCAAAGGAAAAGTACAAAGACCGCTACACCAAGGACCTCTATGAACAGGCAGACACCAACCGTGACGGTTACGTCAGCCTCGACGAGGCCAGGGCGGCAAGCAGCGACTTCGAGAAGAATAAACTCGGAGAGAAGCGCTTCAACGCGGCCGATCTCAACCACGATGGCAGGCTGTCAATCCAGGAAGCAAGGAAGTACCGCCTGTTCGAGATGTCCAACAAGAATGCCGCGGCCCTGAAGTACAAGGAACGTAAGGGTCTCGGCAACACCGGCCAGACAAACGGCGAAACCGTCACCGAACAGGGGAATGCAGCAGGGCAAGGTCACGTAAACGAGACTTCCAAGGTAAGGCAAAACAAGAAACAGAGGATAGAGAACAAGCGCCGGGCAAACAAGGAAGTCCTCTCGAACAAGAAGATCAACACGCGAAAGAGACAAAGAAATTCCAGGAACACCCAGTCTAACCGTTGACTGTCCCATCCAACTCCGTGAGGAGGACCCCCCAGCCGGGGGTCCTCCTTTTTTTCCTTCCTGATCCTACCAGGAGGTCACTTACCCAAGCAGTACGGCGTAAACGATCAGGCCCTCCAAACGGCCCCTGCTACACCGCACGAATGGGGCTGCATATTGTGCTGTCAGCATCACGTGATTAAATTAGTAATAGAATCCGTGTTGCTTTGATATGTACCGACCCATCCATGTGGCCTTAAAATAGTCACCGCGAGAGATGCAAGACAACCAGTCAAGAGATACGGAGACGACGCTCGTTCCATTCAGAGAAAGGCTGAGAGAGGGCGTGATAGTCTGTGACGGCGCCATGGGCACCATGCTGTACTCCAAGGGGATTTTCATCAACCGGTGTTTCGATGAATTGAACCTCAGCCAGCCGGACATGGTGGCCGAAATCCACAGGGAATATTTCAAGGCCGGAGCAGAGATCCTCGAGACAAACACCTTCGGCGCCAACAGGTTCAAACTCAGGCTTCACGGGCTTGAGAGAAAGGTCCGAGAGATAAACGAGAGGGGCGCGGAGATCGCCCGTGAAGCGTGTGACTCGAAGGTATACATCGCTGGATCGATCGGCCCGATCGGCAAGCCTCTCGAACCTTCGGGAAGGATACGCCAGCAAGAGGCCTTCGATGCCTTTGCCGAACAGGCGCAGGCCCTCATTGAGGGAGGCGTCGACCTCATTGTCCTCGAAACAATCAGCGACCTCAACGAGATGCTTACCGCCATAGATGCCCTGAGGTCGCTGAGCGACATCCCATTGGTCGCACAGATGACCATCGGTGACGACACGCGGACGCCGTACGGAGATCCGCCGGAGAAGGTTGCCAAGACACTGATGCGGACCGAGGTAGACGTGATTGGTTACAACTGCAGCGTAGGGCCGCGCGTGATGCTCGAGGCAATCAAGGTATTGTCACGCTATGCCTCGAACCTCATGATCTCGGCCCAGCCGAACGCCGGCGCCCCGCAATCCATAGAGGATCGTTTCATCTACCTGACATCGCCTGAATACATCGCCGAGTATGGGAGACGCTTCGTGGAATCAGGCGTTACCATGATAGGAGGTTGCTGCGGGACCACGCCGGCCCACATCAAGGCACTGAAGAACGCCCTCTCTTCGCTCAGGCCGACACGGACCTCCTTTCCCGACATCGAGGTCGGTGACGAGCGCCAGGCCGAGGTGGAAGTCACTCCCACCGAAAAAAAGTCGCCATTGGCTGAAAAGATGATGAAGGGGTTCGTATCGAGCGTGGAGATCGCACCACCTCGAGGGACCGACCTGTCCCGGGTAATGCTCGGGGCGGAACTCCTGCACGATGGTGGGATAGACGCCATAAACATCCCGGACGGACCGAGGGCGAGCGCCAGGATGAGTCCCATGGCATTGGCGGTAAAGATCAAGAGAAAGGTCGGAATAGAGACGATACTGCACTACTGTTGCAGGGACAGGAACCTGCTCGGTATGCAGTCAGACCTCCTCGGCGGGTATGCCCTCGGGCTCCGCAATGTGCTCATCATCACGGGTGATCCTCCCAAACTCGGCGATTACCCGGATGCGACCGCGGTGTTCGACATCGACTCCATAGGGCTCGTCCGCATGACAAACCTCCTCAATCGGGGCATGGACCTGGCGGGAAACCCCATCGGCGCACCGAGTTCGTTCTTCATCGGCGTCGGCGCCAACCCGGGCGCCTACAACTTCGACAGGGAGATACGTAGATTCCATGAAAAGGTGGAGGCGGGTGCCGAATACGTCATGACACAGCCGATATACGACCCAAGGTACCTGGAACGATTCATAGGCGCGATAAAGGAGATAGACATCCCCATACTCGTGGGGATACTCCCCTTGGCCAGTCACGCCAACGCGGAGTTCCTACACAACGAGGTACCTGGTATGTCGATACCCGATCCGATCCGCGAACGCATGAGAAGGGCTGGCTCCGGCAAGGCAGCCATAGATGAAGGAGTAAGGATCGCACGGGAGGCCCTCGAGGCCGCCCGGGGGATGGAAAAGGTGAGGGGGGTATACATCATGCCGCCGTTCGAGCGGTACGAACTCGCCCTGAAGATCCTTGCCTGAGATCCACCAGGCGGGCGCAGGGTTAGTGTCGTGCCCCCGAAGTCTCTTGTCCCCTTGCGGGCGTGGGGGTGTTCGGCGACAGGACCCGCGCAGTTCACCACATAACATCTGCACAATAACTCCCGGGATACCAAACTACGTCTGCATCGAAAATAGAGAATGCCCACCGATGACGGCAACATCGATGGGCATTTACTTTCATGGTAGCGGGGGGAGGATTTGAACCTCCGACCTTTGGGTTATGAGCCCAACGAGCTACCAGACTGCTCCACCCCGCGATCTCAAGGGTAATCTAACGGCTTTCCTCCCGGCTGTCAAGGCCTCCGGATGGGCCCTTTTCCCGGTCGGGCCGGACAACTCGGTAGACCCTGTCCCCCTCCCTGATCATCCCTAATTCCTCCCTGGCGCGCTTCTCTATCTCGTGGGGATCCTCTTCCAGCAGCCTCTTCTCCTCCTCCATCCTGCTGTTCTCCACCTTCAGGCGCTCTATCTCCCCGGACAGGTCCTCCTCTGCAAAGTGGAGCCGAAAGAGCTTCACCGCGTCCACGACACCCTCCAGGATGAAAAACAGCGCCGAGATCGACAAGACCCGGTAGATTGCCCTCTTGCGACGGTACCAGTTCGCCCTGTTCTTCCGCTTCATGGCTTACCCGGTAAATTCAGCAAACGCCCTCTTCCCCAGGAATCGTCCCCCGTCCCCCAGTTCTTCCTCTATCCGAAGTAGTTGGTTGTACTTGGCGATCCTCTCGCTGCGGCTCACCGAACCCGTCTTGATCTGGCCCGTTCCAAGAGCCACGGCAAGATCGGCAATCGTCGTGTCCTCCGTCTCTCCCGAACGGTGCGAAATGACAGAGGTGTAGCCCGCCCGTCGGGCAGTCGCAACCACTTCGATGGTCTCCGTCAGGGTCCCCACCTGGTTCGGCTTGATCAGTATGGAATTGGCGATCCCCTCGGATATGCCCCTTTCCAGGCGTTGAGGATCCGTCACGAAGATATCATCTCCGACTATCTGCACACGGCCGCCCAACTCTACTGTCAGCGACTTCCAACCTTCCCAGTCATCCTCGGCCAGACCGTCCTCGATGGATATGATGGGATAGTCATGGGCCAGTTTTTCGTAATAGGCTATCATCTGCCCGGAGTCCCTTGCCGAGCCGTCGCCCTTCTTGAAGACGTATTTCCCGCCGTCCAGCAACTCGGAGGCCGCGGTGTCCAGGGCTATCCAGAACTCCTCGCCGGGGATGTATCCGGCACACTCGACTGCGCTGATTATGAACTCTATGGCCTCTTCGTTGGAAGATAGGCGAGGTGCCACCCCCCCCTCATCTCCCAGCGAGATGCTGTGGCCCTTCTCCTTCAACAGGGCCCTGAGTGCGTGAAACGTCTCCGCACCCATCCTCAACGCCTCTGAGAACGACGAAGCACCAGCCGGCACTATCATGAACTCCTGGATATCGACGTTGCTGTCCGCGTGCGCCCCGCCATTCAATACGTTGAACATCGGGACGGGGAGGATGAAGCCGTTCAGACCGCCGAGGTAACGATAAAGGGGCAGTTCCACGTAATCGGCAGCCGCCCTGGCCACGGCGATGGAGACCCCCAGGATGGCATTGGCGCCGAGTTTCTCCTTTTTCTCGGTCCCGTCCAACTCCAGCATGCAGTTGTCGGCCCCGGCCTGATCGAGAGAATCCATGCCGAGGAGCGCCGGGGCAATTACCTCCTCGACGTTATGGACAGCGGTCAACACCCCCTTGCCTCCATATCGGCCCTTGTCTCCATCTCTCAACTCCAGGGCCTCGTGCCGCCCCGTGGACGCCCCAGAGGGAACACACGCCCTCCCCATCAACCCACACTCGAGGTAGACATCCGCCTCCAACGTCGGGTTCCCGCGTGAATCCAATATCTCCCTTGCATGGACTTCCTTGATCCTGCTCATCTCTAACCTTCCCCCGTCTTCAGGTGATCAAACCCGCCTATGACCAGATCACGCTCCGCTCCCCCTCCATCGCGCACCAGCAGCCCCGAGCCGGTTATGCTCCCGATCCTCGTCATCGGCAGGCCGAACCGTTCGAGGAAGGACCCCGTGACCGAATCCCCTTCCCCGGCCGGCACGGTAAAACACAGTTCAAAGTCCTCTCCGCCGTTGACGGCAATATCGAACGGATCCATTCCAAGGCAGTCCGCGACGCCTTGGGCCGATTCATCGACGGGAACCCTCTCCGCCTCCACGACCGCTCCAACACCGCTCGACCGGCAGAGATGGGCGAGGTCTGTCGACAAACCGTCGCTGATATCGATCATGCCGCTAAGGGCCAGGTTTCCGGCGAGGAACCGCGCCTCTTCCACCCTCGGCGTAATCTTACCGTAAGAGTCCAGCAGGCTGTCCCACCGGCGGTCCCGGATCCCATCCCGTTCCATGAGTCGCAAGGCCCCTCCAAGACCAAGCCGCCCCGTCACCCATATTTCATCCCCCTGCCTGGACCCACCACGGAATACCGCCCTCCCCTTTTCCACCTTCCCCACTACCGTCACGGAGATGGACAGTCCCTTGGGGATGCGTATGATGTCTCCCCCGACGATATCCATCCGAAGGCGCTCGCCCAGGTCCCGCATACCGCGGTAGATATCCCCGACACGCTCGTCCCACCCACGCTCGAGACCTAGCGAGACAAGCCCCACGACCGGTTCTCCCGCCATCGCGGCGATATCGCTCGCGGCGGCGGCCAGCGCGCGCCAGCCAACGCTGTACGCACTCTGCCATCGAAGATTGAAATGGACGCCGCTGACCGCGGCATCCACCGTCAACAGGACATCACAATCACCCAGGGAGATTACCGCGCAGTCATCGCCTATCGACTTGACGACCTCGCTGCGCCCGGCCTCTCCCACTATCCCCGCGAGAATATCCAGGGCCTCCACCTCATCACGCGGACGCCCTTCCCCGATTTCCCTTGAATTCATACCGGCCGCCCCCTCCCTCGGGATGCCCCCCACCCTCACCGAAGGGCATCACGCTCCGATGGCCCTCGGCAATGCCCGCATCACGTCCCCCGCGATCATTCCTCTCTTTCCCACTTCCTTGGCCGCAATATCGCCGGCAAGCCCGTGATAATACACGCCGCAAAGCGCGGCGTGAAACGGGTCGATCCCCTGAACGAGAAGACCGCCGATCGCCCCGGATAGGACGTCGCCGGTGCCCCCGGTGGCGAGGCCGGAGTTCCCTGTAGTGTTGATGAACGCACGGCCACCGGGATCGGAGATGATCGTCGGGGCCCCCTTGAGCACGAGCACCACCCCCCACTTTTTGGCGAATTCCGTGCATACATCCACCCGATGCGCGTTTATCTCGACCCCCGTCATCCCGACCAGCCTTCCGAGTTCTCCGGGGTGCGGCGTGAGGATGGTATGGCCAGACCTCCCGCCAAGTTCATCGCTCCGATCGATCATCGCGTTGATACCGTCCGCGTCGAGCACCACGGGACCGTTGTATCGCCGCAGGATTTCCCTGACCAGGGCTCCGGTGCCATCGCGCGTCGATAGTCCTGGGCCCATCACCATCGCGTCCATCCGTTCGAGCAACCTCATGACCGGCTCGATGGCCTCCTCGGAAAGAGAGCCACCCCTCATCTCAGGCAGGGGCGTGGTGATGACCTCGGTCAATTTCATCTCCATGAGATGATTGAGGCTCTCCGGGATCCCAAGGGTAACCAGCCCGGCACCCGCCCTCAGAGCGGACTCAGCGGACAGGGCGGCCGCCCCCGTGTATCCAGTGGAGCCGGCCAGCACGAGGAGACGGCCGCAGTCCCCCTTGTGCGCATCGGCCCGGCGACCCGGAAGCATATCCCCTGCGTCGTCGGCGCCGAGGGTCCGCAGCGTGATCCCCTCGGCGTCTATCACCTCGCCGGGCAACCCTATATCGATCACCTCCAGTGTACCCCTGTACTCCCGCCCCGGATAGAGAAAATGGCCCCTCTTTGGCAGCCCGAAGGTGAGGGTTAGGTCACTCCTCACGGCATCGCCCAGGACGCCGCCGTTGTCCATGTCGATCCCGCTCGGGTTGTCTATAGATACGACCCCGGCCCCGGCCCTGTTGATTTCCTCGATCCCCATCCTGTACACCCCCTTCACCTCACCGGACAGGCCACTTCCGAGCAGGGCATCGACGATGATATGCGCACCGGACAGGCACGCGCGGAGTCTATCCCTTCCACCTTCATCACGGATCTTCACGATTTCCCGCCCTAGAGTCTCAAGGACCTCCAGGTTGGCCCGCGCGTCCCCCTTCACCCGTTCCCTGTCGGCCAGCAACAGGACATCGACGTCCGCCCCCCTGTTAGCCGCATACCTCGCCACCACGAACCCGTCCCCACCGTTATTACCGCCCCCGCACAGCACTGCCACACGCCTTCCCCTTATTGGACCGAAGTGTCGGCATATCGTATCCAGGGCCGCGCTGCCCGCCCTCTCCATCAGGGCGATACCGGCTATGCCGGCCTCGTTTATCGCCCGCTCGTCGATCTCCCTCATCTGCCGTGCCGTGGCCACTTTCATCACGAACCATCTTCCTCCATGAGGTTTATCTCTTCGACCAGGGACATCAATTCGATGATATCATCGATAATATAATCCGACCCCGGATCCTCCACTCCGGACGTGTCCCCGTACCTTGCAAATACCGTCCTTATACCGACCTTCGACGCGCCCACCATGTCCCTCTCCGGCCAGTCCCCGATCATCAATGCCTCTTCCGGCCGTATCCCCAGCAGTCCCAACGCCTTCCTGAAAGGTGCCGGGCCTGGCTTCAATTCGCCGGTATCCTCGAAGGTCAGCACGTAATCGAACACCTGGTGGAGGTTCAGGTAACACAGCCTCAACCAGGCCTCTCGCCTGGGCGCGTCCGTGATGACGGCGAGTTTAAGCCCCCTCTTCAGGAGTTCGACGAGGGTGTAATTAACGTGCGGATAAAGGACGAGGGCTGCCTCCCTCGCACGCCTGTACGCGACTATCCCGGCCGACATCAACTTGTAGTCAATCGCCCCAAAGGCATCCTTGAGAAACTGGTCGAAGACATTCTGGTACTCGATCCCCTTCTCCTCGTATATCTCGAAGATCTTCTTCTTCGCCCCCTCCTTGTCCATCGACAATCCGGCATCGATCATCCCGTCCACCGCGGCCTCTATAGAGACCTCCTTCATGCGCATGAAATCTACCAGGGTGTTGTCGAGATCGAAGATGATGGCCTTTATCACGCCTTCCCTCAATGAATGATGACGCCCGCGTAGCCGACGACGCTGTCCAGTTCCCCGTTGTAATCCCCCGAGTCGCCGTGCTTGACGACCTCGGCCTCACCGGCCCCCAACCGAAGCGAGGCCTCGATCATCGCCGCGACGCCCACCTTCCCGCAGACGGTGATATGCTCCCGCTCGGTGACCTCGAGCAACCCTGCTGCATCCAGCGCCATTATACGATCCAGGGCATGGCCATCCTTGACACTCGTCTCCGCTCGCGACTCGTAATGGTTCATGTCCGAACTCGCCACGATCAGGACATCGCGGCCAGCGTTCCGTATTGCAGAGGCAAGGGATTCCGCCAGTGCCGAGCACCACTCGTACAACTGCCGGTGATCCTCCCGCCACCCGACGTTCATGAGAAGCGGCACGATGGAGACATCACTTCGCTTCACCTTCAGGAAAGGAAGTTGCACCTCCAGGGAGTGCTCCGGCCCGTGAGAAGCGGCGTCCTCACGGATCATGTCGGAACGCCGGAGGAGATCCCCTGCGAGTGCCTCGTCGATACCGACCTCGCCGATCGGGGTTATGAAGGAACCCGAAGCCATGATGGTTGCCTTGCCGTACGACTCGCCCAAAGAGAGGCGATGGTTGGGCCCGAGTAGGATGACAGTGGGGGGGATCTCGACCCTCGAATAGACCGCCCCCTTGACAGGGCCCGAGTAAACATACCCTGCATGGGGGGAGACTATACCCACGGCCGGGGAAGTTGGGGTCTTTTCAAGGTATCCCCCTACGGCCAGCCTCAATTCGCTGCTCGAAGAGGGATAAAACGCGCCGCTTACGGCCGGGCTACGACGGTACATTTGTCATTGTGCCGGTTGATGAACAGGTTCTATCGTGTCGATAAAGAAACGAATTAATGGGTGGAACCTGACTGTCGATCTCTCAGGTTTGGTATTGCTGGTCCAAGGCTCCCGCCTATTTCCCGAAGGACTGGGATACAGGCCTCCCAATACTGATCTCTCCGTTGTCGATACGGAGATTGAACCCGCAAGAAGGGTCCGTGCAGACCCATGCCTTGTAGGTGATCGGTGCCCCATCACGTCCGTAATCGGATAGAGGGATTAGTATCCCTTCAGAACATTTCTTGCACTTCGGAAAGTTCTGATCCATCATCTCATCTCACCCCCCCTCCCTCGAATATCCGGTTCCACCCAAAGACATCACACATTAACCCACAACACAAGTGGATAAAGCGGTATAAATATGATACAAACGAGGTGACCCGTCAACTTTTTTCCAGTCCGCTGACCACTCCTCCACATCGCCGATCACCTGCCGTCGATGAACTCCCGCATCTTCTCCTTCATCCGGCGGTAATGGCTCCCCCTCCAGAACACTCTCCCACACTTCGGGCACCGGGAAAACCGGTCGTGTACACGATAGATATATTCCGGGACCAGCCCCCTGACATCCGAATGCAACCGCCTCTCGAGCGTCACGTTGCAGACCAGGCATCGTCCGAGGAACTTATCTTCCACGGGCCTCTCGAAATGCGACAGCACCTCCTTCAACTGCAATACTGGATCGTCGCTGGAGAGCAACAGGTAGTTTGCCATCCTCCACTCCTCCACCATCCGGCTGTCCCGCGTGAGGACAACCCGTCCCTCCTTCTCGGCCTCCCTCAGCAACCTGCTGTCCTGGATATCATTCTCATATCTTACGTCCCATCCGAGGGCCCGCATCCACTTGGCGAGTTTGCCAAGCATCACATCCGCAATGAACCTTACTTCACCAATGCCCCCCACTCCATCATCGATACGACTGCAACTACCGGAGCCGTCCACGTCTGGGCCTCAAACGAAGAAAAGGGCGATATGATAGACAATAAGGAGGGAGTAAATGGTGATGATCCCTATGAAGACCTCCCGGATGAACCTGAAGTTCTTGTGGATGCAGAGGATGATCACGCCAACCGCTGTTATGCTGTACTTTATGACGAAGAAGTAACCTACACCGATATTCAATGTGTAGGCCATCAGGAAATTCAGTTCTTTCGCCCCGTGTCTCAGGTGGTACAAGGTGAAGACGGCGTCGAGGATCGAGAGGAAGAGGACTATGAGGACAACTGCGAAATCCCCGATCCCGAACAGGTCTACATAGACCTCCCTGGGATCATCGCTGCGCCGGACTCCCCTCCGAGATCCCTTGAGCAGGTATCTCCAATGTAACTTTCTCCCGGAATCCCGCCTCCTGTCGACTCCGGAGCGCCGTTCCCGTAATACCTTCTCTTCCTTCTCCATGAAATCCGACAGAGGACAATACCGCTCGATCAGGGTACCCGTTTCAAGATACTATTGTTTTCGTCGAGGACTATGACCCGGGGTCGAAAGTCCTTTGCCTCTACTTCATCCATCCTGGCGAAGGCGAGTATGATCAGGATATCCCCCACTTCGCCCAACCTCGCTGTGGCTCCGTTCAGGCGGACCGAACGACGTCCCCTATCACCCTTGATCACGTAAGTCTCAAACCTGTTGCCGTTTGTCAGGTTCCCCACAAGGACCCGCTCGTATTCCCGGATGGACACCTCGTCCATCAAGGCCTCATCAATGGTCAGGCTGCCTTCGTAGTTGATATCCGCCTCGGTCACCCGGGCCCTATGGATCTTCGACTTGAGCACCTCGATCAGCATATCACCCTTGTCCTGTCTTCACCCTCATCGTTTGACCACCGGTTCTCGGACCCTCCTGGGGGATCGCCAGTGCCACGAAACCCCGTGAATGCAGGTTCATCACCCAGAAAGGGAAGCCCCGGCATGCTATACTTTAAGGCCCCCGTCCGATAAAATCAAGGATGGCGGGCCCAATACCTGATGAAGCCCCCCCAGGGTCGTTAAGAGCCTGCGGGGATGAAGAAGGGGCCTGCATGGCCCTTCCCGCCAAACCAATCACCCGTGGCCACCCACGCCCATCTCGGTCAACACCAGGCCGTATGCACGGTTACGGCCCACCCCGAAGGTTCGCGCCACCTCCCTGCTCAGGTCCCTCGCGGTCATGCCCCCGTCTTTCAGCCGCTTGCGAATGTAACTGCGGACGGCCGGGAGATCGATGGGCCTTTGCTTCAAACCCTCCACCAGGATGACCACCTCTCCCCTGACTTCCGCGCGCCGGTCACCGTTACTATATAGGTCCGCAAGGGAACGCAGGTCACCGCGCCTGAAGTCTTCGTGTATCTTTGTCACCTCGCGCGCCACGACAGCCCTGCGTTCGCCGAACGTACCGGCCATCACAGAGAGGTCCCTCCCCAATCTCCTGGGAGAATCGAGGAAGATGAGCGTCTCCTGTCTCTCGCTGCACATCCTGCAACACTGGGACACCCCGTTCAGGCTGGCCGGAAGAAACCCCATGAAGGAGAAAGGGACCGTCGGGAGGCCGGACACCACGAGTGCGGACAGTACGATCGAGGCACCCGGCAGCGGCACCACGTGTATCCCCCTCTCTATGGCCCTGCGGACCAGGTACACTCCCGGGTCCGAAAGGGTCGGCGTGCCCGCGTCGGATACCAGCGCCACGCCTCCGCCACCCTCCAGTATCTTGAGGATCCTGCGTCCCGATGTCTCCTTGTTGTGGTCATGGTAACTTATCGTGCGCGTGTGGATGTCATACTTGGACAGGAGTTTCCTCGTCCGGCGGGTATCCTCGCACGCGATTCGATCGACCTCGCCAAGGACGCGCAGGGCCCTGAGAGTGATGTCTTCAAGGTTACCGATCGGAGTGCTGACGATATAGAGATCTCCCATATCGATCCTTCAAAGCGGTTAAAAATACCCGCGGGCGGACAGGGCGCGGGATATGGCTAATGCCGCTTGAAAAGGGCCGCTATTGCCGCGCCGAAGGCAACCCCGCTCGTAAAAAGGGTTATGACATCGACGAGACGTTCCTCGGACCCGACCTTCACTACAGCCGAAGTCGCCGCAACGACAAGAGATACAAACAATACGAACAGGGAAATTCTCGTCCTCTTGGTCATCTCCCATCCTTTCGCCGTGCCTGGAATCCCTCACCTCGAACCGACACCCATCCCGCCCGTTTTCCCTTTCCGGTCTCCTCGCCGGTACCCGTTCCCGGGATCACGAATCCTTCAGAGGCACGCCCTATATCCCCCACTCACGACCCCACGCGCTTCACGCCGGCGCCGAGCCGGTTCAACTTGTCCTCAAGCCGCTCGTAGCCGCGATCCAGGTGATAGATCCTGTTGACCTCCGTCTCTCCTCCGGCGACAAGTCCGGCCAGCACCAGGGCGGCGCTTGCACGGAGGTCCGAGGCCATGACCTGGGCGCCCGTCAGTGCGGAATCCCCCGTAACGAAGGCCGTGTTGTTCTCAATGCGGATCATCGCGCCCATGCGCATCAATTCAAAGGCATAGATGAACCTGTTCTCGAATATCGTCTCCGTCACCGTACTGATCCCCGGCACCGTGCAGGCAAGCGCGACGAACTGGGCCTGCATGTCGGTCGGGAAACCCGGATATGGTGAGACCCTGACCTGAAAGGGATGGTACTCCTCCCCGGCTTCGATGTCGATGAAGTCTTCACCGATCTCCACCCGGAAACCGGATTCTCCGAGGATATCGAGGACGGAGGCCATGTGGGACGGCCTGCATCCGGTCAGGCAGACATCTCCACGGGTAATCGCCGCCGCAACCGCCAGGGTACCGGCCTCTATCCTGTCCGGTATGACCCGGTAGCGGGCTGGATGCAGAGAGCCAACCCCCTCGATGACTATGCAGGAATTCCCCGCACCGGATATGCGCGCCCCCATGCAATTGAGGAAGTCGGCAACGTCCACCACCTCCGGTTCCAACGCCGCGTGTTCGATCGTAGTCTTGCCCCGGGCAAGGGCCGCCGTCATCATCACGTGGATCGTGGCCCCCACGCTGCTACCCTTCGGCCCCTCGAGGTTGATGGTCCCCCCGGGCAACGACACTGCCTCGGCCCGGATATAACCGTGCTCGACATCCACGCGCGCCCCGAGCGCCTGGAGACCTCGTATATGCAGATCAATCGGACGCGGCCCTATTGCACATCCCCCGGGCAAAGAGACCTTCGCCCGGCCCATGGTTGCCAGCAGGGGCCCCAGGACATAGTAAGACGCCCTCATCGTCTTGACCAACTCGTAGGGGGCCTCCCACCCATTGACGCCCGTTGTATCGATATCGAGCCTCGAATCCTCGAACCTGACTACTGCCCCAAGGTTCTCCAGCACCCGAGCCATGGTACGCACGTCCCTGAGATCGGGCACGTTCTCGATGGAAACGACGCCGCGAGTAAGCAGGCAGGCCGCCATGATCGGGAGACAGGCATTCTTTGCCCCGCTCACTTTCACCTCCCCCTTCAGCCTCCTTCCCCCTTCGATGAGAAATTTTTCCACTACTCCGCCTCCTTGCTCGCCAGGACGACCCGTTCCACTCCGCTCAGGTCTTTCTCCAGCGACAGCAGGTTCATGGCGGGCGCATGCTCGATCAGGTCGATCACGGCTTCACCCTGTTTCTCGCCGATCTCAACGGCCAGCAGTCCCCCGGGCTTCAGATACTCGCCCGACCGCTCCACGATTTCCGCGATACACGAGAGCCCGTCAGGCCCCGCGAACAAGGCGGCTGGAGGCTCATAATCCCTAACCACCCTCGGCAGGTTCTCCCTCTCGGAATCGGGGATATAAGGGGGATTCGAGACGACCAGGTCGAACTGTCCCTTCCGCTTCAGTGGAGAATAGAAATCGCCCTGAACGGGAAAGAACCTGCGGGCGAGGTCGAGCGAGTCGGCATTGGCGCACGCCACCCGCAGCGCATCCAACGAAGAGTCGACCCCCATGGCCCTGCTCCCACGCAATTGATCCAGCATGGCGAGGGCGATGGCCCCGGAGCCCGTCCCGAGGTCGAGCAGGAGGAGATCACTCCTCTCTCGCCTTCCGTCCAGGGGCGCATCGACGATGTTCAAGGTCTTCTCGACCAGCACCTCCGTCTCTGGCCTCGGGATCATGACGCGCGGGTCCACGTGGAGCCGCAGGCCGTAAAACTCGGTGTTGCCGGTAATGTAATCGACCGGCATACCCCTCGCGCGAAGCCTTAGGTACCTGCGCATCATGTATAACTCACCCTCCTCCATCGGCCGATCGAACCATAGGTAGAGATCGATCCGCTCGCACCTGAGGATGTCGGAAAGGAGGATTTCGGCCGTCAGGCGCGGGCTCTCGACGCCCTTTTCCTCGAGGTAGCCGGTACTGCGCCGCAGTATCTCAATGACGGTAAGGTGATTGGAGGAATCCATAATGCATAAGACCGGTATGCCGGTGATGGTCAGCCGCCCGCGCGAGGGGAGAGGGCCCTTTCCTCCAGGTCTGCCTTGCGAAGCGCCTCGAGCAAGTCATCCAAGCCCCCGTCCATTACCTCATCCAACCGATGCAAGGTGAGTTTTATCCGGTGATCGGTCACCCTCCCCTGAGGATAGTTGTAGGTCCTCACCTTCTCGCTGCGATCACCGGAGCCGACGATCCTGCGCCTTAGCGTCCCGACCTCTCGTTGCCGCAAGGTCCTCTGCTGATCGAGGAGGCGCGCCCGCAAGACCTTCATGGCCTTTCGCTTGTTCTTGAGTTGCGACTTCTCGTCCTGGCACTGTACCACGAGTCCCGTCGGGATGTGAGTGATCCTGACGGCCGAATCGGTGGTGTTGACGCTCTGCCCTCCCGGCCCCGATGAGCGAAAGACATCCACTCGGATCTCGTCATCCTCGATCTTCACCTCCACATCATCGGCCTCCGGCAGCACGACAACGCTCGCGGCCGACGTGTGGATCCGCCCGCTCGATTCCGTCGCCGGGACGCGTTGCACACGGTGAACGCCGTTCTCGTATTTCATCAAGCCGAAGACCCTGTCATCCTTCGCGGAAAGGCTGAAGACAACCTCCCTGAATCCCCCCACCTCCGTCGGGTGTGAACTCATGACCTCCACCTTCCATCCCTTCCTCTCAGCGAACCTGTGGTACATCCGGAATAGATCCAAGGCGAAGAGGCTCGCCTCGCCACCCCCCGTTCCAGATCGTATTTCAACGATGGCGTTCTTGTGATCGGCGGGGTCGGGCTCAATGATCGCCTCCTTTATCGTCCCTTCCAGTTCATCCCTCCGCTTCGACAGTTCATCCATCTCCTCACGCGCCATCGAGAGGAGTTCCTCGTCCTCCTCCGAGCCGAGTATCACGCGATCGTCCTCGATCCTGCCCAGGACCCCCCGATATTCCCTGTGCAATTCAATTATCCGGGATAACTTGCCGAATTCCCTGGCCAGGTCCTCATAGGCCTGACGGTCCGCCACAACCTTGGGATCAGAAAGGAGCAAGGAGAGTTCATTGTACCTCTCTTCGATTTGCGCGAGTTTCTTTTCCACTGTAACAAAACCGGCTTTCGGGATCGATGGTAAGGAGGGCTGATACAGGCACTGGGTGGGTGATAACGTTACTCATCGAACGGAGACACGGCCCCTTAGGAATCGAAAGTCAGCACTTCGCGGCCCGCCTATTTCCTCTCCTTCGCCACCTTTTTCCCGCCCGTCCCCACTTTACCGTATTTCATCTTGAACTTCTCCACCCGGCCGGCCGTGTCCACCAGTTTCTGCTTGCCAGTGAAGAAGGGGTGGCACTTGGAGCATATCTCCACGTGGATCTCCTTCTTGGTCGAATAGGTCTCAATGACATTCCCGCACGCACAGGTGATCCGGCACGGAACATACTCTGGGTGTATACCTTTTTTCATTGCCCGGCTCCTCGATCGATTTTCCATCCTGAAGGCGATAAATCGGCCGTCCCGTACCGGGATCGACCCGAAGATATAAGAATATGGGACTCTTCGGGATAAAGATTAACGATTCAGGCCGAAAATATCAAGATTTCCGCCCGATCACGATCAGCCGTTTCGCGTCCTGGTCGTAAGGTGCCCCGGAGAGGTCGCCGCAGGCCACCACGTCTTTGAAGCCGGTCTCGCGGAATAGGTCGCCCAGTTCCACTGCAGAGTAAATTCGGTGGTCGAAACGGTATTCTTTTCTTTCCTTCCCCTTGAAGAGAATCCACCGGTTCTCAATCCAGCCCCAGTCCTGGCTGACCTTCCTCTCCTCGAGCATCAGGGTCCCCTCTTCGTCCAGGCGATCCCACTGCCTCTCCAGGAACCTGCGCGCCAGTATCTCCTTCCCCACCACGTCCACGAGAAACGCTCCGCCGGGGCGCAGCGACCGGTACACCCGCTCCATAACGCGTTGATCGTCGCGTCTATCCTCGAAGTACCCGAAGGACGTGAACATATTCACCACCGCGTCGAAGGCACCCGGCCGCATGAATTCCCGCATATCGGCTCTCGCGAATTCCACTTCGACCCCCTCGACCCCGGCCCTCTCGCGCGCGCGACGAAGGTATCCTTCGGTGAGATCGACGCCTGTAACACGGCACCCCTTCCTCGCGAACTCGATGGCGTGCCTGCCCACCCCGCAGCAGAGGTCCAGTATGTCCGCGCCCGGTTCGAGCCCGAGCAGCGACATCACGGCCGCCACCTCTTCAGGGGCCTTCTTCCACCGAGATTCGTCGAAGAGGACGGGGGCGAAGGTCTGCCAGAAGGAATCGTCCTCGAACCATGGCTTGATCGCGTCTTTTCCTGTTCTCAATCTTCTCTCTCCGCCAGGCTCGAGCCTATTTGAGGAGGACCATCTTGCCCCTCTGTTCCCAGTTCCCTGACCTGAGCCTGTAGATGTATATCCCCGAGCCGACGCCGCGTCCAACTCCATCACGTCCGTCCCACGTTACCCTGTACGTCCCCGGCGCCTTTCTCCCCGAATCGAGGACCCTCACGAGCCGTCCCCTCAAGTCGTAGACGGCCAGTTCGATCCCCTCGGTATTCCCCTCCGGGACCTGGTAGGCGATCGTAGTACGCGGGTTGAAGGGGTTCGGATAGTTCTGCGACAGCGCGAGGGCCCTCGGAAGACCAGCCATGTCTCCCTCGTCTCCGATCGATACCGTCAGGTCCATTATGGGCGAGGATGCCGACGCGTATACCTCACGCGACGGATAGTCCTGCAGGAAGACGACAACCTCGCAATGGGAATCGACCCAAGCGGGATCCACCGAGAAGTTCACGACCTCGTGGTCCGAATCGCCCTTGCTGAGATAGACCGGAATCCCCGTCGAGTCCGGGAACATCCCCCTCTGAACGAAGTGGAGGCTGTCTTCTTGCTGCCACGAGTAGGGGATGTGGCTCTCGGCAAGGACGGTATAGAGCCTGAGGTCCGTTCCCGGGATCCCGTCGACCGCGTTGAGGTCGACGTAGACGACCCCGTTCCTGGTCGCCTCGTTGTAATTTCCCTGAAGCAGGATGTCAACCGGTATCCTGCTCTGGAACTCTTCGTCCAGGGCGGCACGATAGGAATTGTAGATCGTCGGGCTCCCCCCGGTGACCCTGCTGATGCCGTCGAATATCACAGTCGGATAAGCACTTATATTGTAATACGCGAGCCTGGAATTGCCCGGGCCGTTGCTGAAATCGTCGTTGTCGTGGTAGGCGACTATCGCCACGGAATCGCCCGCCTCCTCTCTCAGGGAGTCTAAGCCATCGGCGGCATATGGACAGTATACGCACCAGGTGCCTGTGGCCTCCTCGACAAGGGCCTGCCTGCGTTGCACGGTGTAGTTGTGGGTCGTCACAACCCTCGAGTCGTTTCCCGGTGTGACATCGCCGGGCAGGAGGGTGGTAAAGGCAACCTGGTAGACGTTGCCCGAGCCAGGACTCCACTGGGAGAAGGAGACGGTCTCCGTGGTGCCGGCCCCGAGGGAAGAGACGTTCGCCGTATCCACGTACGATGTAGCGCCCTCCAGTTCAATCCGGCATTCCACGTCGAAATCCTCCGTATACGCCCCCCAGTTCTTGACTACGGCGGACGGTGCGACCGAAGACCCGGCCTCGTACTCCTCCCCGGGCGCAACGATAGACAACACGCCCACATCGTGCGCCGGCCCGCCGGCCCGTTGAGTATAAGCCCGGAGCAGGAGGTCCCCGTAAGTGGCCGACGGATTCCATTCGCCATTGTAGTAATCCCACGTATGGACAACCTCGTAGCCCGAGTCATACACCATCGCCGGGCAGTTCGGCCCGTCCTCCAACTGTATGTAGACGCCGTAGAAATTGCCGTCCTGTATCACCACCCCGGTGTCATTCACCGTGAACTCGTTCCAGTCTCCGAGAGTAATGGCGTTGATCAATGTGTCCGCGCTCAGGATCGTACCGGGAGATCCCCCGGGCCCGTCGTCGTCGACTATCCAGAGGATCAGGTCGTCCCCGCCCGGGTCGGGCCACCCGGATGGAAAATACTGGATGATAGAGGCCACCTTGCAAGGGTAATAATAGGGTTCGAATTCCACCCCCCCACCGTTTCCTCCGCTAAAGTAGTAAAGCCAGGTCGAGGAACTTCCGTCGTCCCACCTAAGGGTGTCACCGGGGTTCCCGATGGGCCGGCTCGGTCTTCCTGCCTCAAGTCCTTCACGCATCGACATGGACATCCGGTCCAAGGGAAGCGACAGGACGAAGGACCGGCCGGGCGCAATACCCAGGCCCCTCGCGCCTTCAGGGGCGAGCAAGTCCCCTCCCCACGAGGAGACCGGTATGGAAATACAAAGGAAAACGAGGACGCAAAATACCACTGTTCTCTCTACCAACGTGCGGATGGACATCTATCCCTCCTTGCCTGAAGGTATACGGCGCAATACCGAACCGGCCCCGCGACACCCCTTTATGAATATATTCTTAAATAAACCTATATCGATCCATGCACCAGGGCAAGAAATAAGATCCGGCAACCGCGATAGGGGCAAGGGGCAGAAAACGGGAACCTTCCTCGATAAGAATGTTATAATAACGGCATGGGAGTCAGATTGCGCATCAACACCGGAAACGAGGAGGTTGCGATCCAATGCGGTGTCCCGATTGTGGCGAAGAATTCGACCGGAAGACGATTGTCGACAACGAAAACAAGTGCCCCAAGTGCGGATACGACTTCAAGGAAGGGGATGAACAATCGACGGACGACTTCGACGACCTGATGATGACGGACTTTGTCGCCGACGGTGAACTGGACGGCGACTTCTGAGTGATCTTCACCTCCAGGGCCCGAGTGAACTCAAAGGCCCCACGGGTTAACGATCTCGACCTGTTCCTTCGCCCGCCTGCCTCGACTCAAGCCACTCCTCCATCTCCCGGAGGTTCGCGGTCATATCCCACCAACCGTTCTTGAAGGTGGCGTAATCCGGGCCGCCCATCGCCACGGCGTACCGGATCGAGTTGGCGTAGAAGAGCCAGGACCGGACCCACATCTGCTCGATCGACTCATCGAACGGGTTCGACCGGTCTGCCAGGCCCTCGTCCCACGCCTTTTCGACGAGTTGCGTGGCCGTCCTGGTCATCCTGTCAGTCTCGGCGATCGTGGTGTCGAGACGGGCGAAGTGCCCGGCCGCCCAGTCGGTGCCGTGGCAGGAACGGCACAGTCGAACCATCGCCCCCCTGCGACGCTCTTGCTCCTTGCGGCCGATCAGGTAGGACGAGGCCGGCTCTCCCGAAAAGGTAGTGGGCAGTGGAAGGCCGTCCGCGTTGCGGATAAGGTAGGTCTCCCCCCTCGCGGGCTGCGGGTGCGAGTATATGAGGCCAAAGAGACGCACCCAGAGGCGGGCCCCGAAATCGTGTGTCCTCGGGGCGATCACCTCGCCGCCCGGGGTCGCTATCAGGCTCGCGTGACAGACCGCGCACGTGGGGGCCGTAAAGTCCTGCCCCGGGTGCCAGGGGACCTGCCCCCAGTCCCACTCGTCCCCCTTCGAGAGGAAGATGTTGCCGTGCTTGCTCTCCCTGTACACCTCCCAGGCCGGGACATCCGGCTCCAGGTGACACTGGGCGCAGGTGAAGGGCTTTCTCGAGACCTCTATCGAGAAACCGTGCCTCGGGTGGCATGAAGTACACGACCCGAGGCTTCCGTCCGGGTTCACCCTGCCAACGCCCTGGTTGGGCCAGTTAGCGAGGTCGGGAACCTCGATGCCCCCCATCTCGGTCTCGACCTTCTTCATCCCCCTGACCGTAACCCGCGTGCCGTGGCAGCCGTTGCACGTGGCCCCCTTGGTGGCCTCCGATGCCTTTACCAGGTGGGTCGACCCCTCGCTGTCGATTTCCTTGACGCCCGTAATCGTCTCGACGAGGGTGTGATAAACGGCGTTCTTCTCCAGGTTGTCAAGCGCGTGGGCCTTCTTGCTGCCGGAGTATTCCTCCACCTCTACCGGGTGGCAGGTCTTGCAGTCGTTCGGAGACACCACAACGTTGACCCTGTATCCCATGTGTTCGAAGTTGTCGCCGTGCGAGGAGGGGTTCAGGCCGTGGCACTCGTAACAGCCGGTGACCACCGACCGCAGGCCTTCAGGGACCTTATCGGCCGAGATTCTCCGTTCCAACGGCCTCTTCCCGAGGGCCCTCTCCGGGGTCACGATCGCGTGGCGGCTCGACCTCCAGTCGGCCACGATCCCAGGTGTCAGCGTCTCGTGGCAGGCTATGCACGCCTCGGTCTCGTCGCTCATGGGCGAGGGGCCTTGAACTCCCCCATCCCCCCTCGCCCACCCTATCTGGAAGGATGAAACCAGGAAGACAAGGGCGCCCATTCTTGCCAGGGAATGTTTCATGTCCGCTTCCTTTCCACTCAATGCCGCGCCGGAACCGCCAACGCGAAACCGCCCCGGTGACGTGGGGACCGATCAGACGATAATGAGAGGCAGGGTCCCCGTTCGAGGCAATTCAATTCCGGGCATGTTCCAGATCCACCCGCGCTCAGTCCTCCTCCCTCTCCTCGACCCGACTCATCTTGAACGGGATCCGCGCGACGGCCTCAACGGCCCTTGTCGCCACCTGGTGTGTCTGGGCCTGGGCCTCCTTGAGGTCTTGTTCGATGTTCTGGAGCCTTGCCGACTGTTCCTTGATCTTCTCCTGCAGGCCCTTGGCCGTCAACTCGCTTATTTCCTTCAGGCGCGCCATCTCCCGATCTGCTTTATACTTCTCCATCTTGAACCTCTCCTCGGTGGCCCGGACTGCCTCTTTTTCCGCCTCCCTGACCCTGGTCTCGAGGGTCTTCGGGAACTGTTCCACCTCTTTTTGCAGCCTCGCCAGTTCCTCCTCCCGCTCCTTGACAGCGGCCTCCCGCTCAAGGATGCCTTTCTCCTTCCCCCTCAGGTCCTCCTCGAAGGCCACCTGCCTCTTTTTAAGTTCTGCCTCCAGGGTGTCTGTATCCCGCTGCTTTCTTACCTTCAACTGGTATTCGTACTCATCCTTTTCCCATTGCTGCTTCCGCCTGATCTCGGCCTCCTCTTCCTTCAACCGCTCTTCACGGGCCTTCTTCTCATGTTCCCACCGCGCCCGGGCCTCCTCCATCTCCTTCTCGAAACGTGCCTTTTCATCCTCCTGCTTACGCTTGAGTTCGGCCAGCGACTCGGCCTCGAGTTCGATGTCGTAGACCTCCTTCAGCATCTTCTTCCCTTCCCGGATCTCTTTGCGTATCGACTCGAGCCTCTTTGCCTCCTCCACCAGCCTGCTCTCGAGATCCCCAAGCGCATTGGCGATCGTAATCTTGAGGGATGAGATCCCGCGTATCAGCCCCTCAGGCGCATAGCCGGCCTCAACCTCCTCTGGCACAACGGCGGCCTTCTCACCACCTCCCACCTTGTGAGCGGTCTCTGCTCGGACGGTGGTCTCGACAGGCTCAGGCCCCTTCTTTAATTCCTCCAACTCCATTTTCAGGCCTTCATAGGCCTTTAGGATGTCCGCCTTCCTGCTGCGTTCTGTGATGGTTTGTTGTTTCGGCATGGTTTCTCCTTTCGCTCAGGCCTTGGCAGGTCCATATCGAATATGACGAGGCCGGGCATCAGCCGGTTCGACGGTAACGACCCTATCGTAATACATCGGGCGATGGCCGTCAATTCTCAACAGTGTTTCTTGTCCAATTCAATCGGTGCGAGATAAGGAGTATCGGGTTGGTCTCAAGGGTACTGTATCTCATTGTTCAATCCTGCTCCCCCATCGTCATTCAGGCGGAATGACGATGGATGTAAAGAAGAATAGATCCAGTCAGGGTATCGAAGAACTCCATCAGAAGAAGGTTGAGTGCCTATGGCTTTTTATAAGAGGAGAGCAAAGACACCCACTTCTTTTTTACCACCCCCTTACATCAACAAATTGGGAGATGAACCAGACTTATAAACCGCAATCAACATCCGGAGAATCCAGCACGCTCTGAAGCAAGGCGAGGTTATTGTTAGAGACCCGCATCTCACACGTCCTGAACGTGCCGTTGGTTTCCACAAAGTCAAAACCCGCTTCAAACAAGAAGACGCCTTGTCTCGTCTGGAGGTATCGCGGATGGGGAAACTTGTCCATTCTCTTCAGCGACAGCCGAATATCGTAACCATGGTCTCTCATTAAAGGATTCACCAGGCTGCGTTTTATTCTTTTGGCAGCCTGTTTATCAGAATGCTTTGATATTATCTCGATGTACTCGACTTCGTTGCGCGATGCGAAGTATCCATCCTTCTTCCAGATATCAAGAATCAGTGAAATTCCCCTTCGAAAACCCGGCAGGTTGGTCCCCTTCCCTATCTGTTTGTCGTAAAACCGAAGCCACCTTGAGTACTTGATAGCACGTCCAATGAGTTTTTCCACTTCACTTCCTGGCATCTGATCGATCGTCCGCATGCCGTCCATAGAGTGATGACGTCGCGCCTCGTACTCACTATTGGAATAATCCGACAATGGAATAAGGCTTGGGTCCTTTGCTCCCTTGCCTTGCAGCCTGGCCAGGCCTCGATCGCTGAGGACCAGTCCATCCGCTCTGCCTTCAGTCTTCACATTGTATGCCAATTCCAGGAGGTCCTTCTTCGGAAGTCCCAAATTATTCAAGCGCACGACCTTCTTGTTCTTCTCCATCAAGAGGTCCGTGATCCGAATGAGAAGTTGCTGTCCGACCTTGGAGGGCAGATTTTTTATCTTCTCGATCAACTTGTCCTGGAGATAGGCGTCCCCATCGACAACGAGAACGCCATTATCCCATATCCCTCGAAAGAACGACTCTGCCTGATTTCGGTAGCCAGGCGTCTTGAAGCAAGACACATTGAATGAGGATGGATCAACCACCGAGCTCATAATCATAATCAGGATTACCTTAACTCTCTGAGCCGTTCCAGAAAGAAGCCGCCAGGCCAATCATCGATGAAGTCGCCTTCTTCATCCAGGCGGAGGCGCTGAACGTTCGAGCCATCTCTACCTTGACTGATAAAAAGTACGGATACTTCATCTGGTCTGAGCTTCTTTTCCCTAATCAACCGCTGTATTCTGAGAATAAGATGCTCACTGTGGGTTTCAATCAGAAACTGATGGTTATATGGTTTTTTAATTGTGTGCGCAATCAGGTCTCCCAAGTCCGCCTGCAATTTGGGATGAACATGAATTTCAGGCTGCTCGATTGAAATAACCTGCTCCCTCCCAGCGAGACTCTGTATGATGAAAGGGAGAATCTGGCTGATTCCGAAGCCGACATCACACAGATTCACTTCGACCTTGCTATTTTGACGCGAATCCATCAGCATGACCTCCAAGAGGTCCTTGTAACGAGGTCCAAGTGGAATCACCTTCATCTGGTATCCAATATGGAGGCGTTTGAGCCACCGGTTCGCCGCCTTCAATAGTTCGGGTGAGCGGAACAGGAGATTGGGCAGCGACTCACCGCGGGGCCCCACATTCTTGGCTGCGGTACCCGAGTAGATGTACCACCTCTCCGGAACCTTTCTGATGGGCCCCATCGGGAAGTAGTCCCTCAACCGGGCGTTCAAGATCTCCCCTGCCATGACAGCGATTTTACCGATATCCATCAGTAGCGGAAGAAACGGAGAACGATATTGCCCGATCGGGACAAAACCGTCCAGGACGATGCTCGTCTTCATGAACCTCTTTTGCGTCTCCCGCACAAAACCATCGAGCGTCAGGTCTGATGAGTATACTCGCATCCCTCTGTTGAACTCGGCGTCCCTTCTCTTTCTTGTCTTCTCGTCGATTCGATTGAATCCGAGAGCGATATCATCTATCTCTTTTAGGATCGGCAGGAGCCGCTCTCTGATCCTTAAGAACACCTCGAAGAACCGTCTCCAATCATCAGGATCCTCGGTGATCCAATAGCATCTTGCCACCGAGCTCCCGGAGAGAGAGCGGTCGGCGCCTTTCCTCGCGCCCGCCTTGAGCGGCTTGAACCGGGCGAAGCGTCCCTTGGCATCCCCGAACGAGATCCCGATGCTCTCGAGATGGATGTCTTGTCGTAGAGTCCGGCGGCTGAGAGACAGCTCGAGCGCCAACGACCCTCCCAGAATATCCGAGACCACGCTTTCGGGCAGCGTGAAGACTTCCATAAACCTCTTGTCGGGCTCGAATCCAACCCCGATGGTCAGAGTGCGGCTCAAATCATGATCGAACAGAATCTCTTGAAAGCTCCCCAGTTCGACGTATCCTCTCTCAACCTTCGGGAGAAAGACCGCACCACTCTCACCACTTTCGCGAGTCTGTTTTAATAAGCAGAGCGCTTGCAAGATGGAGCTCTTGCCTGCGCTATTTTCACCAAAGATTAGAGTGATCGGGGCACAGGGGATATTCACTCTTTTCCCGAATGCCTTGAAGTTTTCAAGTTGCAGTGATTGGATCATTGCGGATATCCCCTTTAGAAAGCCCCAAATGAAGGCAGCTTACCTCCACGCTCCAGAACTTGACAGGTGCTCATATGCCTTCCTTAACGAGATTGAATTGCAGATCCGGCAGTAATCACAATATACCCTTCAAGAACCTCGACACAAGCCCCCTTTTCAGATTATCGTGACAAAACTGGTTTCGATAATTCCTCAAGCATCCATAGCAACTCGTGTCTTTGGCGCAACCACATTTGCCATCGACTTTCGAAATAGTCGCAGTTAACAATTCTTTCAACAAGTCCTCTCCCTCCATCAACCTGTGAACATGACCCGCACCACCCGGAACATCGTCAAACATGATCAGTGCACGTGAAGAGGGGTCCAAGGAATAGGGATAAAGACATCCATCCAGGTCATCTCGATGAACATTGAGCACCTCACTTGCTCCCTCGAGCAAGGCGTACAATAAGGACGGCCAAAAGTCTTTGCTCGAAGATGAGTAGCCTTCAAACCGAAGATCCAAGATATCGGTCCGGAACTCGTGTCCTAGATCCTCCGTTATCAAAACACCACTACATTCTTTATCGTATTGATCCTTATGAGGACTCGGCGTTTTCTGGTTTGCCCTCAACGCAAAACCACACACATGACAAATCTTGAATTTGACACTGTTGATGACCGCCAGTTTTCCATCACGTGCGGCGGACGCAATAAGAGCCGTTGAATTGAGCGGCACCTTGATCTGCTTTTCTTCAGATGAAGTATCTCCGGAAAAGTAGACCCGAGAGGAAAAAACTCGCGGCGGCCTCGACTCGCCGGGGCGGCTCGGGTTTTTCTTGCTGGTTACAAACCCGAATTCAGGAATGACAAAATGCCCCTTTTTTCGACCTTGCAACAACGCCCCACACGCCTCACAATATTCCGGCAATTCACCGGTATCCTCGAGCCGGCTATGATATCGATTACAATTGGCACAAATAGCGTAATGATACCTCGGCCATCCTCTATTTGGCAACCGTTTCAGTCCGTGACTCTCCCAGAGCCTCCCACCCGCCACTACCTGGCTACCGGGTGAGTACTCTGATAGGGCAATACGTAGATCCCGGCTCAATTCCAGTTGTCTTGCCTCATTACCATGATGGAGTATCTGCAATTCGACCACATCGACCGGGAATCCATATTTTGGTAGTACATTTCGGCTGGATAAATAATCGATGATCGGACGCTGACGCAGGGTGTTGATCGCACGTAGTATGTAGTCTGAGGGAGCCCAGCGATCTAACCGCTCTTTCCGAGCCATTTGCAGTGCTGCGACATCACCTCTCATTTCCTCCGCAGCTCGGGTCAATACACCGTTCTGTCGATCCAGGAGCTGATCAACCCACGTCCAGTCTTCTATCCCCAATGGTTCTGCGAGGGATCGAGGAACAATTCGTCGTAGGACATTTTTCAGATCATCCGGTTTTCCCGAAAGAAACTCGGCCAATCCCTCGGGACCGCCCGGATCATTCTTGAAAAAGAACGCATCGACATTTCCGAACAATGAAGGCTTTTGCATCCAGAA
This sequence comes from uncultured Gemmatimonadota bacterium, assembly GCA_964573995.1. Classification (GTDB taxonomy): domain Bacteria; phylum Gemmatimonadota; class CAZMKB01; order CAZMKB01; family CAZNLH01; genus CAZNLH01. Next base: position 85,419 of record CAZNLH010000003.1, read on the forward strand.
CATCGCCATCGCGGTCGCGTACATGTGTCTGCGGACGATCTTTTCATTCTGTATTTCGAAGTGGGGCGGGCGGATTCTACCGGACACCATTCGTTCGGGTTCCGCAAAGTGTGTCAGGTCATGGGACCTCCGTTGCGCGAACGTCAAAGAGAACGCGGAGGAGTCGGTTCTCCTCCCAGCGCGGCCCGCACGCTGAATGTAATTCGCCGCGGAGGGGGGCATGTTGCGCATGAGCACCGCTTCCAGCTCTCCCACGTCGACCCCCAACTCAAATGTCGTGGAACAACTAAGCACGTTTACCTCTCCACGAACGAAACGATCCTGCAGATGAGCTGCCGCCTCTCCCTTTAACTGGGCAGTGTGCTCCTCCGCCACCAGGGGAATGGGATCCAGGTTCATATACAACCGACGATAGTGATTTTCGCTGAACACTCGATATGGGTCACAGGGTGATATTGAGCCCTCACAGCAGTACGTCGGGCATACCCCTCTTACATTCGTAGTTGTGAGATACCCGCACGTGTCACACTGGAACCATTCCAATTCATGGCCCACCATGGTGGACCGAATTTCCCAAAGATTGTGACCAATCCGGTAGACGACCCCCTCTCCCTCGATCTGCAAGGAATGAAAATGATGTCTCCAGGGTGAATGACTCGCTTCGAGTTGAAGGCTCTTCCATACTCCACTCAAGACTTCGCTCATTTCCTCGCGCGACGTTTCACCCGCTTCGCCTCTCTTCCGAATTTTCATCAGGTAATCCAGCCGCCTGTTTAACCTTCCCTTGCCCGAAGTACTCCAGCTGTGGATGTGCCGTTTCGTGTTGGATCCATTATTTCGATAATAATCCTCCTGATTCCGGGGTGCAAATGTCTCATCTTTCGGAGATACATTGTCCGGGAACTCTACCGCTCGATCGATACGGAAACTATCGAGCAGAATCTGGTAAAGAGTCCAAATTTCGTCTTCTATCAGATACCAGGGATCCTTTAGTAACGGCGACGGGGCACTCCAATCCTCTGGCCGCGTCAAGGAAAAACTCAATAGCCCTAAGCCTGCCAAGCTGTTTCGCCGATCGAGCGGCATGAGTTCCTTGAGAAGCCACTTCCAGACTTCGTTCTTCTTCTCCTGCAGGCTCATATCACCCGGGAAAATATTCAGATCCTCCGCCTCACGGCAGAGCGGCTCCACAAGATCCTGAAGCCGCCACCGGTTCGACAGAACATCATCCGAATGCTTTTTAAGAGTTTTCAGAATAAGACGGCGTCGCAATATCTGGGAGTAGGTCCGAGTAAGATAACAAGGGAAAAACGCCGCATCCTGCCTACTGTCAGAAAAGAGAAGGAGTTGCCCTCCCCTACCGGGATGCCCGGAATACGGTTGAGGTTTGCGATGTGTGGTAACCCATCCGTTATCATCCGGACTTGCTACCTCCGGTACTTTGGTCTCAGACTCCTGGTTCTTCCTTGCGGGAATCTGTTGATATAGTGATGTTGTCAACACGCTGACCGGGGCATCCTGGCCGGTGAGAAATCGATGTACAACACCCAACCCCCCACCACTCCTACTACCACAGGACGGGCAATTATGCACCTGATTGTCACGGGATGGGACCTTCAGAAGAGACCACTTCGTATTGAAGTCTTCCGGACAATCGCAGAGAGATTTTATGGAACCCTGGCGAACAATGCCTCCACACCCACCGCACAAGTGGAAGAGTTGCCTTTCTCGATCTGATGGACCCCCGCCATACGCCACGAATTCATCTTCATTTTCGATGACGCCCTGGCCCTCTTCCCTTGTCTGTAGGAGAAAAAACTCCGCTTTTTCTATATTTTCTTCAGAAATGAAGGCAGTCTGTTTCATGTATTCGCGCCCATTGTTCTTCCTGATCTCCCCCACAATATAGACAGCCCCGCAACGCCGACATGTCGCGATTTCAAACACCGGGTATTCGTCTCCATTGACTTTATCATTTTCTCTACGATCGAGAAAGAGTTTCACCTCGGGTTCGAGGGACAGGTAGGCACCTTCGAGGGCGCGGACAAACAGATGATACCTCGCTGGAAGAAGTGAAACGCTCTCCCTTCCGGGTTTGGCCTTGACAGCCAATTCCACAAGGGCGGCCAGGGTTTCCCGAGCCTCCTGTTCAGGTATCTCAGGAAAGACCGCTTTCGAAATCTCATCCAGCAATCGCGGTTTCTCACCCAGATATTCGCGGAGGGCCTGAAGGTTGGCATCTCCTCGCAGGATTTCATACAACAGGCGGGAAAATGGAACATCCGATTCACTCGCCGCGGCTTCCGCCATAGATAGTACCTCTTCCGGGACGTCATTCTTCTCGCCGATTTCCAGAATATGTGAAACGACATTATCCAGCCCTTGATCGATCCGGCCCTTGCATTCCCGGTAAAACTGCAAGAAGGGTTTCCCCCAACGATCTTCGGACGATTCCACTGGAAGGAGCTTGGCCTCGACCACATCCTGTCGCGTTTCGTCCTCTTCGATCCACTCGAAGGGCTCACTAAACAACTGCGAAGCAAATTGTACAACATCTGAAAAATCATCGTGTCCTTTCCCCAGCGTGGCGCTCGTGGCAATACACTGAAGTCTCCCTTTTTCGCTCTCGACCACCCGATCCTTCAATCGGCGGATCAGCATGGCCATCTCGATACCTTTCGCCCCATTGTAGGTGTGGGCTTCATCGATCACGATAAACCGCCAGGAATTGGCGAATTCTTCATCGAAAAACGCGCAATCCTTCGGGCGCAGCAGCAGGTATTCGAGCATCGCGTAGTTGGTAAGGAAAAAATGGGGAGGTCTCGCTCTCATCTCCTCTCGGGAAAGCAATTCGTTGGGAACTCGAGGCTCGAGAGGAAAGTTCTTGCGAAAATGTTCTTCCGCTTCCCGTTTCGTCTCTTTCGTCTCCCCCGTGTATCGGCCAAACGTGATTTCCGAGTAGGAGGCAAAAAGCCTGCGGAATCGTTTCAACTGATCGTTGGCCAGAGCGTTCATGGGATAGAGCAGAAGCGCCCTCACCCCCGGTGAAAGGGTCCCGTTTTTGGCCTCTCGGAAGAGATGGTTCAGGACCGGGATCAGGAACGCTTCGGTTTTACCGCTCCCAGTACCCGTGCAGATCACGACATTTCGTTTATCGACGAGCGTCTTCCGGATGGCTTCCTCCTGATGCTTGAAAAGAGGCCATGGAAATTGTTGCTCTGCGAGACCAATAAATCGCGGGGATAATATCCCGGAATCAATCAGCTCCCTGATGGTTCTCCCTGTTTGGAACGGTGGTGTCGATTCAAGGATCGGCCCCTTGATGAAATGCCCTGTCTTCTGCAGTTCCCTTTTGAACTGAGATCGGAGCGCAGGATCTTTTATGGGAAAGGCGGTGAGGAGATATTGGAGATAACTATTGGTTATCTCGTACGACGTGCGAATCGGATCCAGGCTCATCGTCTCACCCTTGGACTTCTTCTCCCTTTCGATGCCCTGTAATCCACATGGGACGCGTTCGGAGCCAGAGACAATCTCTTGTAAAATGGAAAGGTTCGATACATTTTTTCATCGGCAAAGGAAACGATCAGATACTTGCCCGGCATCCCTGGACATAACCCGATACCCTCAAATCGTCCAACTTTCCCATTATCAAGATTTCTAACCAGATCACCTTCCTTAAACGGTAGTTCAGGCTCACTCGCTTCGGTGATCATCAGAAGGGTTGAGATCTTTTCCCTTGTCGATGTACCAATGAGTTTTGCAAAATTCTGACAAATCGCCGCCAATCGATCGGACAGCTCTGCATCATCAACGTTCAATACGAGATAATCCCACAGCATCTTCACGGATTGACGGCCGTTCTCGCTCTTTGTCAGCCAGAACAGCATTAAAGCGACAATATTCGCTAAATCCTGATTCCCGATTTTATCCGGCAGTGAAATCCTCGGCAGTATGGATCTGAATTCATCCGGATGTTCTGCATGTTGAAAGGAAATCCGGGTGATCTTCTCCTCCCACGTATCATTTAGGGAGGCTTTATATTCCTGGCGCTCCTTTTCACTCCCGATTGAAAGGGTCCGCGTCTTTTCCTTATTGACATCCATAACGAATCGCGGACCACTGTCGCTCTTCCACGGATCCTCAATCTCTGACTCCAGTAGATAATCGCCAGGGGGCAGATCCGATTCCGCGAGCGCGAAACGAATTTCTGAGCAACCGTCCGGCACGTCGCGAACCAACGGCTCAGCCCACGGCCGCCATAGATTCCAGATCCGAAAAACCCGGTTGGACACCTCCCCCATTTCCTCCCAAGATAAGCGCAGATATCTCTTTCCCCCCTTGACCGTTTGTAAATATCGAAAGTTCTCGATTGTCCAATGAGTGCGCACGACAATCGCGGGAAAACGCTCAATTTGCTCGTTGTCCGTTGATATCCGGATGGTGAAGAGGCTGGCGGGTTGTCCCAGGCTCGCGAGGGTATCTGAAAACGGTTTCAACTCGAATCTCGCCTTTCCACGGGATATGTCGCGGACAACCTTCTGCTTCGAATCTTTCAAGGTAAGTTCTGCCTTTCCGGACTCGATTCCAGCCGCGTCGATCAAGAGGAAAATGTCGTTGGATTCTTCCCATTCCATTCTAGAAATTTCCAATGGACTGTCCGACCATTGCCAGGTCGACCGCTCCTTAACTCCCTGGACCGCTATCCTCAAGCGAGGCGGATAGACCGTCAACGGTATGGACATCGCGTTATCTTCTGAACCGTTCAGAGAGGCGGTACATTTTACGCGAGCGACCGCGGGAGGAATTGAGATAGACCATGCGCCTGCGGTTTGGCCGTTTACGTTGCCTGGCACACTGACTTCAAGATTCTCTATGAGATCCGATTTGATCCTGAATTTGATTTCGGGATCATCGTCAAAGGAGGGAAGATACAGCGGTTCATCGAATTCGACACGCAGATCCTTGATCAGCACAAACCGGAAGCTGTAATCCCTGCCCAGGGGCCCTCTAAGATAAACGGAGAATTGATTGACTTCATGACATTCGACCGCGGGATGCTTTGACAACAGGATCTCAACGCTCGAATCCCCGGATTTACATATCGAAACAAATTTGCTTTCGGGGTCGAGCTCTTTTCTCTGGGAGGCTCTTCCGATTACAGGAACCACGGACATGCGCCATCGAGTTAAATCTCCGGGCGAAGGGATTCTGATTCTCGGCGCGGAGGAATAAACGGGGTTCCCGTTTGAAACCGTCAGGGGAATCATTTCTCCACCTTGAAGCACCGGTTCCCGGGATATTTCGGAAGCGATGGGTATATCAATGCCCTTCTCTTTTATTACCGTTTTTTCTCGCTTGCCCCCGGACAAACACAGTTTATCCGAAAAGGACAGGTCCAGCAGGCAGGCGCGGTACGCGGACCACTTCCCATAGAAAGCCAGCCCTTCTTCAATAATTGAACTCGAGGGTTCGATATGCTGGTTCTTCAAACATACCAGCCAGACCGGGCCTCGGGGCAGTTCACGATTCGCGATCATTGTTTTCCTGGTTTCATGGAAAGCCAGCCAGGGGGTATCAACCGCGATCCCCTGAAACGACCAGGCTCGAATGAGTCGATCATCTCCGAATAGACGGACTTCATAAGACTCCGAGGGTTCCGGCAGGGTAATTCTCGACTCGTTGGTTCGGATAATTCGCCCGCTTTTGAAATACTCAACCAGTTGCCTTATTATCTCACCATTCTTTGTTGCCACTTCGAACACAATCGACGCAACCTCATCCGATAATTCAAAGCGCTGCTCGGGAATTGCCAGCGATATCTCGCCGTACTCCGGATTCAGCTGAATCTTCGGCCATTTGAACCGGGTATTTGATTTTTTATGAGATAACTGTATCCGCCGCGTGTTCCACCACTCGTTGAACCGCTTGACGATCCGGGCGGGAATGTCGAGTTCCTCGGCTGATAGCAGGACTTCCTCTTCGTAAGCGCTCTGCGCCATGGCGATGCACCTGCCCAGAAAATCTTCGGCTGCTTTCCCCGTTTGGAGGAAGAATCGTTTGATCGGCTTGTCCATGAAGTGAAAGAGTTCCGGGCGTTCCTTCAATTCCTCCAGAATTTCTTCGGTGTCGGTAATATCCACTTCAATATGACCTGTGATGATGGGATACAATAAACGCTCAAAAAAATCCTCCAGGCTGTAATCCGGTATACCGCCATGAGCCAGGATCGGGGTCACGTAGAGATGTCCATGGACACCGCGGAAAATGGGGAGTTCCCAATCGAGAAGAGAGCTGATGAAAATCATTCCCCATTTCCTCTCCCAGTTCCCGCCTTGCGGTAGTCCCGCTAGGTTATGTACGGCTTTCCAGTAATTGCCTGCCTCGTAGTGCATGATTCCAGCCCAGACGAGAAAGCAACAAAGAGATACCGGGGTCTGTTCACGTAAGAGATTAGTCCCCCTCGATGGATTAAAAGACATTATTGAAGATATCATCCTGCCCAATTCGCGGAGGTCATCTCTGGTAAGTTCTATCTGACCCAGTAGGCTGATCTCCTTGATCTTCGGAGACAGGATGGCTTCACAATCTTCAAGGTTTGAGCAATTTTCAAGCATTACAGTTTCCGGCTTCGAGAGATATTAAACGATCTTTTGTCCTCTGGAGGCAATCACCGACGCCCATCCCTGGGCATCGGTATTATCTATAAAGCAATCTGTGTGCCGGATTGGCTAGTCACGCATATTCAATAGTCTCACAATATCTTAGGGCGACGGCAGCTCAGTTGCTGCCTTGCGATTCTACAACCCCGGTTTAAGTTTTATCAACCCAGGTTTATTACAATTTGTTGATAAAAACCACCGTTTTCAAAGAACCTCATGATACCATGGCATGTTGCAGATTGTCAAGTATAAAGGAGTGATTTTTAGCAGAGAAATATCAGAGAAGTCAATTCGGTAGATCTTTTTGTAAGGCATCGGAAATACATCAATTGAAGTGCCGATGCTATAGCAAATTACCCACAATGAGCATTAATCAGACAACTTCATTTGGCCTCGCCAATCACCCTCGTATAGGTGATCGTTGTGGCCTTGCACTTTCGCTTTGTCTGATCCATGAAGCCCAGCGTGAACTTGTCGTCTGGTTTCTGGAAGATATCGAGTCCTCGGCCCAGAATGATCCGCCAGCCTGTGTCCGTTTCGATCCAGCGGTCATGGAGATCGTTGTCGAAGGCGTAGTCAAGTTCAATACGATCCTGAATCAGACCCCTCTTCAACTCGTCCAGTTTACTCCTCAACTCGTCTTCCTGATAGGTGTCGTAGCCTGTCACGAGATTGAGCTTCAGCGCCTCCTCCGGAGGATCAAGGATCTCACAAAAACTCATGAGATTGAAAATCTGGTACTGCATCCGAATGTACGGATCACATATCGTAATAGATTTCGTCCCTCTCAGATAGGGAAGGAAGAGCTTTCCGTAAGATATTCCTTTCTGTCCCTCTTTGATGTCAATGGTTCCTTCCTCCGGTTTTCGATTCGGTGATAAAGGATCGATCTGTTGCTCATTTTCTTCCGGCTCCGGTCGCTCCTCGGGGTGGGAAAGCTGAAATTCATCCGGACTCTGGCTTTTGATCGTTACCCAACTGTACTCGTGGTCGATCTTTGACAGCTCGTCCCGAATCTGTTGACGCATGCGCACGGCGGGATTTACGCAGTAGAGGATGAATTCTTCATCGCTGAGATTGAGATCGGAGAACAACAGTTTCAGAAATCCCTCGGAGAGCCTTGCAATGGCCTTATTGTCCCGCATATCCTCGCACTGAGGCAGCCGCAAGCTCTGAGAAACGAAATCCGCGTATCGCAGGTCGACGCGCAACTCGTGGAGGACTTCGCTGAAGAAATCACCTTTGAGTCCGAGCGACTTCGATGGAGTATTCCTGGTGACACGAGGCATGAACCATCCCTCGATCAACCCATGAATCCGATCGATGAAGGCGGATTCCTGGAGAGCGGTGGGTAATTCTTTGAATATCCCGTCGCTCTCGTATAGGGGGAGTTTGCTGGTCCCCAACGTAATGTTGCCCAGCATGGCAAAGCCAGACTCGGATGTTCCCATATCCCCTGTCGCTCTGCGATATCTTCCACTCTCCAGGTACATCTTCAGTGCGGCCATGGCTTCGCCGGAAGTGTCGGTATGGATCTTCTGAACTTCGTCGACCACCACAACGTCATATCGCGGGATCAAGCCCAGTTGCTTCGTGTTGCTGTTGAAGAAGAGGGCAGGCGCCGAGAGCTTTCCACCGGGTATGACGGCCGCATAGCGGCTGATATTGTCAAACACGAACGATTTGCCCGTCCCTTTTGGTGCCAGTTCGATGATGTTGACCCTCGGCTCGACCAGCGGGATGATCCGGCTGAGGAGTAACAGCTTTTGCGACAACCGGTGCACCTCGGGATTGAACTGACAGCTGGAGACAAGCAGATCGATCCATTCGTCGATTTCGAAGTTCTTGCGGGAATCACGGAAGTAGTCCAGGTCGACGCCCGGGGTCTGGAACGGTTTGAAGTCGAGCATCCATATCTGCCCTTTCTTAACGTCTTCGCCGTCCGGTGGTACGTATCGGAGAGTTCCCAGCCCCCACATCCCCGTTTTCAACAGCATCGGATTGTTGTCGATGATCTGCTTCTGCACCATCCCGTTGCTGACATCAAGCACCGGGATGCTCAGTTCGTGGGTGTTTCGCTCCAAGTTCACGTTGACGCGAAAATCATCCAGAATGCGGACCTCCTCCTGTTCCATCAGTCGGTTCAAGATCGTGTTCTTGTCCGCCTTCTGAGGCAGGTACTTGGAAATCGTGTCGACGATTTCACTCCGACCATCTTCTGTCAGATCGTCCCCCTCCATGAACTGGCTGATGATCCACTCACCGACATAGACGGGGATCGCCCGGGCGCCGAATCCGGCCTTTCCCATCAGACCCTTATTGATGACGACCTCTCCATAATAATCTTTCGCCTTGCTTTCAAATGACATCATGTTTGTTCCCGCCTCCATCAAAGGTCCTTCAGATTGAATCCACTCGACACGGCGGATTTGAATTCAGATTCCAGGGCCAGGGAAGTTGTGTACTCATCTCCGGCAATCTCATAGGCGATTTCAATTTCCAGGGATCTTTTCTCCAGGGACGCTTTCTTGAAATAACAATCGATCCGCAGAATACCAACTCCTCCACCGGGAACCCGTGGGGTCTCACATCCCTTCACATCCGTCTCCGGTAACTGAATGCTTGCCCTCAGGATCCGCATATCGACTGTATTCGGATTCTGGATCTCGATCTCCAGGGATGTCACACGTTGAATGTAAAACTTAGCCCTGCCGGTCTCCTTTTCGATCTTCAGATTGAGAAAACGCGCGGACGGTGTTTTCCATGCCGTCTTCACAAGCCCGTAAACGGCCATGGGAACAACAACTTCCTCTGGTGTTGCTCCCCCGTGAAGATATCCATTTGCCTTCCCGGGAAGTCGGACCGTGTTATGTCCCTTTGGAATGAAATAGACCCTTTCGTCCGAGAGAAAAGGCCGCCTGAACCGCAGGCCGAACGCCCACAGGTTGTCCGGGATGTTGCATGCCTCTTCCTCGCCGACAGCCGAGAACCGGTACTTTTCTTCCGGAAACAGCTTGTTGACAACCTCGGAATCGAACGATTTTTTATCTTCTTCGAGGATGCTGCAAGCGCCGTGATCGGTCACGACATACACGCCGAAATTTTCTTTCGAACCCGGCCAGGCTTCAGACAACCTGTTTACTGCCTCCGCAATGCGGACGAAAAGTCGTGTCAGTTCCTCCTCGTAGGTCGTGTTCCGAGCCTTTACATCGGAGTGGAGCAATTCATCCGAGTCCCTGAAATTCAGGAGAACGATCATCGGCTCCGTTGGTACGGCCATCTCTGCCAGTGCTTTTAGATTGGGCAGATACAAGACCTTCCTGTCATGCCAGTCCGAAGCTGAACGATCCGCGAGAATATTCTCGTAATTCTCTGGTGAATCCCGCCATTCGCCGCTGAGCAGGGCGGGCTTGTTGAATTCCGTCGTGGTCGGCAGCGCGGCGAAACGACATCCATACTCCCGACGGCTCAAACCCGCTTGACGGAAGGTATCGTCGAGAATATCCATGAATTGCAATGGCAGGCAATCGATCAGCAGGATAATCGATATCTCCTTTTCCCTTTCATTCGACGCCAGGTCGTTAAGGCAGTGAACCAGGCTGAGAGATGGATCCTGATGAATTGCCGTGTACTCTGCGACGTACCATTCCGAAAATCTTTCCACCGTTTTTTCCAACTCCGGGTCATAATACCCATTGTGAACCTGCCAGTCACGGTACGGGATATACTCATTCCGGACCCAGTGAATCCAGTCCCGGGCTGTCCATTCCTCGTCCGGATCGATCAGGCTCGGCCGCTCCGGCCTGACGCAGTGAACCAACGCCTTCAACTGGCTCACGCTCACGCCGGGACATGATCGAAACTGGTCCTGGGCCTTTTGAACATCTTCCATGGTCGGGGAAAACCGGCCTCCCTTGAGAAGACTAGAGACAAACCGGAATTCCCGGGGCAGCCTTCCAGAAGCCCACCCCACGACTTGCCGGTATTCCTCGCTCGTAGTTATCTCATCCTTTATTTCTTCATAAAGAAGTTCAATCTGCGTGATCACCTGATCCCTGGCCGTCGGCTCCATTGGGAGGTCCTCGATGGCTTCGACGGGAACCTTGCGGATCATCCCCGCCTGCTTCGGTGGGAGCACGAATTCCAGGAGTTTTTCCGGATACCCGTGCAGGACGGCCCATATACTGAGCCACTGCCAGACTTCACCAGATCGATCGGGGAGATACCGGCAAATATCCTCGACCCAGGATTCATCGCTATTGTGAGCCCACTCGTCGCATCTTTCTTCCAGGCAGCGTTGCATCAGAGGAAATTCCTGAAATGCCTTTTTTGAGTCGTTACTTACAAGAGCCCCGATCACTTCGGCCAAGTTTCCCGAGCCGAGCAATTTTGTGCGAAACACGCCTCCCAGGAAATGCGAGAGCAGGCGATCCGTGAAACTCATCCGCTCTTTGGCGTCAATCTCCAGGTCGAGGAGACCTCCCTCGAGAACGTCATCGTCGGTCAACCAGTCGGGCACATCCGCGTTCCAGAGTTCGGACAGCACCAGGCAGGGTGTCTTTTCCTCGAATCTTCCCGCCCACCTGATCTGTTCCGCGAAATCCCGGAGCCATGTGTAGTGATTCCTGGAGCGGACCCATACATCGAGATCCCCATCGGTGTTCAACGACCGGGCTAAGGCATCACATGCCCGGACGTAATCTTCATTGTTCTCCACCAGCAATGTGCCTTCAGGCGGCATCATCGCCAGGGTGCCGACATAGCTGATGGTCATCTTTTTCTCATATACGGTTGTCATGATCCGACCATTATTCTCCATGTCTCAGGTCGTTCAACACATCCTCGAGTCTCTTCGCCGCGGAGGGATTCAGGAGCTTCTTCTTCACGCCATAGCGGATTACCGACTTCAGCACCGCGAACAAGCCAAACTCATCCTCCGGCCATTTGAAGATCGCTTCTTCTTTATCAAAGAGGTCCTTCTTGATCTGGATTTCATGCTTCCGTTCTTTGCTGACCAACTCCACGTTCACGGCATCGCTGACGTTGCCCTCCGCGTCGACCGCCCGGATGATAATCTTCACGCTCGGATGGTCTTTGAGAAGGTTGGCCAGGTCCAAACGGCCGTCTGACTTCTTTACCTGATCCGATTGGCGGGGATCGTCTCCATCCAGGGTGTAAATCAGGCTCGCAGCCCCTTCCGGCAGGTCGACCCACATCTCCTGCTTCTCATGGATCTCGTGCACGCCTTCAGGGACGGCCGGTGAATAGACGACCGGCCTTGCTTTATCGATCTCTTCCTTTGCCTGCTTCAACTTTGCGGCGTAATCCGCGATATGGAGCGTGGTCCACTCGCAAACCGGGCCGAATCCATAATCCCCGGGCAACAACTGGGTGATCCTGGTCTGGAATGTCACCGAAGAGTCCGCCATGCGGACAAGGAATTGGGCGGCATCCTCATGTTTATAGGGGTGCGGAACGCGTTGCCTCGGATTCAGGCTCTCATACCAGTTGGTCACCGCCTTTTCACACTCGATCATGTCACCCCTCGTCCCGAAGATCGGGCAGATTCCCTCCGCCAACTTCGCGTACGCGATCTGCTCTCCGGTGCTCAGCAGTTTTATATCTTCGGCAAAGCCATTCCCTATGTCCCGAGCGACCTCCTCCGTCATGGAATCCCCGACTGATCCTCCCGCGTAGATTGACGGCAGTTGCTCCAGGAGGACATCGAAACGATCCGGGTTGCCGGTCAGGCTGTCGAGCAAATCCTTCAGTTTCGTCAATCGAGCCCGTTGATCTTTCTCATACAGTCCGCTGACCCGTGCAATCTGTGGCAAGTCGTTCCACCATTGCTTCATTGCTTCGAAGGTGGCATTGAGTGACCTGCTTTCGCCGTGCTTCAAGGGAGACGCGCGGACGGCCTCCGCGATCCTCTCAATAAACTTGGTCTGCGCACTGGATATGTCTCGAACCACAAACACAACCTTCGTCGCGGGATCGGAGACGATCTGGCACAGATCATCATACGAACGTATCGGATATTCCATCATCCGTGTCGTATCCTTGTAGATGATCAGGCGTTCGCCGTACGCCCGGATGACATGGGCCAGCGACAGCATCAGGGCCGTCCCCCCGGCTCCGTATGGCGCTTCGTGCGATTCTTCGATAAATTTCCCCGCGGAAAAGGCATCGCCGGGATTCAGATCCGCGAGACGCCAGCACAACTCCTTTAAGACCGGAAAGTCATCGTGGATCTTCGCTGGATCGCTCTCGCATTCAAAGTAGGTGACGACCCCCTCCGAGCCCGTCTTCCGAAGGGCTCCCGCCCCTTTCAGGAGAACTTTCTGGAGATATCGTTTTTCCCCGTGATTGTCGGGATTCCCGTTGTCGATCAGTACCCTTTCCGCGTTGAGCAACACATCGATCGCCTGTTTCAGGGCGGAGTTCTTTCCTGTCTTCCACTTCTCATCGTGGCACAGGTTCAGGTCGGCGTGCTTGATCCGACCACGTTTCGTGAACAACTCATCACACAGCATATCCGCCGGTTTGTGCGCCTGTTTCGGCTTGTCCACCAGGACCTTTCCCCCCTGCCCGTACCAGATGGCACCGCTTCCATCCAGGATATCCCTCAGCACACGCTTAAGCGAGGGCAAATAGCCGTCCTCCGGATTCTCCAGGAGGTCGCGCAGCCGCGACTCGGCCTGCGCGCTGATCTTCTCCGCCTCGTTGGGTGGCAGATAGTGCCGGCACGCCTTCACCCGCAGGAGGAGTTCCGTGAACGGCTTCGGAGCATGAGGTATGGCAAGGGCCACGTTGGCGTCCGGTATCGCCCTGGCCGCTTCTCTCGCTCTCTTGATCTCACTCTCGTCCTCGCAGAGCACGTAGACGAGTGCCCCTTCATAGCTGTTTTTCGGCTTGTCCCGATTTTTCTCCCAATCGGAACGGATCTCGTCCCATAACACCGGGCCAAGATCCTTCGCCCTCACGAACCTCCTTCGAAACCGTTTGTCTTCTCCGAACGGGAGGTTGTATCCCCTCGCCTCCTGGAACTCCAGATTCTCCCTTCCCCCGGCCTGCTGGAGAAAGGCTGCCACCGTATCCGCCGGGTGAAGATCCGTGTCGGAAACAAACCGCTCGATCCGGTCATACAGGTCGAATCCCCCCCCCTCCATCAGTTCATAGGTCTTCGACTGCTGGCGGAAAAAGAGGGCTCCCTTCTTGACCAGTTCCTTCAGGCTTGTTGCGACTCGCCTCTCCTCGGCCTTGCCAACGGTGTAGAGACCGAACTGGAGGTTCTCCAGGGTCGCGGGGATCTGGCAGAGTTGGTACAGCAGAATCACCTTGAGGACCCGCACGCGTTCATCCTCCTGGAACCCAAGGAGTTCTCCTTCAGTCGCCTTGCGCAGCGCGTCCATACTGGCGTGATATCCGTTTACCGTCTGCCGCTGCCTCTCCCGCAGTTCGGTGTTTTTTGGTGATAATTCCTTGTGAAAGAACGTGCACAGTCGATCGACCGTGTAGAGGTTCAATTTTGCGCCGCCGACTGTAATCGAGGCGTTATCTATAAATTCGGCGTATGAGCCTTTCGCGCCACCCACATCGCCGGAGAAGAAGGTGAACGTGCTGCGCGCGTCCGAACCGATCTCCGAGGAGAGATTCAGCAGGCAGGCCAGGGCCATCGGGTGCACACCATAGATGTCCTCCAGCACACGCCGGCGGATACGGTCGAGATCCTCGATCCACGGAAAGAGGTCCAGTGTCTTGCATGGCGGGACGAGCCGATCGAATATATCGGTCTTCGGGGCGATCTCCTGCTCCCAGGTCTCACACTCCTTGTCTGTCTCGACGATGGCGCCGATGATCTCCTCGATCCCCTCGTTCAGCAGGTCCACTTGTGTGATGCGGGCGCTCATGACCGCCGCGTCGTCCTTGCTGAACCGGTCGGCATACGATTTGAAGTCCTTGTGGATGCACCCGATGAAGAGGACATTCGGTTCGTTCTTGCATATCGTTTCCATGAATCCCTGCAGGATGTCCTTCGAGTAGGCCGATTGTTCAAGGATATTGCCGAATTCGTCGAAGAAGATCGCCAGTCCCTTGAATCGCTTCTTGAACTCCGGGCTCCTGACCAGTTTCTGGATTATGGGAATCAGGTTGCCGGCCTGCGCGTGGAACTCCACGCCGCCCATCATCTCCTTGAAGGCGTCGCGAAATTTCTCCAGGTCCCCCGAGTCATAATCCTTCAGGCCGGCCCGGACTTGATCCACCGTACGACCGGGCGCGACGGCCTCCAGCGCCCTTCCGAAGTCCTCGTAAAAATTCCGGCTGCCGCCCTTTTCACCCCGTTCTTCCCAGTCGGCCAGCAGACGTTCCGCCTCATCGAACTCGGTCTCGATCCCCGCCCTCAAGCCCTTGGTCTCGCACGCCTCGAAAACCGCCTTCAGAACGACATCTTCGAATTTCCGGCCGGAATAGTAGTCGCAGATCGCGACCAGGTACTGGCCGTCTTTCCGGATGTTCTTGAGCAGTTTTGCCTGCTCGGGATCGAGTCGGGCGTAGTTGTCGTAAAATCCGGCGATGCCGGGATCGCCGCTCGAGCGGCTCAGGAAGTTCGCCGTTATCAGGCAGAGGTGCGACTTGCCGGTGCCGTAAGAGCCGCTCAGCAAGTAGAACTTCTTGTCGTTTGGCTGGTAGAGCCCACGGCAGATCCGTTCGAAGGCCTGGCGGTGGGCCTTGGTCGGGCGGTACATCGCCATCCGGTCCGCGTTCTCCTGGGCCTCATCGAAGGCGCTCTTCAGGATCACGAAGTTTGCATAGCCGGATTTCAGTTTGACCACATCTGCTATTTTTGCCATAACGTTTTACTCCAACATTTCATTTTAGTTTTTCCAGAAGTTCTGAGCCCTTTTTCCCCAGACGATATTTCTGCTTGCTGCTCGTTGGCTTTTCGGGGATGGTTCGTTCAATTATTTCAGATTCGAGCAGCGGCAAAAGATAGTTTTGTTGAAAAGTCTTCCAATGTTTCAGTCCAAGCAATTCCATGATTTCTGATGATTTTCGGGGTTCCCGACAAAAGTTCAATACTTGTTCGGTAACTTGTGCGGTAATTTGTGCGGTCAGGGCTGGTAAACTCCCGATGAAATCTTCTATTGTCTTGATTTCATTTATCTTACGCTCATTATCAACTTGTGCGGTTTCTCGCTGCGAAGCAGCCAGAGCGGCGGGTTTGAAGGTCACATACACGGAACCGGCCTCCTCCGTCCAGGCCGGTGGCGGATTGCCATTCTCGCCGCACCAGTCGATGATATTCAGCGTGCCCGTGCCCCACCGCTCGATGACACCCGCCCGGTAGAACACGTTGGCGATGATCGGATTCCAGGGCTTCGATTCATGGGGCCGGGTCAGTTTCTCCGGGGTAATGCCGAAATGCAGGTCCCCCGGGTTCGTGATTTCCAGGTGATCGTCATACATGGCCACGGCAACGGCGCCGCCCGGGATCGTGTAGTCTCGGTGACAAATGGCATTGGCAATCGCCTCCCGTGTCGCACGTGGCGGATACCAGGGCTGGTCTTCGCGCACCATCTTGCCCGGAATGACTCGCCCGGCGATGGGGACGTGGTCCATCAGGAAGGATTCAGCCCGGTGCAGGAGCGCAAAGGCGTGTCCCCAGTACTGCCGGTTGTCGGCAAAGTCAGCCAGCCGGTTCGTCCCCCGGAAACGGGCCAGACGTATTCCAAGCTGGGGATACAGGGGTTTGAGACGATCCGCCTTTCCGTAGAGGGCCGCGGCGGCATTGAGCAGCCTGCCGTCATGGATGACCTCCAGCCCCCGCAGGATCGATTCGGTATCCCGCCTGTCACTTGCTTCCAGACGCCCAAGCCGAATGGCGTTATCCAGGGTGATCTGTATCTCCTCGGCGTCCAGATCTTCTATTGTGACACCTTCCGGTACCGGTTCATTCTCCCAGCGACGAGTGGCATGGAGCCGTTCGACCAATCTTCGTTCGTACTCGTCACGGGGCATGACGATCGTCGTGGACCCCTGCCGGAGGTACGGGCGGCCGGTCTCGAGTTTGACGACATCCGCTATTCTCACCATCCGTACTCCTCGGTTTCGGGTAGATTCACGCAATTTTTCAGAGGGATCGCCTCGGCTTTCTGATGCAAGGGGTACCGGTCCTTTCCAGGATACACGACGAGGAGTCTGTCCAACGAGAGATCCTGCAGGGCGATGTGCATTGACTTCGTCATCACCGGGGCGTCGCTGCACTTGAACTCGAAACCCCATCTCCTGCCGCCTCGAAAGAGCAGGAGGTCCAATTCTGCGCCCCGCCGGGTCCTCCAGAAGTACGCGTCGCGCTCTCCGAAGACGGACAGCACCTGCTCGAGGGCGAACCCCTCCCACGACGCGCCATACCGCGGGTGGGAGCGCAGGGCGGCCATATCCTCGATTCCGAGCAGGGTGTGGAGCAGCCCGCTGTCGCGGATATATATCTTCGGCGACTTCACCTGACGTTTCTTCAGGTTCTCGAACCAGGGGTGGAGCACACGCAGCATATAAGCGCCGGCCAGTATATCCCGGTAGGAGAGCGCCGTCCCGGGAGACGCACCGAGCGAGCGAGCCAGTTCGGAGCCATTCCAGGTCTGGCCGTGGAAATGCGCGAGCATGGTCCAGAAGCGGCGGAGCGTCTCCGCGGGGACCCGGATCCCCAGTTGCGGGATGTCCCGTTCCAGGAATGTCGACACGAAGGCGTCTCGCCACCTCCGGCTCGCGGTCTCCGTCCGAGCCAGCCAGGAGCGGGGGAAGCACCCCCGGACCCAGAGCGAGTCGTGCGCGGCCTCCCCCACTTCGTCGAGTGAAAAGCCGGGAACGTGGACAAAGAGGGCGCGGCCGGCCAGCGTCTCCGAGACCCCGCGTACCAGACCGGGGGACGCGCTCCCCAGGACCAGGAATCGCGCCGGGTTCCCGGGGCGGTCCGACAGAGGACGCAGCGTCTCGAATAGCCCGGGCATGCGCTGGATCTCGTCGATGATCACCAGGCCCCGGAGGGGCTCCAGCGTGGCCTCCGGTGTGGCCAGCGCAGCGCGTGAAGGGGCCCGTTCGAGGTCGAACGAATGGACCACGGTGTCGTCATCCTGCGCCAATCTATCTGCCACCATCTGTGCCAGGGTGGTCTTTCCCGTCTGGCGCGCACCGAGCAATGCCGTGACCGGCGCCTCGTTGAGGTACTGGAGGATCCTCTCTATCAGCCTCGGGCGGGCAATCATCTTCGATATTTGTTGTTGCATATTACTAATAGTATTATCAATTAGCAACAATGTCAAGCGTTGCCTGCGTTCAGGACCTTTCCGATCCGGTCATACTCCTCAAGGCACTTCCGCTTCGACATGAACTCCCCGAAGGCTTTTTTCTCCTTCCTGCGGAGCACCGGGAAGGTGTCGAGGATGTAGGCGAAGTCGTCGCGGGAGAGGCCGTAGAGGTGCGCCACGTAGGCGTCGATCTCGGCCCGCAACTGCGCCCGGTCGCCCGTGTCCCGGCGGTCGGGGCGCCGGTCGTGCACCCCGCAGTGCGGCCCCCACTCCGGCGTCAGGTTCACCGCCTCGTCCCGCAGCCGGCGACGGATCTCCCGCTCGTGCTCGGGGCCGTAGTCGTCGATCGGGACGGAGGGGGGGTACCAGAAGGAGGGGGATTGCCAGTCTGCGCTGAACAGCACGCGCCACAGCTGGTCCCAACAGTCCTGAACGCACAGAAGGCGGCCGGCACGTGCGATTACAGATCTGAACTGTTTTCCCTGAACGCTAGAGATCAAACGAGGAACAGGGAGCGTGCTCATGTAGAAAAAACTCATGTGGTTAGTGACCTTCTGACGAATCAGAAAATCCACAGCGTAAGTCGCGAGCAGGCTAGTTAGCCATAGGCCTTGCGCATCGGTCGGTGAATCTGCAGCCCTAATAGGATGATGTGGTTGCACAGTTGTCATCGTGTGCCCGTACCAAGCGCACGGTACTATTGATGTTATCAATGTTCTCTCATTCGTGCTCGCGGCTACGTCCCTGTAGACCACCCGATAATGCCTCCCCTCCCACGCCCGGTCACCCAGGGCCTTCTCGACCTCCTCGCGATCGAGCCAGTATCGGGGCTTCTCGAAGTGGCTGTCGAAGAGCCAGATCATCTTCCCCTCGTACAGGGGGCAGTCGGTCGGCTCGGTCTTGAACAGGTGGCTGTCGCTCGTCATGTTGAGTTCCTGGCGGAACCGCACATTCCATGTCCCCTCGATCTTCTCCCCCAGCAACGGCCAGTCGCCGTAGATCTTCGTGGTGATATCGATGTCTCGCTGGCTCTTGAACTCCATCACGCTCAGGGTGTCGGGCGAGAACTTCCGCACCTGCTCGACGCGCATCTCGAGCGCGTTCGCGTCGATCGCCGGCAGCCGCTCCGGGTCGTGCTCCATGAAGCAGCACCGGAAACTCCCGGTCTTCCCCCCCCGGCGCGTCCCGAAGAGGACGAACTTGAAACGGCCGTCGACCGCGCTGAAGACGGTGGGCCAGCGGTTCTCGAACCCGTACAGGAAGTCGACCTCGCTCCGGTCGAAGAACATCTCCCGCAGGGGCCGGCACCCCTGATCGGTGTAGAGACCGCTCGGGACGATGATCCCCATCCGGCCGCGGCCGCGGAGGATCCCGAAGAAGCGCTCGAGAAAAGCCTTGTACGAGTCGATCTTCCCTTTCTGCAAAGACTCGTAGGCCACCGGCTCCTTGAAATAGGCCGACGCCTCCTTGAATCCGCGCTGGTACTCCTGCCACTTGTCGGCAATGCCGGGGTACCGTTCCTGCAATTCCTCGATGACCCGCAGGGCTTCCTGCTTCTTGTACTTCCGAAATCCGAGATCATAGTCGACGTAGAACTCCTGCGTGTTCGGCTGCAAGACATCCCACGGCGGGTTCCCCACGGTCGCGGAGAAGCCGCCCGGCCCGTTCGGTCCGAAGAGGTCGGGGAACTCGAGCGGCCAGTGGAAGAAGTCGTGACGCGCCCGGTAGCCCTCGACTGACGCCTGGACCCGGGGCAGGAGGGGATCGAGCGTATTCTCCACCGACCTGTCCGTCGCGAGGCAGTTGAAGAGGGCCTCGAAGTCCGCCGTCCGGATCTCGGGATCCATCAGGTAGGCGGTGTGGAGGTCGGCCAAGGAATGCAGCCGGCCCATCGCCGCCCGCGCCTGATCGTGCGCCGCCGCCTGCGCCTCGGTGTCGTCCTCGTCGATCTCCTCGATCGACTGCAACGCCTCCACGGCCTCGGCGATCGCCCCCGAGCGGTCGCCATAGTCGAGGATGACCCGCTCCGCGTCCCTCTTCTTCCGGCTACCCTTCTTCCGCGCGGGGATGCCCCCGAGCGCGTCGAGCGACCGGATCCCGATCA
>CAZNLH010000003.1:105590-107902 GCA_964573995.1 uncultured Gemmatimonadota bacterium
CCCTTCTTCCGCGCGGGGATGCCCCCGAGCGCGTCGAGCGACCGGATCCCGATCAGGCTGTTGCCGCGACACAGGTGATGATCGAGGAAAGTCAACTTGTGATCCCGGGCGAAGCCGTTGAGCCAGAGCGACAGCCGGGCCAGTTCCACCGCCAGGGGGTTGAGATCGACCCCGTAGAGGCAGTGGCGCGTGACGAGCCGGCGCCAGTCGTTGGGGCGGCTCGCGACCCCCGCCGGCGCCCCCTCGACGTCGGGCACCTCCTCCAGCAGCGAGACGATCAGGCCCGCCATCTGGTTGGCCGCGTCCACCAGGAAGTGGCCGCTCCCCATCGCGGGATCGCAGACCTTGAAGGCGAGGACCTCCTCCTCGACGAAGCGCTCGACGAGCGCCACCGCAGATTGAGCCGCGCCCCGCCGGGTTCCCTCATCATGCCCCTTTCGCGCCTGATCCAGGAATTCGTCGAATCGGTGACGGTGGCGGTTCTCGAACGCCTCCCGCAGCGGCCGGACGATCGTCTTCTCGTTGAGGAACCGGACGAGCGATTGCGGCGTGTAGTACGAGCCGGTCTGCTTGCGCTCGAGCGCCGACTCGCTGAAGAAGACCTCTCCCTTGTGAATGAGCGTGTCACCCGGGCGCCTCTCATCCCCCGAGGCGAGCCGGATCTCGAACCCCTTCTTCGTCGGCCGGCGGATCCGGTCGGCGTCGGCGATCTGGACCGTCCACTCGAGGATACTCTCGTGGAGTTCACCCAGGTGTCGAACCTCGAGGTCTTCATACGGTATGGGATACTCCTCGTCTCCGGCGTCGTCCGTGGGCTCGACAAACGCGAGGAGATAGAGCGCCCGTGCGAGAAAATCATTGCGCAATTGGTGACGGCCCAGGAACCGTTCCTTTTCATCATCGAACAGTCCGCCGTCGTATCCCATGGTGCCGTATTCCGGGTCGCCTTCGTACACGGCGTGGATCAAGCCCTTCAGGTGTTTCCAGAGATCGTACTCGCCCGTGTCCCGGCGGTCACCCCGCTGGAATTTACGCGCCTCCCGGCAGAGGGCGCGCATCGAGTGCGGACGGTATTGATCGGCCATCGCCAGGTCCGACGGGAGCAGTTCCCGGGCCTCCGCGTAGAAGAGGAACAGGCATCTATAGATAAACTTGACGGCGCTTCCGAATATCTCGGCTTTCACCTCTTCGCTCTCTTCCTCATCGTTCTCTTTCGTGTCGTGGATGAACCCATTGCAGATGTAGCGCAGCACCTCATCGATCTGGATGAGGAAGGGCGCCTTGACTTTCTTTTCCAGCACCTGTTCCGAGCGATCCCGGTCATCGTCGAGCCGGCACCTGCCGGTGCCGGAGGCCGAATCACGCCCCTCTTCCTCCGCATGTTCCTCCACCTCCTCCGTGACGAACGAGTCCCGGTGGAAGAATCTCTCGAAGAGTCCATATTCCGCCTCATCATCCCCTTCGAGTGCTTCAGCCAGGGGCAGTTCGACGTAGTCCTCGAAGGGGCGCGAGGAGCGGGTGGAATAAAGGCGCCATCGAGCCCCGTCCGTCAGTATTCCCCACCTTAGGCCGTGATCCCGAAGGCGCGCGATGAGCTTGGCCGGATAAAAGCGTCCGACCGCTGTGTCATCAATGTCCGCGCCCAGCTCGACGAGGTAGAGCACGGCGATGGGGCGTGAGTAATCATAATCCTCATAGAGCGGATAGACGCCCGGAGCGGGGGAATTGCGGGGCGGGACGAATTCGAGGTAACTCAACGCCTGCTTCATAAAGTTGTCCCATAGTGAATCGGTATCCTTTCTCTCGCGCGCTTGCCACTTGTGCGCCAGCGTGGCCATGCGCCCCCGCGCCGAATCGTCGAGACGCACCTCCCCACGGAGTTCTTCGATGAAGAGGGTGCTGAACATGCCGTTGTTCTTCACAGGGCAAACGTCTCCTTCTGATCGACCACGAACATGTACTGGACGTGGCGCCGGAACGGGCGGGTCGCGATGTTCTTGTCGTGCTGGAGGACGAAGAGGAGGCACGGCGCCTGGTCCCATGTCTCCACCCGTCGGGCGAACTGCTCGGTCGCCCGTGCCTGGCCGGTCCAGGTGGCCCTGAGGAATTCCATCCCCGAGACGATCATCACCGGCGCCCGGCCGCGGTCCTTAAGAAAATCGAAGAAGTGCGGGACCGAGAAGCGCTCGATCTCTTTGCACAGGGTCTCGTCCATCGCGAACAGTTCGAGCAGGTCGATGTGATCGGAATCCGTTTGACGGGCCAGTTCGGCCGACCATTCTCTCTGCCCCGCGTAGTCGTGGGTGAGCACA
>CAZNLH010000004.1:0-106162 GCA_964573995.1 uncultured Gemmatimonadota bacterium
GAATGCATAGACTGCCACGAAAGGGACTACCTCGCCACCGATAATCCCGGCCATGTATCCCTCGGGCTCGGAACGGCATGCACGGATTGCCATGAGACCGTTAGGTGGCGGCCGGCATTCTTCCCGTCCCATGATCCTATCTTTCCGATCTTCACGGGGACGCACAGTGGGACATGGGGCGACTGCAGCGATTGTCACCCCGACCCTTCATCCTTCTCGGTCTTTTCATGCTTTCGGTGCCATTCACAGGCAAAGATGGACCGGGAACACGGCAACATGCCCGGCTACAGTTACGACAGCCAATCGTGCCTGGGATGCCATCCCTCGGGCAGCGCGGAGGGAGGAATCGCAAACCACGACCAGGACTACTTCCCCATATACTCCGGCACCCACTCCGGCACCTGGAACGCATGCTCGGAGTGCCACACCGTCTCAGGAGACTTCAGCACGTTTACCTGCCTGAGTTGCCACGAACACGACCAGAACACCTCTGACGGCCAACACCAGGGCATACCCGGCTACTCATACGACAGCAACCAGTGCTACTCATGCCACCCCACGGGAGAAGGAGGCGACTTCCTCGACCACGACCCGCTCTACTTCCCGATATACTCGGGGAAGCACCAGGGAACATGGGACGATTGCACGATCTGTCACACCAACACGGGCGACTGGTCCATCTTCAGTTGCATCACGTGCCACGAGCACAGCCGGTCCGAGATGGACGACGAGCACCGGGAAGTGCAGGGTTACGTATATGACAGCCAGGCATGTTACGACTGCCATCCCAACGGAGAGAAGACAATATCTTGGAAGGAAAGACACATCGAACGTTGATCCTGCTCTTGACCCTCATGGCGGCTCTGGCCCCATACGGCAAGGCCGAGGCTGAAGTCGACGGCCACGTGGGATACATATCAGGTGAGACGGTCTATATCGACATCGGTTACCGTGACGGCGTATCTACGGGCGATACCTTGCAGGTCATCCGTGAAGGAGCGCTAATCGGCCGAATGACCGTCTTGTCCACGGCATCGCACGCCTCTTCCTGCTCACCACTTTTTCCTGTCACCGAGATAGAGGTGGGCGACCTTGTTCGGGCGCGCGCCATACCCCTGCCGGCTACCGAGGAAGTGAAACCGCAGGGCGTGGAAAAAGAGGCGGAAAGGGGACCGTACAACCTGCTCAGCGGCCGGATAGCGCTCGGCTCCCTGCTTTCTGAAGACCTCACCAGTTCCGGCTTGGATTTCTCACAACCTTCCCTCAGCACGAGAATAGAAGTGGACGACATCGTCGGAAGACCGATCTCCTTGCGCCTCCGTCACCGCTCCAGGTATTATGCCCGCCAGAGCCGCCTTGGAGGAGAAAACACATCCGACAGGTGGACTCACCAGGTCTTCGAACTGGCTCTTACATACAGACAAGAAGGCGCCCCCCTGTTTCTCCAAGTGGGCCGCATCTTGCCCTCCGCTCCAAGTGGTCTCGGGTACGTGGACGGGGCGATGATCGCCTTGCGGCCGTCCGCGCACATTACGGTAGGTGGAACGGGCGGCACGAGGCCGGATCCACTGACATCCGGTTTCCGCCGTGATGTGGTGTCAATAGGCGCCTTTTCCAGTTACGAGACGCGCAATGAGAAAGGGGGGCAGGCTACTCTCTCCGGTTCCTTTACCGGGAACTATCGCTCGGGCGAGATCAGCCGGGAATACTTTTCACTGGAGGGTGATTACACGGACGGGGGCAGGATTTCGACCTCGGGCAACGTCGAGTTGGACCTGAACCGCGGATGGAGAAAGGGATCGAGAGGGAGATCCCTCGAGCCGACGAGCCTGTACCTCTATCTACGTTACCAACTTGAAGGCAACCTCTCCCTTCGCCTCTCATTCGACAGGCGCAGGCAACCGCGCACCCTCGATAATATCTCAACTCCCGACAGCCTCTTCGACAATTCAGCCCGCCGCGGCCTCCATACCGGCGTCTCCTGGACACCGTCCAGCAGGATCCATATATCCGGAGGGTTCGGGGTGCGATTTCGTGGTGAGATGGACAACATAATCTCCGCCTCAGGGAGGGCAAGGCTGAGGGATTTCCCCGTGGCCGGAGTCGTCACCGACGGCGGGCTCTCGATCTTCGAGGGCATGTTCACCAGCGGCTACAGGCCCATGGTCTCCTTCTCCCTATCGCCCTGCCGCGACCTCGGCGTGGACGTCAGGGGCGGAGACTCCATCTATCATACCGGCAATGATACGAATCACAATCCCTGGATAGGATCCGCCCTTCGATACCGGCTCAACAGCCACCATTACCTCGCCTTATCTTTCACCGGGTACCTCTCCGGCAGGCTCCGCTCCGCGCAAGTCTTCGCCGAGACAGGTGTCGTCTTTTGAGAAGAACCCGGTGACGCCCTCTCCCCTTGTAACCTCGATAGATGCGAAGACCCATGGGGGGATGCCGGTCGGGAGATCAACTTGACAAACCCTCCGCTCGGTGATATCATCGCTATGTCGCCTGTCGCGTCATACACGTGCCCATTGATCGCAGGAGCAGTCGCGCGGCTTAGTATAACCCCTGGAGAAGCCAATGAAGAAACCGTTGAAGAGAGGAAGCGGAACTGCTCCGCCCCAGGACCACCACGGAAAGAACAACACACCAAACAGCATCCACCTTCCTCCCATAACGGTCGGCGTGATGGGCTCGGCCGGCGGCCAAATCCCGGACGAGGTGTATGGTAAATTATACCGGTTGGGTCAGGAAATCGCGCGGAGGGGTTATGTGCTGATCACCGGGGCCAGTCCAGGTCTACCGCACGAGGCGATCAAGGGGGCCAAGTCTCGGGGGGGCATAACGATCGGCGTGTCTCCCGCCCTCAATTTCGGCGAACACATGATGAAGTACAAGGCCCCGTGCCGTGGATACGATGCCATTATCTACACCGGGAGCGGCCTGATGGGACGGGAGATTGAGAACATCAGGTCCTGCGACATCGTAATCCTTGCCGGGGGCAGATCGGGGACGCTCGGAGAATTCGCTATCGCGTACGACGAATCCAAGTTGATCGGGGTGTTGCTCGGCACCGGCGGCATAACCGACAACATAGAGGCGATAATAAACTTCATCAACAAAGAGACCGAGGCGACCGTCCTCTACGAGCAAGATCCCTCGAAACTCCTCGATCTACTCGTAGACGCATACAACCGGAAATTACGCCCCTACTACCTGACCGTCCTGGCCAATAGGAATCCCGACGGGGAGTTGGAGGAATAGGGTGCCGGGCTACCCCACCGGCAACGATCCCGCGCGCTTCTACTTCGCCATTATCATCTTCCGGGTGAGGCTCCTTCCACCGGCAACCAACCTGTAGAGGTAGACCCCCGAGGGGAGAGACTTCCCCTCATCGTCCCTGCCATCCCAACTCACAGTATATTCTCCAGGTTCCATCGCGCCGGAGGCAAGGGTCTTGACCCTCCTCCCGCGGATGGTATAGACCGACAGGTCCACGTACCCTTTCGCCCCATCCTGCACGGAAAACCGGATCTCGGTGCTGGGATTGAACGGGTTGGGCGAATTCTGCTCAAGATCGAACGCTCGAGGGATCACCGCGCCCCCGCGATCGTTCCCGATCCCTGACGGATTGGCAGTCCTGATGACGGAGGCCGCCTGGGTGAAGTTGGGGTTCGTCTCGCCTTCCATCGAGGTGACTTCGACGACGAACGTTGGTTCCCTGGCCACCCAGTCGTACTCTATCGTGGCGGTCGTGTCCGAGAACTGGAAGGGTGGCATGCCGACGGTTGTGATCATCGTGTCGTAGATGGCCACCCTGAGCACGTCGAAGGTGCCCGCCGGGACGGTCATCGTACCCCAGGCGTCCACCGAGTTGTGGCTCTTCTCAGCAATGGTGCTAACGACCCCGAACACGGTGTCGGACCAACTGTATTCCATGTCCCAAGCGGAACCCATCGATACAGGCAGGGGGATCTGCATCATCGGGTTGTAGACCACGTCGTACCCGCTGTCGGCCCAGTTGTAACCGAAGCCCTGGAAGGTCCACACGCTTGGATCGACCCGCATGTACTGGAAGAAATCCACCCCCTCTGAATCGGACTGATTGTAGCAGAAGTTGGACGTGGCAAAGTCCGAAGCGAAGGGGGTCGTCGAGGGATCCACCACCACCGATGTGCTCTGCCACGACATAGTGTAGGAGGAGAAGTCCCAGTTGCGAGGCCCCCCTGCCGTTCCCAGATCCACGGGAAATGTGCCCGGGCCCGTACCCTCCTCCGTCAAAGTATAACCGACCGGCTTGTGGATATCGGAACTCGTAATGGTGATCTGAGCCACGAGCACGCCCGGCAACGAACAAAAGAGGGCAAGCGGGATCAGTACGACAAACAACGCCTTCTTCATGAAACCTCCTCCGGTCAAGGACCCAACCACTTAGAACGCCCTTAAATATCTCTCCCTTTGCCCCATAGGGCAAGAAAAAAATCGAAGGTGAAAATTATTGCGAAGTCCTGGCGTTTTTCCCGGATAACCGCGGCCTACCCCGAGATCCACCGTGCCAGTAAGGTCTTCCAGAAACCACGCAGGTCGTCGAAGTAGGTGTAGAATAGGGGGACCACGAAGAGGGTGAGGAGCGTCGAGGTCACGAGCCCGCCGATCATAGTCCGGCCCAGGGGTGCGTAGGGGATCCCGATCAGCCCGCTCTTGCCTATCGCCATGGGAAGTAACCCGAAGATCGTCGTCAACGCCGTCATCAGGATAGGCCGGAACCTGTGCCGGCCCGCCTCGAGGATCGCATCACGCCGTGAATAGCCCTCACCACGAAGGCGGTTCACCAGGTCTATCAGCACGATCGCATTGTTCACCACCACCCCGATCAGGATGATCAACCCTATCCCCGCCATGATGTCGAAGGCCGTATCCGTCAGATACAGCAGCCAGTACACCCCTATGAAGGCGAAGGGGATCGAGACCAGGATCGAAAGCGGCAGGATAAACGACTCGAAGAGGACACCCATCAACAGGAAGACGAAGGTGATCGCCAGGATTATGGCAAAGGTCTGCGCCTCGTTCGACTTCTGGATGTCGATGTAACGCTCCCCCTTGTCCCAGGTATATCCGCGCGGCATGCCAATGCCCTCCATCGCGCGATCGATCTCGTCGTAGAGGCTCGCTATCTTGTCAACCGTGGTGTTGGCCTTTACCTCGAGCATCGTCTTCCCGTTCTCCCGATGGATCTCACCGAAACCGCGTGTCACCTCGAAATCGGTAAGGGCGCTCAGCGGAATCTCTTCCCCGCGGCCCGTGGTAAAGGCCATGTTCTTGAGTTGCTCCAGCGTCTCCCGGTCCTCCTTCCGGAGTTGGACGCGGACATCCACCTCCTTTTCACCCTGGTGATACTTCGGGAGGTCGATCCCGCGAAGTGCGTACGATACGGTGCCGGCAACCATCCTGGTGGGGATCCCGTACTTCTCGGCCTGGCCCCTATCCACATTTACCCTGATCTCATCCTGGCCCTTCTCGATGTCGGTGTCCACGCTCACGATCTCGGGGATCCCCTCGAGCCGGCGCTCGACCTCCCGGGAGAGACCGGCCAATACCCGCGTGTCGGGACCGTAGAGGACGACCGAGACGGATGCCTCGTCGCTCGTCTCCCGCCTCCAGCCGAAGTTCAAATCCACGCCGGGGGCCCTCGGGATCTCTTCCTTGACGTCCTCGATAACCTCTTCCCGGCTCATGCGCTCCTTCACATCGAGCCCGACAAGAGACCTGAGCCAGAGGGAGACCTGGGAATACCACTCGACGTCCTCCAGTGGCCTGAGGAAGACATGTACCATCCCCCACACGTTTGAAAATCTCACGTCGACCGTCTTGATGCCGTATCTCTGCCTGTTCTTCTCGAAGAACGACTCCAGACCACGGAAATAGGCATCGGCCTCCTCTATGCTGAAACTGTTGGGCAGGTCGAACGTCAGCCGGAAGTCGTTGATGTTTCCCTCGCTCTTGTCAGTGGTTTCGATACGACTCATCGGTATCTGCAGGCTTGCCAACAGGAGGAAGGCGATGAGGGCGGCATCGACCCGGTGCTGCAGGGTCCATCGAAGCGCCACGTGGTAGCGCCGTCTCGCCCACTCGACCCCCCTCGATACACCGGGTCGCCCGCTGCCGGTAATCCTCGCCGCACCGAAGGGGATGAACAGTAGGGCGACAATCAGGGACGCGAGCAGCGCGACTATGACCGGCAGCCCGATCCGCAGCATATAAAAGGAGAAACCCACGTCGTCGTTCATCAGGATCAGAGGCAGAAAGACCACCACGGTCGTCAGCGTGGCCATGGTCACCGCGAGGGCGACCTCGCTCGCCCCCGTAACGGCTGCCTCCTTCGTGCCGAGCCCCCTGTACTTCATGCGGTATATGTTCTCGACGATGACGATCGAGTTGTCTACCACGAGCCCGACGCTGATCATCAACCCCATCATCGTGATAATATTGAGCGACCACCTTACGAAGTAGAGAAACGTGACCGTCATCAGGAGCGAGAGGGGGATGGCCAGGAGGATGATCAGCGTCATCCGAACGCGGCGCAGGAAGTAATAGAGGATCAGGACGGCGAAGATCGCCCCCCAGAGGCCTGCGTTCTTGAGGTTGTCTATCGACTCCGTGATGTAACTGCCCTGATCGAAGAGCACCTGGAACTTCTTCCCCTTTAGCGCGGGATCACCGGCGATCTCGCCGTTCACCGTATCGAGTATCTCCCTCGACAGGGCCACCGTATTTGCCATCGACTCCTTGTAGACACCGACCTTGATGGCGCTCTTCCCGTCGATCCTCTGGATGAAATCCCTCTCCGGGATGTCATAGGTAACGGTGGCGATGTCCCCGAGACGAACCCCGGTCCCGTTGACCGGGATATCGCGTATCTCACTGATATCCCGGTACTTTGCGATCGAACGTACTCCCATCTTCCTCCCACCCTCTTCTACGTAGCCGCTCGATAGGTTGAAGTTGTCCTTCATCAGCGACTGTATGACCGGGTAGAGGTCCACGTTGTGGGCATTTGCCAGGTCATGATCCACCTCGACCTGGATCCTCTTCTCGTAGACGCCCCAGATCTCCACGTAGGCGACCCCATCGATCCTCTCCAGCGGCCGCTTGATGTGCCTTTCCGCCAGGTAGTAAGGGTCTTCGACGCTGCTGTCGAGTGTCACTGAGAAGAAGATTATGGGATCGTCGTCGTCGCTGAATTTCCTTATGTAGATCTGATCGACGTCCTCCGGGAGTTCCGCACGAACCCGCTCCATGCGGTCACGCAGCGCGCTGTATGCCAGGTCCATGTCGGTCTTCTGATCGAACTCCACGAAGGCCCGCAAGCCATCGTTGCGGCTCCAAGTCTCGACCTTGTCGACGCCCCGGATGGTCTGGATCGCCTCCTCGACGGGATGGGCGATCTTATCCTCTACTTCCGAGGGGTTGGCTTTCGGGTAGGCTATCCATACGCCCAGGAAAGGCGGGCTGAAACCCGATGGGAGCAGTTTGACAGGGATACGGACATAGGCGATGACCCCGATCACGAGGAGGGCCACAATGGCCATCGAGACCGTCACCGGCCTGGACACCGATATCCGGGGGAGCAATGCGCCCTTGGCCCGCCTTATGCCCATTCCATCAATCTCCCCGGGCCACCAGGTTATAGATGGTCGGTATGACGATTAGAGTCAGCAGGGTGGCACTGATAAGCCCGGCGATCACCGTGACCGCCATGGGCGTGCGGATTTCCGCCCCCTCTCCCATCCCGAGCGCCATCGGCAGGAGCCCGAGAACGGTGGTGGCGGTCGTCATCAGGATGGGACGCAGCCTCACCTTTCCCCCCAGGACGATGGCCTCCACCTTAGCCATCCCTCTCCCCCTGAGCGTATTGATGTAATCTATGAGGACGATCGCGTTGTTGACGACGATCCCCACCAGCATGATCAGCCCGATGAAGACCATGACACTGATGGAAATACCGAGCGCGTACAGGGCAAGGACAACGCCGATCAGGGCAAGGGGGATGGTAAAGATAATCACGAAGGGGAGGACGAGGGACTCGAACTGGCTTGCCATTACTACGTAAACGAGGAAGATCGCCAGCATCATGGCGAAAAGGAGGCTGTCCATCGATGTCTCCATCTCGCGGTTCTGCCCGCCTATATGGTATGTGAAATCCTCCGGCATGGCCATTCCGTGAAGGATACCGGATATCGCCCGGGTGGCCGATCCAAGGTCGAGTCCGTCCAGGTTCGCGGTTATCAGGGCCGCTCTCTGCTGGTCTACACGCCTTATCTCGCTGGGTCCCTCCTCGACCCTGACATCCGCCACGGCGCTCAAGGGAATGGGGATCTCTCCTCCCGGGTTGACGACGAGCCGTCTCAGGTCCTCGACACTCCTCTTGTCCGAATCTCTAAGACGGACCCGCAGATCGACCTCCCTGTCCTCTTCCCTGTACTCCGTCGCCACGTCTCCCAGTACCTTGTTCCGTACCATGGAGGCCACGTCAAAGACGCTGAGGCCGTACCTGGCAAGTTGCTCCCGGTCGTAACGGATCTGGACCTCCGGGTAACCCCTCTGGATGTGGGCCTTGACATCCGAGAGACCCGGCACTTCCGCCATACGGTCCGCCACCTCCCGGCTGATCCTCTCCAGGGTCCCGAGATCATAGCCCTCTATCTCGACCTCTACCGGCGTCCTGAAACTGAACAGCGACGGCCTCGAGATCTTCACCTCCATGTCCGGTATCGCCGAGAGGCGCCCCCGAAGGTAATGGATCAGCCTCTCTTCCTCCTCGACCATGCCTCCACCGCCGTTGAGCATGACGGTCAATTTCGCCGTGTTTTCCCCTTCTTCCGCGGAAGGATTCGATTTCTTCTCCACCCCTACCACGGTAGCCACCTCGTCGACTTCGTCCCTCGACAGCACGAGGTCCTCCACCGGCTCGACCGCGTCCAGCGTCCGCACCAGGGGTGTTCCCACCGGCATGGAGACGTCTATATTGAATTCTCCGCGATGTACCTCGGGGATAAGTTCCCTCCCCAATCTTGGAAGCAATACGAACAGGCTGACGACGAAAGGAACGCCGGCCGCAAGGGCCACCGAGCCGGGGTGATCGATTGCACTCCTCAACACCCGCGGATATGTGCCGCTCAACCATCCATAACCGAGGTCGAAGCCCCTCAGGACGAGCGTCACGAGCGGCCTGAGAAGCGCGGCAAGCATGAAGAAGATCGACTCGACGAGGACGATCGCCGCCAGCACGACGAGCAGGCACGCCTTCCCGATAACCGTGAATAGGTGTTGAAAGAGGTATCGGAGGAGGATGTAGAGGAGACCGGGCAGGAATAGGAGGACGGCCAGTCCCCTCACGGCCACCCGAATCGCCGTGTTTTCCTCGCTCCCGCGTCCAGCGGAGAAGAAGCGGCGGAGCACCTCGATGCCCCTGAGAAAATCCTCCTGCGACCGGAACGCCAGGATCCCCTCCCAGGCCGACCCCACGCCTGCGTACCGTCCGAGAAGGAGGCCCCGATCTTCACCCAACCGGCGAGTCCAGGAATCGGGCAAGCCCCGGAATCTCCGGGAGGGGAGAAGCCGAAAGAGAAGGAGGATAGGCAAGAGCAGCCCGGCGGCCGCTTTCACGACGAGTTCGCCCGCCGTCCCGAGGAGGCGGAGGATCTTACCGGCAAGCTCCCCCAGGAAGAGGACCGAAAGGGCCATCCGCTTCCCCGCGTCGGCCGGTTGCGGGCCTTCAGGCCGAGACTCCTCCGGTCCCCGCCCCTCCAGGACATGGAACCTTAGGATATGGGACCGGCCGAGTCGGTCCCTCAACCCGTCTCCCGCGGCTTCCTCTATCCTCCGGGACGCCAGCATCGGTATGACGAAGAGTGAAACGGCAAGGGACATCAACAGGGCGAAGACTACCGTGAGGGACATATCGCCGAAGACCTGGCCGGCAATGCCCTCCACGAAGACTATCGGGAAAAAGACTGCAATCGTCGTCAAGGTCGAGGCCGTCACGGCACCGCTCACCTCGCGGACCCCCCTCAGTGCGGATTGGACCACCCCATCGCCCTCTTCGCGACACCGGAAGATGCTCTCGATCACCACTATCGAATTGTCGACAAGCATCCCCACCCCGAGGGCCAGACCGCCGAGCGACATGATGTTCAACGAGACGCCGGCGATGTGCATGCAGGCAAATGTCGCCACGATGGAGACCGGAATGGAGACGCCCACAATCAGTGTCGTCGTAAGCCTCCTCAGGAAGAGGAACAGGACCACCACGGCCAGCAGTCCCCCGATCAGGGCGGTATTGCGAACCTCGTCGACCGAATTTTCGATAAACACGGACTGGTCGGACAGGGTAACGACATCAATGCCCTCTGGCAGCCGGTAGGTGAGAAAATCGGTCATCTCGTCCCTCAAGGCCTCGTCATACGCCCTTTTCCTCTTTATATCACGGAGTTCGCTGCGCGCCCCCTTTCCACGCCCGCGGTATTCCCCCTTTCCATCTCCCGAAGTCCCTCCTCCCTCCTCTTCAGGGGCCCCAGTGGGAGCCTCTTTCATCTCCCTCACGAATGCCCGTTGCTTCTGTGTCCCGTAGACGGCCTCCCTGACCCGGCGTGCCACCTCCACGGCATTTGCGTCGGCCTCCTTGTAAATCTCGATCTCGACGCTCTCCCTTCCGTCGACCCGTGTGATCACCTCCCGCTCCTTGTGCCCCCTTACGACCCTGCCAAGGTCACTTACCCTCACGCTCACTCCATTGAGTCGACCGATTACAACGTCGCCGATCTCGTCGAGGTCCTTGAATTCATTGAATGTGCGGACGAGGTACTCCGCCTCTCCCTCCTTAAGTTTTCCTCCGGCGAGATTGATGTTTTCCCCGCTCAGGCGCTGGTTCACGGTGCCTATGTCTATCCCGAGTGATGCGAGTCTCTTCTCGTCGAGTTCCACCCGGATCTCCTCCTCTAACCCCCCCTTTACCTTCACGGCGGCCACCCCGGGGATACCCTCGAGATCACGCTTTACATCCTCATCACATATCTTTCTGAGAAGGTACAGGTCGTCGGTGCCGTAAACACCGAGCCTCATCACCGGGTCCATAGAGGGATCGTAACGAAGGATGATCGGCTTGCCTACTCCGTCCGGGAAATATACCGGATCGAGTTTCTCCCTGACGTCCTGGGTGGCGGCACTCATATCGGTGCCCCACGAGAACTCGAGGACTACGTCGGACAGTTCAGATTTGGAGATGGAACTGATGTCGACCAGATTGTCGACTACCCCCACGGCCTCTTCAATGGGGCGGGAGACCAGGTTTTCCACTTCCTCGGGTGCGGCACCCGGGTACTCCGTGCGGATAGTGAGGGTTGGATAGGTGATATCCGGCATCAGGTCAAGGGAGAGGCGGTTATATGAAACGAGGCCGAACACCACGACCGCAACGACTATCATCAGTATTGCGACCGGTCGCCTTGTAGTCAGGCCGAACAGCCCACCGTCATCCGCCTGGCGATCCACCCGGCCGCTCGGATCATCCAACGGCCGCGTCAACTCGTCTCCCTCTCACCGGCCGTCTCGTCTGTACCGAGTATCCTGACCCTTGCGCCGTCTTTGAGGCCCCCCTGTCCCACGACGACCACCATATCTTCCTTTCCGACACCGGACAACACCTCCACGACGCGGTTATTCGAATAACCCTTGTCGAGTTCGACCCTCCTCGCTGTGCTGTCTTGTCCCGCAAGGTACAGGTACTCCCTTCCTCCATCGTAGACAACGGCCTTTCTGGGCACGAGGAGGGCTTTTTCATGGGTCCCGGTGACGATGCTCACGTTGACGAACATACCGGGCTTTATCGTGTCTTCATCTCCAGTAAGGCCGACCGTCACCTTGAAGGTCCCGCTGTTCGGGTCAACCACGGGGCTGATCCTCTTGACCCACCCTATTATCTCCCCACCCGGAAGGTAGTCGGAGCGAATCACTACTCGCTGTTTGAGACGCACCCGGTTCATCTCCCGCTCGGGGACATGCACCACTGCAATCAGGCTGTTGAGGTTCACTATTGAAAAAATCCTGGTGCTCGCCGTGATTCTGTCACCCACATCGACCAGGCGCTCGGAGACCACCCCGTCGATCGGCGAGTTGATCCTGGTATATTGCAGGAGCAACTTCGCCTTCTGCCACTCCAGTTCCGCCTGCTTGAGTTCATAGCGGGCGTTCTCATACTCCTCGACACTGATCATGGCGTCATGGTACATCTTCTCGTCCCGCTTGAATTCGTTCTCGAGCTTGTGAAAAGAGACCTCGGCCTTCGCCGCGTCGATTGAATATTCCCTGTCGTCGAGTTTGAGCAGGGCGCTACCCTTCTTGACAAGATTACCCTCCTCGACGTAGATCTCCTCGACAAGACCTGTAGTCTGGGGATAGACGTCGACCCTGCTCTCGGTCTCTACCGTGGAACTCAGCAGCATGTAAGATGAAATCTCGCCCACACTCGGGCGGACCACCTCGACCGGGACCCCCACTCCTTCCGCCCGGTCCTTCTCCGACGATTTGCCCGTGGAGTTGCTCGCCTCAATCGAATCGGCCCCCGCGTCCCCGCTTGCCTTCCGCCCACCCCCCTTATCGCTGCAGGCGGCTCCAACAAGGAAAAGGAATAGGAGGGCCAGGAGCATTGCCGGTACGCCCACCTTAACGAAACGCGATACTGATAGATTCATCCGTCACCCTTTGCGTAATCTGCCCATGTCATTTATGTCTTCGGCGTCGAGGGGGCCTTCTCCAGAAGCCTTCCCTATTTTAAGTACTTGCGAGGGCCGTGTAAAGTTTCAAAAGGCTTCTTCCGGGCGCGAGACACTTCCATGAGGGGGCCGGTGACACCAAGGGAAGCGATTCCGTCGGGATATAGTTATAAGGATATCCTCAAAGTGACTCCAGGCGGCCCAAGAGGCATGCTCCGGTGCGCGTGAAAACCGGCAATGTCCAGATCGAGAATGACTTGACTCGATAAAATCTTTATGATATCGTAAATATATATATGATTGTCTATTGACAGGAAACCCCTTCTTGGAATTCTCCACTACCACCCGGAGGCCAGGATGAAATATACTCTTCGGCTTCATTTAAGACCTTGCCGCTTCCCATTCCGGATCCTTGCCTTAAATGGGCTCCTCACCCCCCTCCTCTTCTGTCACTGCTTCTCGACCCTCCAGACGGCGCGGATCGATGAGGGGCTCCACGGCGGCGCGTCCTTTGGCGTCCTGGGGGGAGAAGGGATGGAGGCCCTGGAAGGGCAGCGGGAGAGCGCACCGGATCAGGGCGGGAAGGCGGACGTGGCCCTGAGCGCCGATGTCGGCTATGGATTGCTCATGGGACCCCTTGGCCTCGACACAGGGGCACGCATAGGCACCTATCGTGGGAGTTCAGACGAGTTCCTCCTCCTGCCCTACGGCAAGATCGGCCTCTTTCAGGATCGCTCGACACGCATCGCCCTGCTGGTTGACTTCGCAGGCTTTCCATGGGTTCCCTATTTCGTCTCGCTTATCACAGACCACCAGATAGGCCCCTGGACCCCCTACCTCGCCACGAAGCGCTTCATCTCGCACGGGATCGCGGGCGACGACCCGTTCGTTACGCGATTCCAGAAACGGGACCAGTCCATCTGGGCCTTCTCTGGTGGATGCGAGCGGCGGCTGGGGCACGGGACATCGCTCCTCTTCGAGGCCGGGGCGATGATCGACCGCCACGACATCGACGAGTGGCAGGAATCCGAAGAGGTGACCCTCGTAGACCCCGTCTTCGGCCTCGGTCTCCGTTTCCTACGGGAGGGGCGTTAGTCTCCCTTTCCCCCTCAACCCCCGGGCGACGGCTCGATGTTCATCCGGTCTCGATCCCGGGAAGGACCGCCGTCCACGTCGGACTGGACCATTCCAAGACCGATCGAGTGCCGCAGGAGGCGGACCGAGACCCTCCCGGACGATGTTGAATCCCCGTGGCGGGTGCAGGCCCGGTCGAACTCGCGCCAGGCACGCTCGATCTCGAACAGGATACGGGTCCGAACATCCTCCGACCAGGTGTCGTACATCCTCCGGAACGGCTCTCCCCGCAAAAGCGAGTAGGCCCGGAGATACTCCCGCCTCGCGAATTCCCACTCCTCGGCCCGCAGGAAGGCCTTCGCCTGCGCGAGCCCCTGCCTCCACTCGCCGTAGTCGGTCGTGAGGTAGATCCCCCGGTTCAACAGGACCCCACCGCGCAGCCGGTGATCGACCTCGAGGAGGTGAACCGGGAT
The DNA here is from genome assembly GCA_964573995.1 of uncultured Gemmatimonadota bacterium. GTDB lineage: Bacteria > Gemmatimonadota > CAZMKB01 > CAZMKB01 > CAZNLH01 > CAZNLH01. The sequence continues at coordinate 14,318 of CAZNLH010000004.1, forward strand.
CCGAAGGGCCTTTCGGATCCTCACGAGGAGGTGGGAGAGATTCCGGGAGGGGCTCTTCGTTCGTCTCCAGAAATTTCGATAGAGGTCGACAAGCCGGATCTCCTTCCCCGGCTCCTCCGCCCTGAGGGCGAGATGGACGAGGAAGGCGAGGTCCTTTGGCCGAAGGCGCTTCCTCAGGTACCGCCTGTTTCTGTAAATGACCGGCTTGCCCAGGAAATTGATGCGATAGACGGGAGCCTCCCGGCTGAAGAGCGGTAACCTGAGGATCGCCCTGGGGAGGGCCGTAGGCCTCCCCCGCTCGAGAAGCCTGGCCACCACCTCGGGGAAGAAGAGGACATATCTGTAGAGATAGCTCAGGATTCCCTTCCTCCTTGCCAGGGAAAGGGCCTCGCCGTACCTTCCCCTCTTCAGTAGAAGGGCCAGCCGAACCGTGGGCAACTGCCGCATTTCGCCCACGAGACCTCCTCTTGAGTGGTCACTTTCAGGGTGGCGTCCGCGCCGGAAGAGGAGAATCCTCAGGATCGAGAGTTCCCGGATCATCCGGTTCTTCTCTAGGTAGGGGAGGAGACGCCGCAGGATCCCTTCCGCCCGCTCCCGCTCCCCGAGTGCGCACCGAGCGTTCGCCAGGGTGAAATAGGCATAGAAGAGTCCGAAACTCAATTCTTCCTCCTTCATCGAGGAGAGGACGTCCAGGCAGAGGGAAATAGCCCGTTGCGGCGTCCCGCGCAGGAGGGCCAGTGCGGACTGGAAGATCCGGAAGAGTTGCGAACTCTCCCACTCCCCGAACCTTGCGGACTTTCCGAGGGCCGCGGCCCGCCTGAAGTCTCCCTTCATGAATGAGACGAAGGCAAGTTCGGCCCTCAATTTTCTTGCTGTCTCCTCGTCGACCCCTTCGATCGCCTTGGATAGTATGGTCTCGGAGAGCCGGTACTCCTCCAGGGATGAGTAAAGGACTGCCAGGTCTGACAGCAGATAAGGCGATTTGATTCCTCTCCGGTTCAGCAACCGGGCGGCTTCCCGCGCCGTTCGGCACGCCTCCCGGACCCGCACCAGGGAGGAGAGGGCGATCCCGCGGGAGATCAGGAGGGTGAAGCGGGGCTCAAAGAGGAGGTAGGATCCCATTCCTCTCTCTTTTCTCCCCTGCCCCGGGCCGGTTGTCCGATGGGCCTCGATCATATCCTCCAGTTCGTCGATCCTTCGCAGTTGCCGCTCGATGTTCCCGCTCCACTCGAGCGCGATCACCTCCTTGATCCCCACTCGCAGGGCGGAATAGTGGAGACCCCACCCCTCAAGTTCCCGGGAGAGCGCCCCTGCCATCTTCAGGTAATCGGTAAGGGGGACGTTCCCGAGGAGGAGGTCCATCTTCTCGGCCTGCCTCCTTGGGCTCAGGTTATTGTCAGGGATCTCGGCCATCAGGTCGTTTTCCGGAAGGGAGGGGATCGAGTTGAGGATCTGTGCCGCCTCCTTTCGATCTCCCTCGGAGAAGAGTACCTCGGCGGCCCTATACCCTCTACTCGCCTCAGCAGACCAGGGGCAGTATCTTGTCCAGTCATTGGTGAGATGCTCCCGCGCGAAGCCGGCATAGCCGTACCGCCTCCAGATGCCCCAGATCCCCTTTATAGAAATCTCGATCCCCTCATCCTCAAGGATACGTTTCGCCCCCGCAATGGTCATGGAGGGATCCAACTCCTTCAACAAGGAAATCCTTTCCTCCAACTCCCGGCTCGTCCGGTTCCAGGGCCGACTGTACCCATTCAAGACACCCTGCGCTCCTGCCTTCCGGTATCGCTCGACCCACTTGAAGACACTCCGATAAGAAACATGGAACTTCCTAGCCGTCTTCCGATAGGAGCCGTGACGGAGATAGTATCGAACAATCTCCAGGCGATATTCAGGTGAAGTGTTGTACATTCGTGGAAATATTATAGCACATTTCGTCCTTTCCCGTCAAGCATTGATCCGGATTGCCGCTAACCCCTTGGGAAAACACACGGTTCCCGACTTCAACTCAACCGGATACATACACAACCCCGGTTATTGTTTTAACAGGCAGATGGAATCGGCCCTAAACAACCGAGGATCGCAACCAGGCAGGGGCTCCCTGAGACACACAGCCGACCGATAGCGAGTGATCGGTCATGACCTGCAGGTACCTCATCCTCGGCCAGTTAAATTCCCGTGCTGTCGCGCCGAAAACCCCTTGACCAGAATGGAGACGTCTGCAATGAAGAGGTTCATCGTTCCAGTAACATTGCTCATCTTGACCATCGCTTCCAACCCTATCCTGACCCGGGCGCAACTCGGTGTTGTCGGCCCGCCCCAATCCCATCCGGCTACTCCCCACCTCAAGGGTCCCTCCACCGCACCCGACACCCTCTGGACGGCCCGGTTCGGCGACTTCGACAACCAGTGGCCCTACGCGGGGGATGACAAGCCCGCCGCGATCCTCCCGGACGGTTCGGGCGGGGTCTACGTGACGGGAGAGGGTGGGTATCCACCTGGAAGCACGTACCTAAATTTCACGACGATCCGGTATGATTCGCTCGGTGACACACTCTGGGTCAGGTCCTTCTACAACCCGAACAACAACCAGAGCAACGACAAGCCCTCCTCCATGGCGCTCGGCACCTCGGGCGAGGTCTACGTCGCCGGAACGATGTACTACAATACCGGCTGGGACCGTCACGACATGGGGGTAGTGGCCTACGACGATGCTGGCAACGAATTGTGGCACGACGCCTATTCGGGCCCTTACTCCTACATGGCCCTCGCGAGCGACGTGGACGAGGACGGCTCGGGCCACGTCTATGTGGGGGGCCAGTTCTCCGAGGCTTACGCCTGGCACGCGGGCCTTGTCCAGTACGGCGCACTTGGGACCCGGAACTGGGTGATCTCCGAGACGAGCGACCAGAACCGCATATTCAACGACATCGCCTGCGACGGGTCGGGGAACGTCTACTGCGCGGGATACGGATGGGGCGGAGGCCACGGCAAGGGTTCCCTCATCAAGTATGACGCGGATGGAAACAAGTTATGGGAGAATCACTACAATCCCCAGTGGCAGGACGCCTCGTTCAACGATCTCGCCCTCGACCCGAACGGCAACGTATGCGTCACGGGGTGGCGGGAATCCCCCGTCTCCGGAGACAACAACCTGGCCTGGATCACGATCAAGTACGACCCGGCCGGAAACGAGAAGTGGGAGCAGACCTTCAACCAAGATTCCACCTCGCAGGACTGGGACCAGGAGATACCCTCCGCGATCGCGGTAACCCCCGCGGGGAATTTCTACGTCACGGGCAACAGCGCCTCGACGATCATGACCGTCAAGTACGGCAGGGACGGCGATCTTGTATGGGTCCGGGAGTATCCCGGCGGGGGAGGCCTGGGGATGGGCTCCAACGCGATCACGACCGACGCGGGCGGGAACGTCTACGTCGCGGGTGGCAGTTCGTCAGACTACGTCCTGATCGAGTACGACCCGGCAGGCAACGAACTCTGGGCCGTGACCTACGACAGCGCGGGCGGCATGTCCGATTACGCCACCGGGGTGGCCACGTGGGGCACGAGGCTCTTTCTGACCGGTACGGCCGGGGCCCCCCTGGTCGGCTACCGGGACTACCTCACGATACGATATAGATAAGAGATCCCGCACGTTTGAACGGCGCAAAGGCCCTCGATAGGAGCATAGAAGTCATGAAGATGATATCCACAGCCCTCATCCTCCTGATCGTCATGATCCCCATGTCTCTCCTCGCCGTGACGGAGGACTGGGTCTACCGGTACGACGGACCGGAACACCTCGATGATAGAAGTTCAAGCGTCATATTCGGCTCGGACGGACAAATCTATACGGCTGGATACAGCTACATCGGAGCCGCATACCGGGCGCTCGTCATCGGCCTCACTCCCTCTGGCGGGCAGAGGTGGATCTATTCCTATGACGTGTGGGGGTACGAGGACGCTTTCAATGACCTGGTCGAGGGAGGTGACGGGGACCTCTACGCCGCAGGATACAGCGACTTGGGTGCCGGGGCCGCCTACGACGTCATCATCGCGAGCATCGACAGGGCGGGGAACGAGCAGTGGACCTTCCGGTACGATTCTGGGATGAACACGTCGGATATGGCCAAATCGATTACAGTCGATCCTATGGGAGACCTTTACACCACCGGCTACAGTTGGGATTCGCAGGTCGGGGATTACGTTCCGCTGGTCGTTAGCGTGGATTCCACTGGACAGTTCAGGTGGGCCTACCGTCCCGTCAACCTTCCAGGGTTTGCCAATCATGCCGTATACGGCCCGGATGGTAACCTTTATATCACGGCATACGTAAACGGCGATTATGGAAGTACTTTTACCGTGATCAGCCTTACAACCGACGGGCAGGAACGGTGGGTCTACTCGCCCCTGTCGGCCTTAGGAGGAGCCAGCTCGATCGCCTTCGACCCTCAAGGAAACCTTTATACCTCCGGGAAGATCAACAACCTCCCCGCGATTGTCAGCCTAGATCCGGCCGGGAAGGAAAGGTGGATCTATGCCTACGACGATTCCCTCCTCATATCCGGAAGCGCCGGTTCGATCGCTTGGGCCGACGGAAACCTATTCACAGCTGGTACGGCCTACTATCCCATCGAGACTACCTACTACGACTGGCTCGTGATCGGTGTGGACACGAGCGGTCAGGAGATTTGGGCCTACCGCTATGATTATCTGGGTGGAAGTGATATGGCCACCGCGCTGACTTGGGATTCCCAGACACGCCGTCTCTACGTCACGGGTTATAGTTACCAAACGATCCTCCCCGTAGTCAGCCTTGATACGAACGGACAGGAGAGATGGATTTATTCCTATGACTACGGGCCTTATGACGACGCATACGCGATCGCCTCCAATGGCGGCAATATCGCCGTGGCGGGGGAGAGCGGTGACTGGGACAGCGAGGACCTGACGGTCATCCGTCTCACCGAGGGGCCGGTTGTCAAGGGAAGAAAAGACCGCATACCTCAAGCCCTGCCGTGAGATCCGACATTCGCCTCGATTGAACGATATTTCGCTAAGATTCACTCGCGACGCTGAATGCCCTGTTCTATTATTCTCATCAGTGGGAAGAGAAAAGATGGAATTTTCTTTCTAATATACAAGGTTAAAACCTTGTGTGCTTTTCTGCTATTAATATTTACAAGGTATAAGCCTTGTATTATTAATTATACTTCCCTTTCCATACCCTGGAAATAACTACTGCTTCACATGCCACCTGTGAGCATCACATCAAGCGACCGTAATATGAAGTCCTGAGTATTTTCACTGTCTTCTCTCCCTTCTCCCTCTTTTAGGGTACACCAGAAAACACCTTCATAGTATGCGGTAATCGATCGTAGCCTTGAAATCGTCACGTGGGGCTCTCGTCTGCCTTGACACCCGTCACGAATTATTATATAATTTTCACTCGTCAACATCGCAACTCAAACCTCCGCAATCGAGTATCCCCAAACCCGGGAGTATGAAATGTCTAAGAACACAAGACCCCTTACCAGAAAGCAAGACCTTGGCAAACTTGTTGCCGGTTACCTCTCTTCCCTCATAATATCCCTCTTCCTCGTATCGCCTATCGGGGCCACACAGCGAATGGTCCTCGCAGAGATGTACACGAACACCGGTTGACCATCCTGTCCTGCAGCCGACCGTGAGTTGGACAGCATATCAGATACGCACCAGGACAACCTCGCCATCATACGTTACCATGCATGGTGGCCGTCTTCATCAGACCCCTTCTACCTCGCAAACATCCAGGAGAATACCGCCCGAATCAACTACTACGGAGCCGATTACACCCCGCACCTATGGATAGATGGAAACGTAGACGGGCAGTACTTTACCAGCCAATGGGAATCACAGATCGACAGCGAGGAGGGTGTCTCGAGCCCCCTCGATATCGAACTCTCCGCAGATTACGGATCGGAAGGCGATTACGGAACGATCACAGCCGTCATCACTGCGACCGACTCCGTCGTTTACAGCAACCTCAAGGTTCGTTTCTGCATAACCGAATCACACTTCCCCGGGACAGGCGCATTCGATGAGTTCAACAACGTCATGAGGGACATGATCCCCGACGCCAATGGGCTCGACCTCACGATCGCCAACGGGGACACGGCCACCAAACAGGTCGACTACGTCCTGTCAAACAACTGGAACTTCGCGAACCTCGAGATAATCGCCTTTGTCCAGAGCGATGCGGGAAGACGGGTACTCCAGGCGGCAAAGATCCATCCCACCACCGGTGCCCTCACGGGACAGGTCACGAGTTCATCCAGCGGCTTTCCCGTCCCGAACGCAACCGTCACTATCCTCAACACGAGTTACGGAGACTCGACCGATTCGCAGGGGCGGTACACCTTCTCCTTTCTTCCGGGACCCCGTACCATTGTCGTCGGCGCGGCCGGTTTCGACCCTGATACCCTCAGCGTGATCATCGCCCCGAACGACACCACGACATTCGACGTTGCTATCAACCCCGGCGCTACGAGTTCGATCACCGGGACTGTGGTCGATACGTCCAGCATGAGCCCGCTAAATGCGCGGGTCACACTCTACCTGAACGGTGACTCGCTCGCCACGGTCGAGACCGACTCTTCCACGGGAGAGTACACGTTCAGCGGAATCAGCGTCTCCACTCCACCATGGGTCGTCTACACCGATCTCAGGGTCGTGCCCGATCTCCCCTATCCCACGGTGAGTTACGGAGACACCATCAACGTCCAAGAGGGCTCCCCCACGATAATAGATTTCAACATCTCTCCGGCCTCCGTCTTCCTGGTCGATGACGATGAAGGTGATGACTACGAAGATTACTTTATGGACGAGATCACAACGGCAGGTCGTACCTACTACCACTACGACGTTGCTTCGGAAGGGGAGTCCGCAGTGGACTTCCTAAGTCTCTTTCCATCATCATCGATAGTAATCTGGTTTACCGGGGACGCCACCTCCAACACCTTGACCCAGGCCGAGCAGGACAGCCTCTCCAGGTACCTGGACAACGGCGGGAGGCTCTTCCTCACGGGGCAGAACATCGCTGAGGACCTGAACGGCACCACCTTCCTCCAGGACCGCCTGCACGTCAACTGGGGAGGCAACGTCTCCTACTTCATCTCCCATGGCGTAGTTGGCAACCCCGTAACCGGCGACCTCCAGTTCTTCCTGACCACCGGCAATGGTGGGGCGAGCAACCAGACCTCCCGGGATCTCCTGATCCCAACGGCCCCGGCAGAGGAGTTCATTTATTACATCAATAATCCCAATGACCTGGAACCGCAGGGTACAGCGGCCGTTTACGTCGAGGGGCAGAACAATTCGAAGGCGATCCTCATGGGTTTCGGCTTCGAGGCCCTGAACCGGTCGGGTGGCGACACAACTCAGGCCACGAGGGACGAGGCAATGTTGGCGATACTCAACTGGTTCGACGGAATAACCGGGATAGGTGGAAGCGGCGAGCCGGGCGGTGGAAGCGTGTTGCCAAGGACCCTGGCCCTCCACCAGAATTATCCGAATCCCTTCAACCCATCTACCACCATCCGCTACGATATCCCCACATCCCCCGGCTCCAGCGACGCGGTCCCGGTGGAACTCCGCCTCTATGACCTGCGCGGCAGGCTCATCAGGACACTGGTCAGGCGGGAGCAGGCGGCAGGGACCTACTCCGTTCACTGGGACGGCAAGAATGACCGGCAACAGGTTGTTGGATCCGGGATTTACCTGTACAGGTTGAAGGTGGCGGACAAGGTGCTGACTCGCAAGATGACCCTCATCCGCTGAGGCCGCCCCGGCGCGGTCGCTCTGCACTTGCAGCGAGGGGGAACGCCTGTACGGCGTTCCCCCTCGCCTTTCTTTACCCACCTGTCACACTATGATCAAGATACCGGCCGGTGCCTCACGGCGTGACCGTCACGTCCATGTAATCGTACTCCCAGTGGTCCAGCCGGGCCTGGTCCCCCACACCAAGCCGAAGTCGATAATTGCCCGTCGGAATACCACCCGGTATGGGTATTGCCATATCCCTGCTTATGGTTTGCCCACCGGCCAGGTTCAATGACACAGGTCCCAAATAGGGATTACCCGACCACTCGTTGCCGTTGGGAAGGATTACATCGAGCCAGGCCTCGAACGACTGGGGCCATGGGGTGATGTTCGTAAGGTCAACCGTTGCATCGAGGGTCCCCCCAAGGGGCACCGTAGCGGTCTCCGGCGAAAGTTCGGCATCCACCTTCGACAAGGTGCAGGCATTCAAGACCACCTGCGTCCCCACCGACTGCAGGAATACCGCTACACCCACGTTCTGTGGGTTGGTTCCCATGGGCCACCCCGGGTCGATAGTGAAGGTAGTCGTTATATCCTGCGTCTGTCCAACCTGCGAGATTGAAAGTGGCTCAAGCGGAAGCAAATCGCGTACCGTGAACATGTACTGGCCCTCTACAGAATCCTCGTATACGACAAAGAAGACCTTGACGTCACCCCAGGGGATTGCCTGTTCGACCGTAAGGTGGGCGTTCACGGTTCCGCCGGTCTCGTTGATGCTGGAACCCGAGAGATCTATTGCCACGTAGGGATCGTCCTGAAGGTGGCTCAACACGATCTGTTCCATGTCATCATAGACCGTGGGCCATCCGCCTATTATGTCATCGGTCCCGTCGAAGTAAGTGTCCGGTATCCCTGTCACACCGTAATAATCGGAACGCGCCTGGGTCTCCGAAGTAGACAGTTCGTCAGATACGTGCCAGATGAGCGGTACGAAGTCTGCATGTCCGTAATTCGTCATCAGCTCTTCCAGAGCCGCCTCCGCGTAGGAGCAGCCGCCTCACCAGGTCGCACCGAAGTTCTCGCCCAACACCACCCTCTTCTCGAAGGCCATGGCCGTTGAAAAGAGACCCAGGAGTAATATGAACGCCGGCAGTAAATTCAACATCTTCCGCATGTGTAGTCCTCCTTTCCCCGGAACCTTTCCGGAACATCTCGTTTACGGGCTATTATAACAGAAAGCGTCAGGATTGTCAAACGCCGTACCGAATATCTTAGAATACAACGGACCCTTGCCATCGCCCGGAGAACTTGCGCCACCTTGATCACATACATCTGTTTTAATGCTGTCTGATTGATTTGCCCTGAGGCGGCTAAAACCTGCTGAAGAGTTTGACCTCGACCCCATCGAACTCTGGCTCGGTCCTGCAGATCCCTCCCACGCAAATCTTCCCCTTCTGCCTGGAACCGGCGAACACGACCAGGTCGTGGCTCTCGCTCAGGTGGATGTTGGCCTGTATGGCCAGGAAGGTGTTTTTATCTGGCAGATTCTCGATCGAGCGCTGCAGTTCCGACATGTTGTTACGCTCGCCGATCATTGAAAGGGTCCACCATGGGGAATGGGAGAACTCCGTGATCAGCATGTCGACGTCAAACTCTCCGATAAACGCCCCTTTCTGGTGCTGGTGCTGGAGTTCGGTTCGGAAACTGTTTCTTTCGTCGAGGTATATTTCGAGTTCGAGGACGGGCATCAGGCTCCTGACTCCGAGGTTGATCTGGCTCGCAAATGCCAGCACACCGTATAGGTGATCACCCTGGTACCTGCTCCATTCCCCGTATAATTCCTCGAACTGGAGGGTTCCATCCTGCTTGGTCGTCCTGCTGTAATTCAACAGGAGCGTGTTCGAGGTCAAGGGGGAGTATGTCAACTCGGTCTGAAAGCCCTTCTCGTCGTCGACGTTCATGGACCATGCGTTCCTGCTCAGCAGCGTGTAGGCATGTTCCCGGGTAAGTGCGGGCGGGTTGTTATAGTCTATCTTGTTGTCGCTCGTCCGCAGGGCGAAGCGCTTGTAGTCCTTGTACTCCAGGCTGATGCCCATCCCAAGTAAATCGATGTCCGCTCCAAGGTAGAGTGCGCGCCCGGGACTGTTGAACTTGTCCCCGTACTCCCCGTAGAAAAACAGGTGGTTTACTCCTGCCTCGACCCTGCCGGTGGCTATCTCGCGCCTTTGGTCCCCCGGCAGGTTCTGCCGAATCACACTGGTACCTACGAGGAGGTGCTGCAGGGGACTCGTCTTGTACCGGTCGCTGAGGAGGGCCTCGAAATTGGCAGCGTGGAGGAGGTCCATTCTCTCCTGAGGAATCCCTGAGACATGCTTGGACAGCATCTTTCCCGTCATGAACGTGAAGTCGAAGATATCCCTCTTGACCTTGAGCCTTATTCCATCGAGGCTGTTGTCTATCCTGATATCCCGGTTCTCGTAACTTCTATACGCTATGCCCCGCCCGAAGATGTCGTAAAAGTTACCTGCGGTTATCCTTATGCCGTTTCTCTGGAACTCGATATACCGGAACGGGAAGCCCTCAAAGGTCGAGTCTGCCGGTATGTCCTTTCTCTCCGATGGCTGGAAGGCCTCGTAGCGTGCCCCGAAAGACAAGGGGTCGGTCTGGTATCGCAGTTCAAACCAGTCCTCGAGTATTTCGTCCCCGGTGCCCTTCTCGAGGGAATATTCCAACTGGTTGGACAGAGTGAGGTCGGAACTGTCGAACGATTGCCCCCTTATGCCCGCGACCGGGAGAAGAAAGGCCGGGAACAGGCCAAGAATCGTCCTGATTGTGACCCTCACCCCCCTCCCCTCAACCACCGGTTTTTCCCTCACCGTCCGTTTCTCCCTTTCCACCTCCGGTATCGACCCCGAGCAACTTGTCGATTTCTTCGTGGAGCGAGGCCTCATCTCCGGGGCGATACCCGAAATGCTTGTATCTGATCGCGCCCTTTTCGTCCAGGACAAACGTATACGGGGTGCCAGGGAGACCGTATTTGCGAAGTACCTTGCCGTTGGTATCCAAGAGGACAGTAAAGCTATAGTGATGCCCTGCGATAAAAGACTTTACCTTTGACACGCTCCAGGGGGAATCCTCGGAGACCGCCAGGACCTTGACGCCCTTTTCCTTGTAATCGCGGTAGATCTCGTCGAGGTGTGGGAGTTCCTTGACACACGGCTTGCACCATGTGGCCCAGAAGTTGACCACTATTGGCCCGTTGCCGTACAATTGAGAAAGCCTTATATCTTCACCATTTAAATTCTTCAGCGAAAAATCAGCCGCCTCATTTCTTGATTCGCCTGCCTGCAGCGAAGTCCAGCATCCCAGCGCCAGCATCAGCGCCGGCAGGGCCGAAAGGAGCATACGGCCTTTGACACTCTCGAGGTTGCACATTGTCCCAGTCCTTCTCTTTCCTCTCTTTCATGTGAAAACCAACTGTTCGATCTTCCCGGCAATCACTCACTTCGCCACCACCATACGGCGGGTCCTCATGTGACCGTTCACGCTCAGGCGATAGAGATAACTCCCGCTGCCCACCCTTCTACCACGATTGTCCCTACCGTCCCAAACCGCCGCGTGTTCTCCAGCCGGAAGATCACGATCGATCATCGTACGTACTAATCTCCCTCTGATATCGTATACCTTCAAGCCCACATGGGCCGCGCCAGCCGTCGCAAATCCGATGGTCGTGGTGGGATTGAAGGGATTGGGGTAGTTCTGCCTAAGAGTGGAGGCAACAGGGATGCCAGGTTCACCTGGAGTGCAAGTTCCGTCACACCCGATCCCAACCCGAATACCGGCGAGAAACTCGAGGACCCGCTGGCCAATCGTCCGGCGGTCCACCTTGTTGCTGACGGCCTCGAAGCCGAAGGCAAAGTATGCCACCCTGGAGGTGTCCGCCGGATTATAAGACACCGAAGATACCGCCCCGCTACGCTGGGTCCCGGCGTAGTAGAAACTCGTATAGGCCACACCGTTGACCACCGGCAAGGGGGAGACTTCGCTGGGCCGGACCTGGTTATTCGCACCATCTCCTCCTGATATATCGATCGTGAGCCCATCCGATATCGGTTCGCCGTCAATCCCGTCAAGGCTCAAGATGCCGGTGGAATCGGCCACGAAATCCGCATGGAGATAGTCGGAATAGAAGGTTGTCCCCCCTATATCCCGCCCGATGTCCTGTCCACTGATGAAGAGCTTTCCACCGCCGTCGAGGTAGGTGGAAAGCGCCTGCATCTCCCCAGTCGTAAGGGCTGGGACTCGTTCGCCGGTAAGCCAGAAACAGAAGTCGAAGTTGGAGAGTTCCTCAGCCGTCACCGGTTCGAGTTGAAGGTCCCACAGCCCCTTAGAATACGAATCGGGCACGGCGTCCTGGTAATATGACTCATAACCGCTCCCCCCATCACCGTCTACGATCAGGACATCCGTTCCCTCGGTGATAAGGGCGAAGTACACGGTCTCGACCTGGGTTGGATCCCCTCGTGACTGGAAGGTCAGCGACGCCGTTGCTCCACCTTCGACGTTCATGGGGGTTATGTCTATAGTGGCGCTATCCGTCTGTTGAGGTTCGAGGTGCAGGGGCGCTTGTAATATCCCCGGTGGGTAGCAACTCGAGCCGACACACATGATGACAAACCAACTCGTATCGGGGGTCTCGAACTGCATCGTTACGTCAAGCGTATCGGTCAGGTTTCCCGTGTTGGTTATGACCGACTTCAAGATCGTCACTGAATCCATGGGAGCGATCACTATTGGATCGTTTACGTCCACCGTGAAGGAGTAATCCGCCGCACAGAGCGACCGGTGCACTGGGATCGCTGCCACCATGAGGGCCGCTGCCCATATCATCATCCTCCAGGGAGATCTGGTCATCCTTACCTCCATCCAAACAGGCCATAAGACTCCTTCAAGCGACCTTCTCTTGCGGCTGGTACAACTCCCAGAGGAAAAATCGTACTTTTCCGTTGCCCACCGCAGACCGCTTGTCGTCGATATCCATCAAGGCGCCATGCTAGTGTCTCGCTTCCAAAGTCCTCGTTCGGTTTTCTCTACTGAGCACTGGATATGGCTTGCAGCACCTCTTTTGTGGCATCGTCCTGGACGAAGGCCACCACACCCAGGTTTGCCGGATTCCATCCCGAATCGACTGTATAAGAATAACTGAACCTGAGCGTCTCCCCGACTGCAACGTTTACCTCTTCTCCCGCCGTGTTGGGGAGCATCGCTCGCATGATATGATCAAAGTGACTCAGCCCATTTGGGGCATCATATTGGATATCGTCTTCGATTATTGCACAGTGCAGTCGCAACGCGTTAGATGGCACCTCGCTCATTCCAATCATACTTACATCAACCATACCAATGCCCCCGTTGAGGTCGTTCGCCACGCTGAGGCTTATCGGGGCGTCCAACGCCAACCTGTTATCTATGGCCTGCTGGATTTGCCCCCCATCCGTCGCCGTTGGCGTCTCGACACCGTCGACCGCAACATAGGGCACCCCGATGCCGTCAACGTGATAATAGGATGTCCGGTCGTTGTTGGCCTGCAGCGCAGCCAGGTAGAAGGGATCACCCGGGTAGGGCCAATAGACGTGGTACTGTATCTCGATCGCCTTTGTGACTCCATAGGAGGTAAGTATCTCCCCGATGATCGAATCGGCATCAACACAGGGGATACACCCAGTATTGGAGAATTCCTCCAAGAGGACTACCCTCTGTAGCGATGAACCTGCGCTTGTAAGCGTGAACGAAACAGCCTGGACCTTTCCCTCCTCCACATTAACTCTGGCTGAAGGCGGGTCCGACTCATACCCCCCCTTTTCCACCGACACCGTGTGAGGGCCCACTTCTACCTGAGAGAGTGTGTCGGGAGTTACCGCTCCTGTTGATGACCCGTCAAGCGTTATGGCCGCTCCGGGTATATTAGACGTGATAAAGAGTGAGCCCGTGCCCCCCGTCTTGCCGACGCCCACCGGATCCTTCTGCCCGCAGGCTACGACCAGGACAATCAATATAAAAAAGAATGCAAGAAGGTGTTCTTTCATCTCATGCGTTCACACACAAGGAAAATTGAGACCTATTATAACACATCATGGGGGATTTGGCAATTCTCGGAGAGGAGCCCCACCATAACGGGCTATTGCACAATGATATTCAAGATCCTGTCTGGAACAAAGATTGTCTTTCTGATTTCCTTACCGGATATGTATCTGGATACTGCCGGATTGCCCCTGGCCGTGTCCAGCACCTCTTCTTCGGCTGACCCCCGCTCCACCTCCACGGTCCCGCGCATCCTTCCATTGACCTGAACGGCGACTGTAGCCCTCTCACGTCTTGCCAGCCGGGTATCGTATCCCGGCCACGATGACCTGAAGATGGACTTATCATGCCCGAGAATGCTCCACATCTCCTCCGCAAGGTGAGGAGTCATAGGCGATATGAGCTTAGCAATCCCCTCGAGGACGTCGTATCCCACCGGCAGTTTCCTTCTATTTCCACCCGTCACGAAGTTTAAAAACTCCATCAGGCGGCTGACTATCGTGTTCAGGCGGAAATTCTCCACCCTCTGCGTCACATCTCTGACCAAGATGTGATATTCCTTGAGGATTGTCGGATCGCTCGTCTCCGAAGACCTCTCAACGGTCCCCTGAAACCATATCCAGAGACGCCTCAGAAAACGAGAAACCCCCTCGATTCCGTGGTCGCTCCACTCCGAATCCTGATCCGGGGGACCCGTGAAGAGTTCGTACATCCTCAGCGTGTCAGTTCCATACCTGTCAACGAGGCCATCCGGGCTCACGACGTTCCCCTTCGATTTCGACATCTTGAGGGACTCTCTTACCAGCTCCTTCCCGCACTTCGGGCATTCACCATCCCCCGCCTGATCCTGCCCAATAAACCCGTGTTCTTCACAACGAAGCGCCTGATAACAAATCATCCCTTGATTGAACAACCTCCTGAACGGTTCCTCAAAGTCTATCATTCCTATATCATGGAGGAACATGGTGTAGAATCTTGCGTAGAGGAGGTGGAGAATGGCGTGCTCTATTCCACCGAAGTAACTGTCCACTGGGAGCCAGTCTTTTACCCTGTCGGGGTCGAAGGGGCCCTTGTCATATACCGGGGATGGATACCTCAAGAAATACCATGACGAGCCCGCCCACTGCGGCATTGTATCGGTCTCCCTCCTCGCGCTTCCGCCACACCTGGGACACACCGTGTTCACCCACTCCTCTATATCTGCAAGAGGTGACTCTCCCGTGCCGGTAGGGCGATAACTCTTCACGTCCGGCAGCCTGACGGGAAGGTCCTTCTCGGGCACGGGGACCTCACCGCACTCAGCGCAATGAACTATCGGGATAGGTTCCCCCCAATACCTCTGTCTCGAAAACACCCAGTCTCTCAACCGATATGCCACGCTGTATCTCCCCAACGAGTGCTCCTCGAGCCACTTGACGATACGGCCCCTGCCGGTCCTGGAATCTATGCCATCAAAGGCCCCCGAATGGATCATCCTCCCTTCTCCTACGTATGCGGCAGAGAGCGTTCCATCCTCGTTCCTCTCGGCCTGATCGCTGTATATCACTTCAGTAATCGGCAACTTGAAGCGACGGGCGAATTCAAAGTCTCGATCATCATGGGCAGGAACGGCCATAATCGCCCCAGTGCCATAACTCATGAGAACATAATCCGCCGCCCATACAGGTATGTTTCCATTATTAATGGGGTTAACTGCCTCAACGTCAAGCGAAACCCCGGTCTTTTCCCTCTGCGCGCTAACACGCTCTATCTCGGGCATCATCCGGCTTTTTTCTGTATACTGTTGAAGATCACCGAGCCTCCCCGGTGCGCACACCTCCCAGGCCAGCGGATGCTCCGGTGCAAGTACCAGGTAGGTTGCCCCGAAGAGGGTGTCCGGACGCGTTGTAAATACGGGAACCTTCCACTCCCTTCCATCTCTCTTGATCGAAAAGGTGACCTCCGCCCCCTCGCTTCGGCCGATCCAGTTCGCCTGCATCGTCTTTACCTTCTCCGGCCATTCCAGCCCCTCCAGCCCATCAAGGAGCCTATCTGCATATTCCGTTATCCGTAACAGCCACTGCATCATCTCCTTTTTCTTCACCGCCGACCCACAGCGCTCGCATTTTCCGCCTATGACCTCCTCGTTTGCCAGGCCGGTTTTACAACTTGGACACCAGTTGATCGGCACCGTAGCACGGTATGCCAATCCCCTCTCATACATCCGGAGAAAGATCCACTGTGTCCACTTGTAATAATCGGGATCGGAGGTATTGATCTCCCTCGACCAGTCATACACGGCACTTATCTCCCTCAACTGCCGCCGGTAGTTTTCTATGTTCCTATCTGTGTTCACCTTGGGGTGGATATTCTTGGATATGGCGTCGTTCTCAGCCGGAAGCCCGAAGGCATCCCACCCCATTGGATGTAAGACATTATAGCCCCTAAGCAGCATATACCTGCTCCACATATCCGAGATGACATAACCCCGCCAATGCCCGACGTGAAGACCCGAGGCAGATGGATATGGAAACATGTCAAGGCAGTAATACTTCGGGCGGGGATCATCATCCCTTACTGTCGTTTCACCCCATTCTCCCCACTTCCTCCGCCACTTTGCCTCGATATCTTTGAATGGATATTGCCTGTCCCTCTTCATTTCTCCCTATGCTCACCTGCCATGTGGATAGTTGTGGAAAAACTTTTTTAAATTCCCTGCTAATCGCCACAACTGATTTATCACCAAGATGATACGCACCTGCAGCATACCCAGGCTTTCCATGGACTATTCCACAAAATGAAATCCAAGTCCTTGAATTTCAATCAGTTGTTTGTCTTTAAATGATCAAGCCCATTTGTCTCAATCACCTTGAGGCCCACCTTCCCCTCGTCCTTCATCCTGCACTGGCCATCAAAGAAGACCCCCTCGTCCACGATCAGGCTCTTGGTCCTGATGTCCCCCTCAATATGCGCGCCGGCCTGGAGTTCCACACGGTTTTCTCCATTGATCGCACCAATGACCTTTCCACCTACAATCACATCTGCACTCTTTATATCTCCCTTTATCACCCCGGTCTTACCGACAATGATCACCTTGGTCACATTCAACTTTCCTTCGAATTCGCCATCGATCCGGATTGTACCCTCTACGTTGCACTCGCCGTTGAACTTCGTCCCCGGGCCAACAATTGAATTTATCTTGCCTGCTCCATGCTCTCTTTCTTCCTTCTTCAACGATGATTCCCCCCTTTTCTTGAACCACATATTCTCTTATACCCACTCCTCATCCATCCGACTTACTCATATGCCCATATCCCAGCATGTACGGTTGGGGGTCTACCGCAACCCCCTTTCGCCAGACCTCGTAATGGAGATGAGGACCGGTGCTCTTGCCCGTGTTCCCGCTGAAAGCGATAATTTCGCCCTTTCTCACCCATTGCCCCTTGTGTACTATCAACCGCGTGTTATGACCATATTTCGTCATATAGACGTCCCCATGCCTGATCTCCACGAAATTTCCAAACACACTGTCCCACCCGAGATCGACCACTATCCCGGATGCAGTCGCTCGAACCGGCGTATTTACCGGGACGGCTATATCTATACCCGGATGAAACGAGGAATCTTCAAGATACCCCCTTGTGATAAACCCACGACGAGTAAGGGGCCATTCAGAAGGAACATCGTTATCTCCCAAAGGGACAAATAGCGCGTGATCCCCTCCACTGGCAGCCGGAACCTGATCCGCGCTCTTTGTTGTTAAGGCGGTCCCCTTGATCTCGCTCAATTCCTGTCCCTTATCACCACCCTCACTCACTCCAAGTATCTCATCAATTTTATTCACGTAGGTCTCATATTCCCTCAAACGATTGTTGAGTTCATGAACCTGCGAGACTTCCCCTCTCAGGGCAATGTTTTCCTCCTTCAAGACCTCTACTTCTTGATTACGCCTGAGCAGCAGGATATAATGCACCACCATGCCGGCCTCCGCCATCAACGCGACAACTACCAGTACGATAAGGAACCTTACCTTGCTGTAAGACACCTCAATCGACCAGGAATGTCGCTGATCATGTGGTACAACTATAATTGACAGGTCTCGCTTCACGCTTCCTCAGCCCTATATCTCCACACCCAGGATGTCGAGGATGCGGTTGAGGTCCTCGATAGAGTAATATTTAACAACTATGCTCCCCTTTGGAGACCCCTTCAACCTGACAAACGTGCCGAAGTATCGCTGTAGTTCCTCTTCAACCCTCCGAATCCTCGAATCTTCCTGCCGTTTCCTTGGAGGTCTTCCCTTGCGCGATCGCCCGGCCGTCTTCCGAAGGCTCTCCTCAGCATCTCTCACACTCAACCCCTTATTTATCATATCGTTGGCGGCCCTCACCTGTTCGTCCTCATCCTCGATCGCCAGGAGCGTTCTTGCATGGCCTGCCGTCAACTTTCCATCCCTCAAGAGCCTCTGGACCTCCCCGGGGAGCCTGAGCAACCTCAGCGCGTTGGTCACCGTCGACCGGTCCTTTCCTACCCGCTCGGCCACTTCACCCTGACTTAGATCAAACTTTCGCATCATTAACTCATATGCAGTCGCCTCTTCAATAGGGTCAAGATCCTCGCGTTGAAGATTTTCCACCAATGCCATTTCAACGAGTTCTTCATCCGGGACATCCATGACGATACAGGGAACGCTCGTCATTCCGGCCTGATTGGCCGCCCTTAAACGCCGCTCTCCGACAACAAGTTCGTAGCCATCATCCCTTTTCGAGACGATCAGCGGTTGCAGGATCCCCTTCTCTCTTATCGATTCCGCCAGTTGAGCGATCTTTTCGGCATCGAAGCCCAAACGGGGCTGATACGGATTTGGTCTAATCTCCTCGACAGGTACCTCAAGAAGGCGCTTACCCTCCCTTCTCTCGGCACCCGACTCTGCTATCAAGGCACCCAGTCCCTTCCCTAATCTTCTCTTTTGCATCGTTCGATCACCTCCTTGGCCAACTTCATGTATCCCTTCGCGCCGGTACTGAAGATATCATATAAGATTATGGGTTTCCCGAAACTTGGGGCTTCCGATAGCCTCACGTTCCTGGGGATGACTGTGGAATAGACCTTTTCTCCGAAATACTCCTTCACCTCTCGGGCTACCTGCTTGGAGAGGTTCAATCGAGAGTCATACATCGTCAGCAAGACACCCTCAATACCAAGATGCTGATTGAGGTTTTTCTGGACAAGACGGACCATGTTCAGCAGTTGACTGAGCCCCTCAAGGGCATAGTACTCGCACTGTATCGGGATAATCACAGAATCCGAAGCCATCAATGTGTTGAGCGTCAGTAAGCCAAGAGATGGAGGGCAATCTACTATAATGTAGTCGAAACTCGCTCTCACAGGTTCAACGGCCTTTTTCAGCCTCGCTTCCCTTGCCATGGTACTGACGAGTTCGAGTTCCGCACCTGTTAGGTTTACGTTAGACGGGGCGACCTGGAGATAAGGGATCATCGTGGGTACCAGGACGTCCGTTAGTTTAACACTGTCTACCAGTACATTGTAGATTGTAGGCTCATTTTTCTTTCTCTCGATGCCAAGGCCGCTGCAAGAATTCGCTTGAGGATCGATGTCGATCAGGAGGGTCTTCTTCTCGGCAACCGCCAGGCAGGAGGAGAGGTTTATAGCCGTGGTGGTCTTGCCTACCCCCCCCTTCTGATTGGCGATTGCTATCATCTTCCCCATGGTTGATCCCACCTCGCGCCTCTCTGCAAGAGCCCACGTTCGAAGTCATCCCTGGGGACTATACACTTCCACAGGGGCCTTCTGAGCATATGGCCGTTGGAAGGTTCCACGTGAAACCCTTACAACCGAGCACAGGTTGATATCTCCTGCGCCCGGAGGTCTCGGGCGACCAATAAATATAATGTCGGCCGGAGCAAAATCAAATGGCGTGTCGCTCCAGAATCGCCCTATTTTACGAGGGTCATCTTCCGGATTGAGGTCTCTTTCCCCGAGTGTAATCTCGCCAGGTAAACACCTCCTCCAACCTCCATGCCCCTGGCGTCCCTTCCGTCCCAGCGCACCTTGTACACGCCCGACCCCCTGGTGCCCCTGAAAAGGGTGCGTAGCATTTTCCCCCGGACATCGTAAACCTCGAGCGAAACGGCCCTTTCCTCGCCGGCAGGGACTGTGTAACTCAGTGTGGTGCTCGGGTTGAAGGGGTTAGGGTAATTTTGGCTCAGAGAGAAAGTCTTGGGCAAGTCCTGACCATGCGAGGAACGATCCCCGATACCCACACCCTGCGTATCGATGTATTCACCGGTCTGTGCGTCAACATAGATCATGATCGTTGTCCCGTACGTGGTCGTGTCTGTATAAGTAAATAACCATACGGGCCTGGTTGGTTCCAACAGGTAGAGCCCTCGCCCAGCGCCCGCCAGTATAATATTCGAACCGGTGTTAGATCGGAAGTCGCTCCCTCCATTTGCCTCCGCCACCGCCACTGCGGTATCGCTGTCGATCCAGTCCGTCGGAAGCGGCTCGAGAATGGAGAATGTATCTATGACCTCCCCTGAGTACACGGGAAGGCCGAGAGAGACATTCACTAAAAACAGAGAGTCGTCCATCGATGACTCAAACAGGTAGGTCCATGAGAGGGTCTTGCCCGCCACATACATCTGGTCGCCCGTCCCGAACAGATAAAGGAGCGCCGCGTCCGAGTGCCAGCCTGTTGCAACTATCTCGGCCGCGTTGTAATAATCGCGCGCCGTGCCGTCAAACTGCGCCTGTAGTATAGGAAGGGGATACATGGTGAAGATAACAGCACTTATTAGCCCGATCCTTCCTTCTATAGACCAGTTGTTAATTTTCATCTTAGCCGCTCCTTTCCGTCTTTTTGTCCATTCTTTAATCAGGCAGGAGGGTCCAAATCACAAGTTCCTCCTCCCCAGGACCTGCTTTTTGATACCGGGGACTGAACGAACTTTGACAACCGTCGGAACCGTCCGCTCCGTGCGGTGGAAGATTCAGCCATGAGATAAAAAGTAAAAGCTGTTGATTGCAATTCTAGGGCCAATCTGCTGGCTTGTCAAGCATTTTATCCCTTGATTTTCCTGTTTCTTCAATCTCAAGCAGCACGGCTTTCACGTTGAAAGAAATCAACTCGTCCCGGCGTAACATACAATGTCGCCTTGACTTCCCAGACCACATATCCTATACTTTCTCCGCCCCACCTGCTCACGACACACCGATAAAGGGGACATCCTTGAAGAAATCAAGTATCGCGCACGAAGTTGAACGGATCCTCCCCTTGGTACAGAAACCTGCCAGGTACATCGGCGGCGAACTCAACCTTTGGAACAAGAAGCCGGGGGATGTTGCCTTGAGATTCGCCCTGGCCTTCCCCGAAGTCTACGAGATCGGGATGTCTCACCTCGGGATCAAGATCCTCTACCATCTCATCAACTCCAGGGGGGACTCGATGGCGGACCGGGTCTTCGCCCCCTGGGTAGATATGGAGGCCTTGATGAGGGAAAGGGGGTTGCCGTTATGGGGACTTGAATCCAAGTTGCCGCTGTACGCATTCGATGTCGTTGGTTTCTCCCTTATGCACGAATTGATGTATTCAAATGTGTTGACAATCCTCGACCTGGGCAAGATCTCGATTACGAGCGAAGATCGGGCAATGGACGAGCCGATAGTCATTGCGGGCGGACCATGCACCTCCAACCCCGAACCTATGGCACCTTTTATAGACGCCTTCGTTATCGGCGAGGCCGAGGAGGCCATCAATGAAATCATTGACCAACTCACTGCCGTATTACATACCGGCCTCCCCAGGAAGGAAGTCCTCAGGCTGCTCTCAGGCATAGAAGGGGTCTATGTCCCCCAATTTTATCGCCCCCTCTTCTCTTCAGAAGGTCGATATGAGGGCATGGAGGCCTTAGAGCCCGATCTTCCCGAGCGTATCCGGCGTCGCGTACCCTCTACACTCATGGATTCCTACTATCCTGATAGACCGCTTGTGCCGATCACGCGAATTGTACAGGACAGGCTTGATATCGAACTCTTCAGAGGATGCACGCGTGGCTGCCGTTTCTGTCATGCTGGATACTTTTACCGCCCCGTTAGAGAACGCGAACTCGATGATGTACTTCGCCAGATTGGTACGACGTTAGAGGCAACGGGGTGGGACCAGATTGGGCTACTATCCCTCTCTACCTCCGACTACACCAACATCGAGGCCTTGTTAAAGATTCTCAGCGGAGACCTTTCCCCTCGGGCGGTATCCTGTTCCCTCCCATCCCTGCGCGCAGACAACTTCTCCGTCTCATTGGCACAAATAGTTTCACACATGGGCAAGACGGGCCTCACCTTTGCCCCCGAGGCGGGCACTGACAGGCTCCGCAAGGTAATAAACAAGGACATCAGCAGGGAACAGGTGTTAGAGGCCGCCCGGACGGCTTACGCGAAGGGATGGAACCTGATAAAGTGTTATTTTATGGTCGGCCTTCCAACCGAGACAGAAGAAGACATCAAGGGGATCATTGAACTCAGCAGGTCTATCCACGATGAGGGCCTTCGCGTCCGCGGCAACAACCGCCTGACAATAAGCGTGGGCTCATTCGTCCCCAAGCCCCACACCCCGTTCCAATGGGAGGCCTTCGGCCCAAGTAGGGATTTGAAACACAAGTTAAGATATATCAAGAACAGGCTCGGCAGGCGTGGAATAAAGGTAAAATGGCATTCCGTCGATGCCTCTTCCCTGGAAGCCGCTCTCGCGCGCGCCGACCGAAAAATGGCACGCGTTATCCTTACGGCATGGTCTTCAGGATGCCGGTTCGACGAATGGACCGAGCAGTTCCAAGTGGACAGGTGGAAGGCCGCCTTTGAGTCGTGCGACATCAAGATGGAGGACTACTTCCGGGAGAGGGATATAGGCGAAATGCTGCCATGGGATCATATCGACCTCCTTGTCAAGAAAAGATTCCTTGAGCGGGAGAGGGATCTCTCCCTCCTCCCTGAGTACTCAAGAGATTGCCGCTGGAGTCATTGCAGTGGATGTGGAATACCAGGTGCACCTGCTGATAACATCTTAGCGGACCGCGTCGAGAATAATTCCTTGAAAACAACCCGCTCTGCAGGCCCGTGCCGCCCTACAACGGGCGATGGAGAGTTCAGGCTCCGCCTTGTCTTCTCAAAACTGGGCCTTTCCAGGTTTCTATCACACCTGGATATCATGCAGGACTTTATCCGTTCCTTCCGCATCGCGGGTCTCCCGCTCTACCACACTCGGGGGCACACGCCACGCCCGAAGGTGTCCACCGGCCCGCCCCTTGCCACCGGAATCGCAGCAGAGGAAGAGATCTTCGACCTGTTTCTCATGAACCACGTAGACTGCAATGAGGTCCTTTCCGCCAATTCTTTCCTCCCTGACGGGCTTAGAATAATATCGGCCCATCCCGTACCTCTCCACTGCCCTTCACCCTCCTCCCTTCTCGTCTGGGGGGAATACACCGCCACTCTCCCCTCACCACCACCACTTTCACCCGATGATCTCATGCTTGATATTTCCTCGTTCTTACAAGCAGATTCCTTCACCGCCTCCTCCTATAGAAACAATTCCCCTCGAATCTACGACCTCAAACGCTCTATCCACGAGATCTCGCTCACCTCAAAGTCTCCACCGACCATACACTTTGTATCAAGAATCTCCGACAAGTCGAACGCCATTCCAACGCCCGTCACTATCTTACGATCCATCTTCTCATTGGATGAACCGCAACTGTCAGGGGCAATAATTGTCCGAAGACGGCTCCTCACACAAGAACTCGTTTCCCTTTAGATGGCTGACGTGGCCCTCAACAGGCCTATAAACCGGCACAGTCGATCATTTAAACTCGCTCCCAGGTTTCACGTGAAACATCTTTATGGATCGGGTGCCTTAAATCGGTCTGGCTATAGACTAGCTTGAACGAAAATTACAAGGTATTAACCTTGTAATTTTCTATTCTGCCCAATAGGTAGAATATATGCTGTATATCTAATATCATAATTAATATTGTCCGCTTATCGGACAAATAACCTGTGATTATCCTGATAAAATTAAAATAACAAGACAATAGCCTTGTTATTTTTCTCCTAAACGCCGACTTTTTTTATCTTTTTCAAGCGCTACTGCGAGCACAAAGATGTCGTTCTTTGTGATCCCGGGTATCCTAGACGCCTGCCCCAACGTTCGCGGTTTTATGGACTTGAGTTTCTCCCTGGAAACTGCCATCATATTCTGAATTCTGTCGTAATCCACTCTGTTTGGAATCCTTCGAGCCTCAAGGCGGTCGATCCTTTCGCACTCTCTTTCACAACGCTTGATATACCCTTCATACTTTACAATTAGTTCTGCTTCACGAAGGGATACACCAGATGAATCTCTATATTCACCGAGAAGGCCGCTCTCCACAAGGTCACCGATTCTTATCCCCGGGCGTCTAAGGACTTCTTCGAGCGTACAGCAGTTTTTAAAACTTCCACCAATATTGTCAAGGGCCTCTTCAAGTTGCTCTTGAGGGCATCTGGTGTGTCGAAGCCTTGAGAGCAGCCGTTCTATTTCCATTTCTTTACGAATAATCTGGTTATATTCTTCCTCTTTCAGCAGTCCCAACTGCCTCCCGATAGGGCTAAGTCTTATATCGGCATTATCGTTTCTCAGCAAGAGACGGAACTCCGCCCTGGATGTATACATCCTGTACGGATAGTCCACCCCCTTCAATATCAGATCGTCTATCATCACACCAATATATGCCTGCGACCTGGACAGTAGAAGGGGCTGTGATTTTTGCACGCCAAGTGCCGCGTTTATTCCTGCCATCAGCCCCAGGGCGGCCGCTTCCTCGTATCCTGTTGTTCCATTCACCTGACCAGCAAGGTACAGGCCCTTTATCGTTTTTGCCTCCAGGCTGGGATTCAACTGGTCCGGAGAAAAGTAATCATACTCTATGGCATATCCATACCTGCTGATTTCAGCCCTCTTCAGCCCAGGGATCGACGCCACTATCTGGTCCTGGATCTCCCTGGGGAGGCTTGTCGACAGCCCGTTCAGATAGAGTTCTGCAGTGTCCAATCCTTCCGGTTCGATGTACACCTGATGACTTTCCCTCTCCGGGAACCTCATCACCTTGTCCTCCAGAGAGGGGCATGAGCGCGGTCCGGTAGCCCTTATCTGTCCGTTGTAGAGCGGCGCCTTTTCTATATTCCGCCGTATAATAGTGTGTGTCTGGTGGGTCGTGGCCGTCAGCCAACAGGGCCTTTTCGGGAGCCTCGATGGTCCATGAAAGTTGGAAAAGGGTATGGGCTCGTCATCTCCCCAATCCTCACCAATCTCGCTCCGCTCGAGGGCCCCCACGTCCCTTATTCTCGGCGGGGTGCCGGTCTTGAATCTCCCGGACCTCATGCCCGCCTTCTCAAGGCTCTCCGTTATTCCAAGCGATGGCCGCTCTCCGGCCCGCCCACCCGGGGAAATCTCCTCGCCCAGGTGAATTTTGCCTCTTAAAAATGTACCCGTTGCAATGATCACTGCATCCGCCCTGATCTCGCCGCTTCCCTCCACCACTACCCCCCAAGTCTTTCCACGCCGTATTATCACTTCAATCACCGTTCCCTCGATGACCTTCAGGTTCGGCACCTCCATTACGGTCCTTCTTGCCGCAATTCTGTATAACTTCCTGTCTTCCTGAGCACGTAATCCCCAAACCGCCGGGCCCTTGCTTCGATTCAGCACCTTGTACTGTATCGCAGCACTATCTGCGAGTCCCCCCATTATTCCTCCCAGCGCATCTATCTCACGGACGAGTTGACCCTTACCAACACCTCCGATCGCCGGATTACACGACATCTTACCAATGCCTTCCACATCATTTGTCACCAGGATGGTATCTACCCCCATCTTCGCCGCTGCCGATGCCGCTTCGCATCCTGCATGTCCTCCTCCAACTACTACGATCGAGACATTCATCAAGGTGTTCGTCTCCCTATTTACCAACACAAAAGCCCGAAAATATCGCATCCAGCACTTCCGAGGACGTGATCGCCCCCGTCAGTTCCTCGACTGCCCTCACCGAGGCCTTCAGGTCTTCAGCGAGGTACTCGACGCCAAGCCCGTTCTCAAGTCCTTCTTTCATCCTGTTAAGGCCCTCTATCGCCTCTTCCAGCGCGTGCCTCTGACGAAGCGTGGTGATGACAGCACTGCTGTCTTCTTCACCACCCAATACACTCGACAGTATTCTTTCCTTGAGTTCGTCAATCCCTTCCCCGGTCCGGGCTGATACTTGCACGGATTTCATTCCCAAGGGCCGCCTCCTCCTATCATCCAAGAGGTCAATTTTGTTTTCAACAAGAACCAGATCCTTTCCCCCCAGTTCCTTTATAAACCTCCCGTCTTCCTGCTTGAGCCCCCTTGTACAGTCGATCAAGAACAGTACGATATCTGCCTCCGACAGGTATTTACGGCTTACCTCCACCCCCATTCCCTCTATCTCATCTCTGATATCTCTCAGGCCGGCGGTGTCGACCAGTCGCACGAGGAGGCCCGAGATGGCGATCTCCTGCTCAATGGCATCCCGTGTCGTTCCCGGATGCGGGGACACTATCGCCCTCGACCTCCTGGATAGCATGTTGAAAAGGCTCGACTTACCCACGTTGGGTCTCCCCGCTATTACCGTCAGGACACCTTGCATGGAGACAGAACCGACTTTCCAGGTCTCTACCAGAGAATTCATCCTGCTGATTAGCCTTTCAACGTCGCCTCTCGTCCCTGCTGCATCGAGGACGTGATCACCTGGAAAGTCTATGTCGTATTCCATCTTAGCCAGAATGTCAAGCAGGCGCGCCCGCAAGGAAATTATTTCGCGGGAAAGTGACTTTTCGAGATGATCAACCGCAAGCCTGTGGGCTCTCTTCGTCTTCGCTCCTATTAGGCCAGCCACCGCCTCCGCCTGTACTAAATCCATCTTTCCGTTCAAAAAGGCTCGCCTTGTGAACTCCCCGGCCTCTGCCGGCCTCGCTCCGCCCCGGCGGCACGCATCGAGGACCGCCAGTGGTACATACCCCCCACCGTGACAACAGATCTCGACCATGTCCTCTCCCGTATAACTCCCGGGCGCGGGGTATACAATCACCACGACATGGTCGATCACCTCTCCAGAATCAGGATCGTGCAATTTTCCTACACGGACGCCCTTCGACTTCATGTCCCCCAAGGACTCCCCCCCCCGAAAGACTCCCTTGATGACATCCAGGCACCCCACCCCGCTCATGCGCACGATGGCGAGGGCGCCCACTCCCACAGGCGTGGAAATGGCCGCTATGCAGTCACTTCGCATGATACCCACTCCTTGTATATCAGTCTTGAGGATTTCCTGGAGGTGACTTCTTCTTTACAGCGGGTGCCGGTACAACGATCATTTTCTTCTTTAAATAGTATTGCTGGGCTATCGCGAGGAGGTTGTTTACCGTCCAGTAGAGGACAAGGCCGGAAGAAAAGTTTATGAAAACAACGGTGAGTATGACGGGCATCACGAAGGTCATTGGGGCCATCTTCGGATCCGTGCTCTGGGGGCTCATTTTTTGTTGAAGGAACATGCTCAGTCCCATGATAATAGGCAGGACCGGTGGCCTGTCCGGTGCCGAAAGATCATGTATCCAGAGCCCGAAATCCGCCCCCCTGAACTCGATTGTCATGCGAAACACATAAAACAGTGCCCACAACACCGGCATCTGAATGATCATGGGAAGGCAGCCGCCGAGGGGATTCACCTTGTGCTCTTTATAGAGCCGCATAGTCTCCTGCTGTAGTTTCTGCGGCTCCTTCTTGTATTTTTCCTTTATATCCTTCAGAAGCGGCTGAATTTTTTGCAGGTCCTGAGTGGCCTTGAGGCTCTTTTGCGTGAGAGGAAAGAAGGCCACCTTGGTCAACACGGAGAATATAATGATAACGAGGCCGTAATTGCTTATGAACTGGTGCATCCACAGCAGTATTATCACGATCAGCCTGCTGAAGGGGCGTATTATCCACCAGCCATACTCACAGATGTCCTCCATCCCCACACCGAGAGAAGACAAGAGATAATAGTCCTGGGGGCCAAAATAAATCGACCAACGGTATTCATTTCCCCCCTCCGAAACAGGCATTAGGGCCGTCAATCCTATCCTGTTCTCCTCCTTGGAACCCCGTGAGACAACACCCTTTATAGGATCACCCTTCGATATTATGGCCGCAACGAAATACTTATTCCTGACTCCAGCCCATATAAACGGCCCTTCCTTGTAACTGGATTCCCCCTTGCTCCCCCCCAGGTCACCGACATCTACGTTCTCCACACTCCGCTTGGTCCCACCCATAACAGTTCCAAAATACCTTATGTCGTTCTTTAGAGAATCCTCCTCGGTGGGCAGCAATCGAGGCAACAGGTCCGTTTGCAGCAACACGTCGCTCCTGCCTGCAGCGCCCGGTATCTTCACGTGTACTCCTATTACATACTCACCCGGGGTGAAGTCGTATCGAAGTTCGATGCTCTCGGTTCCACCCACAGTACGAGACAGAAGCAGGGTCTGTTGCTCCTCAGAGGCATCTAACCTCAGTCGTGAAGGACTGAACTCAAGTCCGGCCAGGTCCAGGGTGTCCTTGCCGAGTGTGACTCTCATTGCCATGAATTCCGACTTCTTGGGGGGTATCAATTTAACACCCCCCTCTCCAGTATACGAATCATAGCCCTTGAGCTCCATGGATATCAGCCTGCCGCCCCTTGATGAAATGCCCAACCGGTACAGGTCCGTCTCCACCCGTATGGTCTCCTCATGCGCGATTTTAGTTGGCAAAACAGGGGCTGTTTCCTGCGGAGCCGCTTCTACCTTCGCCGTATCCGCCGGCGCCACCGACTCCTTCTTCTCCGCCTCCTTTTCCACCCCAGTCACCTGTCCCGGCCCCTCTTCAGGACCCTGAGGCGGCGTTAATACCAGGTTGCTGAGCACCAGTATAACGGCGATCAGGAATATGGCCAGTAATACCCTTTTTTCCATTTCCATTGTCTACTCCGATCTTTCCTCTTCCATCGGAGGGACAGGGTCATAACCGCATCCACCGAGAGGCCTGCACCTTAAAATTCTACGCACGGCCAGGTACAATCCTCTCACAGCGCCGTGCTTTTTAATTGCCTCAATGGCGTATCTGGAGCATGAGGGCTCATATCTACAGGACCGGGGCAGCATTGGTGAGAGCACCCCTCTGTAGACCATTATCGGCACGATGCAAACCGCTCCGATCAAGGACCTTCGCCGTAGTCGCCCTTTTTCAGTCCCCTTCACGCCCACTTACCCTCGCTCAAAGAACTCATCATACCGTTCAGTTCTTCTGTAATCTCTCGGTAATCCAAGTCGTAGGCCGCCCTCCTTGCCCTCACCACGAGGTCGCCATGGGCCTTCCCCAACACACCCATTCTCCCGAGCACCTCCCTAATCCTTCGCTTAAGACGGTTCCTGTCGACGGCTCGCCGGCCCATCAGCGGCACAACGATTGCAACCCTAAACATCGTTACGTTCGTATCAAGAAACACCAAGTCGAATGCACGTCTTCTCATCGTTCTTCCACAATTGAAAACCCGCCTTATATCTTTTCGCTGATGCAGCCTGTTTAATTTACAATTAGGAGACATGGTGGGACAGAAGAGAGGTAGAGCGCTTTGTCTATTGGTCCTGCGCTTATCAGCAAGGAACGATCTTTCGGCGACCTTTAACTCTTCTCCTTCTCAGGATATCCCGCCCCGACTTGGTGGACATTCTTTTCATGAAGCCGTGTTTGTTGTGGCGCTTTCTGTTGCTCGGCTGATATGTTCTCTTCAATTTTTCTTACTCCATGCCTTATCTGCACGACAACGCTCATCACGACCCGAGGGCGCAAGGTGCAAATATATTATTCTCCCGCATCCTCTTTGTCAAGTTGCCAGCCTTTCATGTCACGGGATGATAGGGAAAAAATTTCGCTTGACAATCTTAATAATCCATTTTAAAATGGGAGATACTGGCCGGGGTTTCCACTTTTTATCCCTCAACAGATTGTTTTCCAACGATATATTATGATGCTGGAATATACTCCTCAAGAGGTCTGGTCCCGTATCATCGAAGAGACTAAAAACCACATCAACAGCACCTCATACAACGTATGGCTCAAACCCACCTCTGCTGTAGCCCTGTCAAACGACCTTCTCGTTGTCGAGGTACAGAACCGTTTCGCAGCCGAATACATAGAGGACCATTTCTCCAATGTCCTAAGGGACACTGCAAAGGCCCTCTTCAACAGGGAGTTCACAATTTCTTTTCAATCGCTGAGGAAGGACGATGACGAAATCATTGATCCAAGCGAGGAAGTTCTCCCCTCACTGGACGATCTCGGTCTCGTCCACAGCAACATCATCCTCAATGAACGCTTCACGTTCGACAACTTCGTAGTCGGCAAGAGCAACCGCTTCGCCCACGCCGCCGCCCTGTCAGTAGCCCAGAAACCCGCTTTCAACTACAATCCCCTGTTTATTTACGGGGGAACCGGTCTTGGCAAGACCCACCTGATGCAGGCCATAGGCAACTACGTGCTGCGTTTTGGAAGACACCAGAACATCCACTATAGTTCCGCTGAATCCTTCATGAACGAGATGATACAATCTATCCAGTCTGGCAACATGCTCGACTTCAGAAACAAGTACCGAAAGGTTGATCTCCTCCTGATAGACGACGTTCAATTCCTGGCCAACAAGGAGAGCACGCAGGAGGAATTTTTCCACACCTTTAACACCATATATGATTCCCAGGGGCAAATCGTACTCACCAGCGACCGCCCACCCAGGGAGATAGCCAACATAGAGGAACGCCTAATTTCACGCTTTCAAGGGGGGCTTGTCACCGATATCCAACCTCCAGACCTCGAGACCAGAATAGCAATCCTCAAGAAGCGATCGATTACCGATTCGCTGATTCTCTCGGATGAAGTCCTTATGTTCATTGCAAAACACGTGAGATCAAACGTACGCGAACTGGAGGGTTCCCTTATACGTCTACTCGCTTACTCTTCGCTCACCGGGAGCGATATCACTGTGGAACTCGCCGAAGACGTGCTTAGAAACATACTTCAACATGAAGAAAAACACATCACCGTTGAGCAGATACAAAAACATGTATCGGAGTACTACAAGATTTCCGTTTCCGATCTCAAATCCAAGAAGAGGACACAGAAGGTCGCCTTTCCCAGGCAGGTGGCAATGTTCCTATGCCGCAAACTCACAAACCTCTCACTCATAGATGTGGGCACTCACTTCGGGGGAAGAGACCACACAACTGTAATTCACGCCTGCGATAAGATAGACAGATGGACAAAGGCTGACAGCCAGGGAAGGCACGAGATAAACCTACTACTGGACATCATAAGAAATGGACCATGAAACATCTTTATTTATAATTTCTTGATATGGATACAATGAGATGCAACAGTGAGTAAATTGTGTCTTTTCTTTTCCTTTATCCACAATATGGAATATATCCACAAAGCCGTACTCGAACCAGGGTCATTATGAACACCCTTTCAAGAACGACAAGGCAATTGAGAAGAGTCTTCATGACAACAGGTAAAGCGGGGTGATCCCCTGAGTTTCAACATATCAACAGTGCCTATTACTTCGACTATATTTTAATCGTTAATTAGAAGAAAAGAGGAGGAGAACATGAAGGTTTTATCTCAGAGAGAAACTCTTTATCACAACTTATCAGCCATCGCGAATATCGTCCCTCAACATACTTCCCTCCCGATACTTTCCAACCTATTGATCCAGGCGAAGGGAAGCAAACTCTATTTTACCGCAACTGACCTCGATGTAACGGTGAAGGTATCAATGGAGGCCAATGTTAAAGAAGAAGGATCACTAACCGTGCCGGCAAAAAAATTACAGGATGTGTTCAGGGAACTGCCGGATGCTGAATTGGCATTGGAAAAGAGAGATTCCAGGTTGGTAATAGAGAGTGAGAAGAGTCATTTTGAAATATTGTCTCTTCCAGAAGAGGATTACCCAGTGGTGCCTAAAGTGCAGGAAGATGGGGGCGTGAAATTTCTTGCGGACCTCGTGAGGGATTGGGCGGATTTGCTATTGTTTGCGGTGTCCAAGGACGAGAGTCGTCCTGTCCTGGGGGGTGTCCTGTGGGAGATAGATGACAGAGAGTTCACCATGGTGGCTACAAATGGTCACAGGTTGGCCAAGTTGACTCATAAGGGGAGTTTTAAGAAGATTGCCGGGTTGAAGGACATAATACTGCCACCGAAGGCGATTAACCTCTTGGTGAGGTTGTCTGAGAGAGGTGCGTCAATAGAGATTGTGCCTGGGGAAAACCATCTCTTGTTCAAGGGGAGTGACTACGAGATATATACCAGGTTGATGGAGGGACCATATCCGAACTACACGCAAGTGATTCCAAAGGACAACGACAAGATCGCCTTACTGGACAGGGTTGATATGCTTGGTGCCGTCAGGAGGGCAGCACTTATGGCGAACGCGGCAACCAAGAGGATAGAATTGGGTTTTGAAAAGAATTTGCTTGCTATTGCGGTGAGCACGAGGGATGTGGGTGAGGCCAGGTGCGAGGTGGATGCAGATTATGCAGGAGAGTCGGTAAGGCTGGATTTTAATGCAGGCTACCTGGAGGACGTGTTGAAGGTGATAAAGAGTGAGAAGGTGAGGATGAGTTTCAAGGGACCGGACAGGGCGTCTGTAATAGAACCGGATGAGCAGGAAGGTGGAGTTGAGTACCTGTGCCTGGTGATGCCATTGAGAGTGCTTGAAACTGCTTGACTGGTATAGTTAAAATAATTAAATTATGGGTGTACAATTGGGTGTGGAATATATTAAACCGCAAGCGAATATGGAAGTTCACCGATCTTTATAATATTTTGTAAGCATACCTTATTGCCAGTGTGGAATACTGAGGGAGTTGGGGGTAACCCATGGAAAAAGTGAGCGATATAGTTGGGGATATATTGGGGGCGTTGGGGATGGAGAAGAGGGTGTATGAATATCGAGTTGTTACGGAGTGGAAGGAGATTGTGGGAGAAGTAATTGCCGGGAGGGTCATTCCGGTTGGAATAGACAGGGGGAGGCTGATCCTGAAGGTTAAGTCATCTTCATGGATGATGGAAATGAGGATGATGGGAGAAGAGATCAAGAGAAGGGTTTGCAGCCATATTGGGAGCGAGGTTGTACAAGAGATACGTTTTGTGAGAGATTAAAAGAGTCAGGGGGGGATTAATGAGGGACAAGGAAGGAAGAGGGACGGGAGAGGAATATAGATCGGGCGAGATACAGGTGATGAAGGGGATGGAACACGTAAGGAAGCGCCCGAGCATGTATATAGGCAGTACCGGAAAAAGGGGATTGAGGCACTTGATCAGCGAGGTGGTTGATAATGCCATTGATGAAGCGATGGTTGGTTATTGCGACAGGATAGTGGTGGAGATAAAAGATGACAGCTCGGTGATGGTGGTAGATAACGGGAGGGGAATCCCTGTAGATCCGCACCCTACTGAGAAAATCCCAGGTGTTGAATTGGTGCTTACGACCCTTTATTCGGGCGGAAAGTTCAACGATAAGGTATACAAGGTCAGTGGAGGGCTACACGGCGTTGGTGTATCAGTGGTGAATGCGTTATCAGAGTGGCTCATTGTCGAGGTCTGCAGAGAAGGCAAGGTATACAGACAACAGTACAGGCGCGGGGTGTGTGTGGCGGGGCTTGAGGTGGTGGGGAAGAGGAAGAATACGGGCACTATGATCCACTTCATGCCAGACAGGGAGATCTTCGAGGATATTGATTATGAAGGGAGAATTGTCGCTTCCAGGCTTAGAGAACTGGCATTTCTCAACAGGGGACTGGCCATTGCGTTCCGTGATGACTGTGGTGAAGACAAGATTGATGAGGAATACCGTTATGCTGGAGGGACGGCCGCCTTCGTGTCATATCTCAACGAGGAACTGGTGGGCAAGAAGCCCCTTTATGGGAAACCTATTCAGTTTGAGGTAGATAAGGAAGGAACCATAGTAGACGTAGCAATACTGCACAACGAATCGTACAGGGAGTTGATTTATACTTTCGTCAACAATATCAACACACATGAGGGAGGGACACACCTGATAGGGTTGAAATCGGGATTGACGCGTTCTATAACCGATTATGCAAGAAGGAATAACATGGTAAAGAACGCGGGGCGAGGAATTACAGGCGAAGACGTGAGGGAGGGACTGGTGGTGGTGCTGAATATAAGGTTGAGGGAACCTCAGTTCGAGGGACAGACCAAGACGAAACTGGGAAACAGCGAGGTAAAGGGGATCGTCGAGTCTGTCGTCTATGAAAACCTTTCCAAGCACCTGGAGGAGAGGCCGAGGGTGGCGAAGGTAATAGTAGAAAAGGCCTTGGAGTCCATGAGGGTGCGCGAGGCGGAGAGAAAGGTTCGTGAACTTACGAGGAGAAAGAATGCCCTTGAAGGCGGTACGCTGCCCGGTAAACTGGCGGATTGTTCTATCAGGGACCCTTCAGCATGTGAGTTGTACCTCGTTGAAGGTGATTCAGCGGGGGGCTCGGCGAAACAGGGCAGGGACCGGAGATACCAGGCAATCCTGCCGTTGCGGGGGAAGATATTGAACGTGGAAAAGTCACGTATCGAGAAGATCCTCGGCAACGAAGAGATAAAGACCCTGATAACAGCGGTAGGAACCGGCATTGGAGAGAACGACTTTGACATTAAAAAGGCGAGGTATCACAAACTCATAATCATGACTGATGCGGACGTCGACGGTGCACACATCAGGACACTTCTCCTCACTTTCTTCTATAGACACATGAGGGGTCTGATCGAAGAGGGGTACATCTATATCGCCCAGCCTCCACTCTTCCGGATTTCAAACGGTAAGGAGGAAATGTTCGCCTATGCCGAAGATGAAATGGAGAAGTACGTGGATAGTCTCAATAAGGGCAAAAAGGTTCACGTGCAGCGTTACAAGGGCCTTGGGGAGATGAACCCGGCGCAACTCTGGGAGACCACGATGAACCCGGATAAGAGGGTACTATACAGGGTGGTGCTGGAGGAAGACACCGAGGCGGATAAACTCTTCACGATCCTTATGGGAGACAAGGTGGAGCCGAGGAGAGAGTTCATAAGGGCAAATGCCAGGTATGTGAGAAACCTGGACGTATGAGAATGTTGCACATGAGCGTATCTTCGGCACTAAAACCGCCGCTCACATCCCGTGATACAGCCTTATCTTAGTAGAGAGGCACCGGCATCGCGGGAATGCTTGACCAACCCTCGCTCTTATAGTTGAGTTCATCGATAACCGTGGACGACCGTATCCGTGACTAAAAGGAGGCGGTCGTCCAGGTTTGTCGTGCAAGGGAACGGATATTACGGTAAAAGGAAGTAAACAGGGGGAAAACGTACATGCCGATCGAAACGCGAGAAAGAGAGATCCCGAGGTTCATCGAAGATGAAATGCGCGACAGTTACATTGACTATTCCATGTCTGTTATTGTGGGGAGGGCCCTTCCTGACGTCAGGGATGGCCTGAAACCGGTGCACCGTAGGATTCTTTATGCTATGAACGACATAGGGCTGCTTCCAAATCGTCCGTTTAAGAAGAGTGCATCGGTGGTGGGGGACGTGCTGGCCCGTTTTCATCCTCATGGCGACAGTGCCGTTTATGACACTATGGTGAGAATGGCCCAGGATTTTTCTCTGAGGTACCCGCTGATAGACGGGCAGGGAAACTTCGGCTCGGTCGATGGTGATCAGGCGGCGGCATACAGATACACGGAGGCGAGGATGACGACCGTGTCGGTGGAGATGCTGGCCGATATCGACAAGGATACGGTCGATTTCATGCCGAACTTCGACAACAGTCAAAAGGAACCAATCGTACTCCCATCGAAGGTGCCAAACCTCCTTATAAATGGTTCTGCGGGGATTGCGGTCGGCATGGCCACCAACATCCCCCCTCACAATATAAAGGAGGTGGTAGACTGCGCGGTGAGGTTGATAGAAGAGCCCGAAGTGGATGACGACAGGCTCCTCGAACTGATAGAAGGGCCAGACTTTCCCGGTGGTGCATATGTTTGCGGAAGAGAAGGCTTCCTGAGTTACTTCAAGACCGGAAAAGGCAGGCTGATCCTGCGATCAAAGGTCGTTCGTGAGACAAGAAAGGATGGAAGAGAATCGCTGATTATTACCGAGATTCCTTATCAGGTAAACAAGGCCCGACTTGTAGAGCAGGTAGCCACGCTGGTGAAAGGTAAACAGATCGAAGGCATATCTGATTTGAGGGATGAATCAGACCGGGATGGAATGAGGGTGGTCATCGAACTGAAACGGCACGCCGACTCCGAGATCCTACTGAATACCCTCTACAAGAAGACTCAGATGCAGGTGACGTTTGGGGTGATCCTCCTTGCCCTGGTGGATGGGGTGCCGGAAATTCTCAACTTCAGGCAGGTGCTGGAGAAGTTTATTGAGCACAGGCATGAGGTCGTGAAGAGGCGCACGATCTTTGAACTGGACAAGGCTGAAAAGCGGGCTCATATCCTCGAGGGATTGAAGATCGCGGTGGACAACATAGACGAGATCGTCAGGATCATTAGAGGGGCGCGTGATGGGGCTGCTGCCAGGGAGGCGCTCATGGCCCGTTTTGCACTCTCGCAGATACAGGCACAGGCAATACTGGACATGAGGCTCGCGAGATTGACCGGGCTTGAAAGGGAGAAGGTGGAGGAAGAGTACCGGGAACTGTTGAAGACGATCGCGAGATTGAAAGGGATCCTCGAATCGAAGAGCAGGCGCATGGGGGTTGTAAGGGAGGAAATGCTTGAAATGAGCGATAAATTTGGAGACCCCAGGCGAACGGAAGTAATAGAAAGGGCGGAGGATATCGACATTGAAGATATAATTTCAGATGAGGAGATGGTTATAACACTGACTCACAAAGGCTATATAAAGCGTATATCCACCCGCACGTATAGAATGCAAAAAAGGGGTGGCAAGGGGATAATAGGGATGGTGACGAACGAGGGGGATTTTGTGGAGCACATGTTCATAGCCTCCACCAAGGAGTACATCCTCTTTTTTACAAAGAAGGGGATATGTCACTGGTTGAAGGTATATGAACTGCCCCAGGGGGGAAGAGAAGCGAAGGGGAGGCCGGTGGTGAACCTCCTGCACCTAAAGGAAGGGGACGAGATAGCAGCCTATCTTCCGGTACGTCTGTTCGAGGAGAGCAAATACCTCTTCATGGCAACAAAGAACGGAATCGTCAAGAAAACAAGGCTCTCGGCCTTCTCCAACCCAAGACAGGGGGGCATTATCGCCGCCAACCTGCAGGAGGGAGACGAACTGATCGATGCGGCGATAACCGATGGGCGAAGGAATATAATCCTGGCCACTCGATATGGACACGCAATAAGATTCAGGGAACAGGACGTGAGGGATATGGGGAGGAACGCGGCCGGCGTCAGGGGAATAAGGTTGAGGAAGGATGATCAGGTTGTTGGGATGGTAATCGAGGGGAGAGCCGGGACGCTTCTTGTTGCAACTGAAAGGGGATATGGTAAGCGGTCGGCCTTCGATGCATACAGGATTACCAAGAGGGGGGGTATGGGGGTTATAACCCTGAAAGTTACAGAGAAGATCGGACGTCTCGTGGCCATCAAGGAAGTGTTGGAGGGAGACAACTTGATGCTCGTTTCCGTGCAGGGGACGGTGATAAGGATGGGGGCTCGGGGGATAAGAGTGATGGGAAGGAGCACACAGGGGGTGAGGTTGATGAACCTCTCAGAGGGTGATCACCTGGCCGATGTGGCCTGTTTGACGGAGGAAAAACTCGAGGAGAAAGAGGATAACGATCAGCACCAGGAGTGAGTAATTTTTTATTGTGCCTGAACTTTTTTTGATCCATGTTGTGGGCTGTTCTATCAGACGGAGCACAAGTGCGGCGAGGCAATATCTTATAGGGCAACAAGTTGGGTTATTTTGCACTCGAGGCTTTAATATCCAGGAACATATATTGCGCGGGACACCATAAAACACTTGACTTATGGAGTGAGTGGATATAAAATTGCGCCGATTGATACGGGCTTAAGACCTGCTAATTGGAGAGTCGGTGCTCCGCCCGTGTGGTGCTGTCCGCCACCGTTTCCTCCTTGAAATAATAGAAGGGGGTGCTATAATGTGGATTATCGGGAAAGAGACCGGCACGTGAGAGGATATCCCTTGGAAGCAAACTCCTGGACGGTAAACATCATTCCACACTGCGGGGCGAGCCCGAGGGTGTACAGGGTATCCCGGAGACAATTGGGCATCTGCGGAGCCCTTGCCGCCCTGCTGATGGCCGCTCTTGCTCTTCTATCTTACGGTTTCTTACAGAGGCATTCCAGTGAACGGGAACTTCGGGAAGTCCTGGGAGAGAACCGGGCCCTGATGGCCAGGTTGGATGAAATGGAGAAGGAAACGGCAAAGTTTCGGGAACGAATGGCAAAGGTTACGGCGGTGGAGACGCAGTTCAGGGAGATCGCCGGCCTCGCGGGGATCGAGCCCGAAGTCATGAAGGCGGGTATCGGAGGACCGAGTATCGATGTGGGCGCGCGTTACGACGGCGCATGGCTGAGCCGGAGCACGGGTGAGAGGGTTGAGCAGACCAGGGAAGACCTTTACACGCTCTTCCGTCGTGCAGACCTTGTCTATCAGGGTCTTGTTGAGTCGCTGGATCAGATGCAGTTCAGCACGGTGAAATTCTCACGAACTCCATCCGTATGGCCTACCAAAGGTACAATAAGCAGCGGTTTCGGTATAAGGCCTCATCCGATCTTCGGGGATAAAAGGCCCCACGAAGGGATAGACATCTATGCGCCAAAGGGCTCGCCGATAATTGCTACGGCCGACGGAAAGGTGGTACGCGCGGGGTGGGAGGCCGGGTATGGGCTCTCGCTGTTGATTGACCATGGATACGGGTACAAGACGCTGTATGCCCACTGCTCCAAGTTGAAGAAAAACAAGGGTGATACGGTGAGCCGTGGTGATATTATCGCTATGGTCGGCAGCACGGGGATCACGACTGGGCCGCACCTTCACTATGAGGTCATTGTGAACGGGAAGAATGTAAATCCTGTTTACTATATACTCGGTACCGCCATACCCGATTAGTACCAAACCGGGACTTGAATTGTAAAGCGCGTATGCGGATTCCCGGAATTGCCTTATGATATAACCGGCCCTTTCCACGCAGATCCTTTCCTTGGTAACGATCCATCCATGTTCCCTCTGTTGATTTTTTAGACCGGTTTTGTATAATTTAGGTTCGCGTTACGGGCATGATCCGAAAGAGAACCCCGTATAATGAACCACAAGCGATCGAGTCTTTACCCGTGATATTTACAGGCCATGGAAGACCTATAGGGCCATGAAGAGTACGATCTATCCCTACTATCAGAGGAAGGTGAAAGGTGGTCCGCTCCTCCTGGTAAAAGAGAGGCACGACTTGCCTATCGCCGCGATCAATTTCTGGGTGGCGGCCGGAAGCGCCCATGAGGAACCGCCCGTAAACGGAATTTCTCACTACTTCGAGCACATCTTTTTCAAGGGTACAGATAAGCATCCGAAGGGAGAAATGGATCGGCAGATAAAGGCCATGGGCGGATACAGCAACGCGGCCACCTCCTATGAGTTTACGCATTACTACGTTGTGGTGCCTTCGTGGCACGTTGAACGAGCCCTGGATCTCCTATCGGATGCATTCCTGAGGCCGTCTGTAAGGCGGGAGGAGGTGGAAAGGGAGAGGATGATCATTCGTGAGGAAATAAGGAGACGTGACGACAATCCTGGTGCCAGGCTCTTTACCCTGCTCCAGGAAGAGATATTCGGCGGATCGCCGTATGCGATGCCTATATTGGGCAGCGAGGAGAGCCTTGAGAATATAGGGGTCGATGAACTCGAAGAGTACTACGATGCAAGGTATAATATCTCCAGCCTGATCGTCGTCATAGTGGGAGATGCTGATTGTGATCATATAGAGGCGATGATAGGAGACCTAGTAGCGGGCAAGAGAAAACATACGCGGGATGGTATGTCAACGGGCAGGACGGTGGTGTTGAGCCTGGAGGAGAGCAGGAACCGTTTTGAGGAAAAGGATATAAACCAGGTCTATGCCGCGGTCGGTTTTCAAACCCCGGGGATAAGTGATATGGAATCTCTTCCTGCCCTGGAATTGGCCGCACTGATACTTGGGGGGGGTAAGAGTTCAAGGCTTTACAAGCGCATGCTGGAGCGGGAGAAATTGGTGAGTTCCGTATCGGCCTGGCACATGGAACTCAGGAGCGCGGGTGTGCTCGGTATTGATACGGTCTTTCGTCCTGGACGGGAGGGGGAGGTGAACCGGTGTCTCTTTGAGGAGATTGGCCGGTTGGCGAGAGAAGGCCCGGATGAGGAAGAACTCGCAAGGGCGCGCGTTGTACTGCGTTCCGGATTTCTGTTTGAGAACGAGACGAACGCGGCAATATCAGGGACTCTCGGATACTACGAGGTTGAGTTCGGGGGAGTGGCCTTCGCCCTGAATTACCTTGAAGCCCTTGAACGCGTGAGTGGAGAGGAGATCAGGTGGGCAGTTGAGCGATATGTCCACGACCAACCATTTGCAAGAGTAATGGTGGGACCGGGGGGAGATGGCGCGAGATGAACGGCGATGCAGAGGTGAAAAGGGAAGAAATTGGACGGGGCGCGGTCATGATATCTGAGGCGAGGCAAGGGCGGGAGATAGTAGCGATACACCTCTTCCTGAAGATGGGTTGCCTGTATGAGAGTGAGGACAGGGCAGGGATATCCAACCTGATGCAGAACCTCGTCCTGAAGGGGACCGAATCGATGGACTGCGAGGCGCTCGATGAGCGACTCGATGCGATGGGATCGAGGTTGTTCTCATCCACCGGCAAGGAGACCGGGAGCCTCTCTCTTCTCTGCACGAGGGCAAAACTGCAAGAAGCCCTTGAAGTTATGAGGGATGTCATAACCAACCCCGCGATGACTGAAGATGAGTTCGAAAAGGAAAGGGAACTGGCACTTGATGAGATACGCCAGAGAGAAGATGAACTCCTGACCCACACCTTGGACCTCTTTCAGGAGGCCTTTTATGGTCGACATCCGATGCACAAGACAGTTCAGGGGACGGAAGAGTCGCTAAGGCGGATGACATTGGATGATGTAAGAGAATTCCATGACTGTATATACGTGCCCGGCAACATGGTGTTCTCTTGTTCGGGGGACTTCGATCAGGAGATTGTCCGAGATACGATTGCCGAGGTCGTGGAAAGGCTCTCTTCACGCGGTGAAGGCGGTGAAGGAGGAA
Source organism: uncultured Gemmatimonadota bacterium (assembly GCA_964573995.1). GTDB lineage: Bacteria > Gemmatimonadota > CAZMKB01 > CAZMKB01 > CAZNLH01 > CAZNLH01. Next base: position 55,621 of record CAZNLH010000004.1, read on the forward strand.
GAGAGAGGGCACACTCGGTAGGAGTAACCGGCCAGGATACCGGCGGCAGGATCGTTGAGGAAATCCGGCAGGATCACAGGGAGAAATGCGAAGAGAGAGACAGCGCAGCGGCGTGGGTCGTGGTTGGTTATCCCGCCCCGTCCCTTGGTGAAGAAGGGTCGCATGAGATGCAGGTGATCAATGCGATCCTCGGGGGATCGATGGATTCCCGTCTTTTTACAAGGCTGCGCGAAAAGAGGGGGCTTGCTTATCAGGTATCATCGATCTACAGGGCATATTCAGGCCCGAGTTTTCTCGCAGGCTATATAGGGACCAATCCTGAAAGATACGAAGAGGCGTTGACGGGACTGATAACAGAAATTGAGGAGATAGCGCGTGAAGAAGTCGAAGAGGATGAACTGGAACGGGCAAAGGAGTATCTGAAGGGGGTGTTCCTCATAGGTGGAGAGACAATGGCAGCAAGGGCGGCAAGGAGGGGAAAATACGAGATCATGGGGCTCGGTTTTGACTATGAGGCGAGGTACTTGAAGGGGATCGAGTCAGTAACGGCAGAAAGAATGAATTGCATTGCAAGGGAACATCTTAGGTGCCATTCAATGGGCGCCGTGTTTCCCAGGGGACAGTTGGGAAAGAGAAAGAGATGAAAAGGAGGTCTCAATGAGGAAGTTGCTGTACCTGTCCTTCGGGTTGATTATGGCCTTGATCCTGAGCAGTTGCAGCAAGGACACGAAGGTGATCCTGAAGGTGACTGTGAAGACCGACAAGGGAGAGGAGCCCTTGTCGAATGCCAAGTTCTCCCTTCTCCCCTATAATATAGAGTCGATCCAAGACTCACTAAAGATGGCGAACAAGGTGGCCGAACCGCCTTCGGAAGAGGAAGTGATATCGTTAAGGTCAAAGTATGAAGAAGTCAATACGAAGTATAATGACCACCTCGATGAATATCGGAAGGCAGAGGAGGCCGTGAAGAAGATCAAGGATTATACCAGCAGCGCTTACAAGTCCGCATACAAGAGATACACGGCGGCCAAGGCGAATAACAAAGAATTGAACGATATGCGGGAGAATGCCCGTACCGAATACATCGCAGCGCGAAAGAAATACGACAGCGATTACGAGAAATGGAAGGAAGCGGCTTACAAGGGCCTGAACGAGGTCATAGCAGGGATACGGAAAGATAGGGGGATCAGCGAGGACTATCTGGTAAAAACGGACAAGGAGGGCAAGGGGAAGGTGGTTGTCCCAGGTGGGAAGTGGTGGATAAATGGGAAGGAGAGGCACCCGTCAAAGAAATATACCTGGCTCGTCTGGAATGTGCCGATCGAGGCCACGGGAGGAGTACTGGAGGTTCCGCTGAACCAGGGCAACGCCAGGGAATGGACGGAGTAGCATGTTGTTTCGGGAGAGCGTTTGGAAGGAGTTGTGCCAGAACCTCCTGACAACGCGCTTTGCCGCGTGCGTGGTCCTATCGCTCATGCTGATCATTATCAGCGCGCTGGTCGGGAGCCAGGAGTATCGGCAGCGTCTTGCGGAATATGACGGGCTCGTGGCGGGGGAACAGAAGACGCTGGAGGATGTCCGGGTCTATTCCCACCTCAAGCCCGCATTGGCCAGGAGGCCGAACCCGCTCATAATATTCAATCTCGGGTATACCGACCGAGTTGGAAACGTGGTGAAGATATCTCATCGAACCGTCCCTTTTCTGGCGTCGGGTGGAGGGCTGGACAACGAGATACTGTCGATTTTCCCCACTCTCGATTTAATGGACGTAATAATATATGTGCTGGGGCTCCTCGCCCTACTCATTTCATTCGATGCGATATCGGGTGAAAGGGAACAGGGAACGCTGAGGCTCATAATGTCAAATTCGATCACCAGAGGCAAGGTGGCCTTGGCCAAGTACGCAGGTGGCCTCATCAGCCTCCTGATTCCCCTCGTCATGAGTTTCCTGGTCGCGATCCTGGTCCTTAATGTTTATTTCCCTCTCGGTCTTACGGGAAGCGACTGGCTCAGGATACTCTTTATTATTATAACAGCGGTCTTGTACCTGTCGACCATGTTACTGGTAGGGCTGTGTCTCTCATCGCTGGTGAGGCGTTCTTCTACGGCGTTGATGCTGGCGATGTTGATATGGCTCATGTTTGTGATTGTATTTCCCAACTTGTCGGATTTCATGGCGTCTCAATCCATAGAGGTCGAGACCAGCAGATCTCTCAGGCAGAAGGTGGAGTCGCTCGTGGATGAGGCGAACAAGGAGATTGCCCTGTATGAATCACATCTCCCCAAGTCGACGGTCATGGGCGAACTCAGCATCTACGGGGATGATGGAGAAGTCCTGGTCCGGTTGGGACGTCCCGAAAGGTATGCGTGGTTGACCGATTACTATACTTACTCGAACCAGGTCTGGCTGCGTTACGCGGACCGTATATGGGATGTAAGGCGAAACCACCTCTATCAATTGGCCAGGCAGGCATCATTGGCGACAGGTGCCTCTCACATCTCACCGGCGTTTATGGCGGACAGGATCACCCAGTACCTTGCTGGCTCAAGCCTCCAAGACTACGAGGACTTCATGGAAGCGGCGCGGAATTACAGGGGAGAGTTGGTGAATTACATCAACGATCACGATGGCTTTCGGTCGAGACGCTGGTTTACGGACGATCCCCCCGATCAGGAACCTCTGGTCCTGGATCCGAGCACGTTCAACCGCAATGACATGGACATGGAGAGGGCTTGGCGGATGCTCGACGCAGCGGAAAAGGACGGGAGCCGGGCACTGGACCTGAGCGACATGCCGCGGTTCAGGTTCCTCCCGGCGGGGCTTCAGGAATCCATCCGGCGTTCAGAGACCGACATCTTCACCCTTATGGGGTTGAGCATAGTCCTTTTCGGCCTTTTTTCCTTGGCCTTTTCGAGGTATGACGTTCGATGAAGGTGATACGAACCGTAATGATTTATTCATTGAAAGACTACCTTGGTAGCCTGCGGCTCTTTCTGAGTTTCATTATAGTCGTCTTGCTCATGGCCTTCGGGGCCCTTGTCTACAGTCAGCAGTATCAGCAGGAACTCATGGACTACCGTGGTAACCGGACCGAGCAGGATAGAAGGATCCAGGAGGAGAGTCGTAGTCTGGCATCCGTCGTCATGAAGGACCGGTATGCCTTCAAGAGGCCATCACCGTTGCAGTTCATTGTTGATGGCGGGGAGGCAAGCCTGCCGAACAAAGTCCCATTTAACGTGAATGTCGTGATGAGCCCGGAAAGGGAGGCGTATATAAATTATATGATACCACCGTTCGAAGGCATCGACTGGGATTTTATCGTGAGGGTGATCTTCTCCTTCATCGCAATCGCGTTGACCTACGATGCAGTTTCCGGAGAGAGAGAACGCGGCACGCTGCGGTTGATCATGGCCAACCCCGTACCGAGGGACAAATACATCATAGGTAAGTTCCTGGCGGCGTTCTTCGCCCTTGCAACCCCCCTTTTATTCGGCGGCCTCATTTCAGTGGCGATCGTCGTGGTTTACGGCCACATTTCCCTTTCAAGCCAGGACCTCCTCAGGGGCACGATGCACATGTTGCTTTCCTTGTTTTACATTGCACTCTTCGTCCTTATTGGGCTGTTGGTCTCTATACGTGCCAAAAAGTCCTCCGCGAGCCTTGTGGTCCTGTTGTTGATATGGGTCTGCCTTGTGATAGCCATACCCGGAGTGGCCCGACCCGTTGCGATTATCCACAGGGACATATCAAGACGAGATGTGTTCAACAGGCAGGTCTCGGAGATATTGGACGACACGATCAAGGAGTATGAGGGACAGGACGTCAGCCATGCGCCGCTCGATGTGGCACCCATTGACGATTCGGAATATCGTTGGGCCGAAATGATGGACAAGGTGGATGCCAGGGAGCAGGAGATGGTGGACAATTACTGGGCGGCCAAACTCGAGCAATCGCGCCTCGCACGGTCTATATCGATGGTATCGCCCGCCGGGCTCTACCGTTTCGCGGGTCAGGACTTGCTGAATACGGGGATAGCGCGGCAGGAGGAATATGTCAGGTCGGTCAAGGCATTCAGGGGTGTGCTGGCAGATTTCGGTAGGGAAATGGATGCTCTCGACAAGGATAGCCCCCATATACTCTTCAGGGAGTGGTACATGTCACAGAAGCCGGTCGATCCGGATATCGTTCCACGGTACGGTGAAAAGGACAGCGGAGATTGGGGGGGATTCGAGAGCGGGTTGAGGGGGATGATGGTGTTGATCTCAGAGGTCCTGGTCCTTTTTATTGCTGCCCACGTGAGTTTTCTGAGGAGCGATGTCAGGTAGGACGGCCATGCCCCGCGAAAAAGTCCGATCAACGGTCGAAGGCGCCCTTGGGGTCATCACCATTGACAATCCCCCTCACAACCTCCTCGGCCGTGAGGTGATCCGGGAGATAGAGCGGTCGCTTTCAGAGTTGGAAGGTAACGGGTCCGTTAGAGTGATAATTCTCACGGGGAGTGGAGAATATTTTTCCACCGGGGCCGATATAGGTGAGATAGCGGCCGTGGAGGAGGAAGCGAGCGCAAAGAGGATGTGCGTCCGTGGGCACTCCGTATTTCATCGATTCTGGTTGGCCCGCGTACCAACCATCGCGGCACTCAATGGAAACTGCCTTGGGGGTGGCCTGGAAATCGCCCTGGCCTGCCACTTACGTATTGCAGAAGAGGGGATAAGGCTCGGTTTTCCCGAGATACGGCTCGGCTTGATTCCCGGGTGGGGTGGGACCCAAAGAATGCTTCGTTATGTCGGGCCATCTATCGCATTGGAGTACATCCTGACTGGTAGGATGATGAGTGCGGAACGGGCGATGGAGTTGGGGATTGTGAACGAGGTGTCGCCACGTGGGGAGGCATTAAAGGAGGCGAAGCGGCTCGGACGGCGTATTGCTGAAAAGAGTGAAAAGGCGGTCGGGGAGGCCTTGAAGACAATAAGAAATGGGCTGGAGACAAGCCTTGAAGACGCACTGGATCACGAGGCGGGTTGTTTTGGACGCCTCCGGGCGACCAAGGAAGTAGAGGAGGGAATAAGGGCGTTTTTCGAGGGCAGAAGGCCGAAATTTGGGGGTTGACGAACGCGTCAAACCCCGATTTTAGCGCCTGGAATGCCGAGCGTATGATATGAACGGATAACCGGGGGAGTAAGATGGACTTCACGTTTACGGACGAGCAGCAGATGCTTAGGGAGACGATCAGAAAGTTTACGGAGAACGAGGTCAAGCCCGTGGCAAGACAAATCGATGTAGAGAAAAAGATTCCCCAGGACCTCCTCGATAAGGCCAGGGATCTCGGACTTTACGGAATCCTGATCCCCGAGGAGTACGGGGGGATAGAAGCCGGCGATACGGGCTATTGCATCGCCACTGAAGAAATCGCGAAGGGGAGCAGTTCACTGGCGGTATACCTGGGGGCACACCAGAGCATAGGTGCGATGGCGATATTGCTTGATGGGACGGAGGAACAGAAGAGGAAGTACCTCCCGAAGATGGCCACGGGGGAAAAAGTGGGCGCGTTCGCACTGACGGAGCCCAATGCGGGATCCGACGCCTCCAGGCTCGAGAGCACGGCGGTCAGGGATGGAGACCGTTTCATAGTCAACGGCTCGAAGATATGGATCACGAACGGCGACGTGGCGGACGTGATCTCCTTGTTCGTCAAGGCATCCAGCAAAGATGGCAGCAGCCGGGGCATAACGGCCATCATAGTCGAATCGACTACTCCGGGCTTCAAGGTGGGCTCCGTGGATGACAAGATGGGGATAAGGGGCTCCTCGTCCGCGGAACTCATCTTCGAGGATATGGCCGTACCGGCGGAAAACCTGCTCGGCCGTGAGGGAAAGGGGTTCATTACCGCGATGAAGACTCTCGATCACGGGCGTATAGGCATCGGGGCAATGTGCCTGGGGGTTGCCAAGGAGGCCCTCGAACTTAGTGTCAACCACGCGAGGGAGCGGATGCAGTTCGGGCGTCCGATCGCCGACCTTCAGGCCATCCAGTGGATGATCGCCGACATGGCGGCCGAGATCTACGCCATGGAGTCGATGGTCTACCGGACTGCGTGGCTCTCCGACCAGGGCAGGAGGGTAACGCGGGAGGGGGCCATTACAAAGATGTATGCCTCGGAGTGTCTCGACAGGATCGTGGACAAGGCAGTCCAGATCCATGGTGGTATGGGATACATGAAGGAATACCCGATCGAGATGTTCTACAGGGACTCCAGGATAAACCGTATATTTGAGGGCACCAACGAGATCCAGCGCCTGATCATCGCCAGGGACATATTGAAAAAGGGCGGGTATTGACGGTGTAGGGGGCTACCGTGCATGGGCCCGGGTCGTAATTAGGAGACGGGGGCAATATGAAAGAACCGGCACGAGGGACGGAGAAAACGGCGTTCATAGACCTTTCGAGCGGTTCGGTACGCATTGAAGAGACGCCTGGCAGGCTCGTGGAGAGGTTTCTTGGCGGGCGAGGATTGAACATGTTCTATCTGTACAGCCTCCTTGAACCCGGCATTGACCCCTTCTCCGCCGAAAACCCGCTCATCTTCGGAGCGGGGTTGCTCACCGGTACGGCGGCACCGAGTTCAAGTCGATTTAATGTGTCGGCCAAGTCGCCTGAGACCTACATCCTTGGTGACGCGAACTGCGGGCACAGATTCGGTCCGAGGATGCGTTTTTCGGGTTTCGACAGGCTCGTAATCACCGGAAAGGCACCTGCCCCTTCGTATATATACTTGAATGAGGGGGAGTGCGAGGTCCGTGGGGCCGGGCGATGGTGGGGCCTGAATGCGCGGGAGGTCCAGGAGGAGATACGAAGCGAACTCGGCTCGAAGGTGGAGGCGGCCTGTATCGGGAGGGCCGGGGAAAAGAGGGTGAGATTCGCTTCGGTCATGAACGGAGAGAAGGCGACCGCGGGGCGCTGCGGGCTGGGGGCCGTCATGGGTTCAAAGCGGCTCAAGGCCGTGGTCGCCGCCGGCAATGTGCCGGTTGACGTTATGTTCCGCAGGGAACTGAACGACAAGCGCCGGGAGATGAACGAATACCTCCGTCGTTCACACGTGATCAAGGCATTGGGCACCTATGGGACGTCTCTTCTCTACGAGCCGAGCAATGCAATGGGTGCGATACGGACGAAGAACAGCATGGTGAATGCCTTTGAAGAGACATTGAATGCCGAGGAGATACATCGCTTCATAGAGCGGATGTATTCCTGTTACAACTGTATCGTTCACTGCCGGCACAAGAACAAACTCGGCGGCGGAGGGCCTGAGTATTCTACTATCGGCCTCCTCGGGGCGAACTGCGGGATAGCCGATCCCGAGCAAGTCATCCAACTGAACAACCTGTGCAACGACCTCGGACTTGACACCTCCTCGACGGGATCGATTATCTCCTGGGCGATGGAGTTGCAAGAAAAGGGGCTGATCGACGATTCGGTCACGGGCCGAGCCTTGCCGGGCTTCGGCGATTTCGAGGGGATAAGGGACCTGATCATAGACATCTCCGAGCGGGAGGGATTCGGCGATGTGCTGGCGGAGAGCACCCAGGCGGTAAAGACGCTCGGACCGCAAACGGCGAAGTACCTGACGGCAGTCAAGGGACTTCCCCAGACGGACCCGCACGATTGCCGCATCATCAAGAGTTTCGCACTCGGGATTGCCGTCTCATCAAGGGGTGCGGATCACCTGAGGAACCGCCCGACGCTTGATATATTCGACCTCCCCAAGGAGGTAATGACGGGTATCTACGGGACAAGGATCGACCCCGAGATCACCTCCTACGATACGAAAGACGTCATGGTTCATTTTCATGAAAATATCTATGCAATAGTGGATTCCCTCGGCCTCTGCAAGTTTATCTGTCACGGCTTCAACAGTCCGCACCTCCTCGATTACCGCCACTTTTCAGAACTCATCTTTCTCGCCTCCGGTCTGAGGTTCGACCCGGAGGAACTCGTCGGTATCGCTGATCGGATTGTTGACACGGAGCGTCTGATCAACATGAGGGAGGGACTTGGAAGGCGTGACGACACCCTTCCGTGGCGATATTTCGAGGAAGGGGTTCCACTGAAGGGATACAGGGGCCAGAAGATCGAGCGCGGGGAGTTTGAGAGGGCCCTTAGCGGTTATTACCACCTGAGAGGCTGGGATGAACAGGGGGCCCCGCCTCCTGCGCGAACCGCCGAACTCGAAGAACTCCGAGCCCTTCTCTGAGGGCCCGTACCATGCCGGCAATGGGCGGTGATCTCGAGTCCGTGGCCGGCCTTGACATCCGGGCATTCATCCCCTATCTTGGAACCCCCCCTTCGGTAACCATGGCGGTGCTGGAATAATGGCGGCAGGTGGAGAGGGGCTTTTTCTTCCACTGTAGAGAGGATTCTGGCGGGGAGAGCAATGAAACGCGGAAGAGATGCGCTGAGGTGCATAAGGGCATATATCCCAGGGAAGCCGATTTCCGAGGTCAAGAGGGAACTTGGTCTCGATGAAGTCATAAAGGTTGCATCTAATGAAAACCCCCTGGGGCCATCCCCTCGAGCGGTGGAGGCGGCCAAAGAGGCCCTGGATGGCATCAATCGCTATCCCGACCCCGGAGGGTATTCTCTCAGGGAGAAAATCAGCCGTATCCGCGGTGTTTCGATGGAGGAGGTAATCCTCGGAAACGGTTCGGTCGAGATCGTGGAGCAGATAGCGGAGGCATATCTGGAACCCGGTGACGAGGCAATAGTAGGGTGGCCGGCCTTTTTCAAGTACGACATCGCAATCAGGATCATGGGAGGGAAGGTAGTACCGGTTCCGCTCAGACAATGGAGGCATGACCTCCCCGCGATGAAAAGGGCCATCACGCCCGCGACAAGGCTGATATTCATACCGAATCCGAACAATCCTACCGGTACGATGGTCACCGCCTCCGAGGTGGCTGAGTTTCTTGACGGAGTGCCGGAGGGGGTTGTGACAGTGTTCGACGAGGCGTACTTCGAGTATATCGATAGGGAAGATTATCCGGATACGATAGCGTATGTAAGGGAAGGTCGGGATGTCATCGTACTGAGGACGTTCTCCAAGATATACGGACTGGCGGGCCTGAGGATCGGATACGGGATGGCAAAGGCAGAGTTGATCCAGCCGTTGAACATCGTCAGGGAGACCTTCAACACAAATTCCGTGGCGCAGGAGGCGGCCAGGGCCTCGATTGACGATCTTGATCACGTCATAAGGAGCAGGGAGAACAACATGAGGGGGATGAGTGTCCTCTGTGACGGGTTCGACAAACTGGGGCTCAAGTATGTCCCTTCGGTGGCGAACTTTGTACTGGTCGACTTCGGAGTGGATGTGGAGGGGGTGTTTAAGGAACTGTTGCGGCGGGGCATCATCGTCAGGCCAATGGAATTGTATGGGTTGCCGACGATGGCGAGGATTACGGTTGGCAAGGAGGGAGAGAACGAGAGGGTTGTCAAGGCCGTGGCCGGTTATATGAGGGACGCAGAAAGGGGGTAGATTTGCCGAAGATTGCTGTTATACCGGGTGATGGCATAGGTGTTGACGTGACCGTGGAGGCCTTGAAGGTGTTGAGGACCGTAGACAAACTCTATGGGCTGGATCTGGAATTGGTTGAGTACGACCTGGGTGCGGAACGATACCTCAGTAAGGGTGAGGCGTTGCCGGTCGAGGTCTTCAACGAGATCAGGGATGGTTATCAGGCCATCTTGCTCGGGGCGTTCGGCGATCCGCGCATACCCGACATGGTCCACGCCAAGGAAATACTGTTGGGTCTTCGGTTCAAACTCGATCTGTATATAAATTATCGGCCGATAAAACTCCTCCACCCCGATCTGTGCCCATTGAAGGGAAAGACGGAAAAGGACGTCGACTTCGTGGTCTTTCGTGAGAACACGGAGGGCCTGTATGTCGGAATGGGGGGAATATTCAAGGAGGGGACGCCCGATGAGATCGCAATCCAGGAGGATGTAAACACACGCAAGGGCGTAGAGCGGGTCATACGGCACGCCTTCCAGTTCGCGGAGGAGAACGGCCTCGGGAAGGTGACGATGAGCGACAAGTCCAACGTCCTCAGGTACGGGCACGATCTCTGGATGCGCGTCTTCGAGCAGGTCGGCAACGACTACCCGGGGATTGAGAAGCAACACCTATACGTGGACGTCCTGACGATGCAGATGATAAAGAGGCCGGAACAGTTCGATGTAATTGTAACATGTAACATGTTCGGTGACATAGTCACGGACCTGGGCGCTCAGATCCAGGGCGGCATGGGGCTGGCAGCATCGGGGAATATCCATCCGGGAAGGATCTCGATGTTCGAGCCTGTCCACGGGTCGGCGCCCAAGTATGCCGGCAAGGACATAGCCAACCCGATGGCCGCCATCCTGACGGTCCAATTGATGCTTGAGCACCTGGGATTTGACGAGGGGGGGCGCGCGGTAGAGCAGGCGGTCAGGAAGGCGATCGCCACGGGGAACACGACACGGGACCTGGGAGGTGGATTGGGCACAAGGGCGGTGGGAGACTATATCTGCGGCGCCCTCATCGAGGCGGCTGGCAGGTAGGAGGCGACGCCGCCCGGCAAGCGGTGCAAGCCCGTGGCTTCTTAGTGAGGTGCCGTGAAATGCGCCATGGGACGATCGTGCGGGCTCGTACCTTGAGAGGGGGAGCGGGGGTGCGACGAGGGGGCGAACAACGGGCTTGGTCTCGTTTAGTTTATACTGAAGGGGTGGACAAGGAGGTAAGAGGATCGGATGGGAATGACACTGTCTGAAAAGATTCTGGCTCGACATTCGGGAAGGGACAGCGTGAAGCCGGGAGACGTCGTCTTTGCGCATCTGGACCTGGTCCTCGGGACTGACGTAACTGTTCCGCTCGGGATCAAGGTCTTCCGCGAGATGGGAGCGGAGAAGGTGCATGATCCCTCGAGGATCGCTCTAGTCAACGACCATTTCGTTCCGGCCAAGGACATAAAGTCTGCAGAGTTGTCGAGGGCGATGCGGGAGTTCGCAGGCGAACAGGGGATCGAGAACTACTTCGAGGTGGGGCGGTCCGGAATCTGTCACGTCATCCTGCCCGAGAGGGGTCTCGTCAGGCCCGGGGCCCTCGTTATGGGCGCAGATTCCCACACGTGCACCTACGGGGCCCTTGGGGCCTTCGCCACTGGTGTGGGCAGCACGGACATGGCCGCGGTGTGGGCTATTGGAGAGAACTGGTTCAAGGTCCCGGAGGCGATCCACGTGGAACTCAACGGCACGCCTGGAGAGTGGATAGGAGGAAAGGATATTATCTTGAATATCCTGGGCAGGATAGGACCAGCGGGGGCCCTCTACAGGTCGATCGAGTTCGGTGGAGACGCCCTTGCTGCCCTGGGAATGAGCGATCGCCTGACGATCGCTAATATGAGCGTCGAGGCGGGGGCCAAGACGGGAATCTTCTCCGCGGACGAGGTGACGATCGCGTACCTCGAGGAGAGGGGCATCTCGGGAGAAGATGAAATTCATCCCGATGAGGACGCGCGTTACGCCGGTGTCGTTACTGTCGATTGTAACTCGCTGGAACCTCAGGTTGCAGCCCCTTATCTCCCGACCAACGGCGTCCCTGTGTCTGAGGTGGGAGAGGTCGAACTCGATCAGGTGGTGATAGGCTCCTGTACAAACGGGAGGATTGAGGATATGCGGATCGCCGCCCATTTCCTCAGGGGCCGCTCGGTCCACCCAGCGACGCGGTTGATAGTGGTGCCCGGGAGCCCCGGTGTGCAGGAGGACATGATCAACGAAGGGATCGCGGGCGCGATCCTCGAGGCTGGGGGAGTCCTCGGAACCCCCACGTGCGGTCCGTGCATCGGTGGTCACATGGGCGTCCTTGGCGTGGGCGAGGTCGGTCTCTTCACGACGAACAGGAACTTCAAGGGGAGGTGCGGAGATCCCACGAGCCGGGTCTACCTCAGCGGTCCGGCAGTCGCCGCGGCCAGCGCGGTGGCAGGAAGGATAGTCGATCCGAGGGGGTTTTCATGAGCGATGACGGAACCATAATAAGGGGAAGAGCGCACACATTCGGGGACAACATAGATACCGATGTCATAATCCCCGCACGCTATTGCACATCGTACGAAATGGCCGAACTCGCCCCCCATTGCATGGAGGACGAAGATCGCGGTTTCGCCGGCAGGGTGAAGTTGGGGGATGTCATGGTTGCGGGCGAAAACTTCGGGTGCGGTAGTTCCCGCGAGAACGCCCCGCTTGCCATCAAGGGTGCCGGAATCGCCGCGGTAGTGGCCGTATCGTATGCAAGAATCTTCTACAGGAACTCGATCAATATCGGGCTTCCGATACTCGAGTGCGCGGCGGTGGCCGAAGGGACGAGGGACGGGGACGAAATCCGTATCGACCTCGCCTCCGGCAGGGTGGAGAACCTGACCCGTGGGATCGTGGGGAATGCTGCCCCCTTCCCCCCCCTCATGCGCGAGATAATCGACGACGGGGGCATGGTCCCCTATATCAGGAAGAGGCTGGGGGTCCATGGTGCTTGAATTCTTGGAGGTCTGAATGGAAATCAGGAAGGTCGGTGTGGTGGGTTGCGGGTTGATGGGCTCCGGGATCGCCCAGGTGACGGCGCAGTCAGGCTACACGACGGTTGTGCGGGAAGTGAGCGGGGATTTGCTCCGGGGAGGGCTCAAGAGGATAGAGGGTTTTCTCGGGAAGGGGGTCGAGAAGGGGAAGGTGACCAGGGAGGAGATGGACCTCTCCCTGGCCAACATCAAGGGGACCCTCGACATGGAGGACCTGGCGGGGTGCGACCTCGTGATAGAGGCGGTCGTGGAGGACCTGGAGGCCAAGATCGAGGTGTTCAGGGTGCTGGACGTGATCTGCCCGGAGGAGACGGTCTTCGCCACAAACACGTCCTCCTTAACGGTGACCTCCATGGCGAGGGCCACGGACAGGCCGGGGAGAGTGCTCGGGCTCCACTTCTTCAACCCCGTGCCGGTAATGAGGCTCGTCGAGGTGGTGCGGACGGTACTGACCGATGGTGACGTGTACGCCGGCGTCTTCGATTTCGTGAAGAGCCTGGGGAAGGAGCCGGTGGCCGCGAGGGACAACTCCGGCTTTATCGTGAACCTCCTCCTGGTCCCCTACCTCCTCGATGCTATCCGCGCACTGGAGAGGGGCGTGGCATCGATAGAAGACATCGACAAGGGTATGAAACTGGGTTGCGGGCACCCGATGGGACCCCTGACGCTCCTCGACTTCGTGGGGCTCGACACGACTTACAGGATCGCAGAGATAATGTTCGAGGAGTACCGGCAGGGGCGATACGCGCCGCCCCCTCTTCTCAAGCGGATGGTCCTCGCCGGCTATTACGGCCGTAAATCCGGGAAGGGATTCTACGATTACGGGGGCGATGAGCCCGTTCCGACCGAACTCGGACTCTGATGCGAAGGACATTTCTGGGCGGCAAGATCAGGACGCTCGACCCCAACCTCCCTGAAGCCGATTTCATCGTGGTAGCCGACGGGAGGGTGGAGGAGGTGGGCAGGGGAAAATGGACGGCCCCGATAGAGTCTGATATCGAGGAGGTGGAACTGGATGGAGGGACACTGTTGCCGGGTTTCATCGACGCCCACATCCACTTCAGCCAGTTTGCCTGGGAGGCATCCCTCCACGATCTCTCCGGGGTCTGCGGCCTCGGTCATCTGTGGGAGAGGCTCGTCTCCTGCGATGAAAGGAGGGTGGGCGGCTGGCTCGTTGGGAGGAGGCTCCCGCCAGGGGTCTTTCTGGAGGTGAAGGAATACCGGGGGATGGCCCTCTCCGATGTTGTACTGAACGGCCCCCTGATCATCGGCACTGCAGACATGCACACAGCACTACTCGACAGGGCTGGATTCGAAGCGGTGTGCTCGGGTGGTATCCTTGACATGGTCATGGATGACCTGGTCGAGGTGTGCGGCGACCTCGTGGTCCTGCACGAGGGAGCGGCCATCGCCGCATGGCGTTGGCTCGAGAGTTCGATAAAGGCACTTGATGAGGCGGCGGTCGTAGATGCTGTTGAACGCCTCCACGAGGTGGGCATAACCGGGATATACACCTTCGAGCGCCTTCATGACCTCGTATCCCTCAGGGAGGTCGAGGCGTTCCGGCGCGGGCTACGCGCGGCAGGCGGGTTCTACGATGAGGACCTGGATTCGGTACTGGAGAAGGGAGGGGCGGCCTTCGGCCGCGGGGTTACACCGGGTGGGCTCAAACTCTTCGTGGATGGCGCACTCGGCTCGCGGACGGCCTGGCTCTTCGAGCCGTACGATGACACCGGTACCTGCGGAGTGGAGGCAACTCCCCTTGACAGGCTCCGGTCCGCTGCCTTGCGTGCCTGTGAGGGGGGGCTGCCGATCTGCCTCCACGCGATTGGAGACCGCGCGGTGAGTACTGCGCTCGAGGTCGTGGAGGGTGTCTCGGGAGTTGGTGCGGGAGGGCAGCACCGGCACAGGGTGGAGCACATCCAGTTGATCCGCAGGGAGGATATAGGGCGGCTGGCTGACCTCCGCGTTGTCGCTTCCGTGCAGCCCTTGCACATAGTGGAAGACAGGGTCCAGGCGGAGAAGGCCTGGGGAGAGAGGTGCGGCCGTTCCTATCCCGTGCGGAGCCTCCTGGAGGCCGGGGTGAGCCTTGCCTTCGGTTCGGATGCGCCTGCAGGGCAGGCGGACCCGATGGCCGCCGTTCGGGTGGCAGCAACCAGGAGGTTGGAGGGGGAGGAGGACCCCGGGGAGGTGCCATGGTACCGGGACGAGAGGATATCTGTGGAGGAGGCCGTAACGGCACACACGGTGGGCTCTGCCGGCGCGTGCGGGTGGCGGGATGCAGGGGTGATAACGAAGGGGAGCAGGGCTGACTTCGTCGCGCTGTCACACGACCCGTTTCGCTCTGAAGTCGACCTTGTTTCCGCGCGGGTAAGGGGCACCATAGTCGGAGGCGAGGTGGTTTATTGGGTGTCGAAGACATGCAGGAGCGGTAGTAGGGATACCTGCCGGCATCGTGTCGAGGGGAGGCGAGGAATGCCCCGGCCCTCGCGGGATCTACATTGAGAGATAGGGGGAGCCGAGAGATGGCATACGAGAATATTAGGTACGAAGTGCTTGATGGAATCGCCCACTGCACCGTGAACAGGCCGAAGGTGCTCAATGCGCTCGATGCCAAGACCATCTTGGAGTTGATGGCCGTCTTCTCCAGGGCGAAGAGTGAGGAGGTAGTCAGGGGGGTACTCCTCACGGGTGAGGGTGAGAAGGCCTTCGTGGCAGGGGCGGACATAAACGAATTGGCCAAGCAGACCTCCATGGGGGGCAAGGACTTTGCCCTGAGGGGCCAGCAGGTCTTCAACTTTATCGAGGACCTGGGCAAACCGGTGATCGCCGCCGTGAACGGCTATGCACTGGGGGGCGGGTGCGAGTTGGCGATGGCGTGCCATGTGCGTGTAGCCTCGACGAATGCCAGGTTCGGCCAGCCGGAGGTCAACCTTGGCATCATACCGGGCTACGGTGGGACGCAACGTCTACCGAGGCTCGTTGGGGTGGGAAGGGCTATGGAGTTGATCCTGAGCGGGGAAATAATCGACGCCGAAGAGGCATACAGGCTCGGACTCGTCAACAGGGTGGTGCCTCCCAAGGAACTGGTCTCTGCTTCCGAGGATCTATTGCGAAAGATCACTTCCAAGGGACCGGTGGCCGTGAAACTCGCTATGGAGGCCATAAACCACGGCACGCGTATGCCGCTTGGCGAGGGCTTGCTCCTCGAGGCCGACCTCTTCGGACTGGCGTGCTCCACGGAAGACATGCGGGAGGGGACCCAGGCATTCATGGAGAAACGGAAACCCCGGTTCAAGGGGAAATGACCCCTACACTCGATGGGGAGGGTGGAGACCAAGTATGGAAGAAGAAACACTGATTTACGACTGGAACGTGTCGAGTGATGAACGATACGTCCCCGACAAGGCGATCGAATTCGATGACGAGACCTTGAGGGATGGGCTTCAATCGCCGTCGGTCATCGACCCTGACATAGGACGAAAGAAGGAGATCCTCCACCTCATGGACGAACTGGGCGTACACATTGCGGATATCGGCCTGCCGGGCGCTGGACCGCGCGCCAGGGAGCACGTCCTCGCCCTCGCGATGGAGATCTCCGAGAAGAGGCTCCACATCAAGGCGGATTGCGCGGCGCGTACGGTCAAGGCAGATATCGCGCCGATCATCGAAATCTCCCAGAAGGTCGGAATCCCGATAGAGGTCTCTACCTTCATCGGATCGAGCCCCATAAGGAGGTACGCGGAGGAATGGACCCTTGACCGGATGTTGAAGCACACCGAGGAGGCCGTGTCCTACATCGTGAAGAACAACCTCCCCGTCATGTACGTCACGGAGGACACGACGCGCGCGGACCGCGATACCATCCGCAGGCTGTACACCACGGCGATCGAGTGCGGGGCACGGCGCATCTGTGTCTGCGACACCGTGGGACACGCCAACCCGCGCGGCGTAAAGAACCTCCTCGCGTTCATCAGGCATGTGATAGAGGAGACCGGTGAGGAAGTCAAGATCGACTGGCATGGTCATCGCGACCGGGGGCTATCGGTGCCGAACACTATTGAGGCCATAGAGAACGGGGCCGACAGGGTCCACGGGACCGCACTCGGCATCGGCGAGCGGGTCGGCAACACCCCGATGGACCTCCTGCTCGTCAACCTGAGGCTCCTCGGCTGGATAGACAACGACCTCACGGCGTTGCCCCGGTATTGCGAGGCGGTGGCGAAGGCTTGCGGAGTGAAGATACCCGACAACTACCCGGTCGTGGGGCGGGACGCGTTCAGGACCGCGACAGGTGTCCACGCCGCCGCCGTGATCAAGGCCCAGAGGAAGGGGGACGCATGGCTGGCGGACAGGGTTTACTCGGGCGTGCCGGCCGGGCTTGTAGGAAGGGAGCAGGGGATCGAGGTCGGACCGATGAGCGGCGAGTCTAACGTGGTCTATTGGCTTGACAGGCACGGCATCGAGCCGACGAGGGAGAGGGTTAAAAAGGTCTTTGACCTCGCCAAGCACGCTTCTCACCTCCTGACCGAGGATGAGATCATGGGTGCTATCGGTGAGGATTGATATCCAACAGGAGGAGGTACAGATGGATGCGTTCGAGCCAAAGAAACCGGAGGAATTCGGCTTCCAGGAGATCATCTACGAAAAGCGTGACTGGGTGGCCAGGGTGACGATCAACCGTCCACACAACTACAACGCATACAGCACCCCCTGCCTGAAAGAACTCATAACGGCCTTTCAGGACGCGGCATGGGACGATTCCGTAGCCGTCCTGGTCCTGACAGGTGCGGGTGAAAAGGCCTTCTGCACGGGCGGAGACGTGAAGGAATACGCGGCCGAGTATACGAAGCGGCCAAGGCACTACTGGAAGTACATGGGCCTATTCAGGGCATATATAGAGGGGCTCATGAACCTCGGGAAACCGACCATTGCCCGCATCAACGGGATCGCGGTCGGAGGTGGAAACGAGACCCAGATGGCGTGTGACCTCGCCGTGATGGCAGACCATGCCTACATAAGGCAGGTCGGGTCGAGCGTTGGGAGCGTAGCCTGCGGTGGGGCCACCCAGTTCCTGCCCATATACGTCGGCGATCGAAGGGCCCGGGAGATCCTCTGGCTTAACGAGAAGATATCGGCGCAGAAGGCGCTCGATTGGGGGCTCGTCAACATGGTTGTCCCGTCCGAGAAACTCGACGAGGCGGTGGACGAACTGTGCCAGAAACTGGTAAAGAAGTTCCCCGAGTGCATGAGGTACACCAAGCAGCAGACTAACTTCTGGAGGGAACTCGCGTGGCACTCGACGATCGGCCACGCGAGGGACTGGTTGTCGATCCACTACGCGTCGTGGGAACCAAACGAGGGGATGAGCGCCTTCGTGGAGAAGAGAGAGGCGGACTACATGAAGTTGCGGGAGCGAGCCAGGGACGGGGGCTCCAGCGAGTTCATGTGGGGGCCCTACTCGAGGCAATGCGGGGCCTGTGGCGCACGCGGGATACCGGAGGAGTTCTCCTATTGCGGGAAGTGTGGAGAGAAGTTGTGATGGGGTTTGCGACGAGCGGCCGGCCACCGGCCGTTCGTGCTTCCGGTTGAAATGGTGTTCGTTTGTGATCGAGGAGGAAAAATGACTCTGTCCGGGCAGGTAGCCATCGTGACGGGGGGGAGCCTTGGGATCGGCTCCGCGATAGCCCTCGAACTGGCACGCCGAGGCGCCGGCGTGGCAATAAATTACCGTAAACATGAAGACGAGGCCGGGAAAGTTGTGAGTCGGATGAAGGACCTGTGTGGAAGGGGGATGGCTATTCAGGCTGACGTCTCAGTCTTCTCTGATGCCGCGGCGATGGTAGAAGAGGTGCGTACGGAATGGGGTAGGGTTGACATACTCGTTAACAACGCGGGGATCAACCGGGACGGCGTCATCTGGAAGATGTCGGAGGAGCAGTGGGATGCCGTGATCGATGTGAACCTCAAGGGATGCTTCAACTACACGAGGGCCGTGGCGCCCATCTTCAGGGAGCAGAAGTCCGGCAAGATAGTCAACATCACCTCCATAAACGGCCTGCGCGGGAAGTTCGGCCAAACCAACTATTCAGCCTCGAAGGCGGGGATAATCGGTTTTACGAAGGCCGTGGCCCGTGAACTCGGCAAGTATAACGTGAACGTCAACGCCGTGGCGCCGGGATTGATCGAGACGGACATGATAAAATCTGCCCCTCAGGAGGTCATCGACAGGGCGCTGAAAGAGATCGTGATGGGGAGGGTGGGAAGGCCGGAGGATGTGGCCAGCGTTGTCTCCTTCCTCTGCAGCGAGGCGGCCCGGCACGTCACCGGCGAGGTCATAAGGGTGGATGGAGGCCAATATATTTGATAAAGGAGAGGAGACAGTATGGTTATCGACCTGAATGACGTGGTGGTGCTGAGTGCCGTGAGGACGCCGATCGGAAAGTTCGGCGGGACGCTCAGGGACATAGCCGCGTACGACCTTGGCGCGGATGCCGTAAGGGGGGCACTTGCAAGGGTGCAAATGAACGGGGATAAGATCGATGAGGTCATCCTCGGCAACTGCCGCCAGGCGGGCAACGGCCCGAATCCCTCTCGGACGGCGGCGGTACGGGGCGGAATCCCCATAGACAGGCCGACCCAGACCGTGAACATGGCCTGCCCTTCGAGCATGAAGGCACTGGCGCTCGCTTCCCAGTCTATAAGGCTCGGTGATGCGGGGGTAGTTATGGTGGGGGGTATGGACAGCATGAGCACGATTCCTTACCTCCTGAAGGGGGCCAGGTGGCAGGGATTCAAGATGGGAAACAAGATCCTGGAGGATGGATGGAGCGACTCTATAGATCCACTCTGCGGCATGGGAATGGGCGTAACCGCGGAGAACCTGGTCGATAAATACGGCATAGGTCGCGAGGAGCAGGACGCCTTCGCCCTCGAGAGCCATAAGAAGGCGGCGAGAGCCCGGGAGAAGGGGTGGTTCGACGAGGAGATCGTTCCTCTCACCGTCCCAGGCCCCCGGGGGAGCAAGCCTGTCATCTTCAGCAAGGATGAGGGGATCAGACCCGATACCAACCTCGAGAAGTTGGGGAAATTGAAGCCGGTGTTCAGGAAAAACGGCAGCGTTACGGCCGGCAATGCGTGCGGGATGGCGGACGGGGCCACTGCACTCATTGTAACTTCCCGGGAAAGGGCCGACGCACTTGGATATCCCCCCCTCTTTTCCATCGTCTCGTACTCCGCGACCGCGGTCAAGCCGGAGGAGATGGGTGATGGGCCCTCAAGGGCGATACCGATGGCCCTCGAAAGGGCTTCGATGTCCCTTTCCGACATGGACCTGATCGAGGTCAACGAGGCGTTCGCAGTACAGGTGCTCGCCAACGAGCGTGTCTTGAAGTGGGAAAGGGACAAACTCAATGTCCACGGGGGCGCCATAGCCCTCGGACATCCCACCGGCATCAGCGGGGCGCGCATAGTGGTGACCCTGTACCATTCGCTGAAGATTCACGACAAGGAGGTTGGAATTGCGGCGATATGCGGTGGCGGGGGCGTGAGCATGGCGATGATAATCAAGAGGGAATTGTGAAAGGAGGAGGTATTGCCTGAGGATGCCGTGAGATATCGGCACATAAGGATCGAGCGGGGGGATGGAGTCTCTCGACTCGTGCTCTCGAGACCGCCGCTGAACGTGATGAACATAGAGATGATGAAAGAGATCACGGACGCGATGGAGGAGATCGGCAGGGACAGAGACCTGAAGGTGATGGTTATCGAGGCCGAGGGAAAGGCGTTTTCCGCTGGGGTGGATGTCTCCGAACATACCGAGGAGAGGGTGGAGGAGATGCTAAGTGTGTTTCATAATATCTTCTTCTGCCTTCGAAACTTCCAGCAGCCGATTATCGGTGTGGTCGATGGGCCAGCCCTCGGAGGAGGCTGCGAACTTATTACCTATTGTGACATGATAATCGCGTCTGACAAGGCCACTTTCGGCCAGCCCGAGATAGGTGTTGGGGTCTTTCCGCCGGTTGCGGTTGTCGCCCTTCCCAAGTTGATCGGCAAGCGAAAGACCTACGAACTCGTCCTGACGGGGAGGACCTTCGACGCTGGAGAGGCCCTGGAAATCGGGCTTGTAAACAGGGTCGTTCCCAGGGAACGATTGCAGGCGGAGGTCGATGCCTTCCTGTCGGACTTGCAGTCCAAGAGCGCCATGGTCCTCAGGCTGACCAAGAGGGCCGTCTTCGAGACCCTCGGGCTCGGTTTCGAGGAGGGGGTACAGGTGGCTGAGCGACTCTATCTCGACTTTCTCATGAAGACCGAGGATGCCCGGGAGGGCCTCCGGGCCTTCCTCGAGAGGAGGAAGCCAAGATGGAAGAACCGTTAGTGACGCCCTCAATCCCGGATGACGACTATTCAACGAGTGCCGGGCCGTTGGTTCTGGATGTAGTCCGGAGAAAGAAAGTATATTGTTCCAGGGAGCCGATATACATGATGATTCGCCTGGTGAACGTGTCGGAACGCGGCGTTCCGACAGCACCGCTGAAGGTCTCCACTTCGGACATTGCGGGCAACCTCGGCATAGTAATGACACGGGAGGACGGCGTCCGGAAATACCATCCTCGATACGATGAGTCCGGGAGGTTCTCGATATCTGCTGCCGCGGTCCTTCCGGTCCTCCGTCCCGGTTGCTGTTGGTTCATCGTGGTTGAACTCCTTTCGTATTATCACCATGACGCGGTGCTTATGTCTCGACCTGAAAAGAGGATAGAAATAGAGGAGGGAAGGTATAAACTCGAGGCATTCTACCGGTGGGACCTGCATCCCGAGGTGGTAATCCGTTCAGGCAGTGTGAGCCTCAGTGTCAGGAACCCATCTCCGGGAGAACGATGGAGGCGGTGGCGAGCCGGGCGAAGATTGCATGCCGTACAGGAGCGGATAAACAAGGAGGACGCGGTATCCGGGTGTATATCCGCCTATGCATTGGATGATGCCGGCAGCCTCACCTCTGATGTGGTCAGGAAGACCATCGAAAAGGGCTTGCAGAGTGATCCCCTCGGAACCATCGGCGCGCTCTATGTCATTGAAGAACAATCCCCGAACCCACCTCTGTTCCTCTACGACCTGATAACTTACAGGGAGCCCCAACCTGGTCGAGAGAGCGGCAATGAGTATCACCGCTTGCTCGAGGAGTTGGAGAAACGATGGCCAGATGGTTTCATGGGCGCCGTGGCGAGACAGAAGTGTGAATTCGAGAGGATCGCAGGTTGCGATCAGGGTGTATGCTCGGCAATGCCTGGAGGGCACGGCGAGAGAATGGAGTTTGTGAGACAGGAGGAGAAATGAAGGCGGCAGTTTTCCACGGACCTAATCAACCCCTCAAGGTAGAGGAGGTGCCGAGGCCAGACCCCATGGACGATGATGTGCTGATCAAGGTTTCGGCCTGCGGCGTTTGCCATACGGACCTTCACTACATCGATCACGGCGTTCCGACGTTCAAGGAACCACCGTTGATACTGGGACACGAGGCATCAGGGATAGTGGCTGGGGTTGGATCCAGGGTCTCGGGATGGAAGGAAGGAGACCGTGTTCTTATCCCCGCTGTCCTGAGTTGCGGGCACTGTCGGTATTGCCGGGAGGGGAGGGAGAATATCTGCCGCGAGATGGTGATGCTCGGCAATAACATAGACGGCGCCTACGCGGAGTATATCAGGGTTCCATTCAAGGATCTCGTCCACCTTCCCGAGGATGTCCCCATCATCGAGGGATCTATTATAGCGGATGCGGTATCGACTCCCTTTCACGCCGTGAAGAATAGGGCGAAGGTCAGGCCGGGCGAGTCGGTGGTGGTCTTCGGATGCGGGGGTGTCGGGATGAATGTTGTTCAGATAGCATCGGCCGTAGGAGGCATGGTCATCGCGGTAGATATCGATAACGGCAAGTTGGAACGCGCCCGTGAACTGGGCGCAATCGAGGTCATCAACGCGAATGAGGTGGAGCGCGTTGAAAAGGCCGTGCGAAAGTTGACGGACGGGGGAGTGGACGTGGCCATTGAGGCAATAGGCAACCCGGTGACCATCGAGAAGGCCTTCAGTTGCATCAGGACCGGCGGGAGACTGTGCATCATCGGGTATACGAACGAGTCGATCAACTTGAATGCTGGGAGGATAATGTACCGAGAGGTCGAGATAATCGGATCTCTCGGCTGCCGCCCGGTGGATTATCCCCTTATCGTGGAGATGGTGAGGCTGGGTAAGATCGAGATCGAGTCCCTTGTCAGTCACAGGTTCCCGTTGGATGAGATAAATCGTGCATTTGACCTGATGCGCAAGGGAGAATCCCTGCGTTCCGTCGTCGTGATGTGAGTGGCAGAGGTCGAGGGTCAAAACCGGTGATCTGGTGATTTAATGATAGGGAAGGAGAGGCCATGAACGTAGTGGTTTGTATCAAGAGGGTGCCCGATACGGAGACGAAGGTCAGAATTTCCCCGGATGGGAGGTCGATCGACACCTCCGGTGTCAGTTTCGTCATGAACCCGTACGACGAGTACGCACTCGAGGAGGGGCTCCGTATCGTCGAGGATGCCGGGGAGGGAAAGGTCACCATTGTCTCGCTGGGCGATGACGGCACCAGGGAGACCTTGAGGACGGCCCTGGCGATGGGCGCGCACGAGGCGGTTCACATCAAGACCGACGTCCAGGAATGGGATTCTCACCTTACCGCAACTGCACTGGCGGATGTCATCAAGGAGATGGACTACGATCTCATACTCTTTGGGAAACAGGCTGTAGATGGAGACTGCTCTCAAGTAGGGCTCCTCGTGGCGGAGGCCCTTGATCTGCCGTCGGCAAGCGTGGTTGTGGCACTCAAGGTTGAAGGCGACGTCCTCGAAGTGAAGCGGGAAATCGAGGGTGGACACGAGGTGATACGCCTGCCTTTGCCGGCCGTGATTACCGCCCAGAAGGGCCTCAATGAACCAAGGTATGCCTCACTGAAGGGGATCATGGCGGCCAAGAAGAAACCCATCAGCGACATGGAGGCGGATGGAGGTGACCCCCTCGTCGATGTGATCGAGATGAATTATCCGCCGGCCAGGCCCGAGGGGAGGATTGTGGGTGAGGGGGCGGAGGCGGTCCCCGAACTTGTCCGCCTCTTGAAGGAAGAGGCGAAGATCCTGTGAGGGAAGGATGATAATCGAAATTCTGATTCAGATAACATGTGCGATGGAGGATAGATATGGCTGGCAGCGTACTGGTCTATGCCGAACAGAGGGATGGAAAACTCAAGGGCATTGCCCGGGAGGTAACAGCGGTCGGTAAGGATTTATCTACTCGGCTTGGCGTGCCGCTGGGTGTCGTGTTGATCGGGGGAGAGGGCCTCGATGGCCTGGCTCGAGAACTCTCCGTATATGGAGTTGATCGTATTTATCTCTTCCAGGACGAAGCGTTGCTCAATTACTCGCCGACGGCATATACTACGTGTATACAGGATGTTGTACGGGAACATGACCCGGCCCTCCTGCTGATCGGCGCTTCCGCAATGGGCAAGGACCTTGCCCCGCGTGTAGCGGGTCGATTGGGTGCCGGCCTGGCATCGGATTGTACGGATGTTACCGTGGAAGGAGATGATGTGTTTGCCACCCGCCCTGTTTATGCCGGAAAGGCCTTCATCAAGGTGAGGGTGAAGGGGAGGCCTGCAATGGCATCGTTACGACCGAAGGCGTTCCCAGTTCCTGATCGGTTGCCATCTGGGGAGGGCTTGATAGAGAGGCTCACCGTACAGTTATCGGAAAGGGATCTGTCGGATCGTGTAGTTGAGATTGGAACGGAGCCCGGCAAATCAGTAGACCTGACCGAGGCGGATATTATCGTCTCGGGCGGACGTGGAATGAAGGGGCCGGAAAACTTTTCCGTGATAGAGGACCTGGCGGATGCCCTGGGGGGAGTAGTGGGCGCTTCGCGCGCGGCCGTCGATGCTGGCTGGAGGCCGCACAGCGACCAGGTGGGACAGACCGGGAAGGTGGTCAACCCCACCCTATACATTGCCTGCGGGATATCAGGGGCCATTCAGCACCTTGCTGGCATGAGGTCATCGAAGGTAATCGTTGCGATAAACAAGGACGCGAACGCACCCATTTTCAAGGTGGCCGATTACGGTATAGTGGGTGACCTGTTCGAGGTCGTCCCACGGTTGGCTGACGAGGTGAGAAAGTTGAAGGAATAAGGGCACGACGCCGATCCGGCGGGGTTTTTAGGTGCTGGTATGGGGGAAGAGGCCCGTTCTCAAAGGGCCTCTTCCCCCTTTCGATGGTTCCCGGAGAATTAGAGGTCCTGGGGCTTGATGGTCTTCCGGTTGTTCGCCATTGCCCGGCGTTCGGCCTCGGCGATGAGGCCCCTGACCTTCTTATCGAGGGCGTTGTAAAATTCACCGGAGACGTTGCAATTCCTGGCGGCCGACTTCGTCCTGGACTTTGATATGATCAATCCTTCCGGCCTGGAGTCTTCAAACATCTCTCCTCTCCTTTCGATAGAGGGTTCAAGACATCATTGAGTGAGAAGCAAAGATACCTTACCCCTTGTGTCAAGTCAATGAAAAATGTCTCTTTCCGTCTCCTTTTAACATCCCCCCCTTCGTGCTTGCCTTGGCTTGAATCTCTAACCCCTCGAGGTTGAGCAGGCGTCTCTTGATCTCGCTTCCCCCCTTCTTGTTCCGCATGAACCCCCCCAGTCCGCCGCCTGTAGCCACCACCCTGTGGCAGGGAATGACAATCGGAAGGGGGTTGCCGGCGAGTGCGTTTCCGACCGCGCGGTAGGCAGCGGGGTTTCCCACGACTGCGGCGAGTTGTGCATAGGTCGCCACGTGTCCGTAAGGTATGGCGAATGCTGCAGTCAAGACCTTTTTCTGAAAGCCACTCCTTAGAAGGGAGAGGTCTACGTCGAAGGTGAATAACCTGCGCTTCCCGTTGAGGTACTCGAGGAGTTGCGTCCGGTAGATAGAAAACGCGGGGTCATCTGGACTGACCGGCCTTGCAGTCCCGGGAACCACGGCGTGAAGGCCGAAAGAAATGGACACCAGGCCCATCGGGCCGTAGAATATCTCCAGCCTGCCGGTGATGTCATGATCCAGTGTCGAATAATAAATCACGGTTGGGAGTGAGTTTTACCATTGAATGTGTTGAAGGGGACTGTCCTCGTAAGGTGTAGGAGCCCTTGATATCGGCTGTAATGTCCCACTTGAGTATAAATATATGAATTAGGAGGTAAAGTCAACAAACTTGGAGGAGATACAACTCCCTGCTGCAAAAGACTGATCCGGAAAGGGACTTCGATTTGACATCGGGGTGCTCGTGAGATATCTTTCAGCGGCCTCGAATTATAGTAAGGCGTGCTGGCGAGGAGGCATGGGGAGGCTGAACTTCATTAGCGTGTTACGGTTGTGCTTGGCAAGGAGCAGGAGGTAGAGAGGGTGAATATCACAAGGGTTATTTCTCGTATGTTGGTCCTTCTGGAGATCCTGGCGGTGGGTATCGTGTCCAACTCGCATGCCTCGGTAGGCAGTAAGACCGAATGCGTGTTCCGCGTGCTCGACCATAGTATGAGGGCCCGCCTTTACCCCGCCAGACACCGCCTGGAAGCGGTAGACAAGGTGAGCCTGAAGGCTGACGGTGAGAGGTGCCGGAAATGGCGGTTCAGGTTGAATTCATCGCTCCAGGTCGATTCCATCAGGGTTGGGACCAGCAAGGCCGTAACGTTTCACCGCTTAGAAGGGGCCGGAGAGACAGGGACATCCGAAGGAGGGAAAGAGGGGCAGAAACACGAGGCGGTCTGGGAGGTCGACCTTGGAAATTATAATGTGACCACGAAGGAGGGTGTGGTCACAGTCTCCTATTCCGGTATCATAAATGACACCTTGAAGGTCCCCACCTTCTCTCGCGAATTCATCGCAAACCAGACTACGGGGCTGATCGGAGAAAAGGGGGTCTACCTCGCAGAGGCGAGTGGATGGTATCCTGCCGTTCCTGGAGAGTTGGTCCCCTTTTCGCTCGAAGTAATCATCCCCGAAGAGTTTGAAGTGGTGAGCCAGGGAAAGAGGGCCGTGGATGAAATTGATGGCGGCCTGCGGCGAGTTCGGTGGGAGTCTCCGCACCCGACGGACGTGATCTACATCGTGGCCGGGAAATGGGAGGTCAAAGAACGAGATGTGGGCCCGGTGAAGATCTACACTTACTTCTTCCCCAAGAGCCGGGACCTGAGCGACAGTTACCTCTCGGCGACGGAGCGGTACATACGGATGTACTCAGACTTGATTGGTCCGTACCCTTACGAGAAATTCGCCGTTGTCGAGAACTTCTTCGAGTCGGGGTACGGTATGCCCTCCTTCACCCTCCTCGGGAGCACCGTGATACGCCTCCCGTTTATTATCTATTCCTCATTGGGCCACGAGATATTGCATAACTGGTGGGGGAACTCGGTATTCGTGGATTCCACCTCGGGGAACTGGTGCGAGAGCCTAACGACTTACATGGCTGACTACTACTACAAGGAACGGAAGGGCGAGAAGGAGGCCAGGGAATACCGGCTGGAGATCGACAAGGCCTATTCGAATTACGTCAATGAAGAGAATGACTTCTCCCTGGCTGAATTCGCTTCGCGTACCACGCCAGCGACCCGCTCGGTTGGATACGGGAAGGGGGCCATGGTCTTTCACGGTATCCGCCGCCTCATAGGAGATGAGGCGTTCTACCGGGCCCTGAGGCGATTCTTCGCGGAGCACACCTATGCCTACGCGACTTGGTCGGATCTACGGGCGGCTTTCGAGAAGGAGGGTAAGATGGACCTCGGCTGGTACTTTGATCAGTGGATCAAAGGTGTCGGGGCTCCCCTCATCCACCTGGAGGGCGTAAGACAGGAGGAAGGAGATCCCTCCTCCGTAACCGTTACACTGGCGCAGGAGGGGCAAGGCGCGCCTTACCGGCTGGATGTTCCCGTGGTTGTGGAGACGAGGAATGGGGCCGAGACGCATAACGTCCGATTCTCGGAACTCCGGCAGTCATTTTCCATCCACCTCGGCGGTATGCCGGTGAGGCTGGCCGTGGATCCCGATTACCAGGTATTCCGGAGGATGGATTCCCTCGAGATCCCACCCTCGCTGAGCACCGTATTGGGCGATGAGAACGAGATCATCGTCCTCCCAGACCACGCCGGGGACGCTAATGGCGGTGCGTACCAAGACCTGCTCAAGGAGATCAACCGGACCGGAGAGGCACGGGTCGGAAAAGTGAGCGAGATCACGCAGGCCGACTTGCAACAAAACTCTCTCTTTATCTTTGGAGGTCCGGGCGAAAATGGTCTCTGGGGGCGCCTGGCAGGCCATATGGACGGCATCGAAGTCGCTACGGAGGCTGTGACGCTGGCAGGTGAGAGATATGAGGCCGCGGGGCACTCCTTTCTCGCCGTCTTCAGGAATCCCTGGGATCCCGCTCGTGGGGTGGCCGTCTTCTTCGGGTCCGATCCCGAAGACATCCGGTCCGCGGGGAGGAAACTCGTTCACTACGGAAAGTACGGGTACCTCGCCTTCGAGGGCGGGAATAACGCGGGGAAGGGTACCTGGGAGGTCAAGAATTCCCCCCTGGCCTACAGGTTTTAGCAATGCCAGTGGTAGGGTGGTTCCATTGACGTGTTATATTAAGCGGTAAGGGGGACGGCATTTGGCCGCCCCCCTTCGTGTCTTTCCTGTAATCGCGTTGTCTCTTGATCCTACTTTAGGATCACCATCTTCTTCGTCGATGTGAAGTCGCCCGCCTTTATCCGGTAGATGTATATACCGGAGCCGACCCGCCGACCCGCGTCGTCCTTCCCGTTCCAGTTGATCACGTAGGAGCCGGGTGTCTTGTGGTCGTTGACCAGTGTGCTTACCCGCTGGCCGCGGATATTGAAGACCTCGAGGACGACCTTCACACCATCCTTGTACCCAACCGGGACGTCATAGGCGATGGATGTGGAAGGATTGAACGGGTTCGGGTAGTTCTGAGCCAGTGAGAAGGCACGGGGGAGCGAACTGCTCGAAGATGTGCCGTCCCCTTGGCCTATCCCGTTGATCTGCGTGGTCAGCCTCACGATGAGTTCTTCCTCCGGGTTGACGATATCGTTGCTCTCTACCACCATGAGCGCGTCGTAGGAGGAATCCGGAGTCAGGCCGTCCGTGATGAAAGAGATCGTGATGATTGCGCTGTCACCGGGGTCCACCGTTCCGCTGCTTGGCTCTTCGGTCATCCAGGGCAGGTCCGAAGGGTCTCCACTGAACCTGTCCTTGTCCGAGAGGCTGAAGTGGAGGGGTCCGCCGCCGACGTTGGAAATGATGGCCGTATCGGAGACGGTGACTCCCACTGGCGCGGTCTCGATCAACGCTGCCGGTGACAGGTCGATGGCGGCCGATTCCGGCGGCGCGGCTGTTATGCTGTACTGGAGGTTGAAGTGGCCGTACTCGGTGTAGATGCCGAAGCCATGTTGCTGGAGGACCTTGGCGTAGTAAGGCCCCGCCCCGACTCCGTCGAACAGGACCGGCTGGGTGATGTCAGAACTGTTGGACGCGACCTCGGTGACGCCGTCGCTCTCGTAGACGGTTATCTCCGGGTATGTCGCGGGGAGCCTGTCCGCTGACCTCAGGTTGAACGAGGCGTTGTTGATGATGTCAAGACGCTGCCAGTCCTCATCGTCTACCCCGTAGAGGGTGTGGTGCACGGGGTCGTCCTGGAAATTGAGCGGCGTCGCCTGGGTCGTGTTGTTGTCGGGCTCGAGGGCGTCTTCGTAATACTCTATCTGGAAGTGCTCGAATATATCTATCATCTCAGGTTCATGATCGTTGTTGATAGATGGATCGAACCATCCGTCCCAGAAGTCCTCGATCGTGCGCGGGTTTCCGTAGGTCGGAAGGTAGCCGGCCAGCACGTCCCATACCTCGGAATAGGGGAGGTTGAGGGAATCATCGTCCACGCCGGGGTCGTCATCGTTCGTGTCCTCTCCGTCGACGATGTCCCATATCAGAGAGGTGACGACCACTTCATCTGCAGGCCCATACCAACTCCCCGACGGGTTCTCGACGTCATAGGAAAATGACAAGTTCCCGGCGCCTGGCGCGCCGGTGGTGTTGATGTACAGGTGCGGAGCGGGATTTACGCCCGTGTACTCTCGGGTTACGCACGCGTACCACGTAGCTATCCCCTCGCCGTACGACAATCTTGGGTCCTGGTTGTTGTCGCCGAGGTAGTGGGAGCCACCCGGATTGTTGTCCCTGGACCAGTGGGCGTTGGTGAAGTGCCCTCCCTCGTGGAGGATGACGCAGTCGTCATAGGCCAGTTCACTGCCGATGCTGATGCCGGCACCATCATAGTATGCCTGTCCCGGTGCCATCCCGTCCTTCCACCGGGCCTTGAAGATGGGGTAGTCATTCGGGTTGCCTCCCTCGACCGCCTTCACCCACGTCATCTCGTTTAACTGTGCGTCGAAGATGTTGAAAGGCTTGCCCGGCGCGTTGGATTGGTTTCCGTAGGGAGCGCCGATGGTACCGATATCAAGGTCCGAATTGGGATTGTGGTTGCTGTACACAGGACTCTCGAGGGCGTAAGGGTTGCTGTTCCATCCACCCGTCCATTCCATGGTAATGCGGTTGCTGTATGGCACGTAGTCCGTGGTGGTGAGTACCCTCACCACGATATCCCTCGTCTGGTTGTCGGGAACGGAGATGGAGAAGTAGCCGACGGAGTCCGTATATCCGGTCGCCAGGATCTCGCTCGATGTGCTGTCAAGGACCTCCACGTCGGCCAACCGTATCGGCAGGTAGGGCTCATCCCCGGTGAAGCCCCCGCGGTATAATTCGCGGTCCTGGTACTGAAAGGTCCCCGAGGCGGTGAAGTCGGCCTTCAGGTTCGCCATGGGCCCTGAAATCAGGGCGAGGAGAGGGGCGAAAACAAGGATTTTCCATATCGATCGCTTCACTTTGCACCTCCCTTCAATACGATACCCCTGAAGGAGGTCACGTCACCTCGAACATTGTCCGTTCGTATGAAGGTCGGATAGCGCTCGTCGGGTGCGCCGAGGTCTATGAAGGGGCTGACGGCCCGGGTATAGACTTCGCCACTCTTCGTTTCGAGGGTCGCCCTGGCATACATGTAGTAACGCTTGCCGTCCGGAACCGAGAGTGTAAGCCTCTTTGTGACTTGGTTTCCCATGCTTACGGCCTCGGTTCCCTGCCACTGCCCCGACATTGGGACCAGGCCCGAGGGCAGGGTGATCTCCCATGAGACGCTAACGGATTCGGTCAGCGGAGTGATGGTCAGGACAAGGTCTGCGGTCCCTGATTCCCCGTTGGCGTTTTCCGTGGCCGTCACGTCCAGGTTGATCTCTATGGGAGGCTGGATGTCTTCCCGTGAGATGTGGTCTATTTGTGGTTCAGCGGGCCTTCCTGCCTCCGTTGCCGCTCCGCTGGCGCCCTGAACGGATGGTGGCGCGCTCAGCGTTAGACAGATGGCAAGGGCCAGGAGGACATGAAATGGGTTCGATCTGTTCAAGACAATTACCTCCTGCAGAATGTCCTGAATTGAAACGATGCCAGCCGGCTGTTTCGTGCCGGTGGAGTCGACAAGTAATTATAATGGAATACGTTAATAGACGAGGTGAATATTGTCAAGTTCAAATCCGGCAAGAAGGCCTCTGGGGTGATAGGTTATGGAGGAGACGTTGAATCGGAATGAAACTTGCCCGCTATTTGGGAGTCCTGGCGTGTTAACGAGGTGATCACCCTTCAAATGTCGAAGGACCGGATAAACTCCCAAGGGCATCGGCCTATTGACATATAGCATCGTCGTGAAGTATAATAACAAGGGACCGGTGGTAAAAGGAGGTGTGGTGGTGCCTATTGGAACATTCTTTCCCTTGGAGGGTAATTTTTCGTAATCATGGTAACAGATAACTGCAAAGGACTCTCGTTCGACGCCGCAGGGAAGGCTGTCCCATCCCGCCAGTTGTCGGACAGCGAACTCGTTGAGCGCTTCATCAATGGAGAATCGTTCCGTTTCAACGAACTGGTCGAGCGGTATGGTCCGCGCCTGCTCAATTTTATCTACCGGGTGATCAATGATCGAGAACGTTCCGAGGACCTTGTCCAGGAGACGTTCATCCGGGTCTACAGGCACATCCGACGGTTCGATCAGAAAAAGAAGTTTTCGACGTGGGTCTATACCATTGCCTCGAATCTTGCAAAGAACGAACTGAGGAACAGGACAAGGAATCCGCTGTTGTATTTCCAGAACCTGATAAAAGATTGGGAGGACGATCGGCGGCCCATCGAGTTTGCCGACCGATCCTACCAGCCAGACGACCTGTTCAGGAAGAGGTACCTGCGTGACCTGGTGAACAAGGCGGTCGAAGAACTGCCGGAGCATCACAGGATGGTGTTTATCCTGAGAGAAGCCGAGGGTAAGAGTTACGAAGAGATAGCCGAGATCACCAAATGCTCTCTGGGCACCGTGAAATCGAGACTGAACCGGGCGAGGAACAATTTTGCCAATATCATAGCCCCACTCTTGGAGCGGGGCCATTTCGCGTTGAACCGCGATACCGATGATGATGAAAAGGAGTAAATGATGGGATTGTGGGTTGGGGGAGTGTGAGCCCTTTAAGGGAGGGGAGTAAATTAGCGTTCATTCTTTGTGAGGAGTCGTTACAATGAAGTGCAGGGAGGTTCTTGCACGTTACTCCGAGTTCCTTGATGGAGAATTGAAGGGGCCGAAAAGAGAGGAGGTCACAAGGCATCTCGAGCGGTGCGAGGATTGCCACACCTACCAACAGATCCTTTCCGAGGGGCTTACTTCCTACCGCAGGCTCCCGAGGATCAATCTGTCCGACGACTTTTATCTCCGACTACAGCACAGACTGTTTCACTTGAAGGAGAGAGATCGCAGCGTGAAGCGGGGCCGTGTCCTGCTCCGCGGGATCGTCCCGACCTTCTGCGCATCGGCGGTTTTCTTCCTTGCAGTCTTCGTGATGTCCTCGCGTACTAATGTCTCTGATGGTCAGGTTGAGATCGCGGGCCTTCAGCAGGGACTACAAAGTGAGAGCGGGTCACGGGAGATGAAGGGTCGGGCGGGCAGTGTTGGAGAAAAGGTCCAAAGACGGGAAGTGGCTGTCCGGGGAGGGGGAAGGAGAAACTGGACAGAAAAATTCGTCCGAAACAATATGTGGCGGATCTTTATGGAGAGGCCATCCAATCTCCTCGTAGATGGGCAGGTATCGGTGGGAAGCGGAGTGGTACCCGTCAATGTCTCGGGGTCCTCTCCGGGTGTGATTGGAGCCTTGACGCCGGTGAGGGGTGAGCCTTACGCGGGCCTGGGTGTTTCGGTGACCCCGGTTGAGTTTGAAGTGAGAAAGGGGGAGGTCAGGGAGGAAAAGAGGGGATTGCGGGTACTGGAAGTCAGGAAGATGACGCCCGCTCATGTTGCGGGGATCCTCCCCGGTGACACCATTGTTGCGCTTGATCAC
The DNA here is from genome assembly GCA_964573995.1 of uncultured Gemmatimonadota bacterium. GTDB lineage: Bacteria > Gemmatimonadota > CAZMKB01 > CAZMKB01 > CAZNLH01 > CAZNLH01. The sequence continues at coordinate 88,752 of CAZNLH010000004.1, forward strand.
ATTCCCGTGGAAGGGCCTGAGGGCCTGTCTCAACTAGTCCGCGCTTTTACTTCTCAGACAAAGAGTGTACAGATATACAGGTTGGGTCGATTGATCGAACTGTATGTCGATCTGTAGGGTAGGACGCCCGAGAGAATATCCCGCATGAATCTCCCACCTGGTCCATATCGCACATCGTGGATCTTCCCTTAATTTCACCTGCTTCATCTCCAGGAGTCTTTGCAGCAGTTACAACGCTGGGCGTCATTCCATCTTGTCCGGAAAATGGGAAGCGAGTATCCCTTCCTTGCATTTAGAGGCACCCGCATTCCGATGCGCAGCACCTCGACCGGCCGGCTAATGCACCGGTGAGGCGGGCGTTCACGGGTTGTGCCGGAAAACCTGGTGATGGGCATTCTCCTATGACTCGTGTACCTCATTGACAATTTTTCAAGACTGTACTATACTCAGGACAGGTACTCAACTGAAGGGGGCCATGGAACTGCAGTGACTTCACCGCGGTCGCCTCCTTTCCCGTCATAACGGACCCTGACTCCCCGGGGGGAGACTCGTCCCTTGTCCACGACCAGTTACCGGGAATTCAATTCAGGCATCAAGAGGGGGCTGATCGGAAAGGCCTACCTCTTCAGCGGTCGAGATACAGACCGCAAGCGCAAGGCGATATCTGAAGTCGAGGCAGCCCTCAGGAAGCGATTCAATGGAATTCTTTCGGCGTTCAGGTACAGGAGCAACGAGACCACGGCCGAGGAGTTCGCCACGCACCTCTTCAACCCACCCCTCTTCGAGGACAACAGGCTGATTGTCATCCCCGAGATCATGGATCTCGACAAGACGTCCCGGGACCTGCTTCGCGAGTTCATGGAGACATCTCCGCCGGGCGGCGTTTTCATAGTTGCATCTACCGGTATGACTTCGAGGGAAATCGCCAGGAAGGGGAAGGCCGTAGCAGAGGTGGTTCGAAGGTTCACCATTGTGGAATTCTCACCTCCACGTGAAGACGAGATGGAGTCGAGGGCAAGGGACCTGGCGAAGGAACTGGGGTTTCGGATAGAGACCGAGGCACTGAGAAGGGTCTTGATAATGACGGGTGGCGACTTCGGGTTGATCAGGCATGAGATGGAGAAATTGGCCCTCTTCGTGCCACAAGGGGGGATGGTGGGACAAAGGGAGGTGGGAGAGGTCATCAGCCGCGGAGGAGATGTCGATGTCTGGGCCCTGGCAGAGGCCATAGTGGACGGGGATGCAGCCGGTACGCAACGGATTCTGCACAGGCTCCTACTGTCGGGGGAGAAGCCTGTTCAGGTCATTGGGGCACTGTGGTATACCATGTCGCGATTGGCCTGGTGCCGTTCCCTCCTCGACTCGGGGATGGATGAGGCTCAGATCGGCAGTCGAATGAAGATCAGGCCATGGATGTTGAAGAAATACATTTCCCGTGCAAGGCGATTCAACGGCGGAGAGTACACCAGGATCCTGAACATACTATTCGATCTCGATGTCGCCTCCAGGTCACGCGGCGGTGACGTTGAGCCCATCTTTTCCATGGGCTTGGCTGAGATGGTAGCGCACCGCCAGGGAGAAAGGCGATAACGATGGCGTGCCGTATCTGGATGGTTCTTTTGCCCGGGATATTTTTTTTCCTCTTCACCGGTGTTGAAGCGGGGGTGATGGGGGACGTCAGGGAGGGTGGCGATGCATACAGGCAGGCCCTGAGAGAAAAGGTCGGGGAAGTGGCAGAGATTCGCTACAAAAAGGCGCTTGAGGCGAAAAAGGGAGGGCCGGATGGTGACAAGGTGTTGATGAGGCTTGGGCTCTACCGCTTTTTTAAGGGTGATTACGCCGGCTCGGAGTATTATCTGAGGCGATTGATAGAACGTTTCGAAGGATCTGATCTGGTTGGAGAGGCGGAACTCTGGCTTGGTCGCACCTTCCTCTCCAGGGGAGATACGAGGTCGGCGCTGGTGGAATTCCGCAAAGGGCTCCAGGGCCTGGAGAGATCAGGGTCCGAGGACAGTGAATTACTTGGCAAATACTATTTCTGGCTCGGCGAGACCTATTCGCGCGATGGCAATTTAGCCGAGGCAAGGCGTTGCCTGGAAACCGTACAGGGGATGTCCATCGTTCATCTCCGCCCGAGCCTCGTGAGGGATAGGCTCCGTAGCGTGTACGGGGCCCTGGGAGTCAAGGGAGCAGGGGGAGAGACGGCGAACGAGGACAAGGCCGGGGCCGACAGGGACATCAAGGGGGGAGAAAGGTATTACGTCCAGGCGGGATCATTTTCCTCCCAGCGGAACGCCTCCAGGGTGGTGGAAAACCTGGAGGCGGTTGGGCTGAAGGCATCTATCCGCGTTGTCGGTATTGGGGACGTATCTTACTATCGCGTTGTACTGGGTGATTACGGGACCAGGAAGGAAGCGGAAACGGTCGCCGAAAGGGTAAAGAAGGAAGGATATGAGCGGGCCATCCTCAAGAAAGAGAAATAGGGAAGTCGAGGATGAAGGTACCCCCTTGATGCGCCAGTATCTTGCCATCAAGGAGCGGTATCGCGACGCCATCCTCCTTTACAGGATGGGCGATTTTTACGAGATGTTCTATGACGACGCCAGGACGGGGGCCGAAGCACTCGGGATTGCCCTTACGTCCCGTAACAACGGGAGGGCTGGCAGGGTGCCCCTTGCCGGAATTCCCGTAAAGGCGTCCGTTGAATATATCAACCGTCTTGTCAAATCAGGATTCAAGGTGGCGGTTTGCGAACAGGTCGAGGACCCGCGCACGGCAAAAGGAATCGTGAGGCGTGAGGTCGTCGAGGTCATCACTCCCGGTACTATCATGGCTCCCGGGCTGCTCTCCACGAAGGTCAACAACTATCTTGCCGCCGTCTGCCCGTCCAAGAAGTCGTGGGGGTTGTCATACGTAGATCTCTCTACGGGCGAATTCTGGGTGACGGAAGTGGATTCAGGGGCCTTGGCGGACGAGATTGCCAGGATAGGCCCGGCCGAAGTCGTGCTTCCTGACGATGAAGCGGATTGCTATCGGGGAAAGGTGCCAGATACTGCCCCCATCACGGAGTTTCACGGTTGGGCATTTACCTTGGAATCGGCCGAAGAGGAACTGAAGCGGCACCTTGGCGTCGTCACGCTTGATGGATATGGCTGTGAGGGTATGAAGGCCGGGATATCGGCTGCCGGCGGGCTCCTCGCGTATGTCAATGACATACAACCCCACAGTATGAAACAGATTCGATCACTGCGGACATACGACCCATCCAGATCGATGGTGTTGGATAAGAGGACCATTGAAAACCTTGAACTGATCAGGCCGTTGAGGGGGACCGGGACGGAGGGGACACTGCTGGGGGCGATTGACCTGAGCGTCACCCCGATGGGAGGAAGACTCCTGAGGCGCTGGATCCTCCAACCCCTTTTTGAGATCGACGGCATCCTCCTCAGGCAGGGGGCGGTGGCGGAATTATACGAGGCCTCGGAGGTGCGCCGCGACCTCAGGTCTATCCTCGTGGACTTTCATGACCTCGAGCGGGTTTCCTCCAGGATTGCCTCCGGCAGGGCGGGAGCGAGAGATCTCGTAGCATTGAGAAATTCTTTGCGCCTGGTACCGCGTGTCATCGAGCGCACCGCGAGAGAACCACTCGAAGAGGTGTGGTTGCTGACCGGGAAGATAGTGAGCCCGGACGAGGTGGCGAAATTGATCGAGCAGGCCATCGTGGAGGATCCGCCGGCGAGCACCGGCGAGGGTGGGCTTATTCGGGACGGTTATAATGAGGAACTCGATCGAGTGCGTGAGACGGCGCGGACAGGAAAGGAATGGATCGCAGGGTTCCAGGAGGAAGAGAGGAGGCGGACCGGCATCTCTTCACTCCGGGTGGGCTTCAACAAGGTCTTCGGATATTACATCGAGGTGAGCAGGGCGAACCTTCCAAGGGTACCTCCGGGCTATATCAGGAAACAGACACTCGTCGGGGCTGAGAGGTACGTAACCGAGGCGCTGAAGGAGCGTGAAGAAGAGATACTCGGGGCCGAGGAGAAGGCCAATCGCCTCGAATACGAGATATTCGAGCGCGTGCGTCTGGAGGTGGCGGCTCGTGTGGAGGAGATACAGAGTTTGGCCCTTTCGCTGGCGAGGCTCGATGTCGTGTGCGCCCTGGCCGAAGTCGCACGTAAGTGGGGTTACTCGCGGCCGGTGGTGAACGATGGCGGGAAGATCGTGATCAGGGAGGGCAGGCATCCGGTTGTAGAGCAATTGGTAATGGCGGAACACTTCGTCCCCAACGACACACTACTCGATATCGAAGACGAACGGGTGATCATCCTCACCGGCCCCAACATGGCCGGCAAGTCCACCTACCTCCGCCAGGTTGGATTGATCGTCCTGCTGGCCCAAGTGGGGTCTTTCGTTCCAGCCGCCCACGCGGAGGTCGGGGTCGTCGATCGGATCTTTACCCGCGTCGGTGCGACGGACGACCTGGCCGGTGGACGAAGCACCTTCCTCGTTGAGATGACCGAGACGGCCAATATCCTGAACAATGCGACGCGCAGGAGTCTCGTGCTGCTCGATGAAATAGGAAGAGGGACGAGCACCTTCGACGGCCTGGCGATCGCCTGGGCGGTCACCGAACACCTTGTGACTTCTCCAGTGGTTTCCGCACGGACTATCTTTGCCACCCACTACCACGAGTTGACGGAACTGGCCTCGCGGTACCCCGAAGTCAGGAACTTCAATGTGCTCGTCAAGGAGTGGAAGGACAGAGTAGTTTTTCTGCGTCGCATCGAGGCGGGGAGGAGCGATCGAAGTTACGGAGTAGAAGTGGCGCGGATCGCCGGGCTGACGGCGTCGGTAGTGGCCCGTGCGAGAGAGATTTTGGCCTACCTGGAATCCGACCGAATGAAGGGACACAAGGCGGGAGGCATTCCACGTCCCGGCGGTGAGCGGTCCGGCGTCAGGCAGATCAGCCTCTTTGAGGAGGTTGAACACCGCGTGGCCGAGAAATTGCGATCTCTGGAGTTGGAAGGGCTAACGCCCCTCGACGCCATAAATGTCCTGCACGACCTGCAGGAAGAACTGAAGTAGGCCCACGCCTGAAGAAATGGAGGACCGTCATGGCGTTTAAAAGGGAAAAGGACCTCTGCGAAGACGTGCTGGAGGCCATCGGCTGGACCCCCCTCATCCGTCTGAGACGGGTATTGAACGGGGCGAGGACCCGTGTTTACGGCAAGGCGGAGTTTCTAAACCCCTGTTCGAGCGTGAAAGACCGTATCGGAATAACCATGATCGAGGAAGCGGAGGGCTCGGGCCTGCTGAATGAGGGGGGTACGATTGTAGAGGCGACGAGCGGCAACACGGGCGCGGCCCTTGCCATGGTCGCGGCGAAGAGGGGTTACAGGGCGGTCTTCACCATGCCGGACAAGATGAGCATTGAGAAGATAAACCTGCTGAAGGCGTTCGGCGCCGATGTGATCATCACGCCTACGGCTGTCCCGCCGGACTCTCCCGACAATTACCTGAACGTCGCCAAACGGATCGCCGAAGAGACGCCCAATTCTTTTTATGTCAACCAGTTCTTCAACATGACAAACCCCGAGACCCACTACCGAACGACCGGGCCCGAGATCTGGGAACAGACGGGGGGAAAGATCGATTATTTCGTGGCGGGTATGGGCACGGGCGGTACGATATCCGGCGTGGGAAGATACCTCAAGGAACAGGACCCTGACATCAAGATCGTGGGGGCCGATCCGGTCGGATCGATCATCAGGGAATTCTTCGAGACGGGCGAGATAGGTGAGGGGAGCGTCTACAAGGTCGAGGGGATAGGTGAGGATATGATACCGGGCGCGCTTGACATAAAGGTCCTGGATGACGTCAGGAGCGTCTCGGACAAGGAATCGTTCAGCATGGCCAGGCGCCTCGCCAGGGAGGAGGGGATCTTCGTGGGTGGATCGAGCGGCACCGCGGCCCATGTCGCTGTTCAACTGGCACGAGAGATCGATGATGAAGGAGTGACCATCGTCTGCATCCTGGCGGATAATGGAGACCGCTACCTGTCAAAGTTTCATTCTGACGAGTGGATGCGCGAGAACAGGCTCCTCGAGGTTGAAAAGGTAGAGGTTGGTATCCTCGTGGATTGCAAGGAGGGTGACATAGGCCGTCTCATCGCAATAGGCCCGAAGGGCACCGTCAGGGAGGCCATTGCACTGATGAACGAGAGAAACATCTCGCAACTCCCCGTCATGGAAGAGGGTAAGCCCGTGGGGAGCATTATCGAGGGAAATCTTATGAACAGGGTGCTTTCCGATGCCTCGACGCTCGACGAGGAAGTCTGCGAGGTGATGGCCCCGGCCTTTCCAGTCGTTGGATACCATGAGAACCTAAAGAACATTGCCAAGGCCTTTACCAGAAAGAACCCTGCGGTCCTTGTCCAGGAGGCCAGCCGCATAATCGGGATCCTTACGAAGTACGACTTCGTACAGTTCATGAGCAACACCTGATCCGGCCCTGGATATCGGCCTCTGAACAGCCGGAGAGTGGGAGTATGGTGACAGGTAATGACACGATAAGGGTGACGGTCACCCTCCAGGCGGGCCTGCGGAAATACGCAGGGGGTGCGCGTGATCAATCGGTTTCCCTGCCGATCGGGGCGACCCTGGAGGATCTCATCGACAGGCTCGGCATGGTGGAAGAGGATGTCTGGATCATCGGCGTAAACGGGGTCTTGGCGCAAAGGGGACATGTCTTGAGCTATGGTGACCACGTGGAGTTTTTCGAGCCGATAGCGGGGGGATGAGGCAGGCTTGGGAGAGAATTCAGGATATAGAGGCCGCATCCTTCGCGTGGATCTATCCACGGGTGAAAGGAGGATCGAGCGCCCCGACGACACATTTTACAGGACCTATTTCGGCGGAAGGGCCCTGATATCTCGCTATCTGTTGAAGGAGGTCATGGGAGACGTAGATCCCCTGGGTCCCGACAACCTCTTGGTCTTTGCCGCCGGGCCGCTGACGGGAGCGCCCGTCTCCGGCAGCGGAAGAAACAGCGTGGGAGCCAAGTCTCCGCTGACTGGCGGCTTCGGTGACGCCGAGGCCGGGGGGTACTGGGGGGCGGAGTTGAAGCGAGCGGGGTACGACGCGGTGATCGTGTCCGGAAGGAGCGACAGGCCGGTATATCTCCATATCACGGGCGATGATGTATCTATCAGGGATGCGTCCGCTCTGTGGGGGATGGTGACGGGGGAGGTGGAAGAGAGGATCAGGGAGGAGGTCGGTGAAAGGGGAGCGAGGGTCTGCCAGATTGGGCCTGCTGGCGAGAACCTCGTTAGGTTCGCCTGTATCGTCAACGACCTGCACCACTTTGCCGGCAGGTGCGGCCTGGGTGCGGTCATGGGTTCCAAGAACCTGAGGGCCATATCGGTGAAGGGAGGGAATAACAACAGGGTGTACGACAGTAGCATCTTCAGGGATACAACGCGTTGGCTAAAAGATAATTTCAGCGATCTCTGCGCAGGGTTGCGGGATACCGGCACATCCGGCGTCCTCTTCCCCCTCCATCTCGCAGGGGGGCTTCCGACCCGGAATTTCATGGAGGGCTCCTTCGAAGGGGCGGGATCGATCAGTGGCGAGAAGATGAAGGAGGAGATCCTGATCGGCAATGAGACCTGTTTCGCCTGCATGGTCCGGTGCAAGCGGGTGGTGGAGGTGAATAAGGGACAGAGTGTCGATAGGCGTTATGGGGGGCCCGAGTACGAGACCCTCGCCGCTCTGGGGTCCAACTGCGGAGTAGACGACCTCCTCTGCCTGGCCAGGGCGAACGAGTTCTGTGCCGCCTATGGGCTCGATACCATTTCGGCCGGGAATTCGGTCGCATTCGCCATGGAGTGCTTCGAGAGGGGGATCCTCGGCCGGGGAGACTTCGGAGGCCTCGACCTCTCGTTCGGAAGGGGAGAGGAGATGCTCGCCCTGCTCGGTATGATAGTGGAGAGGAAGGGAATCGGCGATCTACTCGCGGAGGGCCCGTATCTGGCGGCGAAGGAGATGGGGCCCGAGGCGATGGAGTGCGTTATGCACGTCAAGGGACAGGGAGTTCCAATGCACGAGCCGAGGTACAAGATGGGACTTGGCCTGGGATATGCCGTATCGCCCACTGGGGCCGATCATTGCCACAACCTGCACGATTCGATCTATTCCAGGGAGGGGGGAGCCATGAGGGAGATAAGGGCGCTCGGCATCATGAATCCCCTTGCCGTAAACGACCTCGGCCCGGAAAAGGTGAGGCTCTTTCTCTATGAGACCAACTGGCGGCACATGCTCAACTGCCTGGTACTCTGCTACTTCCTCCCGTACGATCACCACCGGGTAAGGGACCTCGTGAGGGGTGCAACCGGGTGGAACACGACCGTTTGGGAGTTGATGAAGGTAGGAGAGCGGGCCGTCCATTTGACCCGTGCCTTTAACCTCCTTTCGGGAATTACGGGCCGGGACGACTGGTTACCCGAGAGATTTTTTCAACCCTTCCCATCGGGTCCTTTGAGCGGGGTGGCGATAAAGAAGGATGAACTGCGGGCCGCCTTGGGGACCTACTACGGGATGATCGGTTGGGACGGCAACGGTGTTCCCTTGAAGTCCAAACTGGAAGAACTTGACATCCAGTGGGTTTCTGCTATCCTTGAAAACGAGGGCCTTTTGAGTAAAAAGGGCTCCAAAGGCAGGAAACAGAGGTGAGTCATGAGCCGATCATCCCTTTTCATCGCGGTCTTTGCCGGCATAATCCTCCTGATCTTCTCTGAATACCTCGTTCGGTCCGATGACAGTCACGATTGTCTCGAGGTGGACGTGAGAGGTCTCGTCATGGATCCGAGTACGAAGTCGCCGGTGGTGATCCTCGTGGGAAAAAAATACAGGAAGGTGTTGCCGATATTCGTGGGCATGGAGGAGGCGGGCGCAATCGCCCGCGGGCTCGGAGAGGTCGAGACAACCAGGCCGATGACCCACGACTTGATGAAGGATATCATCGATGGCCTGGACGCCAAGGTGGAGCGCGTGGTCATCAACGACCTCAAGGACGATATCTTTTTTGCGCAAATCGAGATCAAGACGGGCAAGGATGTAAAGACCATAGACAGCCGCCCCAGCGACGCCATAGCGCTGGCACTGCGGGAGGGGTCCCCGATCTTTGTGGCCGCCGATGTCATGGACAGGTCTTCGAACCCGGATTTGACCGGGTGGTTGGTTGAGTCGGACCTTACCAGGCGCTTTGGATTCGAGGTCCAGGCCGGCAGCGAGGACCTTTTCAAGGCGATGGACTATGGAGTGGATGAGGGAGTGCTCGTGTCTCGTGTCGAGGAGGGCAGTCCCGCCGCGGAGGCGGGCCTCAAGCGGGGTGATGTCATTACAGCCCTTCAGGGCGGGAGGATTGCCGACATCGATGATCTCGACCAGGTGCTTGTCGAGATTTCCAAGGACGAGGATATAAGGTTGGAGGTAACAGATCCTGGGGGCAAGAGGGAGGTCGAACTGGCTCCAGAAGAAGGGAAAGAATGAGGGATGGGGGGAGGACCTGGAGCGGCATCGGGGAGTACCGGTCTCGGTGAAAAGCGGGCCCTCGTGACGGGTAGCGCCCGGGGAATCGGGCGCCGAGTGGTCGAGAGGCTCTCCGGGGAGGGCTGCCGTGTTGTTGTCAATTACAGGGGCAGCGCGGACGAGGCGAAGGAACTCGCAGAGCGGCTCGGGTCGCAGGGAAACACGGCCCTGGCGATCCAGGCGGACGTGACGGTCGAAGACGACGTGATAGAGATGATGAGCCGTATTGATGCGGCCTGGGGCGGGCTCGACATACTGGTCAACAACGTGGGGGATTTCCTCGTCAGACCCATATCCCGACTGGAGAGCCCCGAGTGGCACCGGGTCATCGACAGCAACCTCCACAGCGCTTTCTACTGCTGCAGGTATGCCCTCCCCTTGATGCGCCGGGGGAATTGGGGGCGGATCGTGAACCTGGCCTGGGTGAACGCCGAGTTTGCCAAGTCGGCCCCGGATACGACGCCTTACGAGGTCTCGAAGACGGGAGTGGTCACCCTCTCCAAGTCCCTGGCCGTAGAGGAGGCCCAGCATGGGATCACGGTAAACGTGGTCTCCCCCGGCGTGATCGATAACAGCAGGCTCTCACGCGAAAAGCGGGAAGAGATCCTGGGAGAGATTCCACTTGGGAGGTTTGGGACCGCCGATGACGTAGCCGAGGCCGTCCTCTTCTTCGTATCCGAGCGGGCGGCCTATATCACGGGCTCCGTCCTGACGGTCAGCGGGGGGTGGCACCTGGGAAGGTACCGGTATTACAAGGAGTCAGCCTTGTAATTCGCCATTCCGATGGCAGGCAAGGGGTGCCCGGGGCGTACAGGCCGACGGGTCTTTTTTTTCTCCGCGGGGCAAGCGATGGGGGCAGAAAAAGGAGAGACATGAAACGATTGAAGCGTGTGGCCTTGGTAACGGGGGGGGGACGGGGGATCGGGAGAGAGATAGCCCTCGCCTTCGCGCGCTCCGGCCATCGGGTGGCTGTTGCGTCGGAGGTGGAGGCGGAGGTGCGGGCGGTGAAGGAAGAGTGCGAAGCATCGGGGACGTCAGCGCTCGCGATCACGGTCGATGTCCGGGACGAGCGGGCAGTGATCCAGATGGCGGAGGAGACCGTGGAGCACCTCGGCTCGCTCGACATCCTCGTCACCTCGGCCGGCGTGCTCGAGCTGGCCCCAGTGTCCGGTACTGAGTTGTCTTCATGGGAAAACATCCTGTCTGTGAATCTCACCGGGACCTTCCTCTGCCTCAGGGAGGCCCTGAACCGGATGGAGGGGAGTGGGTGGGGCAGGATCGTCTGCATCGCGTCGGTCGCTGGAAAGATCGGCGCAAGGTTCGGTGCCGCCTACAGTGCCTCCAAGCATGGGGTGATAGGCCTCGTCAGGTCCCTCGCCCTCGAGGTCGCCGACCGGGGGATCACCGTCAACGCCATCTGCCCGGGTTTTGTAGAGACCCGGATGGCCGGGGAGGTAAGGCCTGTCGAGGCGGCCCTCCTCGGACAGAGCGAGGAGGAACTCATCAGGGAGCGCCTCTCGCGTATACCCATGGGCCGCTACCTCGAGCCCGAAGAAATCGCCCCCCTCGTCCTGTTCCTCGCCTCGGAGGAGGCATCCGCTATCACGGGACAGGCCATCGGCATCGATGGCGGATTCCTGCCGATATAGGGAGAAGGGCCGGATGGCCGACCGGGAGAACATCGGCCGGGGCCTATGCCTCGGGGCGCACGTCTCAATAGCGGGAGGCCTTCCCCTCGCCGCGTCGCGTGCGTCCGATCTCGGCTGCCGTGCCTTCCAGGTCTTTACCGCGAACAGTAACCGGTGGCACGGCAGGCCGATAGAGGAGGCCGAGGCCCTGGAGTTTAGGAGGCTGGTCCGCCAGGGGGGCTTCTGCAGCGTCATCGCCCACGATTCCTACCTTGTCAACCTTGCCTCCCCCGATGAGACGCTCCGGGAGCGTTCGATCAGGGCCCTCGCCGATGAGATCGATCGCGACGAGAGGCTTGGCCTTGATTGCATGGTAATGCACCCGGGAGCCCACAGGGGAGCGGGTGTCGAGGAGGGACTGGACCTGGTCGTGGAGGCATTGAGTCGGGTGCTCAGGGCATCACGTGGAGCGGGAGTCCGGATCCTGCTCGAGACGACGGCGGGCCAGGGTACATCTCTGGGGAGCACCTTCGAGGAGTTGAGGTGGCTGATCGACGGAGTCGGGGCGGGGGACCGCATAGGGGTCTGCCTGGATACGTGCCACATCTTCGCTGCGGGGTACGACGTTCGGGACCGATCTGCATATAGGGAGACGATGGAGAGATTCGACGAGGTCGTGGGCCTCGGATATCTCAAGTTGGTCCACCTCAATGACAGCCGGAAGGGACTCGGCAGCCGCGTCGACAGGCACACGCACATCGGCAAGGGGGAGATCGGGCGGGAGGGGTTCCGACAGTTCGTCGCCGATCCGCGCCTAAGAGACCTCCCGATGATCATCGAGACCCCTAAGGATGGAGGGAAAGGGATGGACCGGCGGAACCTCGCGCTCCTGCGCCGCCTCGCCGATAGATAGGAAAGGGCGCCACATCTGGAATCGTAATATACAACGTGTCGGCCTTGTGTTAGGGATATTCCAGATATATATATTAAGGGTTCGAGTCTACTTCATTCGAGGTCTTCCCGCCCGAGGGCAACGGCGGAAAAGGGAACCCCGGTGTGGTCGGGGTTGAATTTCCAGAGGTGTATTTCCCGGTTTTGATCAGGAGGGTCAAGCCGGGGTGCTGCAACTGGAGGGTCGAGCCGGGCGGGTGAATGCGCCCGGCGGAGGGTAAGCGGCAATATGGGGAAAGGCTCTTCCAGGGGATTTCATCCATCCGGTCTACCCGGTTTCCTGGGCATCTGCTGCCTGATCGCCCTGGTATTATCGGGAATAGACATCTTTTTGGGCTCAGGATCCGGGCACCTGCTGCCGGATCTCAGTGTTGTGATCCCCGCGATGTCCATCTTCGCGGTGCTCCTCACCGCCTGCGCCCTGGGTCTTTCTCTTCCCATCCTTTTATACGGTCGATGGAGTGGAGGGCGCCCGGTCTCGTGGCGGGCCGGGGAAACCCTGTTCGTCTTCATCGTGGTGTATCTCTTCATCGAGTATCACCTGATGGGGGAACTCGTGGGATGGGCCGATTTAGACGCGTCTGGTATCCACCTTTCGCCGCATATACATTTGAGAGAGGAGGCAACGGCGTTCATTGTCGCGTCGATGTCTGCGACACTCGCGTATTACCTGATGTCGCGATTCTTTCGGTCGCTCATCGCGCTGTTGCTCGCAGCAGCGATCCTCTTGCCTATGCTTGCGGGGAGGGCATCATCCAGGCGCCATACCGGGAGAGGGGGGGGGCGAGGCAATGTCATTCTTGTTACCATAGATACCCTGAGGGCCGATTTCCTCGGCTGCTACGGCTCGGAACACGCGAGGACGCCCTTCATCGATTCCCTTGCCCGGGGAGGGATCCTCTTCGAAAGGGCCTACACGGCGTCTTCCCTCACCGGCCCTTCTCACGCCTCGTTGATGACTTCGCTTTATCCGAGAAGCCATGGGCTCCTCTACAACGGGTGGTCGATCGACCCGGCGATTGAAACCCTCCCTCGGATCCTAAGATCCGCGGGATACCGGACGGGCGCCATCATCCACGCCCTTCCGCTCGACCGCAAGTACGGTTTTGAACGGGGATTCGACTACTTCCTCAGCGCGTACAAGGAAGAGACCTTCACGCTGGCGGTCCTCGAGCGTACGCAACTGCTGTCCCTCATATACGACCAGCCGCACCGGAGGGGTGGTCACGTGATCGAACTCGCTTCGTCATGGTTGAGGCGGTATTCCGGCGAGCCCTTTTTCCTCTGGATTCACCTCTACGACGTTCATGAACCTTACTCGCCCCCGGCGGGATTTGTAGATCCCGCCATAGCGGGGGCCCGATACCCCGAGGCGGTCGCCGAGGGCCGTGCCGATCCGACGGAGGCGAACATCGAAAGGCTCCGGGGCCTCTATTCAGGAGAGGTCAGGTACGTCGACTATCTTCTCGGGGAGTTGTGGGGATTGCTACAGCGCCTTGGGTCTACAGAAGGGACATGTCTCGTCGTGACCTCCGATCACGGGGAAGAACTGCTCGACCACGGGAGCAACGTTGGCCATGCCAGGTTTCTCTACCGTTCGGTCTGTCATGTCCCGCTCATCATCTACAACGCACCGCTTGCGGATCGCGCTCCCCGCAGGATTCCCGACATCGTCCGGACAGTCGACATCATGCCGACGATCCTCGATCTCCTTGGGCTGGAGATTCCGGAAGAGATCCAGGGCGAATCGCTCCTCCCTCTCCTGGAGGACGGCAAGCCCTCTACAGATTACGCTGTGAGTGAAACGTACCAGGAGCGCGGTTCCTTGTTCAAACTCTCCCTTATCGAGGGGACTCGACACCTCATATCGGGATCAGGGCCCGGCGAAGAGGAACTGTTCGACCTGGCCCGCGATCCGGGCGAGGCCAGGAACCTTGCGGCGGAGTCTCCGGGGCCTCTCGCTGCCCTGGAGCGGCGCCTGGAGCGCTGGACTGAAACCACGCCGGTGCGGAACGTCCAGGATTCCATGAAACTGAAGGCGGAGGACATCGAGGCACTCAAGGCGCTCGGCTACCTACAGTGACGCGAACGACCTTGAAGCCCCGCCGTGCAATACGACTCGTGGCGGAGAATCGCAGTAGCGGCACCATACTTGCAACGCAGGTATGGAAGGTGGGTAGGGGGTCCTTGACAGTTAGTGCCGGTCCACTTTGCGAATAGAGGAAGCCTGGACGGCGGCCAACTCACTCCTTGGCTTGAACGCATGGGGAACACAGCACTGTTCATAGATGCGCACGTCCATATTTACAGCTGTTTCGACCTCTCTAAGTTCTTCGAGTATGCGTCTCGCAACCTTGCGATGGAGGCCGGCAGGGCGGGACCAAAAGGCGGGTATTGCCCCGTTCTATTTCTGACGGAGGGGTCCGGGCAGGGGTGGTTCACGACCCTTCGAGAAACCGCGGTCGCTCGTCCGGGTGGTTCAGTGGGGCAATCCGGATGTAGCGTGTCCGGGACGATGGAGAGTTGTTCTCTCGCGGTACGCAGGGGCAATGATGATCCGCTCATATTGATACAGGGCCGCCAGATAGTTACCTCTGAGAGACTCGAAGTGCTGGCGATAGGGACAGATTACAAGTTCGACGATGGGTCGACGATGGCCGACACGATAGACATGGTCGAGGACAAGGGGGCAGTTGCCGTGATCCCGTGGGGGTTTGGAAAATGGACGGGAAGAAGGGGGAGGGTCCTGAGAGAATACCTCTGCGGCATGCCGGGGAGAGGGATTTTCCTGGGCGACAACGGGGGGCGACCTTCCTTCTTGCCTTTTCCTGGCCTGGACTTGGGGGGGATGAAGGACAGGATAAGGGTGATGCCCGGGAGCGATCCCCTGCCCTTCGAATCGGAGTGCAGGAGGGTTGGAACCTATGGATTCAGCGTGGAAGGGAGGATGGATCATGACCGCCCCGCGAGGGCAATAAAAGAGATCCTACTCGAGGGGTCTGCGCCCTTGAGGCCCTTCGGGAGGCATGAAAGCCCGCTGCGTTTCATCAGGAATCAATTGGCCATGCAGATCCGCAGGCCCAAAGTGAGATTGAGCGGAGGGGAAAGATGAAGGCGCTCGTGATTGCCCCACAGCCCTTTTTTACGCCGAGAGGGACCCCTTTCAGCGTATACTACAGGTCGCTGATCACCTCGGAGGAGGGGGTGGAGATAGACCTCCTGACTTACGGCCAGGGGCAGGACGTGCGGATACCCGGCGTGCGCATCATCAGGATTCCGGACTTTTCATTCCTGGGAAGCGTAAGGGTCGGGCCGTCGTTTTTGAAGTTGTTTCTCGATATCTTCATGACCATCTGGACGGTAGGGCTCCTTCTCCGGCACAGGTATGATTTCGTGCACGCGCACGAGGAGGCGGTCTTTATCTGCCTGTTCCTGAAGCCCCTTTTCGGGTTCAAGTTGATCTACGATATGCACTCGAGTTTGCCGCAGCAATTGCGGAATTTCAAGTTTTCGAAGTCGAACGCGCTGATTCGCGTCTTCAAGGCCCTTGAGGACGCGAGTTTGAAGAGGGCGGAGGCAATCGTGACGATTTGCCCCGATCTCTACGATTACGTGAACACGATAGATGGATGCGAGGGGAAGAACTTCCTGATAGAAAACTCGATTTTCGACCGTGTGAGGCTGGCGACCGGGGAGGACGGTCGCGGCGTATGTCCGCCAGGGGACGCCGTGAGGGGCGCGGCCGAACTCCTGCCGGCGGGGAAGAGATGTGTCGTGTATACCGGAACGCTGGAGCCGTACCAGGGGATAGATATCCTCCTTCGAGGCTTTCAACGCGTCGCGGCGGAGGTGAAAGATGCATTCCTGGTGGTCGTTGGTGGCACTCCGTCCCAGGTGAATTATTATCGTGGCATGGCAAGGGACCTGGGCCTGGGGGACGACTGTTCGTTCACAGGGCAGGTGACTCAGGCCGAGGCAAAGTGCTACCTGGGGAAGGCCGCGGTCCTCGTCTCCCCGAGGAGCAGCGGCACAAACACCCCACTTAAGATATACGAGTATCTTTCGAGCGGAATCCCCATCGTGGCGACGAAGATCTATTCTCATACCCAGGTATTGAGTGAAGACGTCGCGTTAATTGTCGATCCTGTCCCGGAAGACATCGGGCGCGGTATCCTCTCTGCGCTCGACCCTGATGGGGAGAGGGATCGCCTCTCCGCCAACGCGACGAGGCTCTACGAAGAGAAGTATTCCAGGGCCGTTTACCGGAGAAAGATCAAGAACCTTCTCGGGATGGTTGCAGGATGTGCGGAATAGCGGGAATAGCGGGTTTTCGAAACCACCTGCCCCTGGGGGTGGAGGCACTGGAAGAGATGTGCGCGTCGATATCTCACCGTGGCCCCGATGAGGAGGGGATCGATATCCACGACAACGTGATGATGGGGATGCGTCGTCTCTCGGTGATCGACCTGGAGGGAGGAAGCCAGCCGATTTTCAACGAAGACGGGTCGGTGTGGACGGTATACAACGGAGAAATCTACAACTTCCTGGAATTGAGGAAGGATCTCGAATCGAGGGGACACATCTTCAAGACCAACACCGACACGGAGGTAATCGTCCATTCCTACGAAGAATACGGGAAAAGTTTTCCCAGGCATTTCAACGGCATGTTCGCCTTTGCATTGCATGACCGCCGGGAGAAGAAACTGTTCCTGGTAAGGGATCACATCGGGATAAAACCACTCTACTACTCCTACAACGATGAGTTCGTGGTGTGGGGATCGGAGATCAAGGCGATCCTGTCGAGCGGTCTCGTAAAGAGGGAACTCGACATGGACGCGCTGGGAGAATTCCTGACATGGGAATACGTGCCGGGGAGGGCGACGCTTTTCAAGTCGGTCCGCAAGCTGGAGCCGGGAACGATGATGGAAATAGACCTCTTCAATCCGTCGTGCTCCCCCCGGGAATACTGGGATGTGCCCGTCTCGGACGATTCGACCCGCTTGACGGATGGCGATTGGGAAGAATTGACCGACGAGACGCTTGCGAAGTCGGTCCGCCGGCAACTGATCAGTGATGTTCCCCTGGGAGCGTTCCTGTCGGGGGGGGTGGACTCTTCCCTGATAGTGGCCTCGATGGAGGAGCCGGCCACGTTCAGCATAGGCTTCGACGATCCCACCTACGATGAACTGAAGTGGTCTCGAAAGGTTGCGAAGCACCTGAACATAGAGCACATCACCGAGATCAT